>JAGAJB010000038.1 GCA_017626295.1 Clostridia bacterium | reverse complement strand
GCAACTGCATTCAACAGGAATTTTATCTGTATATCCCAATTTAATTGCAATCGCAGAAATAAAAGTAGCGCACCAAGGGGCATCATAAGTCATTTTATAGCCTCTCGGATGAGGAGTATAAGAGTTATAAATATCTATTATCTCTTTGTGTGTACCGTTGCTTTCTTTCTTACCAACCCAAGATTGAGCAAGAGCAACAACTTTACTTGCATTCATTATAAATCACTCCTTGTGTTCTTCTTTGAATATATCAAGCAGTTCATTGTATTTCTGCTTGACACCGCCGTTTTTGTACAACTGATTTACATATATATCCCCTGCCGCTATCCTTTCGGACAACGGCATTTCGGGGGTCATAATTACAAGACGGAGAATTTGAACATACTGTTCTTTATCGTGCTTGTCCTTAGTCTCTATCCACTTTTCGCACTTGCGGATGAACTTATAAATCTTAACTACTGTGGCGATAATAACACTAAGGGCGGTCAGCACCGATGCAATTAAAAGTATTTTTTCTGTCATATTCTCACCGCCTTACACTGATACACCCATCATATCAACCCATTTACCATTAATGTAAACAATCATCTTATTTAAAGTGGTATCGAAATACTGTTGATTTAAATTTGGTGCAGTAGGTCTTTCTGATGTTGTACCTGAAGATTTATGCGCAAGATTTCTCGTTAAAATATTTGTTCCGCTACCATTTTCCCAAAAAGCGATTGATTCCCTGTTTGTATAATCTTGCTCATTAGCAAGAAATGTAATATTACCACAAAAACTTCCCGGTGTTTCTTCAACCGCAAGAGTTTCTCTGCCCCACGCACCCTCTGTCATTCTAATTTCCATATTGTAATCAACGATGTTTACAGACTGTTTTTTGGTACTTGTGCAGAAATACATACTTGCTTTGCATGATTCCTCACAACAATTTATAAGCGTTAAAGGATGAGCGTTTAAGTTGGAATTACCAAACCCATTAAATCTAAATGAGTAATAACACAATCTGCAACCACAGTTCTGGGCGATTAAGTGTTCTCCACCAATATCATAAGCAACATACATACCCCAAATGAAACAGTTGTTAATATAATAACCTGTACCAAAGTTTTGACCCAATAAAGTTCTGATACCGATACAACCCTCATTAGGAGTGGTTTTAAAGTGTTTGCCTGTTCCTGCGTATGCTGTGGATTGGTCACTATCAGGAGAACACATAAAGTAATCAATTCTCATATTGGAACAATAAGTTCCGTCAATCATAATTATTGCTTTTTGATTGCCTTTTACATTTATTGCAAGATTTTCAATAGTCAAGTTCAAGTTCGGATATGTTCTTGATGGATTTGATAGGTCTGTTGGTAACGCACCAAGTATTGTAACCTTTTCATCATCTGCTAAAGCATCATAAACCTCATCACTTAATCGAAGTGTGGGGGCAACACCAACGCCATAGTTTTTAACTCTATTCGGATGGTTCATTCCCCTAATGATAACTGAATGGTTTACCGAAGATTTTGAAATATAAAGACCAAATTTTCCGAGTTCTGCATTGCCTGTATCATACAATGAATCAATGTTATAATTACCGTTACAAAGAATGACTGTACCCGATGTTAAAGCGAAAGCATCTAATGCTTTTTGTATTTCCACTTCGTCATTAACACCATCACAAACGTAGTCTGCAATCTGTTTGTCAATGCCTGACGAATTGTGTGCGGCTACAATTACTGTTGACGGAAGTACCCTCTCTTCAAAGGGCAGTTCTCCTGCGGTTAGTAAATAAATATTTTTACATTCGTCTAACGAATCAATAGTTACATTAGTTGTATTTCTGTAATTAAGTTTAAATTTATAAGTAGGATTGTTAATCCTCAACAGAGCAATATCACAACAAGTACAATAACTCGCCTCGGCTTTCTGATACACACCTTGTTTCTCATTCCAAAAACCTATATAGTTCCCTTTTGAGTCCCACGCTAAAGCGACTATTTCTGCACCATCTTTAGTTATTACCCTCTCTATTGAGTCATTGATAAAGTCTTTAGTTCTAGCCTTTGCTGTATAGGAATTTGCAACTCCGTTCCAAGGAGACCACTGACCCATTTCCCACAAATCAATACTATTTTTATCTTCTGCTATAACATTTTCAGAGGATAATATTTGTCCGTTAATATCATACATTCCCATTATCTTTTACCCCCTTAAATCGTTAATGCCATATTCAAATATACCTTTTACACCTGAGATGGCATTAACAGTTATTGTAAAGCCTTCAATTACCGCATTACTTCCATCTGCCGTTGCTGTTTGGTCAAAAATATTTAACCTTATACCATAGTCAGAACTAATGTTCGGTATAGTATCACCGGTGAGACTGCTTGCTCTTGCACCACTGCTGTCATAAGTTTTCCAGTTTATCTTCGAGGTATCGGTTATATTAGAGTTCAGTTTTACATCATATCTATAGAGTTCATCGTATCCATCACCAATAGAAGGCTTATACATTACCTCGGAACACACCGCATTGGGATAAGTATCATTTGTTGTAGGTTCAGATGTTGATGTTGAGTCCATACCCAAAAAGCCTGTATAGATATTCACTGCATTTTCATCAATTGACACTTCCTCGCCTATGACCGTAAATGTAGTTGTCAAGCCTTCGTAAATAACTATAATTGTATTTTCGCCCTCTGCAATTTCACCACTTAATGTGTAGTCTGTTACATCTGATGTACTGCCATCAGAGTATGTTGCTGTAACTATAACGTCTGTCAATGACGACACATCTTTACCGGCAGCAACATTCCCACCCGTATAAGTTGCAGATATGCTCACAAGAGTTTTATCTGTTGGTGTATCAGGTTCTTCGGGCTCCTCAGATGGTTGATTTTCTAAAACAGATACAATATCTTTTGCATTTTGAATAATAGCGTTACCAATATTGTCTTCTGTAACATAAGCAATCTGTGGAAGGAGTGTTTGTATATTGTTGAAAAATGTTTTTAAATCATTACTTAACTCCTGTGTAAATACGTTTTTTAACGCTTCATTAACGAAATTATAAACCGCTAAAGGAGAGGGATAGCCTTCGTGTGTTGATTTATCGTTTATTTCGTAAACTTTCTTTCGTTCACTTTCAACACCGTACCAATCAGCCGTTGTACCGTCTGTTGCGCCAATTATAATGTCGTAAGGAAAGTCACCATATCCGCCAAGGAAAAGATAAAAAATTGTTTTATCTCCGTCTTTGTTGACAACAAGAAGTGATTTATCAGCAACATAAAAGCCTACACCTTCATTATCAATTGCAACGAAACCTGAAACCCTGTAAATACATCCGCCTTTGAGTTCCCATACTTTAGGAGAATCAAGGACAGTGTTCCAAGTATCACGCCTTTCGTCTTCTGCATCCTCTCTTTCTTTTTCCGATGCTTCGGCTCTTATAAGGCACTCTACCAAACTTGTGTATTCACTGCTTGATGTAAACTCGTCACCGGTAACTAATTTTCGGTCAATAATTAAAGTAAATCTCGGTGATGTAATAAGACCGCCATCAGCATCGTACAAACTAACCTCACAATTAGCGATACCCGAAGCTGCTACAGTTTGTTCAGTTATTTCGTAGACTATTTTATTTTTTTCAATATAACAATTGTTGCCTACCTTTGTGCCGTCCGGTTTTATAGCCTCAAATACTGCATAGCATTTATCACCTATTGTATAAGGTTTTCCGCCATCAGTAAGGCTCATATATATAACTCTGCTTGTATCAAATTGTTTTACACGCAGAACAGCCTGTGATTGTATACCCTTAATATCAAGCGTGATATTGTAATATGATTTTTTCATATCAACTCCCCCTTGTCCGTTCTTTTTTTAAAAGAATAGCACAAGGGGGATGAGTTTCTAAACCCACCCCCCTGAGTATTTTTACCACTTTTTAAATGTGGTATCTGTTGTTTTTTCGTCCTTCATACTTTTAATCCAATTGGAGCAAGTCTCAACAACATCGTCATAAAGACCTGTAGATTGAAGTATTCGACGAATACGAAGCATTTCAGCATTATCCTTATCTCTGTATGCCTGAAGGTATAACTCCTTCCAATAACTTGTTACAGATGATTTAATAGATGCCTTTGCTTCTTTTTCGGTTTTACCTTGCTTAATTTTATCGGAAACAAGGTCATTTATGATTTTCTTTGCCTTATCGGTCTTGCCTTTTTCAAGAGCTTCGTTGATGTCGGATGAAGATGTTTCGCCTGTGAATGTTTCAACAATAGCATCGCCCACATCACTCGCACTTGAAATATTGTCATCAAGAACATTTGCCATCAGATTATACATTTCTCGAACTGTTCTCATAACATTCTTTGCAGGGATTCCACCGAAGGCAGCAACTGCTCCGGCAAGGTCTTCGATTTTTCTCCAAAGTGATTTAGAAGAACTGTCCAAACCATCAACAGCATCTTTGAAATCTTTCAATATTGCCATATCGGTTCTCTCAACATCCCAACCACTAAGAAGAGATGTGATGTCACTTACATAAGGCAACATGTTCGGAATAAAAAGGTCTTCACTCAAACTGTTTGTTAATGCCTGAGCATACTTTTCCGCATAAGACTCATCCTCGTCATCATCTTGGAGAGCATAAATCAGAGATTTTGCAATGGAAGCGAGAATAATGGAACTAACTGTAGCACCCATTATCTTTGTCATTTCACCTTTGCTAATATTACCTCTCTTAGCCTGAAGAACGGCATTGTAAAGCATATTGAATGAGGTTGTAGGCTCACCCATAAAGGATGTTGCCATCTTGGAAATCTCGCCTTTATTACGCATAAATCCGCTACGAGAGAAGACAGAATCATATACCTGAGTATAAGTGATTATATCGGTAAATCTTTCGCCACAAGCCTTAAGAAACTCGTCAGAACCGACCTTGTGTGTAGTGGTATCTGCAATTTCCCTCTTAACTGCATTCCAAATGGTAATCCAACCACTTTCATCGGCTTTCGTTGCACCCCACATAAAAGCCTCGTCTCTGTAGGAACTGTCGGTGACGAAACCTTTCACCTTATCCTTGCCTTTATAGGTCTTTGCGGTGATATAGTCAGCAACTTGCTTACCGCTACCCACATCGAAACCGCCCATTTCCTTAACGATAGCAATAGGAGCATACTTTTTCAGTTCTTCCCAAGCCTCGTTATGTTTAAGACCGTCAGACTTGTGAACGAAATATTTCGGGTTAATCATTGCCATAGCACGAACAATAGCCGTAGGCTGCTGAACAACAACCGATGTGGAAGCTGCAACCGCAGTTTTCTTAAACCTGCTAATGCCTTTCGTTACCCAATTACCTGAACTTTGTGTTTTAATGCCACCATTAAGGTCTGTGATAAAGTTTGTGATGTATCTGTTGACCGCATCGCCATAAACACCTTTGAGAATTGTCTGTACAGAAACAGAGCGATTATCACGAGCATAACCTGTGTAATTGAATACCTTATTAAGATTTTCAATAGGCAATACAAAAGCGTGATATGTACTCATTTTGTTAACGTGACCGGACCATACATCCATAAATCCTTGCAAAACGATAGGATTCCTTGCGTGAGGCACTGTTGCCTTCGCCATACCTGAGTTTTTAAGAGCAACTTCTCCAACAGGGTTATTGGTCTGCTGAATAAAATCATTGGATGACATAAGAGGGAAATAATATTTTTCTTTGAAAAGGTCGATACCATAAAGCACCCTCGAAACTTCGTTACCCTTTGCACCCATAACCGCAGACAGATATTCTTGCATATCGTCAATAAACTTCTTCTGTTCCTTGGTTAAAGAATTGATAATCTTATAGAATACATCATCATTGAGCCTGTATGCTTCTACAGTAGTTCTTTCCTTTTTTATTTTACCTTTTAACCCTTTCTCTTTAGTATCAGTAAAGAACTCCTTGTCATCGAATACAAAACCACCTTTTGTAATGTGGTCAAGAGCCTGTTCACGTTTGCTATATGCATAAATGGACATAATCTCCTGAAGGCTTATATTGAATGTTCTGCCATCGGCAAGTTTGAAATCTTTTCTTTCATCAAAGTCCCAAGAATCATAGCCATAGGTCCTACTCTTTTCCCGGAAGAAACTTTGTGCATCTGCCACATCTCTTCCCAAAACATCTTCGCCCTTACGAGCATCTTTAAACAATTCAAGAAGGGTTTTTGAGCCAATTCTCTCAAATGCATATATAGGTTTGAGTTCTTCCCATGAATACTTTCTGATGTCTCGCAATGCGGCAACCTTATCATCGGTAGGTTTAGCAACATTTTCAACCTCTCGGATTACCGCTTCACCCATTTCAGTAACAGACATTCTCTTATTATTAACAAATAGTTCGTTTGCCGTTCTGACAGTTGTAAGAACCATCTTGTATGCCTGATAAACCTCATCCAACTGAGTTAAGGTCATAGTCTTAACGGTTGTATTCTTAAGGGATGTTTTAAGAGCATCAAGCCTCTTTGCAACATAATCATTATATGCTGCTTTAGCATAACCTTCAGTGGAGTCTTCCAATGACTTATATGCTTCAACCAATGAATCAATCGCATCCTGTACCGAATTATCATTAAGTTCGGCTCTCTGTCTTTCAACAACATCAGAAAGGTTTCTGCTAAGAGCATTGAGTTTTTTATTACATCTGCTTATCATATCAAGCAATTCATCGTGAGTTTTCTGATTCACTTTACCGGAAGACTCCAATACATCAAGCTTGTCACGATAATCTTGCCTTCTTTCGTAAACCTTTCTCCATTCATCAAGCTTTTTCCTTTCGTTTTCACCCAACCTGATTGTAAGGTTACCCGAAAGAATATCGGAAGAAGATATGTTTCCGCTATCGAATATAGCATCCGCCATAATAAGAGCCTTTTTAACCATATCCTGAAATTCAATCTTTACGTTTTTCTCCTTGGTGGGGTTACCATAAAGACTTTCAAGGGTTTTAATAACTCTCTTAATCTTGTTCTTGGTAGCAGTTTTATTTCTACCCTCAACGTTTTTCTTCTTCTGCTCCGTAACTCGTTCCTTGTATGCATTGAGCTTGGCATCCTTATCGGCACGAATTTTACGAACCATATCTTGATAATATTCCTTGGTATTTTTGAGTTTGGTGTCGTTCTTATCTTTGAGAGCATCCATTTCCGCTTTGTGCTTACTCTTAAGAAGATTCACTTGTTGCTGATGTTTGTCGGCAAGAGTTTTGACAGTAGGAATACTCCAATAGGAATCATAGATTTCCGTTGCCATATCTCTCAGGTAACTTAATCTGTTTTCATCGTTGATGACATTCTCAGTCTGTCGCATAAGTTCAACGACCTCTACTATAAGAGAAGGAAGATTTTCTGCAACCTCGCCCTGTTCGATGTATTCCTGACTTATTGCGCCCGGATAATCAGATACTATCTGTTCCCATAAATCAGTAAGAGAAATACCGCCCTCGTTAACAATTTTGAAGTTACCGAAATTCATTTTACGATAAGCCGAGAGAGAACCTGCATAATATGCTGCTTCTTCTTTCTGCTTGTCGCTCAACATTATTCCTTTTTCACGGATGTCCCGTAAAATTTCAACCGCGTTAGGATTTTTGTAAACAACCTGTTCGGGTAATTTACCATCCAACCACTTTGCAATATCCATTGACTTATCAAACATTTCATCCCACATCAAATCATCCTCATTGATGATGTACGAATAGAAGGAATCGAGCCTATTCACAAGTTCTTTTACAAGGTCTGCATCGATTACTCGTTTCATACCGAAACTGTGAAGAAGTTTTTTTGCAACACCCTCGTAACTTGCCTTTGCGAGAACCTTGCCGTGTGTAACAGTGCCTTGGAGTTTAAGCATCTCTTTAAGCCTATCTGCATCCGCTTTAAGTCTCTCATTTTCTTCCTTGTAATCAATGCCAAGGTCTTCAAGAGAAGGTTGATATGGACGGTCCTGATACCTGATGTCATCGTTCTCGGTAGGATTGAGGTTGTCGGTATTTTTGATTTGAGTGTTATCCCACGATACCCACATTTCACCATACTTATCAGTAACTTTGACACCATCTTTTCCGAATACGTCTTTCATAACCGAAAGAATGCTAACGCCACGATAAGCTTTAACCATTGCAGAAAGAACTTCGGATTCAAAATATGCTCTATCGTAGACCATATCAACCCATTTGCCGATAATATCTACTCTTGTCATTTGTTGAATTTCTGATTTTGACTTGCCAAGATAATTTTGTAATTCAAAGGGCATTCCGTTTTCAAAAAACCACTCGTAATTTCCTCTATTTACAACCTCGAAGAACTGTTCCTTTGAGATAACTCGCTCTTTGTTCTCGCCCATATATTCATCGTTTATCTCAAGGGGATTTTTAATGTTGAGATATACCTCGTACACTTTCGGATTCCTCTTGCCCGATGTTTTATTGACGTTGTTTGTATATCGTTTTGCAGAATCTTTGTTGGAATCGAAATAATAACCTGCACCATACTGAGCCATAAGAGAACTGTGTGCGCCTTCGGAAATGCGGAAGGTATTAAATTCTCCGTTAGGAGTACCATGATACATTACACGAAGATTACCCTCTGCATCCCTAACCTTTGAATCTTTGAAGAACTTGACCTGCTCAGGAGTTAACTCCCTTCCTGTGGAATCTCGGTCTTGGAATTTAACATCTTCAATAGAGTTAAGAACATCTACACGAGAGTTATCATTTCCGTTCTCGTATGTTAATACATTAACCCCCATTGAATCTAATTGTTTTCTTAATTCTTGAGAACAATTATCAGGAACAATAACAGCCTTTACCTCATCAAACACAACTGCTCTTTGCGGTTTTGCTTCAAAGTAGCCTGTTGGTAAGGCACGAAGTTCCTTGACAATATCCATCAAGTCCTCTGCTAATGTGTTTGAGTAGTTGCCCCACCCCTCAAGTTCTCGCTTGATATAATTGTCCATAGCCGTCTTGGTTTTACATTTTAGTACAGATTCAACAAGCACTGCAGAAGCATCATCCATAGCAATAAAAACGTTGCTACCATTATCTTTTACTATTGATGAAACAAGCTCTGTAAACCTGAGTTCTAAATCTTTGCGTTTCTCTTGGTATGATGCTTTGTTGTCTTCAGAATCGACATCAACAAGTCTGTCGGATTCATTTTTGATGTCAGCAATACTCTTCAACTCAACTTGTGAAGCACCATATATGGAACTACCAAATAACGCATTTCCTTGTTGTAACCCTGTACGCATAGATTTGATTACATTTTCAAGATTATGTTCCCAATGCAATGCCTCAAAACTTCTTCTGTTGCCGGAAGGTGTAAATAAATCCACATTGTTTCTGATACCTTCCTTTTCAATAAACCCATTAAAGAGGTTGTCTACCCATTTTTTATAATCATCATTATCAATTAAATCTTTTATCGCTCTCCCTGTTTGCCACTCGTCAATTTTTGTTTGAGTGCCATTATTGAAATAGTTATATGCTCCTTCAACAATCTCGTGAGCTTGGGCAAACCCAAAATTATTTTCTCCATAATATGGTTTCTCTTTAAGTAACTTAAACAAATCTTCTTTGTCTTTGTATTTTTCTGCTTTTTGCTCACTTGCAAGGTTGCGAATTTCCTCTAAAGTTTTTTTAACACCTTCGGTATTGTTATGAAGTTCATTTATTCGTTCTTTTCCAATAGCATCAGCGATATACTTTATAGCCTCATTATCAAATAGTCCAAAACCGGAATACTGTTTTTCTTCATATATTGGCGTAAAATCAATACCTTTATCAATTAAATAAGCGACTTTCAACGCTGTTTTATTTGCAACTTCTTCAGTATTGCCGTATCTAAAGTTATCACCATCTATTGAGGAAAGATAACCAAAATCATCTTTAGCGTAACCTTTACTCTTGATTAAGCGTTCAACCTCGTCAACACCCTTTTCTACAACCTCACTATCAATTTTATAGTCAATATGAGGGTATGTAGGAGTGTATGCATCACTTGTAAACACCTTGTTGTATCTTGATAATTTAGGGTCTATCGTAGATTTATCAAATACGAGAGATATATCTCCAAAATTATTGTGTCCATTTCTTGCTTTGATAATTGCAATAGATGGCATAGGAAGACCGCCAAGTTTCAAACTTTTTAATAGGTTTTCCTCTGAAAGATTATGAACTGCAATAAGGTCCTTTGTTTCTTCGACATTCTCACGCATAGAGAATTTCATATCTTCATTGGTGGTAGGCTTTAGATTGTCGGTGTATTTAACTTGGTTAGCCTTGTCAAAAACAACATAGGATATTCCCCGGTCTTTAACTCCGGTTTCAACAGGTACACCGCCTTCATCAAGCAATAAACCGTCATAGTCATAGCCTTTTTCTTGAAGAAACTCAATCAAGTCATCGCCATCCGTCCAATCAGGTAACCCTTTATCACCCAAAGGAGCACCATTACCCCATTGTCCGTAAAATTCTTTTTCAAATATGGCTCTGCACTCAGCGTTTCGAGTATCAAAAGGTTTAGTTATATTTAAGTAAACCTCATATACTTTTCCCACATCTCTCGCATACTCTCTTGCATAATCAGAATTTGCCGTAAAGTATGCACCACCCAAACTAAGCCTGAAAGAAGATATATCATCTTTAGGACTACCGTGATACATAACCATAAGATTACCATTTTCATCTCGTATCTTAGAGTCTGCAAAATATGATTGTTGTGCTTTGGTTAAAGTGCGACCTAAAGAGTCTCTATCTTGTCTTTTTACAGATTCTCCTTTATCACCTGACCGCAGATGTTCATTGTCTCTCTCGGAGTCAACTTGAACTCCTTGGCTTTCATCCTGTTGAGCATCTCGAACATCATATCTTCCGTTTTCAACATACTGCAAATCCCAAGAATCTGCGTTTCTTCGAGCTTCAATTCTATTAAGATTTGCATAAAGTCCTCTATTTGGTTTTCTGTGTGCTTGTTCATTAATAAACCTCATTTCTTCATAGTTACCACTCGATATTTCAAAAAAACCGTTATCTGTGGCTTCTACCAATACGGCTACATCATTTCTAAAGAAAATATTTGTATCGCCAACTTTTGTATTAGGATGATGTGCCCAATTCATAGCGAGTGAATCAAAATTACTATAAAAACTGTGCTTATTATAGCGTTTTTTTCCATTATTTTCAATATTTGAATGTCCCTTAAATCGTGCTTGATGCTTCACATCACCCTCATCGGTGGTGTTTTTTTGCGCTTCGGCATCATTTTTTCTCGCCTGAAGAACATTTTCTCTTGAATCAACAAGTGCAGTTACCCACAAATCTTTAAGTTCCTGAATAGATTCAGTATCAAGAGAACGAGTGTATTGTGCAGCAAGAGATTGCCCCTTTAACCCGCGAAGAGCCTTGCCAAGCCTGTTGATAAGGTTTTTGATAAAGTTTTTAATCTTCTGTGCAATGCTTTGGTCAACCTCTGCAATCATAAGAATTGTTTGTTGAATATTAGGGTCTGCAAGGAAATCTTCACACGCATCACAAACAACCTCTTCGAGTGCTTCATCGTACGACAACACGTGATGTTTTCCTGTCTTATCAGCCTCAGTCTGCTTAACAGACTCATCAATTTTTCTCTGAACGAGAACTTGAAGAGGAACATCTTTTTCACCATACTTTTCAACAAGAAAGTCTGAAAAAACCTTGAACTTTTCAGGAGACCATTCCTTGATAAAGTGCGTTAATTCGTGAGACTGTGTAAAGAGAATAAGGGATTTACCGTCCAATGTACCTGCATCAATGTCAAGTCTCATTGTATTTGTACTCGTATTATACGAGCCGTTTTCACCCATACTTTGACCAAGCGCATTTTTAGGAGAACGGAATACTTCAAGATTGAAACCCATAGCCTGAGAAATTATCTGAGCCATATCGACCTGTGCTTTTTGACTCTTATTAAGTTTTTTGTAACTAACACCTTCTGCAAATGTAATTGAAAAATCACCATTTTTCGATGCATTTGCCTTTGTTTTTTTATTGGCATTCTGTTCGGTGGTAACCCTTTGTTTATATTCTCTGCCTGTTATAAACAATTCATCCCGGATGTTATCGGGAACACTTCTTCCCATTCGACTATTATCAAAATCCTTGCGCATATTGTACTGTCCGTACATTATGCCACTCTTCATAGCCTTTGTGAAATCAACAACATCACCGTCATAACCATCCCACAATGCCAATATTTTGTTCGCAGAGGGAACATCTAACCCGAAATCAGCGTTAACGTCCTTTAAACCCTCAAGAATTACTGCATAATCCTCGCTTAATCTCAGTTCACCTGCAAGAATAACTTGCTTGGAATCGCCACTCTCAACACTTAAAGAGATGTCATCGCCATCAAGAGAGTCAATTTTCAGAATGTCGACATCTTCACCTGTTGCTTCAATTGTGGTTTTACCATCTGACGAAATGTTGTAATCACTATCGGAAAGACTTTTCGTTTTACCTTTATCGTGAGTTAAATCAACAGTACTGAGAATATTATCTCTGCTTTCCTCGAACTGTTTTTTCTCTTCGATAGTAAGTTTTTTATTAAACTCCGCAGAAGATAAAGCCTTATTTAAAATTTCGTGACCATTAACAGCTTGGAATTGTTTGCTTTCTGCACGAGTTAAGCCTTCGTTATGCATAGCCTTAACTAGAATATCCGCAGTTGCTTCCACATTATCAGCACCTGAAGACTCAAGTTCTGCCTTGATAACATTCTTAAATGCTGTCTCGGAACTCTTGCTAAGGTTCTTGAACTGTGCTTTTTGAACTCCTTTATAGAGTTTTCCTACCTGATGAGCATACTTTTTACTGCCTTTTGCATCTAAATCCTCTATTTTTACCCCTGAGACTTGATTTGCGAGGTCTTTGAGAGATTTCAATGTCTTTTCATTGCCTAACGTTTCCGTGTCTTTAATGAGTTGTGAGAGGTTGCCTTGGTCAATGATGTTTTGACCCTGTTGGTTATAAAATTTGTTTTCGTAAACCTTATTGTCAATCGCATCAGCAACGGTACTGATACCACCTGCGCCACCGCCCATAAACAGACCTTGTAACGCACCACCGACACCTGCTTTGCCCATTTGTACGAGCATATCTTTTTTCGCTTGGTTCTTCGCTTCATCTCCGGTATAACCCATTGATAAGTAATTTTGAACAGTTTCGGAGTATGTAGAAGCACCACCATTGATAAGATAATCTGCCAAAAGATTAGATGCTTCGGTGTTAAGTTCTTCGGAAGCATTTATTCCCATAGATTTAAAGGTTTCTTTAACAAACGTTTTAAACCCGCGCTTTGGTAGACCATTGGTTAAAAGTTCATCTAGTTTACCGAGAGACACAGACTCCCATAACATTTCGTTAATACCTGCAACAAGACCCGTAGTTATTGCTTCGGATGCACTTCCGCCATTCTCTGCAACTTCCTGAGCCGAGTCACTTGCTGCAGAAAGACCGAGAACCGCACCGCCTACACCTTTAAGACCCGAAGTACCTACACCTGCCACAACGGAATCACCGATAGACATAGCCGTACCATACAACTCGTCAAACAAATCAATATTATCAATCGTTTCGTTACCTGTATTCAAATGCGCATCGTGTTCATCCATTACAGTTTCACGAGTGGTATTAACCAAATCACTCATACCGAAATAAGGTGAATTAGGGTCAAGAGGCACATCAGAACCTATATGCTCAATCATTTCAAGCGCACCTAAACCCTTACCTAACGATGCAGGTATAGAAACGAAAGAAGATAACACAGGATGTTCTTTTGCCATTTCTGCATAATCAGCCTTAGTAGAGGCATTTTTCTCCGCATTGTACCTGAGTTTATTGTATTCCAAAAGTTCTTGCCAATTGGTTACACCCATATTTTCAAGTTCTTTTGTTATTTCTCCGTATCGTTCGGAATTGGATGCTACATTATAATTGACATTATTACCGCCTGTAAAACCGCTGAGCAAGGCATTTGCTTTATTTGCAAATTCCTCATCATCGTTTTTGCTATCAATCACAGTGAGTTCATCAATAAGGCTTCTTACATTGCCGGGCAACTCATCAATCTGCTTGTATTTACGGTTGGTCTTCTCTTTTTCAATCAATGATATGTCATTATCTACGCCATCATTGTATGCTTGATTAGACTTGCCTGTAGAATAAAGATTTGTATTTGAGTTAACATCCTCTTGTGCGCCAACAACCATCATTGCAAAGTTAGAAAGTTTGTTTCCTTTTTTGCTTCCTTTAAGTCTTTCGATTTCCACATTAAGTTCATCATCAGACATAGCAGAATACTTGTTTTTCTTTTCTTCCTGTTCCTTTGCATAAGTCATTGCACGATTATAAGACTCTTCATCGGACCATTGAGAAAAATAATCGTGGTCAGATTGGTAGGTTTTATACATACTATCCAAGTCACCGCTATAACTAGATAAGTAGTCTTGGATTCCCTTGACCTTATCGGCATCAAGATACTTTCCGTATTTTGTAAGACCATCTAAAATTGCTTTGGATTCGTTATCTATATATGCCTTAGAGGAGTTAAAGGATGTGAGAGCATCCTCTGTATCACCCCTGTAAGCATTGATGTAATTACCATCTTTATCTGTAAAGCGAGATGTGTAGTTCTCATACAAAGCCTTTCTTCTTGAACTCAAATCTTCAAGTCTTGAGGGTAGAGAAGACACATAGTTTTGCGCCCAACGAGCATCATATCTATCCCTTTTAGAATTAGTGGTTGAGCCATTCAATGTTGCTTTTTTCTCTTGTTCTTTCTTTTTCCAATAGTCCTCGTATTTTTCTTTACCCATAAATATACCTCACTATCTATGTTGGTTTAACTTATTTCTTTTTACGATTAGCATATTTACTTCTAACGCTACTATCGAAGGCATCTCTACCTACTGCACCATTTGCGTAATCTCTGTTACCAACCCTATTATTGGGCGGTGTATATGAGCCATAATCAAATACGTAGTCTATTAAAAGGTTAGTATCATAGCCGGGAAGTGTGTCAAGGTATTGATACAAAGCAGTTCTACCACCTTTGTTATAAGCCTCAAGTGCTTTTGTGTACATTGTTTCTTTTGGTTCTTTAAGGTCATCATCATCTGAACCTCTGTTTGAACTACCCGAACTGCCTCTATTTGCCTGTGAAATATTAAACTGACGAACACTCTCGTCAAACTGCTTCTGCCATTGAGCATCCGCAACAGCATCGCGGTCCTTCTGATAACCTGCATTATATTCATTCCAATACTGAGATTGGTCATAATTGCGGTTGTCTGTCCATTTGGAGTAATCCTGATTATAGGCATTGCTATAGTTGTCGCTATAATAACCTCTGTCATTAACAAGGCGGTTGTACTTATCCGTAAACTCGCCATACTGAGTGTTTCTGTCTGTGGAAAGAAGATTGAAGTTGTTATTCAGTCTGTCACCTTCGGCATTATATGCAGAAAGAGCAAGGTTATAAAGTTCAGGAATAACACCGTTCAACTGCTGCAAATAACCCTGGTATGCTTGGTTACCCACAGATGCAGCATAGGAGTTACCGTAACCACCTGTGAGTGCTGCGGCCTGCCCCATTGTATCTGCCATAGCCAACTTACCTTGAGCCATATACATATCCTTGTACTGCTGATACAAAGCATCTCCGTTAAGGTCATAAGAGAAAGCCTTGCGATTGAGAATATCATTTATAGCCTTGTCATATGCCTCTTGGTTTCCGTATTTGAAATCTCCGTGATTCTTTACGGCATTTTCCGCTTGTTGTTTTAATTTTTGAGCCTGTTGCACCTGTTTAGATGCTTGGTAGCCTTTCTCATACTTAGAAAGGTCAATGTTTGAATACTTGTTTTTTATTGCCATAGAGATACCCCCTTACTCTTTTTTCTTTTCGGTAGACTCATCAATAGACTTTTCGATAGACTCCATTTTCAAGTTCATTTCACGAGTAAACTGAAAAAGGAAATCTTCGATTTGTTTTATTTTCCCCGAATCTGTTTGAGCGTTTATATTTGGTAATCGGAACATTACATATCACTTCCTTGTTCTAAGGTCTTGCTTATGGAGAATATTTTTGCTTCGCCTGTACCTTCAATACGAAGTCTGAGATGGTCGCATCGTTTAGGTCTTACAGGGAAGGTAAATGTATTAAGGCTTATGCCGGTAATAGCACCTATCTGTTCCCAAGTGCCTGACGAGTCATATTCTGCAAACACATAAACTCTTGTACCTACACCAATTGAAAGCCTGAGTGATATTCTCGAAATGTATTTTTTATCAGGTGAAGAACATCCGATTATACCTGTTTCGGCAAACCAATCTATATCATTCGTATCGGCATAATCACCCTCACCTATGATGGTTTTAATGTTGTAACTCTCTGTGCTACCGTCAGCCTTTGTGACAGGCAACAAATAATATAATTGGTCAATAGTATCACTGTTGCAGTAGCAGAATTCTTGTCCATTGTACTCGTCTTCTTTATGCCACAAGCCTTTTTCTGTGTCATAAACATATAGCCAAGTAGCATTTCCATCAGTAAGTGCATCGTACATTCCGAGATAATACTTATGTCTGTAAGCACCACCATAAGCACCGTAAAATCTTCTGCGTTCCTCACCTAATGCTGAACCTATTTCCACAGGTAACGAACCTGTATAAGCACATACACCACCCGGTGCTTTGTAATATAATGTTCCGTCTATCATCGTAAGACTATTGTGACAACCATTTTGCACACCACGGCACTCGGTAGTCTGCAATTGATACTGAGCAGGATAACCACCATATATCGTGTGGATGCAACTTTGCCTAAAGAATAACGGATTACCTAAATAAGATATTGCACCTGTAAATTCACCGTCTGTTCCCAAAGAAACTACATAACTATCTTGGGATGTTCCTGCGAAATACTCCCAATTCTTGAAATCACCGAGTTTTGAAGCATATATTTCATTAATAACCTCACCATCTATGTTAAGACCGTATCTGCAACCCCAAAGCCTATTGTTATTTTCAAATACAAAATCCATATCAGGCATTATTCTTTGTAGTGTAATTTCAGTATCTTGGGATGCGCTTATTTCGTCTTTCATCATACCGATAATTACAATATAATCATCGCCTTTGGATTGAATAATGGAAGCCGCCTTATCTTTGGTAAAATTAAAACTCTCGCATTGCTCAGGTGTTACACCTGAAATTCTTACTGCATCACCGACATCAAAAGCCTCATCAATTCCCAAACAACTTATTTTTATATATGTGGTTGCTACAGGAGACCACATACTATTTGCAGAAGAATATATTTTTAAAGAATGAGGACTATCTGATGTATCAAGCCATATATGACCACTCTCCACACCTGTCGGCTCAGTATCTGATGTGGTATCAGGTTTATAAGCAGTTCCATCCGCCTTGCATAATTCATATTTAGCGTGAACACCTTCAGTATTAGCAATGGAAATAAAACGTGCTTCGATTCTTTTTAACTTATCCGTTACACTACTGCCTGTGTTTTCCTCGATTTCAGGCAATTCTGTCACATTTATATACTTTTTATCAGGTAATATAATAATGTAAGCACCCATAGATATAAGGGTTCTTTTGTATGATGCATCATATTTTGTGTTGCCCAAAAAATAAACTCTGTTACCGGGCATACGAAGTAATGTGTTCCTATTTCCCAAAGAATCACCATAATCATCAACCTCAAATGTACACAGACCACCCTTATCTATAAGACCAACAGGGGTATAGCCGTTTTTGGTTGTATTCCAATGAGTTCCCCTCGGTTGTCGGGTAGAAAGAATAGGGTAATTCGTAGAGGTTAAATTCTTCATATCGTAGAATTCACCCTCACCAATGCGGAGATTATGGTTATAACCACCGAAAGCCTCAATAAAATCCCTTGAGGTTGCTTGTTCTGTTAATGTGGGATAATATCGCATTATTCATCACCCTCTCTTAAAAGTATTTCATACTATTTTTCTGTAAAGGCATATGCACTCTGTTGTAATAGTTTCGGTATGAACTTACTGCCTCGTTGTACAAAGCCATTGAGTTGTTATATCTGCCTATATCTCCGTTGGCATAGTCTATCTGCGCCTCAAGCCAACGAACATATAATTCATCATAGGGAGCAGGTGCTATAAGAACAGTATCTGTTGGTGTGGTTTCGTTGAAACCTGTAAAAGCAACTTTTTCATACCCTTCGTGAGTATCAATGATGTCTCGCTTTATGTTCCATTCACAAGTAGAAAGCCAATCAATCTTTTCTGTCTGTTCAAAGCCATTAGGTTTTAATTTGTTGACCTTTGCCAATACTTCTAAAATAGTCAAGTGATATACCCCCTTTTCAAAAATAGGGAGAACAACCTGTTTGTTCCCCCTAAAGTTCTTAATTATTTGTTTTCTTCATTTTTGTCTTCGGCAGCAGTCATAAGTTCTTCTGCAACATATTCCTGTTCTTCGGAATGGCGAATAACTTCTGCAACACACTCAGGGACTTCAACTGTTACGCCCCTTTTGATTTTGAATCGTCTGCCGTTTACAGCCACGAATTTTTCCTGTGATTCCGCACCCTTTATAAGAGGAAGGCGGATTTTTACCATTTTTTCTTTTGCCATCTGTTACATTCCTTTCTTAATAGGGGAAAGGGGTTAACCTTCCCCATAAATTTAATTAGTTGGCTACTGCCATATCGCTGAATTCACCGCAAGACTCACAACGAAGAAGATATGAGTCAAGAAGAATTTCAGTAACTCTTGTTGCTTTCCAACCAACAGATGAACGCTGGTCAAGGGGGTCAGCAGTACCTGCAGAACCTTTCTGTTTGATGATGGTCTGAAGACCGCCGCCTTCAACATTTGTTGTGCCGTATGCATTAGCACCGAGGAAGAGTGTTGAATATACTGCAAGACCTGAAGGACAATCACTTGCACCGCCCTCTGTGGTGAAAATCTTTGCTTCGGTACTTTCAACGAAACGAACACCACCGATTCTACCGATTTCACCTATAAGCATATTTTCAGGAGAAGCATATTTCTCCACTTCCATCCATTTGGGGTCAACCATAAGGTCATGTGCAACGTGAGGATGGATGATACCAACATAGTAACCATCAATCTTAGGAGCATTAACTGCTTTAAGAATTGTTGCACACTTTTTAACAAGGTCAACTGTGAGAGTAGCGGTGTTATCAAGAGCTGCACGAGAAGTTACAACTGTTTTCTTACCATCTGCACCAACCTTGGGAGCATACACAACATTAGTACCTGAGTTAAGAACCTCGCGGTCAATTGTGTCAAGTGTGAGACCTGCCTGATTGCCGAGAAGCTGAGTAGCCTCAACGATGGTATTATCAATGGCAGTTAATTCAAGAATGTCAGACTGCACAATGTAGTCACCATACTGTTTGATAGTAGCAGTGATTGCAGTTACTGAAAGTTTGTTACCTGCAGGTGTTACACCTTCTGTGATAGGTGTAAGAGCCTTGGGAAGAGAGTCAAACTTTCTGAACTCGATGGTTTTACCACCATTTTTGGGAATATCACGCTTCTGACCGAACTGTCCATGAACAAGGTTTGCCTGAGCTTCACGAAGAAGCACCTTGTCATAGAAGGTCTTATTTTCAGGTGAAAGAGTTTCTGTAAGAGTTGTCTGTGTATCAGCGAAAAGCTGAAGGTTTAAATTAAAAAGTTTCATAAGATAATCTCCTTTTTCAAAGAATTTTTTGCGAAAGGAGAAAAGGTTGCCTATTTACTAAGGACTACTCGTTCCCCGCTTCGCACTTTTTTAAGTATTTCTCCGACATCTTTATCGGAAAGTTGTGACACATTTGTTTTCACTACTGATGCACTCTGTGAGGAAATTCCGCTTTCAGAAGGTCTGCGACCATTAGCCATAATCTTGTCAGTTACCTTCTTTTCAGCAGTCTGTGCTGCATACTGCATAGCACCACCGAGGATTTCATCTTGATGAATCACCTGATAAGCAGATTTAACATCAATACCTGCTGAAAGCAGTCTGCCAAATCGCTCATCCTTAAGTTCTTCCTCAAGGTCCAATCCCGGATATATCTTCTTGGCATCTTCCGCTTGGTTGAACCAAGTCTGATATATTTGGTCTGCTCTCTCACGAGCTTTGCGGTCTTCATCTGCTCTCCTGAACTCTGCATTTTCTCTCTCAATCTTGCGAATTCTCTTAAGTTCTTCTACTGTAATGCCTCTTTCCATTGCTTCATCTGCAAAGTAAGAGTCATCATCTTCGATAGCCTTAACGAGAGCCTCTGCATCATTTGAATCGACACCATATTTATTGCCAATCATTTCAAGCAGAGGAGCAAGTGAATCGAGCCTTGCGAGTTGTTCCTGAGTTCCTTTGAGCCTGTTCTTCACAGTATTCTGTACTCTTTCGTTGTAGAGGTCTTTATACTCACCTTTGATGAGTTTTTCGAACTCTGCTTTTCGGTCAACTACAGAATTTGTGTCAGTAGTCTGTGCATTGGCGACCTGCACATCGGTAGAATTACCATTTACGCCCTCTGTGGAGTTGGCGAAACTCCCTGAATCTGCCGTTGAACCTTCTGCTCCTGTGCCACCATCTCCGCCCTCTGCAAAAAGTTGAAGATTAAGAGCATTAAGTTGCATTTTTGTTAAATTAGTCATAATTGACTCCTTTCGTCTGCCCATTAAGTGAGCGAATCTTTTTATATATTGAAAAGGCATTAAGCCTCTTTCAAGCCATTAAATGTGATGTAATCGGGGTAATTCCGGGCAAGAAGGTCAAAACCTACAGAAGCAACGAAGAAAGCGTGTAAACCTTCTGCCATAAACTCTGCTTTTGGTCTTGCCACCACCTGAGCATTACCTTCCTCAAGTTCAATAAGAGGACTGCGTTTAAGTTCGTGTCTCTCGTACATCCACTTAACATACTGTGCAAGGGTATATACAAGCACCGAAACGGATGCACATACAATGTCGCATCCCTTTTCAGCCTGTCCTGCATGACCCTCAACCTTGAGAAATAAAGTATTTTCTGAATGTGTCATAGTGATATTAACCATTGGTTTACTCCTTTATGTAGGTGATGTGCTTTCTGCCACTCGCTTACGAGCATTTTCAGTGATAGATGATTCGCTACCCTCATTACCGCCAAGAGCCTCTGTTTTATCAACTTTTTGCGCCACATTGCCCTGAGCCATAGGAACAGGTACACCCATCTGTTGCATCTGTTGAGCCATCATCTGTGCCATATTTGTGCCTTTAATACTGTCAAGTTCCATAGCCATTCCAAGCATCTGCTGTTGCATCATTATCATTTGTTGGAACATCGTGCCGTTCTGTTGAATCTTCTGCATAACGAACTCTTTGCGGTCAAAATCCATCATATCGAGAGCAGTAAGTGATTGTTCTGCCATCTGAGGATTAAAGAAACCTGCGCTATAGAATTGCAAAGCCAACTCATTCTGAGCCATTTTTGAATAGGGACTCTGCTTTTGTGCAGAGATTTCGATGTCAAACAAGGGAACTCTATATCCCATATCGACATCAAATTCGTTACCCTGATACTGAGGAGTAATTCCTGCATTTGAGAACTGAACAAACTGTTCAGCACCGTTCTCACCAACAATGCGGAAGCATCGGGAGGTATCATAGAACTGTCTTATAAGTTCAACTACAATAAGAGTAAGTTCCCTAAATGAGCGATAGGATTGCTTGTTGCCATCTCGTGACAACTTGCTACCTGCTTCTTGCATAGCTGCAATACCCGATGCGGCGGTTACTCCACCTGTGCCACCTGTAGAAACATCTCGGTTACCTGTGGTTTCCTTGAGTTCTTCAATCTTGTTATTAAGAATCTCTACATAGATGCTACCGAGACCTGTACTCTCTATAGGACGAAGTGCATCTTCTCCCAAACCGCCACCAACATGAACAAAGGTGTTGTTTGTATCAGCAAACTCCTCCTCGTTAATCTTGCCATCTTCACGAATGAAGTAGCGAGGTTGTGCATTGGTTAATGCATTTTTCATAATCGCCTGACCAAGCCTGTCTATGTATGTTTGAGGGTCTTTACCGATGTCAATATAGCCAAAGCCTGTAGGTGTACCTTCCATCGGGAAGAGAACATCAAAGACAAATGGGTATTTACCGTGGTCATAGAAACCTCTTTCTGCATACTCAGGGTCATTTTCCGAAGCAAAAAGAACCTCATCGTTGACATATTTGACATAATGAAGAACTGTTTTACCGCCTTGAAATTTCTTGTAGTACCAATCAATAACTGCGGACTTGTTATCGGTGTCAACAGTATCGTCATAAACATACTTTCCGAGTTCAATTGACGAATTTCCCAATTTACCTTTTAACTGAGGGAACATACCCTCAAGAATGTCGTTATCGCACAACTCTATATGGAAAACATTTCGTGATTTCTGTATATTGGTAATACCCGACTCCCAAAAGAGATTGATAAGGTCAATCTTATTGATAGATATATCGCCCAAGCCATTGAGTTTACTTGAATCCCAAAAGACTCCATAAACACCTGTACCGCTTTTAAGTTTGTAGTACCAAACATCGTTATAAGTCTTCTCAAAATCGTTTTGGTCGAGAATTACAGGAAGAATTGCAGACAACATTTTGGCATTTGTCTTGTCCCTTTCTTCACGAGGTAAGATGTTCGGGGAAGGGAAGTTGTCCATAGCATCAGCGTGTTTGTTTGCAATCGTATTAAAGAGCCAAGCAGATGTAGGTTCAACCTCTTGCTTTTTTTCCTTTCGCATACATTCCCAATGGCGAAGTTTATACCATTGCTCATTGTCTATGATTCGCTTTTCAAGGTTTGCTTTGCCTTCTTTGTATTTCTGAAGGGTCTGTGTAGCCTTAAGAACCTCTTCCTTGCCAATAACATTACGTTTTTTAGAAGCAAGAGCTTCCTGAAGGCTTATGATTTCTTCAGGTTTAATTGCTACACCTTGCTCCTGTACTGCAGAAGGCTTGTCTTCGATAGTTATTTTATTTTTAGCCATATTACTCACTCTCCGTTATAATCTCCATACGAGGTTTATATGCCTTCTTAACAAGGTCTTCTTTTGGTATATCAAGGAACAAGTTAAGCGGATTCGTTGCATACTTATCAGGAATAGAAGCCTGTCTCGGTTTAATCGGTCTGCTCATACAGAAATACCTCGTTTCGTCTGCAACGTGGTCTTCAAGCGATGTATCTAAATCCTCAACTTTGTTCTTGTCATACATCAACACAGGTATGGTCCTGATGAACGCCTTGCAATTATTAAATACATACATCATCGGATAACCATTTTCATCAAATGCCATTCTGTAATGTATCTGCATCCATCCGGGTATTCTCTGGTTATCTCCGGGTGTGAAGTAAACACCGTACTTTTGAGCAGTTTCTGCAATACTTTCACCACCATTGGCAGAGAATATTGCAGGGTCTGCTACACCGTGGATGTTTTTACCCTTAAGCCACCTGTGTTCTCTCTCAATTCTTTGTATCTCTGCGAACACTTCCGGGGATGTCTTTCTGACACCCTCGTTTTCATTCTCTGTGCATCCGTAATATTCGAGTATTCGGTAAATTACACCGTCATAATCCACCGCCCACCACGCACAGGAGAACGGTTTGTTGTAACCCCAATCGAATGACCTGTATATCTTCCACTCCTTTGGGACCTCAAAGGGAGCAATAACGTGTGTTTTTACTCTATCTATGTAATGGTCGGGGTCATCAACAAATTCTTCAAAGAAAGCACCTTCCGCTACATCCCATTCGCCCAAAAGCATCATCTTTCTTCGCTTTTCGGGCAAACTCTCCAACTGAGCCACATAATCAGGGTCTCGTTCCATAAAAACCGTATTGTCATAAACACTTGCAGGTATGAATGTGTAATCTTCGGGTCTCTCTTTGCCTCGATACTTTCTATCAACAAACAATCGTTTCACCCAATGATGACCTACACCACCGGGATTACAAGTCAAATACATTCTTGGAGCAAACATTTCACTCATCAAACCTGATGAGCGATTAGATTCACGAAGGCAGTTGAACTGAAACTCTGTAAACATTGTTGCTTCCTCAAGACCAATAACGTCATAAGCCTGTCCTTGATATTGCAAAACATCGGTCTCATTAGCACAATAGCCAAGTTTTAACCTTGAACCATTAGGAAACTTGAAAACCTTCTCCTGTTTGTTGTATGGTGCTACACCTTTTAACAAAAGGAGTAGTGGTGTAACGTGGTTTTCTTGAAGTTCAGGAAGAGTTCGTCTCAATAGCAAACATTGAATGCCACTATATCTTGAGCAAAGCAGTACGAACTTGTTTCTCATCGCCCAAGACTTTCCTCCTGCTCTTGCACCACCATAATTGATATATCTGCCCTTCGCTTTGAAGAATAGTGCTTGTTTCGGATTAGGCTCATCTATTACAACTTCAATCATAGAATCACCTCATTCGCAGTATTCAGCAGCGTTACCTGCTATACGAATTACAATCTGTTTATCCCCATCATCCGAAGCCTCAGCCTCTTTTTCAAGTTTACGAATACGAGCCTCTTGCTCTCTGATGTCTCTGTCACTCTTAATACCCTGAATATCTTTAATGTCTTTTAAAGCACCGCTTATCTGTCGTAGAGTCGATTTATCAAACACAATACCCTCTGTAGAAAGTCTTTCAACTGTTTCCTCAATCTTAACAAGCAATTTGTCAGTAACATCCATAAGACGAGTCATTCTATCAACCTTTTTATCTGTGTCTTTGTCGATAGTTTTTGTAATGATATTGTCCTGAGTTTGTTTTTTTAGTTCCGCCCATCCCTCTTTTCTTGCTCTGCATTGGAGAGTGGCAAAGGGAACAGCATATTTCTCTGCTAATTTTCGATATGAGGACTTCGAATCAGTTATGTATTCGCTCTTGATTTTTGTCCAATCACAAGCCATAAATCTCCTCTCCTTGTTGGTATGTTTGCATTGTAACAAACCGAATCTTCAAATCTAAACCCACCCCCCTCAAAAAAATAGAGGATGCAAAAAGCACCCTCTGTCATTTGAATTTATTCCTGCTACACCTAATAACTTCATCTTGGTGAATCAAAAACTTTTCTTTGCGTTGTTTATGTATTCTTTCCCTTTCCTCATCCGAAAGCATTCTATATATTGCATAGTCCGGGCATTTGCCGTGACAATCCCATGTTCTTTTCGGACAATCAGGCTTACAAGGTATATCACTCTTCTTCATCCGCATCGCCTTCCATCAAATGTTTTAAATCTAACATCTCGCATATACGGCAGTTCCGATAATTTTCTTCGCTGCAACAGAACATCTGCATATATGGTTTTTTATCGTTACAGTTTTGGAATACAAGATGGTTATAGGCTTTATCTTGCACTCCTTCGCATAGTATCTTCCCAGATTGGTCCGAGTGGTAATATGGGCAGACAACATATTTTGCTATGCCATTTATCTTGTATTTCCCCCTTCATTTTATTTTCGACCTTATTTTCTTTAATGATTTTGTATTCATCCTCAGTAATTCTTACTCTGATATTATCTTGTCTGCTCATTTAACCACCGCCTAACAACAGTTTTTCGTCTTTTCCGACTATTTGATTGAGAGGAAGTTCAATAGCCTTGCTATATTTAAAATCACCTGTAACCTGTTTGATATTTTCATAGAAAGCCTTTTTATCTTCGCTCATACCTTTACCGCCTAATTGCCGTGCCTTAATGTCATTATCCAAAACCTCTTTTGCTTCCCAATAAAGACTACCTATTTGCTTTTTAACTCTTGCAATACTGCAACACTTCTCTTCTTTGGATATTAACTTTTTAATGGCAATTTCAACGATTTCGCCCGGCACATTTATAAACTGCTCCGCCCATACAATAGCGGTCACTTTTGCATCATCAACGCTCATATTGTACGGATAATCTTTTGGGTATGCTGCTTTCAATATTGCAAGGACCTTAACCGCTTCTTTAAATGTCATTGTCTGCACCCCTTTTCCTTATTCCAAAACTACAATAATCATCCTCATCAACATACACTATGTTATCGCCCCAACCACCACTATGTTCTTCGCAATAGGTTCTATCGGGATTGTAGTTGTTAAAATGCTCACACTCTTTACATCTGCAAGGTATCTCAACGAAATCTGCTTTGTTTTTGAAAAACTTGCAACCGTCCGCTATATCGTTTGATGTATCTCTGTATGATGGTTTGAGGTTTATTACGGCTTGTTCTTGCTCGTTGAATTGGCATATATCAAAGTGTAAACAATCTATACAATCTGCCATATTACTCACCCCTCATTTCCTTTAACTTCTGCTCGGCTTCGGCTTTGGTGAGGAATACTGTTTTGCCGATGTCGGATGTGTGAAAATAACCCCACCAACACTTAAAATGATAGCCACCACGATTAATTTTTATCTGCGTAATCTTATCTCCATTTGGTTCTATCCAAATTTTCAAAGTTTTTTCATCACCCATATTTATCGAATAAACCCTATCCCCAACCTTGCAAGGTGGAACAATAACACCATTTTCAATAAGGTGGTCGGCAACTTGGTTTGTGCAAGGCGTTCCGTAATTATCGTCACTTTCCAAAAATGCTTTGTCAATCATCTCCACAAGCCTATCTCTCATTTCATTCGCCATCAATAGCACCCTCTTCCGCTAAAAAACCATTTACGAATTTTCTTCCGCACTTTTCACATTTTAAGCAAACAACTCCAAAACTATCATCGTTGCAACAGTTGTCGGCAATTTCATAGTCAACAAAAATAATTTCATTCGCCATTGTTGTCACTCCTTCTCGGCAATCTTCACATATAAATCATAGCCTGTGCCGTAGTAACCATTATCGCCACCCGAATATTGCACACAATTTATTCGTTTATCTTCGGCATAAACAAAAACATTATAAACCTCATCAGAACCATCTGTTTCGCACTTAACATTGGTTATCGCATTATCACACCCATTCAACTCGTCAAGATAATACCAACCATTACCACAACCACCGCAACCCTTGTTACCTTCAACAATAAGTTGTGTTCCGTTGTCAAGAGTTAGTATTCCGTCTTGGTCATCGAGCCTTTCTACCTTAACTATTTTCCTGTAAAGCAATAATTCTTTTACACTTTCCTCAAAATGAGCATCATCTGAATGTGCAATATATTTTCTGTCATCTCTTATCATCACTTATCCTCACCCACCAATCTTTCGTATTCTGCAATACTTTCTTCTAAATCCTTTTGTGCTTTTTGAAGTTCTTTTTTAATTTTATTAAGTTTAAATTCAATCACAATTAAACAAATTAAGTTATAAAATAAATAAATTAACAAGGTGATTAGTACCACTAACCAAACATAAAAAAGAATATTTATCCCTGCTCACCTACCATTTCTTTTATGAGGTTGTCAATATCGTCCTCGGTTATTTCGCCGCAATATTTACGCATTTCTTCTTTCAACCTCTCCGCAAACTCTTTGATTGCTTCGGTTTGTGGTTGTTGTAATTTTTGCAATAACCTCTCAATCTCTGCTTGTAACTGCCTATTTTCTTTGGCTAACTGCTCGGTGGCGTGATTATAGTCGTGATTTTCTGATTTTAAACAATCAATGTATTTTTGCATTACTTCTTTTTCTGCCTGTTGGCGGTTGATTAGGTCAAGGGCGTTTTGTTGCAATTTACCTAAATCGCCGCAAAATTCTTTGCAAGGACAATCTATGCAATCAAATAAATCTGCACAGCACTCCAAAGCCTTTATAATCTCTTTGTCTGTCATTCAGATTTTACCTCGCTTTCAAGCCATTTCCTGATACATTTATCGCAACCTGCATTGCAATCAACCACAGGAAAATTTGTAATATCACAAGGGTCAAAAGATTTAGTTAAAAAATATTCCGCCATTTCATCAATGCTCATAGCCTTGATTTTTTCAAAGTTTGTCATTCTGTATCACTCCAATCTAAAGCCTGACCGCAAAATTTACAATTATTATATATTACTCTCACCCTTCGACCATTGAAATGTGTAAACTCATCAACAACATTTTTGCAGTTAGGACAAGTGCAACACTTAAATATGCTTGCTTCGTGTGTCACTTTTTTCGGTATCTGCTTTTCAAGAGCCTGTTTGACTACCTCGCAAACCTTTAAGGCTTCAACGTGAAATTCATCACCGTTGTTTACAATAGCCTGTTCTTCTTTTATTGCCTTTTCGTAATCTTCGACCCAAGCCAACGCTTCCTGCGGTGTCATACTGCCACGGTCAATGTGACCGTTTATTAAACTTACGCTCATATAATCACTCCATATCATTTAATAACTCTGCAAATACATTCCCGGATGTAGTTGCTTTCGGTGTTCTTTTTGGTTTCTCATTCTCTGCCCACAGAAGAATCGCTGCGTAATGGTCTGTATATACATACTTCGGACTTGCCTTAAGGCCTGCAGAAAATTTATTTATTAAAGCCTGGTATGTATCGGGGAACTGATTCATTAAGAGATTGTATTCTTCAAGCGTTAAGAGAACATTTTGAAATGTGCCGAATGTTTCTTTTTTTGAAGCGGTCGCTTCATTTAAAAAAATATTTTCATTATCAATAACATTTTCATTATCAATAACATTTTCATTATCATTATCGGGTTTTTTGGGTTTTTGAAAATAACCATTCGGTTTCTTTGGGTTTTCTTCGGTTTTTTTCGGTTTTTTAGGTCTGCCACCCTTTTGACCGTTAACCTTGTTCGTTTTGCACCTGTCCTCATAGGCTTTTCTATCTCTGTCAAGTGTAGAACGCATAAAAGAAAAAACAGCATTAAGTGACTTGTGGCTAAATTCAGGCACAATACCTTCTTTTGCATATTTAAACAGGGCTCTGAATATCTCGCCTACTTCTGAATCATCCAAATACTCAAAAGCCTCATCCCAATCAAAATAAACAACAAAACTTTTCTTTTCCGTTTTTGTTTCGTCTGCCACTATTCACCACTCCTTCTGTTTAATATGTCCCAAGTGATTATTGCTTCTTCTTTGTTGTACGCCCCTACAACAGGACTTTCACCGCAAGAGCAACTTACCTCATAGTAAGGGGTATTACCGCCCACATCGGCTACTGTGGGCGATTTACCGCAAATCTTACAGTTATTCACGCTATATCACTCTTTCCCGGATATACGAGCTTCGGTCTTACACCGGGTTTCTTCCTCGGTTTACCTTTTAAGGCTGTCCTAATAGTTTCACTGCACACATATAACGCATCTGCAATTTGTTGTATTGTGTAACCCTCGCACCACTTTTCATAAGCCCATTGGCTTTCTTCTTCTGATAAAATAGGTTTTGCTCCTCTTTTCATCGTTTTTATACCTCTTTCTGTAATTCACAAAGGAAAGCCACATTACAGGCTATATGCCATAAATGAGGTAATCCGCTTTCCTCGTCTTTGCCGATTGGATTTTCCATATATGCAAGTAAATGTCTGTACATTGCATCCTGATACCTCTCAACCTCGACCTTTCGCCAACTTTCAGCACTTCCGTATTTCTTTAATCCGTATTCTCTTACTTTGGCGATACACCTGACTATTTCAGATGGTACAAGCCTGCATTGAGGTTTACCTTTATCTGCCTTGATTTCTTGATTATCTTTAATCATTACTCAATACCTGCTTCCTTCATTAAATCGTTTCGTATAGCCTCAACATCAATACCATCCGCTTTCAGTTTCTCTCTCATTGCGAAGAAGTGAATGTAAGGGTCTTCGTCATCCGCTTCGTAAAACTTCTTAAGTTCTTCTCTCTCTTTAATAAGGACTCTGTGGAAATCACGAATACGCTTGTCACCCCAACCCTTATAAAAGTGCTGCACGTAAATCATAATCGTGTCATAGTCAATTTCATACTGATTGCAGATTTCAACACATCTCCTGCGGATTTCACTATCCATTGCTTTTCGTTCTTCTTTAGTCATAGACCGTATTGCTTTCATCCATTTACTCCTTCCTTCAGGAAATACACCTTGATATGACAATCTTCTTCAAATCGGTTTTTAACCGTCTGCATTTTGCTTTCGATAGGATAACCGAGCCTTTTGAGGTCACTTATTCGTGATGCAAGTCGCATTATCCCTAAATCTTGCAAAGCCTGAAATTGTGTTATGCTGCCGAACCTGTGAAGATAATCTATAATCCTCTCATTCTGTGTCGGTTTATGTTCAACCTTTGCCATATATCACACTTCCTTTATTTGTATTCCGTGTACCCATAACATTAGTTTTTTCTTAATCTTGTAAACCTCGGTTTTGCAACCTTTTGCATCTTCAACTACTTGCTTTCCGTTTTCGGTATAAACAAAATCTGCTATGTAATTACACTCTTTTTCTATCGTTCTTGTGCCGTCTTTTAACCTTTTCCCGGTCTTTTCTGAATACCGGGGATATTTTTCTGTATAAGAGGGTAACAAGTTGAATTTAACCTGACATTGCAAGTTTTCTATCTGCCCCACTTTTTCAAGCAGGGCAAGTTCTTGATACCTTCGTGCTTCGCGCTTACTGTCAAAGGTTCTGCCATTGATGGTGATTTGTTTACTGTGGTATTTGCCCATATCCTCACCCCATCAAAAAGGAAGGTCCGAGTCCGAATCGTCATAATCAATGTCATATGCTGATTCCGTTGCCTGTGGCTCGTTCTGAGAAGAGTTACCGCCTTGTCCGTCATTCTTACTACCGCAGAAGAAAACATTATCTGCAACGATTTCAAAGGTGTTTATCTTGCGACCGTCTTTTTCATAAGTACCTGTCTGAATAGCACCCTTAACTGCAATCATTTTGCCTTTGTTAAAGTTTCTGCAGATAAACTCTGCCGTACCTCGCCAAGCAATGACGTTGATAAAATCCGCTTTGCGTTCTTCACCCTGTTTATAGGCTCTGTCAACCGCAACAGTAAACCTTGTTACCGATACGCCTGACGGTGTTTTTCTTAATTCGGGGTCTGCCGTAAGGCGACCCATAATAACTGAACAATTTAACATTTTTAATTACCTTCCTTATAAATAATTTCTGCCGAACTCTCTACGGAAATCGTCAACCGACCAATTGTATTTTTCCATTGCTGCACGTTGACCTATCTGCTTAAGTTCATAATCAAAAGCCTTGTTGAAATGTACTCCGTAATTGCTCATATTGTGCATTTCGGGAGTAAGGAAAACCACCAAACCGAGTTTTATTGATTTCTGCCTGTTTCCTGTGCCGAAAAAAACTTCGTGGCGATGGCTACCCTCAAATCTCGTAGTTGAATACAATTCCGATTCAGGCATTATGCTATGCTCCAACGTTTTCACCCCACAATGCTTCCATTCTTGCAATCTCATCCGGGGTTGCCGTTTCAATTCCCAACTGCTTCGCTTCTTGCACAGTTCCGTCAATGAGCCTTGCCATTTCTTTTGTATCGAGGGTGTGTGTTTCCTTAAAAACTATGTAACAGTTAAACATCACACCGTTTATCTCTCGTTCATCAAACCATTTTGTGTATTTGTACAGAGTATTAACATCAACATTCTGAGGAATCATAAAGCCTATCTTTTTACCTTCTTCATCCCTTGCGATAGTTCCGTATTCAAGGTTCATATTGACCTTGCATTGGTCAAAGCCTATATTCATTTTTTCGGCAATTTCACTAATCAAAGAATGAAAGTATGCATTAGCATTTAAACTCCGCTTTTTACCAACCTTTTTTATTGATAATTCATACTCTGTATCTTCAAGGGTGCTGATATGGTCAAGCACCCTCGGTAACACTTGAAAGTTGAATTGGTTAGGTTTAAACTTTATTGATTCTGCCACAGTTATTGCCCCTTATTTTCCGCATACACAAACACTCTTTTGTTAATACTTGTGTTCCAAATTGCAAGACCTGTAATTTTCTTTTTATCTATAGCAATCTTGGTAACAACAAATTTATCTTTGCACTTGCCATTTTTAAAACGGAAATTGGGACTACCGCTTTCATCTGTTGCAGGTATGTATATAAACGGAGCAGTATATAACTCTCTGCCAATGCCCCAATTGACACAGGCTCTTTTAAAACTATCTGAGGCTTCGCCCTTTTCCTTTTCGGTATTGCTTTCTGAACCACAATCACTTTTGTAAACCCAATTAGGCTGGCTGCTTTCATTTGCATAATTGGTGTTGATACCTACCTTGCAGAAAAGATTGCCTTTGCACTCATAATGCTCACGCTCCCAATTTTCTGCGCCAACAGTTTTATCAAGAATTGCCATATCACAACGAGCATCCTTGTATAACAAACACGTAAGATACCTACCGTCTTTATCCACTTGACCTATACGAACATCAATTTCATCCGCAGTTAATTCTCTAAACGTAATCATTTAATCTGTACTCCTTCGTTGACCTGCAATTCACAACCGGGGATTTCTGCACCTGCCAATAATTCTTTGCGTATTGCCGTTTTATCAATTTTCGGTGCTTGTTCAATAAGGAAACGAGCAGGAATTTTACTTTCATCCGTGATAGATGTAGCCTTACTTTCCGATAACCTTACTGTGAATGTACCTGCGTTGCTCTTGCTTTCTCCCGTTGCTTTCATAAACTCAATAACGGCTTTTTTCATTCGTGCTATTGAATTTTCCGCAACCTTTTTCTTACTGTCGATACGGTCCTTTTCGCTTTTAAGCATTTCTACATCTGCTTCAAGCTGTCTGATAACCTTGCAGTAACCCTCTAATTTTTCTTCCGTTCCCATAGCGGAAAGGGTATCTTTAAATGTCTGCTCGTCAATTTCTTCATTCTGCAATAACTCATAAAGCATTACCGCATTGTTTGTCATTTCGTATAAGTTCATCTGTTTACCTCCAACATTCTTATTACATCTGCTTGCGTAAGGTAAGGTACTCTTTCATCCTCTACCTTAATTTCTGTGCCGTATTCAACGGCAAGTGCATCCATTTCAATCGGTGTCATACATTTGCCACCTTCTTCGGCATTTCATACTGCGAAATCTTTTCTTTTAGCTCTGCATTTTCTTCGCCGAGCCTTGTGTTTTCTTTGCGAAGGTATTCAATCCGACCTTCGTATTCTGCAATTTTGTCATTTAATATTTTTAAAATGTACTCCATTGTTTTTCTCCCACTCTCTTTTATTTTCTTTTGACTCAAAGTTCTTACACTCGTATGTATCTAAATTGAATTTAGCAGGGCAATCAATAGGTCTGCCATACCACCAACAATCTTCACATTTAGTCATATCCCGCAAATCTCATCTGCCTTTCTTCGTCTAACATCTTCCACCTGAATGTTCTGTCTTTAGGTACAGCACCTAAATCCTCTAACATAAATCGGCGGTCATAATCATGTACTGTATGTCCGTCTGCTTTGAATGTAATTGGACTGTCAGCATCCCATTTGAGCAACAATTCCCAATATTCAGGATAGTTCTTCCGAAGCAACCTTAATTGGTCGACACTCTGATTGTGGCAGAACCAACAACCGCCCCTTGTGGCTGTAGTGTAGATAGGTGAAAGCAAATCATTTTCCTCGCACCATTTACGGCAATATACTTCGTCCCAACCGATTTCAACTAACGGCAGAACGATGTCTGGTCTTTTAATATGCCTTTCGATTCGTTTAGGTTCATCTGCCGCTATGCCGAGATATTGCACAATTCGGCGTGTTTCGTTCTCTCTCTCTCTCTACTTGAACAATTTGTGAACAGAGTCTTTTCATCACGTTCTGTTTTAGTTCCCCTGTACACCACTGACCTCTTATTATCGGGAAGCCATATATCTTGTCCTTTTTTTGGTACTTGCGATAGAAGATGTCTTCGTACGTCAACACTTGCGTTTTCGTATTTGAGTTTTTTGCACCAAGCACCTTTTGTGAGAGGGAAGCCTTTGATTTTTCCGACGTGATTTCCTTTTTGTATTTTCCGGTAGAACATTGATTCGTATGTTTCTTTACCTCCACCCAACCTTGCGTTTTTAACGCACAAATATGTTCAACCTCGATGCCGTATCTATCTTTGATAATCTTGTCTGCTTTTTTCTTAAATTCCACCATAGGCGGTAAATCAGCGGATATAGTTTCTGTTGCCCATATCTCTGTATGTATTATTCGAGTAAGCGGTAAGCCTAATATTTTAATTGCCTCTAAACACGCTAAACTATCTTTGCCGTAAGAGAGCAATAACACATATTCCGTCATTTTCCACCTCTTATTCTGAATCTTCCGTCTTTTTTATGTGCATTTGTGAGCAATCAACCCCACTGTTCAGCCATTGCTTTTGCAACTCCGACAGGGGTCACGCTTCTTAATTTGGCTGTTTCGGGGTCATTCTAGGCTAATTTCTTGTCACCGAAGTGCGCCTTCCATATTCCCTGCGTTCTTTCTTCCTTTGGTAAAGGTGTTTCCCTTGTAGGCTTCAGAGGTGCAACTCCCTTTAACCACAAGCAAGTTTTTTTACATTCTGTTTCACCTTCAAAATCATAAGGGTTATATACACAATCGGGATTCCGATAAGCCGTTGACATAATGCCTTGGGGATTTTCTATAACTATTTTGTCGCAATCTGCAAGAGCAAACATCATAAAGAACACAATAGCTTTTTGCTGCTCTTGAATCTTTTTTGAGCGATACTCTTTATCGCCCCAATACAACCAACGCTGACCGCTATTGCAAAGCCTTGTGCAAGGCGGATGAGCAATAATCAAATCCCATTTGCCATCTATTGTGTGTGTGTGTGTGTCTGCGGTTGCGAATGTGCAGTTGCCATTCAACAATGGGATAACATCTTCTTGTATGTGCCATTCAGGATGACCGCCCGAACATTCTTGGATGTCGCACGAATAGGCTTCGTGTCCTTTTTCTCTGAAAGCCTTGCAAACTGCTTGACTTTCTTCACAAGCTATTAAAACTCTCATTCTATGTACCTCTTTAACTTATAAAATCTTCTGTGCTTTTTCTGTGGTTGCTCACACAATCGGCACAGTAAAAATAGCAATCGAAATCATAAAAGAAATCGTCCTGTATCGGTTCGCCGCACTCTGAACATCTCGGTAATTTTTCTTTTGCCCTTTCTTGCACGGCATCGTAACGTTCAAAATCTGCCACAGGGTTGTCCGTTCTGCTCATTTTTCGACACCGCCTTTTGCTTCGGCACACCACGAATTTAAAAGATTATTTCGGTTAATCTGCTTTATGTATTCTTCTCTGTGGTCCTCTGCTTCCTGTTCTCTCTGCTTATCTGCCTTGTACTGCATATAAGCTATTCGAGCAAACCAACCCGAAAAGAACACAACTACGCAAACAATAAGAAATTCGTAAAATATAATCATTTCTTCTGTCATTGTTTCTTCCCCTTTCCTTATTACTCGTCCACTTCGGGTGTTTCACCGAATAATTCTTCCTCGATGTTGTCAAGGGTAATGCCCTGTTTGGCAAGTTCCTTGCCCCTCTTTTCCATCGCTCTTAAGTTGTACATATATCTACGGCGACGAATTTTTATTCGTATTTCTTTTTCAGCAAGTTTCACATCATCAGAGTTTCGTAATCTCTCTATCTCTAATTCAACCTGCTCATCTGTTAAATTTTCACATCTTGACATAATTCCGTCCTCTTTTCCTTCGAATTAGGTTGACACTTTTGGTTAAATGTCATATAATGATTTTGCTTATTTTTGATTTGCCACTTTCCGACACCTGTCGGGAGTGGCTTTTCTTTTTTACCCTCCGCAAAGTTCTCTCAATGGTTCTTTCGGGATTAACCATTTACCCCCGAGTTTCGTCCCCTTGATTTCCCCTGCGGCAAGTTTTCTTTGAACTACCTTTTCATTCATAAACAACACACTGCAGACCATTTCAACCGTAAGATTTACAGGAAGTTCATCCCAACTTGTATAGGTCTTTGTGTACCTTGGTTTAGGACATCTCGGCATTTACATCACCTTCTTTCAATTTTGCTATACTTTGCATACTTATTGACGTGGGGTCTCTTTGGCTTAAACACCTTTTTTCTTACGCGGATTTTTTTCTTTTTACCCGTGAAGTGATTACAATTTGCGTTGTGTGTTTTTCCCATTGCTACACCTCCCCGTATCTTTTTAAGATACTTTTGGAGCAAAAAAAATTGAGTCAACTTGCTCCGCATTCAAATTGTAATGATTTTTAATGGCTAAAATTTCAGGTTGAGTAAATGAAGCACCATCTTTTTCATTAATCTTCTTGCTGAATGTAACTCTTGTCACACCTATCACATTAGCAGCATCACTACAGTTTTCACCTGCCGAGGCAATAACTCCTAACAATTTATTTTTATCCATCCGTCCACCTCCGTATCTTTTTAAGATACTTAGATATTACCATAACAAAACCCCACTGTCAATAGTTTTGTATCTTTTTTTTATATTTTTTTATTTTTTTCTTGACAAGAAGAGAAATAAAAGATACAATGGGTATACAATCTTATTTAAGGAGTACTCACGATGAACATAGGTGCATATATAAAAAAACTTCGCGAAGATAACAACCTTACGCAAGAACAGCTCGGAGATAAATTAGGTGTAAAAAAAGCTGCTGTTCAAAAGTGGGAATCAGGAAAAGTTGTAAACCTTAAAAGAAAAACCATTCAAGAGCTTTCTGAAATTTTCAATGTTCCTCCCCATAGTTTCTTTTCAGAAGACACTCTACCTGATAACATCATCCCGATTCCTAAAATGAAAAATGTTCCCCTGCTCGGAACTATCGCTTGTGGCGAACCTATCTTGGCAGAGGAAAATATAGAAAATTATGTAACCGTTGATGTTAAAGCAAACGTTGATTTTGCACTCAAATGCAAAGGCGACAGTATGATAAACGCCCGTATTTTTGATGGTGATATTGTTTACATTCATTCTCAACCCGATGTAGAAAATGGCGAAATCGCTGCCGTTCTTATAGGCAATGAATCGACTTTGAAAAAGGTACACAAGTATCCAAATAAACTTGTGTTATCACCTTGTAACCCGATGTATGACGATTTAGTGTACACCGAAGAACAACTAAACGATATAAGAATACTCGGTAAAGCAGTTATATTTGTTAGCACGGTAAGATGATTTGAAATATTCGGAGGTTTTTATGTGGTATTTATCAATAATTGTTTCAATTATTATAGCAATAGGACTTATAATCTATTTGAATGTTTTATTTTCAAAATTAAATAACGAATGGAAAGTTTTTGGTGGCGCAGGCGTTGTAGTTAATCCTTTCAACATCCTTTATCCGCACTTAAGTATCGGAAACAGATTTTCTAATATAACAAGCAATATCGTTTTAAAAACAATTGTATTTATCATTATATCATTGATTATACATTTTACGGATAGTTTAACCGTTACTTATATCTATATTCTGTTTGTTCTTTTGGCCTGGTGGGTTTTTAACAAGAGAAGAAAAGACTTAAACTATCTGTCAGAAGAAAACAAAAAAATGTTTAAACATTATGTATTTAATTCATACATTACAATTCCTATATTTCAGACAATTTTATTTTTATTGTGCTACATAACCTACTTAAATAACAAATAAAAAAACTCCCCCGGTGCTACCAACACCGAGAGAGTCTATAAAACCAAACACTCGAACCACCAAGCGAATGGCTATATAAATTATAGCCGTTCTTCCTTGACTTGTCAATGGAGGATTTTTTATGGCAAAAAAGAGCAACAAAAAAAGAGCAGACGGAAGAATAGCCGTTCAAGTGTATCTCGGAACAGTTGATGGCAAGAGAAAATATAAAACCGTCTACGGTAAAACACAAAAAGAAGCCAACGAGAAAGCAGAAGAACTAAAAATTTCAATAAGAAAAGGGCTTGATGTATCATCATCTAACGATTCTTTTAAAACCTGGGCAGAGTATTGGCTATCATCGAAAAAGAATGAAGTATCAGCAGACAGATATAATTCGTTAGTGTCGAGGTCTGCTATATGGATAAACGCTCTTGGAATGGCTCAAATAACCCAAATAAAGCCTTTCGATTTACAGACGATACTTTTCTCGATTGCGGTAAAAAATCCTTATACAGGCAAATCTATGGCTCGTAAAACGATAAGGGGATATGTACAAGTAGTCAATGCAATATTTGACTTTGCGATTGACAACAGAATCATAGATTACAACCCGGCAGGTAAGTTAAAAATTCCACAAACTGCTCCACCTGCTGAAACACGCAGAGCTTTAACAGAAGAAGAAAGACGAAGGGTTATGGAATTTGAACACAGAGCCAAGCCATCCGCTATGCTTATGATGTTATCAGGTTTAAGACGTGGTGAGGCTACGGCATTAAAATGGGACAATATTGATTTTGTGGAAAACAAAATAATCGTAAATGAATCATACAACTTTAAGCAAAAAGAATTCAAAAAACCCAAGAATGGAAAATCAAGGGTCGTGTCAGTTCCACAAATATTGATAGATTATCTTAAAACTTTGCCGAAAATATCACCATTTGTGTTGACTAACTCTAAAGGTGGTATGATGACTGAAGATAGTTGGAAAAGGTTGTACAACACTTATATGTTGGATATGAATATACACTATGGTTTCAACGATACCGTCAGCAAGCACTCAATGCACAAAGTACCTATGGTGATTAAGACTTTTACACCACACGAACTAAGACATACATTCTGTACAATTATGTTTGAAGCAGGTATAGATGCTCTAACCGCCAAAGAGCAATTAGGTCACTCTGATATTAAAACAACATTATCAATATACACTCACTTATCTGCTCAACACAAAGAGAAACAGGTTAATAAGTTGGATGCATTTTTATCAAATGCAAGTCAGATGCAAGTCAGATAGTTCAACAAACCCTTATGCATCAAGGGTTTTCGCTAATTACTTGCTACTCTCATAACCCGGAGGTCGTGAGGTTCAAATCCCACCTCCGCAACCATCAAAAAGCTTTGAAATCAAACGGTTTCAGAGCTTTTTTCTTTTTCTCTAAAACTTCTCTTTTCAACCTATTTCCCTCCGCTTTCCCTCCGACACGCTAAAAAACCATCATTTTAGCTGATTTTTGCCATTCTATTCAACACGTTTTCAATAGTGTCTGCAGCTGCTTGGTCTTTGGATTTTAAAGCGTGTGCATAGATGTTCAGCGTTGTTGCTGTGTTGGCGTGACCTAACCGTTTTGAAACTGTACAAACGTCTGTGCCCTCTGCAATCATAAGTGTTGCATTGGTGTGTCTTAAGGAATGAAGTGTAACATACGGCAGACCGCTTTTCTTCATAAACTTTGCAAACCAATCAGTTATTGTATCAGGGTATATCGGACGTCCATTCCAAGATGTGAAAAGTCTATCGTTATCTTCCCAAAGGTCACCAACCATAAAGCGTTGTTGTAATTGCCAAGACCTATATTCTTTTAACATATCACAAGCAGTTGTGCTTAAAGTGAATTTTCTGAAACCTGATTTTGTTTTAGGCTCTTTTGTTATGAGTTGCTTATTTCCTACATATTGAGAAGACCGATTAACACTCATTATTTGTTTTTCAAAATCAATGTCTTTCCATTCAAGTCCACAAAGTTCACCTCTGCGAATACCTGTGTAAACAAGAATTGTAATCATTGTTTTATATTGAATGGGTTCATTTTCAAGCAACAATAACATTTCTCTTGTTTCTTCTTCATTCAGATATGATATTTCTCTGTGCGGTACTTTAGGTGGGTCTGCTCTTTCAGCAACATTCTTTTCAAGCAATCCCCATTTTACTGCAGTTGCAAGTATTTTTGAAATAACTCTGTGGTGGTCTAAAATAGTCTTTGGTGCTAACTTACCATCATTGATAAGTTTGCCGTTTTCATCATACCTTTTATGTTCGTTTAACCCTGCCACTTCTAAACTTCTGTAAAAAGCGTTTAAATGTAGTGGTGTTATATCTTTCAGTTTAAGGTGTCCTATGCCTAAATTGATTCTTCTTAAATAGATTTCATATCTTGCATAAGTTTTAACAGCAAGATTAACTTTTCCATACTCTTCCATCCATCGTTTTGAAAAATCAACAAATCTTATCTTGTTATCTGGCGATACACCATTTTTAACTTCTTCCTCAAAAAGAACCTTTTGTCTTTCAAGCTCTTTTTCTATTTGGCGAGGTGTCATATTGGGTTCGGGAATCCATATTTTTGATTTACCCAATCTTTTGCCGTTAACATCGGTTCCGCAAGATACTCGGATTTCGTAACCTCTTCCTTTCTTTCGTGCTGTTGCCATAAATAAAGCTCCTTTCTTTGTCCCCAAACTTAATTATTGCGCAACTTTTTCTAAATTGCAAAAACTTTTCTCTTATATAAGAAAATGGGTAGTATTAACTCTGACACCAGATGATAGTGTCAGAGTCTTGTTTTTTATACATTGGCAGTTAAATAGCTTTTCAACACATCAATATTAACCAATGTTTTTCTACCAATTTTGCACGATGGGACTTTACCACTTTTAACAAGTGTTCTTAACCCATTCATAGTTAAAGCACTTTCAGGGTCTTCCTCTTTTATAATCGTGTACGCTTCTGAAATTAGCCTTAGTTTCGGCATACAGATTCCTCCTTGTTTTCTTGATGACACTCCGCCAATTCAGGCGGAATATCGTTCAAACATTGTTTATTATGTTCTTCACTATCCATATACTCTATATAAGTTTGTCCTACAGAAATCAGTTTTTTGAATAGCAGATTAACTGTATTTTTAATTTGCTCGTTTTCTTCATCTGTTATATTGTCGTAAATCAGTAATTCCTCTTTTGCTTGACTGATGTTGTCCATTGTCTGTATGAGTGTTTCACAAACACAGGCAAAGACATTATTTGATAATTCAATCATTGCTCTCAATCTCCTTTACTTCTGTAACAAAATTACGTGTAATTGTTATTTCATACTCATTACCAATAATAAGTTTTTCGGGCGAAAATACTTTTGAATCCACCCAAAAACTTTTTACAGATGTACCCTCTGTCTGTTCTTCTTCGTATGTAGTATGAATTACAGTACCGCACCTGAATTTTTTAGTGCTTGGTTTCTCACCGCAAACAAATCTTTTTCCGATAATCTTATAAAACATTTTGATAACATCCTTCCATTTTGTATTGTTCATAAGTAATTGTATTTACTTCAACACCATCAATCTCAATAGCTGTGGTGCAGGAATAACATTTTTCAGAAAACTCAACCATATCTTCAAACTCTTGATGTGTCATATAAGTTTTTAAAGGTTTTTGAATACCATACGAGCAAGTGTACAGTTTAAAGTTTTCAGGGTAATAATTAAGTCTTTTACCTTTCAACAAAGCTTTTTCAGAAGCGTTTTCGTTATTATCTTTAAAGCTGGCACAAAAATAAGCACCAAAATTATCTACAAACGGTAATCTTTTTATTTTAAAACTTCCGTGAGTCCACAACTTACTAACAACTGCTCTGTCTATAAAAAGGTATGGAGTCTTAAAACTTTTAATTAAAATGTGGAAGTGCCAACTTCCGTTCCCTTGAGGTTCTATAACTCTTATGTAATCACAAGTTTTGTAATAGTATTTAAACTTATTCCAAAAAGCTAAAAAGTCTTTGTTAGCTTGTGAATAATCTTTCATTGGCTTACTGTAAGTTAAAGTAAGAAAGACTTCTGAATCATCACCCTTAAAATTATTGTTAATAATGCGACGCAGTTCATTGGCAGCTCTTATAATATGTGTTTGCTTTTGTTCGGGTTTTCGTTCCTTTGAAAACTCTATGCACTCTCCTGTTGCAAGATTAACACAACTGTTACCACTGACTTTTTTATAATTCTTTAAGTTTGTGTTCATCTTTTCTGTAGTGATAGCTTCGATAACATTGATACCGATATAGACTTTTGAAACATCATCACTACCTACTTTCTTAAAATCAGTTCTTTTTCTTGTTACATTTTGCTCCATAAAAACCTCCTAAAGTTTTTAAATAGTTTTTGCTTGTTTGGTTGAGTTTTTCTCTTTTTTGCTTCGAAACAAAGTGGTTTTTGAACGTCAGTTTTTGAGTTCTACATGTAATAACGAAATTCAGAACGAAAAACAGCTATATTTTTGCAAAAATTCACAAAAAGTTCACAATTTGAGCCAAAAACCCTCTAAAAACACCCAGAAAAGCCAAAAAGTTTTTGAAGTTGTTTCGCTAAAGGTAAAAAGAAGGAATCTTTTCATATAAACAATAAAAAGCCGACCTGAACCTTTGTAAATAGAAAAAAGGAGGTGTGAATATGATTCCAATAAGAGAAGTTGATAACCCATTAAATCAAATTGAAACAATAAGTCGTGCTGTTTGTGTTCTTGCTGATAGTGTTTCATCGGAAATGAGCGAAACAATAAAAATTCAGTGCAACCAAATCCATAAATCTCTTGATATAATCCAAAGAGAATTGATAAGAAACGGTTACACCAAACTTTAAAAGGTTCTGTTTTCTAAAATAAAGCTCTCTAAACACGCTCTAAAAGGTTTTAGAAAGTTTTTCGGAAAAGGGTTCGCCAAAGAATAAAACTATATAATGAGCCTTTTAGGGCAAAAAGAAAGACGCTCCGATTTCACTCGGAACGTCTTTTAACATTTACTTTACTGTTTTATAAATAAATCTTATACAATTTTACCCTAATAAAAATACTTGTATTATGATTCAACAAATTCAGAAAGGTCTGCAAACTGATAAGGACAACTCCAACCACTTAAAGCAAAGTTGTTTTCCATACCTGTTATTTGGAAACTGTCTTCGGAAACAAAATAAAGCTGAACACCTTTTGAACAAATTAACATATTAGTATCTGCGGTTATTCCTTCTCCTAATGTTATGGTATTTCCATCAATAGTATAATCTGCTTCAAATTGAAATACCATTTCTAATAAATTCATTTGAATTATTGCTTTACCATTTTCGAATTTTATGTAGTTTGAGTTACTCGTGTCATAGCCTGAGTTTTTGTCGGAGCGACTAATAAACATTTTTCCTGAAATTTTATCTTCATTTTGAATAACAGTAGTTTGAGTTTCAGTTTCACTATCTTCGGTGGTTGTTACTTTTTCAGTTGTAGGAACTGTTGTTTCATTTTCTTGTTTTGTATTTTCTTCAACACTATTATTTGTTGATACAGATTTTTCACCATCACCATAAGCATACATTGACATTCTATACATTTGTAAACCATCTAATGATATGGTGTCGTTCACAACATATGTGCCGTCGCATATATAGGTGTTATTATCTTCTGGTTTTACCTTTGATAAATAAACATCCATTACTTCATTATAAGAAAAACCGAGTGCACCAAAAAGAGCTTTTGGTAAAAGTATTACGTACCCCTCTTGTATTTCAACAGTCATTCTATTGAAAACATCACAGCCTAAAGTATATGTAACTCGTAGAATCTTTCCTGTAGCTTGTTCCACAAAAAAGGCATACCCACCAATTTCTTCATTACCGCTATATAAACTGTAACTATATACGTCTATCTTTATATCTCCAAATGTTTGAGTTTCTATTGGATGCCATTGGCTTATATCTCCTATTTTGAAATGCTGTGCATTTTCTTCGAACAAATCATCAAGATTATTGTTGAAGTTTTTCACAAACTCGTCAAGAGTACAATCATACGCACAACCTGTCAATGTGTTGGCTTTTACAATATTGTGACTGTAATTATAATTTGCCTCGATAGTATATTCAATTTCGCTTTCAGTTTCAGCTTCTTCAAAGTTAATGCAAAAGCCTTTAACTTCACTTTGAACATATTTAGAAGAACTTTCCAGATATTTTTTAACAGTTGCTGTATGGTTTATATCAGGCATACAAAAACTTAAAATATCTTTTATTAAGCCTTCTTTATCTTTTATGTCTATAAACTTTGATGATTCATAAATCAATTCTTTAAAATCTCGACCTGAACGTTTGATAGTTATAGAGCCATTTTTTAAATCAATAGAATTCCAACCATCCTCAACCTCACTTTTTTTGATAGTTATTCCTTCTGTAACACCATTAGGGTTAGTTTCAGCATTACTATTCCAATTTTTTCTAAATTCCTCTACAGATACTTGAGAATATGGTTTACTATTTTCTACTGCTTTTGAAATTGCCATTGAACCTAAAATTATTGCAGTAATTAAAAGGACTATTGGTATAAGAGAAAGCAAACCTTTAACCATTACATTTTTCATTACAATTTTTTGGTCACTTGGACTAAGTTTCCCACAATTTATTAAATTCCACCAAAAACCTTTAAAACCTTTTCGCATTTCGGGATATGTCTTTTCTTCTTGTAAATCTTGTTCTAAATCTTTCATAAGTCTTTCCCCACTTTACTTTATCATTCAACAATCTGAAATTCATTATCTTTTATAATTACTCTCTTATGGCATTGAGGACACAATATGCTCAATTCTTTAATTGGAAAACCAAATTCGTGTTTACAATAAGGACAAGTAGCACGATACACTTTTTTATTCGCTGAAGAAATCGTCTGAATACCTTTCAAAAAAGCTAAAAAAGCTATTATATAGCCAACTAATTGGATACTAAATCCAAACAGAATGCCACCTAAACCAGCTAATAAAAGACCAATTACAAAACCTATTGCGATTGTTACTACACCTTTTTTAACACCATCTTGATTTAAAGTAACAATTTCAAATGGTTCTTTGTTGGTTACTGTATGTTCAACGACCATATTCTTTTCGTTCACAGTATTTTCGAGGTTAGATTCATTTTTATTTGTTGTATTCTCCATTTTGCTAACTCCTTTATTTTTTTCTTATTGTACAACGCATTTTGTGGATTGTCAACGCTAATTGTAGAAAGTAGAGAGATTTTGAAGTTTTTATTTTACAATGATAGCAAGAGGTGTTGCTATGAGTTTCGGTGATAATTTACGTAATCTTATTGAAGAAAGAGACATGACACAAAAAGAATTAGCTACAGAGTTAAATATAGCTCCGTCAACTATTGGTAGTTATGTTCAAAACACAAGAGAACCTGACTTTGCTACATTGAAACTGTTTGCTACTTACTTTGACGTATCTATTGATTATCTCTTAGATTATTCTTCAGGAAATACACAAACACACCAAGAAGATGAACTATTACGGATTTTCCGTTCTTTATCTTCTGAACAAAAAGAAGTTTGTATTGAACAATGCAAAGTTTTTGTTCGTATAAATCATAAAGAAAAAACCGAGGCAAAATCATCGTAATTGATTTTATCAATCATAAATTATTATCGGACGAGGATTTCCCGTAATTTTCCCTTCGTCTAAATTACGCTGGGTTAAAATACATTGAATTACATCAAAATGGGGACTTGATTTATTGATGTAAGTTGTGTTAAACTAACACCGAGTAAATTAGATTTTTCGGTGGGTTTGCGCTCATAACCCGGAGGTCGTGAGGTTCAAATCCCACCTCCGCAACCAAAAATCCTCATTCGTAAGAATGGGGATTTTACTTTTTCACTCTTCACTTTTCACTCTTCACTATCCTCTACACTTTTATATAGAGGATTTTTGGAAGTAATAAGTAATAGTGAATAGTGAAGAAGTATTTTGCAAGGCTTCGCCTTGCGCTTTATACTTTTAAGCAGTATAAAAAAAGAGGTGAATAGTTATGAATTTTCTCTTTTTCTTCGAGCAATTTAGTAACAGAAACATTATGATGAATGATATTGGCTTTTATTTCAAAGATGACAAGGAAGAAGTTGAACACTTCATTGGTTATATGCCGGAATACAAAGATGGGCGTCACACTGTAAAAAATGATAAACCTTATTGGGCGGGACTATGTGACGTCCCTGACGGTTGTGAATTTTCAAATGCCAAAGAATTGGTTGAAGCAAAAATTTACAATGGGAAATCTTTACAAGAGCGTTGGAACGAAATTGTGATTTTCAGTATAGCAGGGCTTTCTTGTGAGGAATGGATGAATAATTTTAATTAGTAGCGTGGACATCTGTTTTCACCGATTCTCTTCACACTAATTCCGCAAGGCTTTGCCTTGCTTTTTTATTTTATAATCATTATAATAAGGATAAACGTATCTTATATACGGAGGGAAAGAGATGACACAAGAAACATACTTCAAAAATGCTGAATGGGTGGGTGCATCTGAGCGCACGTCGAAAACGTTTTCCATACTGCGCGGGCATTTTTATTTAGATGAAATAATAAACGTAGCACTCAACATTTTAGGGCTGGGCTTTTTTAAATGCTACATAAACGGTCAATGTATCAACCCCGATACTTTCTTACCCCTCTCATCTGATTACGAGGGCGGTTGCGACCCTGTTGATGAGATTATATCTGCTCACAGAATTTACGTTCCGCAATTTGATATAACCCCTTTCGTAAAAATCGGTGATAACGTAATTGCCGTTCATTTCGGCGGTGGTTGGTATACCCACAAATGCCGTGTTTTCGGTCTGCCGAAGGCAATATACTGCATATCAGCCCAAACATCAGCAGGAGTCAAAAACTACTGTTCGGATACCCATTGCCGTATAGGAAAAAGTTTTGTTGACCATTACGATTTTACAGAATCGGAAAGCCATAATTACACTGATTACACTTCTTGTTTTGATACCGAATTTGATGATAGCGGTTGGGAGTACGCTACGCCCACTGAACCCCTTGAAACCGAATACTGCTCCACTGAATGTCCTTGGGATAAACTGATTGAAAAACTTCCTGTAGAAAAAGTGGGACAAGGTGACTCGGGTGTGGTATACGATTGCGGAGAAAACACCACCGGCTACCCTGTTTTAGAAATAGATGCACCTGCAGGCGAAACAATTTGTGTGTATTTTTCCGAAGAACTGCTACCTGACGGCAAAATAGACCGCGAACACGCACAGGGTCAGATTTTTACAATTGTATCCGACGGAAAAAAGCGTCTTGTTCAGCCGGAATTCACTTGGTTCGGTTTCCGTTGTTTTGAAGTTGTGGGTAATGCAACACCGAAATTTGTTAAAGTTATTCACGCAGACGTCCCCATCAACTCTGCTTTTGAGTGCGATAACGAAACACTTAACTGGATATACAAAACATTTCTCCACACAATGCATTGCAATATGCACACAGGTCATCCCTCCGACTGCCCCCACCTTGAACGCAGAGGTTACACAGGTGACGGTCAACTCACTTGTCACGCGGTTTTATCAACCCTTGACGCCAAAGCCTTTTATGAAAAATGGTTGCAGGATATTGCCGACAGTCAGGATACCGTAAGCGGACACATTCAGTATACTGCCCCCTACATTCACAGCGGCGGAGGTCCGGGCGGTTGGGGTTCTGCCATTGTAGAAGTCCCCTATCAGTTATACCGTCATTTCGGTGATCCGAAAATTCCAGAAAAATATTACAACAATATGCGCAGATATATTGATTATCTCGAAGAGCATTCGGAATTCGGACTCGTTACAAGTGACAAAAAGGGAGAATGGTGCCTTGGTGACTGGTGCGGACCTGTTATTCTTTACCCCGAAAAAGATATTACAAGCCATAATCAGCAAGTTCTTCTTCCTGCTCCTATGGTAAATACATATTTTATGGTTAAATCTTTAAACCAAATGTGTGAAATTGCCGCCGTAATCGGAAAAGAAAGCGATATTGCAGAATACAAAGAAAAAGCCGAACTACGCAAAAAGGCAATTCAAGCCGCTTATTTCAACACCTTTGACGACAATTTTGTTATGAACGTTCAGGGTGCAAATGCCTTCGCGGTAGATTTAGGTTTAGGAAACGAAAAGACCTATCTTAACCTTGTCAATTATTACGAAAAACTCGGAAATTTCGATACAGGCATTTTTGCCACGGATATTCTTACGCGTATATTGTTTGAGAACGGTAACGCTGAATTGGCGGTAGACTTACTTATAAATAACGGTGCACAGGGTTTTGAGCATTGGCGTCAAAACGGTGCTACAACCTTCCACGAGTATTGGGACAGTAACAGAAGCCGTTCGCACAGCCATCCTATGTTCGGTGCAGTGGTGGCATATCTCTTTGAACATCTTCTGGGAATAAAGCAACAGAAAAACACGGTAGGCTATACATCCCTTTCAATAGAGCCTAAAGCCGTTTCAAAATTCGGCAGAATGTCCGGCAGTATCAGTACACCAAAGGGAACGGTAGCGGTAAGTTACATAAAAAAATCAACCTCCACCGAGTTCAAAATTCAGATTCCAAAGGGAACAAAAGCGGTGTTCCGCTATGCAGATAAAGAATTTGAACTTACACAGGGAGAAAACATATTCGAGATAAACTGACATGTAAATTATTTCAGAAAACGGATATTTCAATTTAAAATTATGCTAAAACATTGAGATATACTGTATTAAAAAAGTAATCCATATTAAAGAGAAGAAACGGTATGAAAAACAGATTTTACAGAATCAACATTGTTGAATCTATTCCTAAAATGAAAGAACTTGGCGATAACTATGCAAGTGAATGCAGAAAAAAACTTGCATATACCATAGTAACATTGTTCTTTTGCATAGCAATTGCTGTTTGTGGTGCTATATTTATCTCACCAATTACAACTTATTTTTCCACTCCTGCAACAGCAGGAATTTTCTCCCGTTTGTTTTACTTGCGTTTTCAAGAATTCAAAATTCTTAAATTAATTTCTGCAGATTATAACGATTATGCGGTGTGGATGGAAAAGCAACTTAATAAAGGAAATCCGCAAAAAGAAACACATCTGCAAGAAGCGATTGATGCATATAAAAAATACACTTCAAACCCGCTACAAAACACTGACGACATAGCCAAAGCCTTGCAACATTTATTAAAAACTAAAACTGATAATCAAATTTTAGTTTCTGTTTTGTGTGGTCTGTTATTTTGCAGTGGTGATAAAAAATACAGAGATGAAATTTTTGCTGCAAAATACAAAAAAGGGGCAGCAGGAAATATGGTTTTAAGAGCTTGGATATTATATTTCGACAAAGATTTATCTGAAGATATTACTTTCGAAAAGTTGAAGAATGATTTTATGCTTTTTTGGAATAAAAAATGTTAGGATTGAAATTAGACTATGAAAAACAAGAGAAATATAGGTTGGAAACCTCCGAAAAACGCGAGTGACTTTTTCAATAAACATTATGATGATGTTTTCAAAGCAAAACATCCGATTCTGTACTTTTTTATCGTTATAGCCATTTGTTTATTAGTTGTGGTCGGACCTTTTCTATTCTGTTCTGCAGGGACTGTTGTTTCACCTAATAATCCGACTATCTTTGAGTTATTTATTATTTTATTGGGTGCTATTTGCTCTTTCGGTATTAGTATAGGTTTATGCAATTTATTTACGATTGTTATAAATCAATACCTAGGTCATTGGGTCACTTTAATTTCTTTTGCAATTGGTATATTCGGTTCAGGCTTTTGTCTTTTTATATTATGGATCTATAAATAATTAGATACAGCAACCACTCTTTGGGAATTTCACCAATAAACTGATAAAAAATATGTTGATTTTTACAAAATGGGGTTTTATAATATACCTAACACAATGAATCGAGGCGATTATTTTGAATATATGGCACGATATTAACCCGAAAAGAATTTCGCGTTCCTCTTATGCTGCCGTTATTGAAATCAGCAAGGGCAGTAAAATGAAATACGAACTTGACAAAGAAACCGGTCTTTTGCGTCTTGACAGGGTTCTTTACACCTCTACCCACTACCCTGCTAACTACGGTTTTATTCCGAGAACATACGCTAAAGACAACGACCCCCTTGACGTTCTCGTTTTATGTTCGGAAAAAATTGAACCTATGGCTATTGTAGAATGTTACCCCATAGGTGTTATTACCATGCTTGATAATGGTGCGGCTGATGATAAGATTATTTCAATCCCCTTTAACGACCCCACATATAACACATATAAGGACATCAGCCAACTTCCGCCCCACGTGTTTGATGAAATGAAGCACTTCTTCTCGGTTTATAAAACCCTTGAAAGCAAAGACACCGCTATCGACGAAGTTAAAGGCGTTCTTGATGCAGTTTCAATTATTGAGGACGCTATAAAGGCTTACGATGATAAATTCGGAAAATAATTGCAATTTTCCTGCAAAGTTTTGAAAAAATAACTTGCAATTACACCGCTTTCGTGGTATTATATGTGAATGTATGAACATAAAAAGGAGGTGCCACAATGCCCAACATTAAATCTGCAAAGAAGAGAGTTCTTGTTAACGCTACAAAGGCTGCTAAGAACAAGGCTACTAACTCTGCTCTTAAAACTGCTATTAAGAAAGCAAACGCAGCTATCGAAGCAGGCGACGCTAACAAAGCTGAAGCTGTTAAAGTTGCTGTTAAGAAGCTTGACCAGGCTGCTGCTAAAGGTCTTCTTCACAAGAACAACGCAGCTCACAAGAAGTCACAGCTTGTTAATAAACTTAACAAGTCCAACTAATTGACTTGAAGAAAAAACCCCGCAACTTAGTTGCGGGGCTTTCTTTTTTTTAGTTAGGAATGAGGAGTTTTTCATTATTTTGAAGGATAAAATCCAACCTTCTTCATAACCTTGTCGAGTGTTCTCTGGGAAATGCGTGTTGCGAGTTCTGCGCCTTTTCTCATACATTCTTCAAGGTATTTTTTATCGGCAATAAGTTCCTTATAACGAGCCTGAATGGGAGCAAGTTCATTAACTACCGCCTCGCCTACTGCGGTCTTAAAGTCACCGTACCCTTTGCCCTCGAACTCTTTTTCAATTTCTTCAAAGGTCTTGCCTGTGCAACAGGAATAAATAGTCATAAGGTTATTTATACCGTCTTTGCCCTCTGCGTATCTTACACAAGCCTCGCTGTCTGTTACAGCGCTCTTGATTTTCTTCATAATCACATTGGGTTCGTCAAGCATTGAAATATATGACTTGGGATTATCGTCGGATTTGCTCATTTTATGAGTGGGGTCCTGAAGTGAAGTTATCTTTGCCCCTGCTTTGCCTATAAACGGGTCGGGCATTTTAAGAACATTGCCGTAAATCATATTAAAACGGTCAACGATATTTCTTGCAAGTTCAAGGTGTTGCTTCTGGTCTGCACCGATAGGCACGAAATCTGCACCGTAAACGAGAATATCAGCCGCCATAAGTACGGGATAATCGAAAAGACCTACGGAAATATTACCGCCTAATTTCTGGCTTTTTTCCTTAAACTGTGTCATTCTTGCCGCTTCACCGAACTGAGTGTAGCAGTTAAGAATCCAGCCTAACTGTGCGTGTGTAGGCACGTGGCTCTGTACGAAAACAATATTTTTCTCGGGGTCAATGCCGATAGCCAGTAAAAGAGCGTAAAGTTCCAAAGTATTCTTTTTAAGTTGTGCGGGATTCTCGCGGAATGTGGGTACGGTAATAGAATGCAAGTCCGCAATGCCGTAAAGGCAGTTATAATCGTCGCACATATTAGCCCAGTTTTTAAGAGCACCCAAATAATTGCCCAAGGTAGGTGTACCCGTAGGCTGAATACAACTTAAAACTACTTTTTTCTTTTCGGGTGTTTGGTTTTCCATTGTAATATATCTCCTTAGAAAAGTCCTGTGATTTTGCCGTTTTCGTCAACATCAATGCGTTCTGCGGCAGGTGATTTGGGAAGGCCGGGCATTGTCATAATATCGCCTGTAAGAACTACTATAAAGCCTGCACCTGCAGAAACTTTAAGATTTCTTACTGTTACGCGGAAGTTTTCGGGCGCACCGAGTTTCAACGGGTCATCAGAGAAACTGTACTGAGTTTTTGCAACGCAGATAGGTAAATTACCGAAGCCGTCAGCCTTTAAAGAATCAAGTTGTTTCTTTGCGTTTGTTGTAAAGTCAACGCCGTCGCCACCGTAAACCTTTGTAACGATTGCTTCGATTTTTTCTTCGATTGTTGCATCAGTTTCGTATGAATATGTAAAGCCTGAGTTATCCTCTTCCTCACAAAGACGAACAACTTCTTTTGCAAGTTCCGTACCGCCTTTGCCGCCGTCTGCCCAAACTGTTGAAAGAACTGTGTTAACACCGAGTTCTTTGCATTTAGCAATAATGAAATCAATTTCGTTATCTGTATCTGTGGGGAAACGGTTTACTGCAACAACACAGGGAAGTTTGTAAACGTTTTTAATATTTGAAACGTGGCGAAGAAGGTTGGGTATACCCTTTTCAAGTGCTTCAATATTTTCTTCACCAAGTTGGTCTTTTTTGAGGCCGCCGTGCATTTTAAGGGCTCTTACCGTTGCAACAACCACAACCGCAGAGGGTTTAAGGTTTGCTGCACGGCATTTAATATCTAGGAATTTTTCGGCACCTAAATCAGCACCGAATCCTGCTTCTGTAATAGCGTAATCAGCAGTTGACATAGCCATCTTTGTAGCGAGTACCGTGTTACAGCCGTGTGCAATATTTGCGAAAGGTCCGCCGTGAACAAATGCAGGTGTACCCTCAAGGGTCTGAACAAGGTTAGGTTTAACTGCATCAACGAGAAGTGCAGTCATAGCGCCCTGAGCCTTAATATCACTGCAAGTAACGGGTTTACCGCTGTAATCGTAAGCAACAACTATTCTTGCAAGGCGTTCTTTAAGGTCTGTAATTGATGTTGCAAGGCAGAAAACAGCCATAATTTCGCTTGCTACGGTGATGTCGAAACCGTCTTCACGGGGAACACCGTTCATTCTGCCGCCGAGACCGTTAACAACGTTTCTTAACTGTCTGTCGTTCATATCAACGCAACGCTTCCAGGTAATACGCTTTGTATCTATACCTAAAGCATTGCCCTGCTGAATATGGTTATCAAGCATTGCTGCAAGAAGGTTGTTAGCAGCACCGATAGCGTGGAAATCACCTGTAAAATGAAGGTTAATGTCTTCCATAGGTACAACCTGTGCGTATCCGCCACCTGCTGCACCGCCTTTAATACCGAAAACAGGACCTAAAGAGGGTTCGCGCAAAGCAACGCTGGTTTTATAACCCAAAAGATTCATTGCATCAGCAAGACCGATGGTTGTAGTTGTTTTACCCTCACCTGCGGGAGTGGGTGTAATAGCAGTAACGAGGACGAGTTTACCCTCTTTTTTGCAATTTTTCATATATGACAAATCAATTTTTGCCTTATATCTTCCGTAAGGTTCAAGATACTCTTCGCCTACACCTACTTTTTCCGCAATTTCGGTGATAGGTTTCATTTTACAATTTTGTGCGATTTCAATATCGGTAAGAAATGCCATTTTTATTTCTCCTTATTCTGAAATATTAAGTTTATCTCGACAAAGTTCTTTGAAAAACTCAAAGTTCGCTTCACCGCAAATATCAATATTATACATCAACTGTCCCTGATAATCATCAAAGAGTTTTTGTTTTGTATTGGGGTTATTTGTTTTTTCAATTTTCTCAACAAGTTCCGAAAATGATTCGTAGATAAAACCACGTATTATTTTATCGCGCCTGTTGTTTAAATCATCAAGTTGCTCAGTTGGTGTATGACCTTCAAAACGCCAGTAAGGTTCAAGTTTCTGAAGGTTTTCTGTACTTGAAACTAAATCTTTGAAAGATTGAAAAAACACTTGGGGATGTTTTGTTGTATTAACATTATGGGCAGCGTTAGAGCCGATTTTAATATTTTTAACAACAAAATTGTTTATGGCAGTCACAAGTAAATCTTGTGAAAGAAGTTTACGTGTAACAGGAATGGACGAAACTATTTTTTGTATTTCAATTTTTTCATCCCTGTCAAACTGACGCGGTTTGTGTACATACCCTTGATTTTCGGGTTGTTTCTTCTTTTTAAAAAACATATCAATAAATATCCTTAACATTTATGCCGTTGTGATAGAAACTGCTGATGTAACCACCACTGTATGCTCTTACGGTATAAACATAGGTCTGACCTTTTTTTGCAGTTTTATCTGTGAAAGTTGTGGCTGTACGGCTTGTGGTTTTACCCACATATGACCATGAACCGTTTACTGTTCGCCTGTAAATATAATAACCGTTACTGCCGTTAACCGCATTAAACTTAACATTGATGCCGTTTTTCGTACTGACAGCCGAATAAATCTTAGGCGAAGAAAGGAATTTTACGGCAACACCGTCATCGTCAAAGCCACTTAAATAAGAACCGCTGTAACCTATAACCGTGTATTCATAATTTTTAGAACTTACGGCTTTTGTATCAAGGTAAGAAAGTGTATCAGCACCTTTGACCACGGCAATTTTTGACCAACTGCCACCGGGAACACGCCTGTAAATATTGTAACCTGTAGCACCTATGGATTTTTTCCAGGAAATCATTACACCTGAAACCCTGTTTTCTGCTTTGAGATTAGTGGGTGCTTCTAAAGATTTATACTCGGTACCCTGATAAAGATAACCGCTTAAACAACTGTTATAAGAGGCTCTTACCGTATACCTGTAAGTTGTTCCCCTTACGGTAGTGGTATCTTGATAGTATGTTTTATCTCCGCTTGCCCTGCCGAGCAATACCCAACCGCCGTTACCTGTTTTTCTGTAAACGTTGTAGAAATCCGCTTTACCCGCAGGTGTCCATATAACAGTTACATTTTCAGGTTTGTTTACCATACGGAACGAGGGATTTTTAACGAAAGTATAACTTAATCCCTGAGGATGCCAGGAACTTTTTGCCACTCCGTCATAGCCACGGACCGTATATGTGTATTTCTGATTATTTTTTACATTTTTATCAACATAATAGGTACTTGTACCCGATATGCAACAAACGTACTGCCAGGCAGTTTCGCCGGGTGCTTTTCTGTATATATATTGATACTTTGCGCCCTCTTGAACTTTCCAATTTATACGCACGCCCTCAACAGTATTGCCGATAGAGGTTAAAACAGGCGAAGGTACATAGTGAACGGTTATTCCGCTTGTATCCATATACTCACTGTCTGTATAATAAACAACCTCAAGAGCGTAAGTGTTATCGCTGTTTTTGTACGGTGCGGTATCAATATATTTTGTTTTAGCACCGTCTATATTGGCTACAAACTCCCAAGCGCCGTTACTGTTTTTTCTGTAAAGGTTATACCACATAACCTCATCCGAATAACTCCAGGTTAAAGTTACGCCTGTATAAGAATTCACCGCGCTGATAAGATAAGATGACTTTACATATTTAAGTCCGTTATTTTTTGCATACTTTTCGCCTGCAGAGTCTTTAGGTGCATATAATTCAAAACTTTTATCGGCATAGCAGTATGAAAAAGCATTGGCACTATAACCTGCAAGTACGGAATAGTACTCGTAGTTTGACATATTAAGTGTCACATAACTTATCCCTGCCGAATCCAAAGCATCCGCCAGCGCATCAAACGCAACGTCGTAACGGTAACCGATAGTGCAATAACCTATGTAATTAACACTTTGGGGTAAATGAAGTTCAGTTAAAGAATCGCAAGATAAAAACACATTATCATAAATGCGCTCAACACCGTTCTGAATTATAACTTCAGAAAGCAATGAACAACCGGCAAAAGCCATTTTTCTGATATTTTTAACATTAGACGGGATTGTAACGGATTCTATTGCAGAACCGTAAAAAGCACTTTCGCCTATCTCCGTTACACTTTTAGGAAATGTGAATTTATAACCCGATGTTAAAAACTTACCGGGTGCGGCAATAACCAAAACAGACATATCCTTAGAATAGACATTTCCGCCGTAACTTTTGTAATAAGGATTCTGACTGTCAACCGTAAACTGAGTTATGGGTGAGCCTGCAAACATAGAACCGTCAACATAATTCACTTTCTTAGGTATATTGAATTTTTTAATTGCCGTATTTGCAAACGCACTTTCACCGATTCGCTCTATTGTACTTGGTAAAGTGACCTTTTCAAGATAAATTTCCCCTGCGAAAGCATTGGACATAATACTTTTAACGCCTTCGCCGATAGTTACGCTGTAAATATAACAGCCTGCATTCTGCTGAACCTGAAACCAATCCTGGTCAGTTCCGTTAGGCATATAGCCGTTACCCGTAATTTTAAGTGACGCTTTCTGGGTATATGTGTTATAAGTATAAGACCAATATATTGTTCCGCCGTTTGCGGTGGATGTATCTTTCATTACACCGGTTTTGGTTACTTCGTTACCGGCAGCATTAACAGACACACCGAAAACAGTAAAAAGAGTGAAAACGATAATCAAGCATATAGTTGCAGACAAAATTTTCTTTTTCATAAGTAACCCTCCGTTTTTATAATAATATATATACTATTCTATTATAGTTTTTAAGAATAAAAAAGTCAACAAAAAAACAGGCATTATACAACGCCTGTTTTTGTTGGAGTTATTTGCAGTTTATTTTCATTCCAGGAGCATTTAAGTACTTCACCGCTTTTTATTTCTCCCGAAAGATGTTTTTCCGTAAGCACGTCTTCTATATACGAAGTTACCGCACGCCTTAAAGGTCTGGCTCCGTAAACGGAATTAAAACCCTTTTCGGCTATCATATTGACTACACTTTCATCGAATTCTATTTCAACGTTTGCGCTTTTACACCTCTCCCTTAATTCATTAAGCATACGCACGGCAATTTCCTTGATTTCTGTTTCTGATAAAGACGTGAAAATTATCATTTCATCTACCCTGTTTATAAATTCAGGTTTAAAGAAGTTTTTCACTTCGTCTGTAACAAGTTTTTTAATCCGTTCGTTGTTTTTTATATGGGTATTTGCCTCTGCAAAACCCATGGCGGTTTTATTATCCGATATTAGTTTTGCACCGATATTTGATGTCATTATGAGAACGCAGTTTTTAAAATCTGCTTTTCTGCCGTTTGAATCCGTAAGAACTCCGTCCTCTAAAATTTGCAAAAGAATGTTGAAGATTTCCGCATCGGCTTTTTCAAGTTCATCGAACAGCACTATTGAATAGGGATGACGGCGGACTTTTTCCGTAAGTTGACCGCCCTCATCAAAACCTACGTATCCGGGAGGAGACCCTACAAGGCGCGACACCGAATGTTTTTCCATATACTCGGACATATCGAACCTTATAATATGCTGTTCCGACCCGAAAAGGCATTCCGCAAGTGCTTTCGTCAGTTCGGTTTTTCCAACACCTGTGGGACCGAGAAATAAAAATGAGCCTATGGGTCTTTTAGGATTTTTGAAAACAGAACGACCTCTGCGTACCGCCTTTGAAACGGCGGTTATTGCTTCTTCCTGACCCACAATTCTTTTATGAAGAGTCTCTTCCAGTTTTAAGAGTCTCTGACTTTCTTCCTCGGTTAATTGAGCAACGGGAACTCCCGTCCAGGTTGATACCACCGCAGCAATATCCTCTTCGGTAACGTTTTTAATTTCACTTCTCGATAAATCCTGCCAAGCCTGTTTTTTGGTTCTGAATACACCTGTCAGTTCTTTTTCTTCATCGCGAAGTTTTGCGGCAGTTTCAAAATTCTGATTTTCGATTGCCTTGTATTTCTTTTCGGAAACTTCTCTTATGGTTTTTTCAAGATTTTGAATTTCTTCGGGCGGTGTAAAACCTTTCAGACGAACACGCGAGGAGGCTTCGTCAATAAGGTCTATGGCTTTATCGGGTAAAAATCTGTCTGAAATATAGCGACTGCTGAGTGTTACCGCCGCTTCCAAAGCCTCATCGGAAATTTTAACACTATGGTGTTTTTCGTATCGTTCTTTAAGTCCTTTTAACATAAGAAGTGCGTTTTCCTGTGACGGTTCTTCAACACTTACTGTCTGAAACCGTCTTTCAAGTGCCGCATCTTTTTCAATATATTTTCGGTATTCGTCAACAGTAGTTGCACCCACAACCTGAAGTTCGCCCCTTGCAAGTGACGGTTTTAAAATATTTGCCGCATCAACTGCCCCCTCTGCTGAGCCTGCACCCACAATATTATGAAGTTCATCAATAAATAAAATCACATTACCGTCCAAAGATACTTCTTCTATAATATTTTTTACGCGCTCTTCAAAATCGCCCCTGTATTTTGTGCCTGCCACCATACAGGTTAAGTCAACGCTGATAACCCTTTTGGATTTGAGAAGTTCGGGAACTTTGCCTTTGGCTATCTCTATGGCAAGACCTTCGGCAACGGCAGTTTTACCAACACCCGGCTCACCGATAAGGCAAGGATTGTTTTTTGTGCGTCTGCAAAGAATTTCAATGACCCTTGCTATTTCCGCATCCCTGCCTATAACCGGGTCGATTTCGGAATTCTCCGCAAGTTCGGTTAAATCGCGACCGTATTTTTTTAAAGTTGTTTTTGAGAACTTACTGTTTTTATTATTTCTTGTTTCGCTTTCTTCACTGTCAGAAGAATAACCGCTTATGAAGTCATAAGGCTGAACACCCATTGAAGAAAGCACTTTGCAGGCGGCACAGTTCGGCTCACGCACAAGAGCGTTCAGAAGTTGTTCCGTACCCGCTTCGCCTGTGGGTTGGCTGCGCCCTGTCGCAAGGGCGTTTTCAATAATTTTTCTGCATCTGGGTGTTATATCATCGGGAGTTAAATTTGTAGGCATACCGATACCTACAATGCTTTTTATTTGTTCCTCGGTTTTTTTCAAAGTGATTTTTTTAGAACTTAAAATTGCCGCAGATACCATTCGCGAATCGGACATTAACCCTAAAAGAATGTGTTCGCTTCCTATATACGTATGGCCCATATTCTCCGCAGTTTCCACCGCATAATTCAAGGCGGTGTTTGCACTTTCCGTAAAGCCTGTAAATTTATACATACTTGTCACCTTTTAATTATTTTTAGTTATTGCAAGAGTTAAAACGGTCATATCATCATTTTTCTCAGGTTGACCGCGCCTTATTGTTTCGCAAATATCGGTTGTAAAATTACGGACGTTTCCGTTATCGAAAGTTTTTAACCGGCGTTTTAAAAAGTCCGTATCTTCCTCGCGAACACCGTCGGAGTGCATTACTATTACGTCACCTGCGCCAAGCATACCGCTTCCGCAACCTGTTTCTGAGCCGTTAATAATGCCTAAGGGAAGTGAAGAAAAACCTACGTCTACTATTTTTGAATTTCTTTTAACAACCGTATCGGCTGCACCGCATTTATAAAACTCAGTTCGGCCTGTAAACAAATCGAACACAACTAAATCGAGAGTTACTGAACACTCCTCCCCCGACTTTGAAATGAGCGACGTGTTAACGGTATTTATTGAAGCCTTTATACCGAAGCCTGCTTTTATAAGTTTCTCGAGAAGTGTTACAGCAAGGTTTGAGGATATTGCGGCTTTCGTTCCCGTACCCATACCGTCGCAAATAACCGCATAAAAATACCCGTTATTATCTTCGAAAGTAGTGAATGAATCACCCGAATATTTTTCGCCGTTAGCGTTAAACTGCACACCCGCAGAAACGATTTTATATTCCGCTTTTTCCTTATATACAAGCCGTGCATAAGAGTTGTAATTTTCGATTTCGGGAAGTTCAAGTTCTCTGTCGGTAATAATCTTTAACTGTGTACCAAAACTTTTTAGTTGTGTTTTATCGTAAGGAATTTTTATTTTTATATCTACTGTCATTTTTTCCAGAGTGTTCATTACGCAACAGGCTTCCAGAGGTTCAAAACCGCAGGAAGATGCCGCAGCACGCACTCTTGCGGCAATATCCATATCAAAACGCACGTCTTCATTTATATCGTCACAAAGAGATTCGAGAAGTGACGATACATTAACGAACTGCTCTGCCGCAAGGTTGTATATTTCTTGAATTCTGCTTTGGTTACTTTCGCGGATTTTATACTCCGTATAAAGCCTGTTAAAATTACTTGCAACATTTTCGGAACGAATACAAAATGACGCGAACTTCTGGGGTACTGTTTTATACTCAAGGTGTACTCCGTTTTTCTTTAAATCGAGAAGAGTCTGAAAAGTTTCGTTAGTCTGAGTAAAACTTTCGCCCCAACACACATCGTAAAGACCGCAAGAACCGCAAACCTGTTCTTTAGTTTTTTTAGGAATCATTTTAATATCCGTCTTATCGGTTTTTGCAAGAACATCATTTACCGAAGTAAGTGAAGAACATATTTCGGTTGAAATATGCGATGCCCTTTTAAGTTTACTGACAATGCCGTTTTTTACAGTGTCTATTACGGGCGAGGTAACCGCAGGAACAAAAATCTCTTCAAACTTTTTATTGAATTTTCTTGACAGGAAAATAAAAAGCACACCCGAAATTGCCGTTTCTATAACAGTCGATTTTACATCAACAGAAGTATAGGCGATTGCAGTAACGGCTATTCCCGAAAAAGCGAATGCAATATACGATACAAATCTGCCCAACGCAGAAAATGCACCTGCAAGCAAACCTCCCAAAGAATAAAAGGCAAGCAAAAAAATATTGGAATTACCCAGACTCATAGTAATTCCGCTGCATATACCCACAATAGCACCGCCTGCTTCCCTGCCGTAAAAAGCACATATAAGCACAAGAAGTTGCGCTATAATATGTACGGGATAAACACCCAAAATATTAAAACTGCTTAAAGAAAGCAACAGTAATGTGATGCTTATAACAATTGCCGTGGCATCTTTTGAGGTGAGCATAGAAAGACCGCCACGCAACGAAAGAACACTGCGGCTTTTTGCAAAAACAAAAGAAGCCGCACCGCCAACGGCACTTTCCGCAAAGCAGAGAAGAAATGATGTTGCCGTTATTTTCTCCGAAAAAGCGATAGCAAGTCCGGTTACAAAAACACAGACGAAAACCGCCGCCACAGGTGTAAACGTGTTATCCCGTATTTGTTTAAAGGGTTTTAAAGCGCTTAAAATAACACACAAAGCAAGTATTGCGGCAGTATACCTTAATGCAGTTACGGAATCAAGGGTTACAAAATAACCCAAAACACTTCCTGCCGCCGCAGTTAAAGTGAAGTTTTTAGGAACACTTGCCGCAAAGGCAACACCGAAGGGCGAAAACTCTTTGCCAAAGCCCGCTATACTGAACAATACGCCTAATACCACACAACCCATATGTTGCAGTAAAAGTCTTTTAATTGATTTCCCGTATCTTTCCTCTGTTTTACCCTTGTACACCCTTACTGCTTCTGTGACACTCATAAATGTTCTCCTAAGACTGTTTTTTTACAATTTTATATAAAACACAGTAAAAAAACGGTCGTATTATAATGTAAAAAATAAGATTTTTGTGTCGCAAAGAAATGAAAATAATACTGTTGTAAGACTTACGGGCGAAAAGTATTAAAATAAATGAAAAAACCACCGACTTATTTCGTCGATGGTTTATAAATCAAAAAGAATAAAATTAATATTTGGTTTTAAGATATGACTTGATTTGAGTAACAATTTTTTCCGCTTTTTCAAGTTGCTCCACAGACTCTTCTTTTGAAACAATGAAAAAATCATCATAATCACTAGCGGTGCGAACTCTGAATAATGAAGAAATATAATCAGAAATCTCTTTATTAAATAATTCTGTTTTTAAATAGATTTCTCTAAATTTTGCAATGATTCCGGAGTGTTTTTTAGAATCAAATTCATCTAAAATCAAAACTGCACGCAAAGAATGAAAAGCCGCATAATAACTACGATTTGCCGTACCTTTGTATTCGTTGCCTTCAAGTAAAAGCCGTGCTTCGCGCAAACAATCTTCAGCGTGAGCCATTCGTGCTTTGGAAAGGTTGATTAAATCTTCGTTAAGCAATTTTAACACCTTCCTGCTCTATATTCTTATAAAAGGGCAAAATTTTTGAATACTTGTTGTATGTTTCAATATCCTTTTCAATAGCAGAAACTACAATGCCGTATTCCCACAGTAAATCACCGCAGAGGGTATCAATATGGCCACGGTAATTCACAAGTTCTTCAGAGGGCATATCAGCAAGGATTAGAATATCAATATCAGACTCTTCATCAAAATCGCCCCTGGCATAAGAACCGAACAAAACGATAGAAACAAGTTTTTCGCCAAAAATAGCAATAGTTTTTTCTTCAAACTTTTGCAAAATGTTATTTAACATTGTTTGTGTGCACATATTTTCACCTCCAAATCTTTCTATTTATATTATATTCATTTTTAGTGAAAAAATCAAGATGATAATGTATCTGTTGTTTTTAGCCGTTTTCATTACTCGTGTTCTCTTGACAAAAGAATAAGATTTGATATAATTGATGTGTTGTTTAATTTATATTTATAGCATATTTGCCTCCATAGTTAAATGGATATAATAAACCCCTCCTAAGGGTTAGTTATAGGTTCGATTCCTATTGGGGGTGCCAATAAAAATACTGTTGCAAATTTTTTAGATTTGCAACAGCATTTTTTATTTTTCACTTTTTTTATTCTTAAATATTATAAACTTACTTGCAACATAGTTTAGAATTACAACTACCACGGAAAGCAGTAGTTTTACTATTATTTGCCCTGTTATGCTGAAGCCGAATACGGTTATGGCTTTTTCGCCCACATTCAGAACGTCCACAAACAACAGCATTCCCGCTTCTTCAAAAACGAAACTGAGAAGTCTTGCCGTAACGAACTCAACAAATTCTTTTCCCCAAACTTTTAATTTCCAACTTTTTGAATTAAAAACCCATATTTTATTGGTGACAAAAGCCACCACAACACCTGCTATCCACGCAACAGTATTATTGAAAAGATATAATTCTTCACCAAAAATATACGTTGTTAACAAAAATGCCGCTAAATTTGCAACTGTGGTCAAAACACCGAACAATGCATAAAGTATAATTTCTTTATACTTTATAAAAAGTTCTTTAATTTTCTTAATCATCCTTGCCCAAATGCTCCTTTAAAACATATATAGGTCTGTTCTTAACCTGAACATAGATTTTTGAAAGATATTCACCTAAAAGCCCTAAGCAGAAAAGTTGTATTCCCCCAAGGAACAGAACGAGAACTACTATTGTTGCGTAACCGGGAACATCAATTCCGAAGAAAAGTTTTTGGATTATTACCGCTATAAGATAAACTACAGATGCAAAAGACGTAATTAAACCTATGGCGGTTACGAATTTTAAAGGAAATGTTGAAAAAGAAATGATTCCGTCAACTGCGTATTTAAGAAGTTTTATAAAATTCCACTTTGACTCGCCGAATTCACGCTCGGCAACGGTATAGGGTATATATATTGTGTTAAAGCCTACCCAACTGAAAATGCCTTTTGAAAAGCGGTGATATTCGCTCATATTGAGAATAGCGTCCACCATAGTTCTTTTCATAAGTCTGAAGTCCGATGCACCGTTAACAAAATCAACGTCAGCAATTTTATTTATCACTTTATAAAATGCAGATTTAACACCCGACATAATTTTACTTTCCTTGCGGTTTTCCTGGTAAGCGGTTACGCAATCGGTATTATCATCCTCACCCATAACCCTAAGCATCTCCAGAACAACTTCGGGGCGTTGCTGTAAATCAGCGTCAATAATGCAAACCAAATCCCCTTTTGAGCTTGAAAGTCCTGCGTAAATTGCCGCCTCTTTACCGAAATTACGGCTGAAAGTAAGCACCTGAACTTTATCGCTGTGCATTTTATAGATTTCTTTTAAATTTTCCTGTGTTTTGTCCGTACTGCCATCGTTTACAAAAACAATTTCATAATTGTTTATAACACCGCCGAAAACTCTTTCGGTTTCGTCGAAGAAACGCTGAACGTTTTCTTCCTCATTATAGCACGGCACAACAAGAGATAATTTCATTTCGCAATCCTCACCGAAATTTTTATTATATTGACAGTATAACACAAAACTTCCACTTATTTCAATACGGTGATAAAATTTAAAAATGTATTAAAAACTTACCGATATTTATTCTTTACAAGTTACTGAAAATATTATAATATAAACCTAGTATTTTGAAACGAGGTATATAAATAATGAAAGACCATTCAGTGAAAGCCGCGGAGTTATTTGTAAGCGGTTGCAATTGCAGTCAGGCTGTTTTTGTTGCCTTCGCAGAAGATTGCGGTATTGAAGAAAAAACTGCTATGAAACTTGCTTCTTCCTTTGGGGGCGGCATGGGCAGACTCAGAGAAGTTTGCGGTGCAGTTACAGGTATGTTTATGGTTGCAGGTCTTTTAAGCGGATATGAAAATACCGACGATAAAGATAAAAAAGATGCTCACTATAAACTCATACAAACCCTGGCACAAGAATTTAATGACGTACACAGCACATATATTTGCAGAGAACTTTTGGGAACTGTCGGCAAATCATCCCCTGTTTCAGACCCCAGAACTGCACAATATTACAAAACCCGTCCCTGTGTTAAATTTGTTATAACTGCCTCAGAAATTCTTGATAAGCACTTTTTCAATAATTGAGTGTTAAAAAATTTTTCTTTACAAAACTTTAGTACGGTAATATAATGAAATAAAAATAAAATATAGAAGGTGTTTTTATGGAAAAAGGTCTTAAGAAACAATACGGACTTCTGATGGCTATCTGCATGGTTGTAGGTACTGTTGTAGGTTCGGGTGTTTTCTTCAAAGCGCAGGCAATTCTTCAAAAAACCAATGGTGATATGCCTATGGGTATTCTTGCATGGGTTATCGGTGGCGCTGTTATGATTTTCTGCGTGCTTGCATTCTGTGTTATGGCTCAGCGCTATGAAAAAGTTAACGGACTCGTTGACTATGCTGAGGCAACCATCGGCAGTAAATATGCCTATATGATGGGTTGGTTTACTACCACAATTTACACTCCGGCAATGACTTCTGTTCTTGCCTGGCTTACCGCAAGATATTTCCTTACTTTCTTGGTTTCTGTTGACCCCGATATTCAACTTAACGGTGACCCTGTAACAGGTACGGAAACTTTCCTTCTTGCAGGTTTCATTCTTATTTTTGTATTCGCAGTCAATACCCTTTCCTCAAAACTTGCAGGAAAACTTCAGATCAGTGCAACTTTCATTAAACTTATTCCCCTTCTTCTTATGGCTGTTGTCGGTACTATCTACGGTTGTACACACAACTTCGCAGGAGAACCCACAACAATTCTCGCTACCAACTTTGCAACAGGCACAGGCGATTTCACTCCCCTTTTCGGTGCAGTTGTTGCTACCGCTTTCGCTTACGAAGGTTGGATTCTTGCTACTTCAATCAACTCTGAAATCAAGGACTCCAAAAAGAACCTTCCCATCGCTCTCGTTTTAGGCGGTATTATCATCATTGCAATTTACTTATTCTACTATATCGGTGTTGCAGGCGGTGCTCCCGTTCAGACACTTATTGATGAAGGTACTGCACCTGCATTCGTAACAGTTTTCGGCAACGTTCTCGGTAACATACTTAACCTCTTCGTTGCAGTATCCTGCCTCGGTACACTTAACGGTCTTCTTATCGGTTGTATCCGCGGTATGTACTCCATTTCAGTTCGCGGTTACGGTCCCAAGGTTAACCTTATGAAGCAGATTGACCCCGCATCAGGTATGCCTTCAAACTCCTGTATCGTAGGTCTTGTAATTGTTTCTGCTTGGCTTGTTTACTTCTACGGTGCTAACCTTACTACACCTTGGTTCGGTAAATTCAGTTTTGACTCCTCTGAACTTCCCATTATCACAATTTACGCTCTTTATATTCCTATGTTCATAATGTTTATGAAAAAGGAAAAAGGTCTTTCACCTGTTAAGAGATTCGTTTTACCCACACTCGGTCTTATCGGCTCGGCATTTATGGTATTTGCTGCACTTTTCTCACACGGCTATGCTCCGTACATTGCTGCTAAGGAAGCAGGACAGGGTTTTGCTTGCCCCGTTATCTTCTACCTTGCAGTATTTGCCGTTATAATGGCAATAGGGCTTTTGTTAATGAAACCCAAGCAGAAGAAAAACTAAAATATAAAAACCAAAACCGCGATAACAAGTTTATTCTTGTTATCGCGGTTTTATTTTTTAAAAAGCGAAAGGACTTTTCTCGAATTCACATTTTCTGTAAGGAATGCCTTTTGCCAGTTTATCGCCGTTTCGGGTTAATAAATCATCTACCCTTACAAACTCATAACCTTGCTCCTGAAGTTCCGGTATGGCTCTTAAAACAGCGTTTACGGTTGCTTCATTCGTATCGTGCAGAAGAATAATTTCGCCGTCATCGGCTTTTTTCATAATGCGCTCATATATCTCATCTTCGGAATCTTCATCCCAGTCATATATATTTGCAGACCAACTGATGAAAAAGGTATTTAATTTTTTTAGTTGGTATGCACTTACATCGCCGTAAGGTGCTCTTACGAAGAACGGTTTAACACCTGTTATATTTTTGATTACATCGGAACACTGTGTAATCTCTTCTTTCGCACCGTCAACACTTTTAAGTGTTAATCTTGGGTGAGTGTAAGTGTGATTACCTATTAAATGACCCTCATCAAAGGCACGTTGTACGGTTTCGGGATTTTTCTCCGCCTTTGAACCTATAACAAAAAATGTTACTTTGGCATCGTATTCGCTTAGTCCGTCAAGTAATTTTTCTGTATATCCGGAGGGTCCGTCATCAAAAGTAAGTGATATGGCTTTTTCCCCCACGTTGCTGTGACCCAAACTAAGTCGCGCTGTGCCGTCGGGAATACACCTTGACATAGCAGTTAATATAAAAACAAATGCAACTACTAAAACAACAAATTCACGGTCTATAATGCGTTTTTTCTTCTTTTTCATATATATAGTTATGCGCCTTTGCGCACACTCCGATTTCAGTATAAAAAAACTGACCGGTATAATCCGGTCAGTTTTTTTATTATTTTTTGAAAAGTCCGAGGATGTCAACGATATCGCCGTCATCTTCGTCTGCTGAGGAAACTCCGTCAGAAGCAACGGCTGCACCGGATTTGTTTGCAATGCCGTTAGAATCTGTGCCGAAACCTGTTGCAATAACTGTAACAATCATTTCGTCATCAAGTTTTTCGTCGAAAGCAACACCGAAAATAATGTTTGCATCAGCATCTGCTGCCTCAGCAATGATGCTTGCTGCAACGTCAACATCATCAAGTGTGATGTCGGGTGAAGATGTAATGCTGATGATTACGCCCTTAGCACCCTGAATTGTTGTTTCAAGAAGAGGACTTGAAACTGCTGCGTTTGCTGCAGCCTCTGCCTTTTCTTTACCGGAAGCACGGCCAACACCCATATGAGCATGTCCTGCATCCTTCATAACTGCTGTAACGTCAGCAAAGTCGAGGTTGATAAGACCGGGAACTTTGATAAGTTCGGAAATGCTCTTAACACCCTGGCGAAGAACGTCATCTGCAACATCGAAAGCGTTAGCAAATGTGATTTTCTGATCGGAAACGAGTTTAAGTCTTTCGTTGGGGATAACAATAAGGCTGTCAACGTGCTGTGCAAGTTCTGCGATACCTGCTTCAGCCTGCTGCATTCTTCTCTTACCTTCAAATGCGAAGGGTTTTGTAACGATACCTACTGTGAGGATACCGCTACTTTTAGCAATTTCAGCGATAGCGGGTGCAGCACCTGTACCTGTGCCACCGCCCATACCGGCTGTGATAAATACCATGTTAGCACCGCTGAGAGCATCAACGATAGCATCTCTGCTTTCTTCGGCTGCTTTAAGACCCATTTCGGGGCGAGCACCTGCACCGCGGCCGCCTGTTACCTTTTCACCGATCTGAATTTTGTGAGTAGCCTTAGAAAATGTAAGAACCTGTTTATCTGTATTAACGGCGATAAATTCAACGCCCTGAACACCTGAACTAACCATACGGTTAATAGCGTTTCCGCCGCCACCGCCGACACCGATTACCTTTATCTGAGTAACGTCTTCAAAATCATTGGAAATTTCAAAGTTCATTTTTCTTCCTCCTAATTTATAACTCTAATATACATTATAATACGAGCATAATACATCCCTTAGATGTTACCACAGAATTCACACAATATCAAGTTATTTTTTAAAATTTTAACTAATTTTCAAATATAACAGTCATAAAATGTAAATTATGGGTCAAATTCCGAATTATTCGTCGCTGTTTTCAGTGGTTTCTGCCCCGGAAACATCCGTCGTACTTGTAGTATCGCCCTTTTGGTCACTTGGTTTTTGTTGCCCGGTAGTTTCCTCTTCACCGGGGCTGAAATAGGCATAGGGCTCAGTTCTTAGATCAAGTACGCCCTCTGAATATGAATTTATTTCGTTTTCTTTTTCAATAGCCGCCATCGCCCTTTGAAGTTTAACGGCAATATTGTCAACAGTACCGAGTTTTATGGTAATTCTGTCGTCATAGCGGAGTTCATATTCCCCTGTTTTAGTTATATTTATCTCCGTAAGAAGATTTATTTTACTTTCTTTTATGCCGTTAAGAAGTGTAATGAAATCATTGGTAATATCCTCTTTGCCGAGGGCGATTTTTTCACCCTCAACAATATTTTTGGGAGTAAGACCCGTTACAACGGCAACACTCTCGCGGAGCATTGGTGCATCTTTATCGAGTACTTTACCCGTATGGTCTATAAGCACGAAACCCGAACCCGCCTGCAAAGCGGCAACTTCACGTGTAGCGGTAACTGTTATTATAACCGTATCGGGCAGTTGCCGTTCAAGTGTAACTTTATCTATATAAGGCAATGCTTTAGCGAGTTTTTCGTTAAGTTCTTCTTGGCTGACTCTGAAAAGATTATCGCCCACTTCAATACCGCTTTTAAGGGTTACTTCCTTATCGGAATAAACTTTATCACCCTTAACGGTAACTGTACTGATTTTAAAGAAAACAGAAAGCACCAGAACAATACCGACACTTATTACCGTAACAGCCAAAGCCATAAGTAACGCTATCCTTTTGGCTTTTCGCTTACGCCTAATTTTCTTTTTATTTATTGAACGTACCTCATCACGGGATAAACTCTCCGTATTTTTTCTTTTAGGTGGTATTATTTTTGTCTGAGAACGTTTAGAGTTTTTTCTTTTCCTTTGTTCCATCAGTTTTAACCTTCCTGTAAATATCGGCGTTCAGCATACACAGATTATTTTCAAAATCTTCATAACCCCTGTCAATAAAATTAGTGTTTTTGACAACGGTAGTACCTGACGCGCACAAACCTGCAACAACAAGTGCCGCACCGCCTCTAAGATCGGGTGAAATCACCTCTGCACCGTAAAGGCGCTCAACACCCTCCACAACGGCTACCCTGCCCTCTGCACGTATTTTAGCACCCATACGCACAAGTTCGGGAACGTGCTTTAATCGGCTTTCAAATATATTTTCAACAATCACACTCGTACCCGAAGCGATGGACGTCAACGTAGTAAATGGTGCCTGTGCATCGGTGGGAAAACCCGGATAGGGCTGAGTTATGATTTTATCTATTCTTTTTAATCTTCCGGGGGCTTTAAGGCGAATAGATTTACATCTTACACGCACGTCGCACCCCGACTCTTCTAAAAGAGGTAATATTGAATTAAGGTGAATCGGAACTGTATTGTGAATTTCAACATCTCCGCCCGTAACTGCACCTGCTACAAGGTAAGTTGTTGCGGCTATACGGTCGCATATAACAGAATGTTCGCAACCGTGAAGTTCCTTTACACCCTCAACTGAAATTATACTCTCACCTGCACCTGTGATTTTTGCACCGCAGGAATTAAGAAAATCGCACAAATCTATTATTTCCGGTTCCCGTGCACAATTAACTATTGTAGTGTTCCCTTTTGCGGTAACACAGGCAAGAAGTGCATTTTCGGTAGCACCGACACTGGGGAAAGAGAATGTAATTTTAGTACCCTTCAGACCGTTCGGTACCGTACACACAAGTTTACCGTAACTTTCTTCAATATCAACACCAAGGCGTTTAACTGCATAAAGATGTAAATCAATGGGTCTTAGACCTATTTCACATCCACCCGGTGCAGAAATGGTTGCTTTACCCATTCTGCCGAGAATCGCACCCAAAAACACAACCGAAGAACGCATTTCACGCATAAGGCTTCCGGGTATTTCAAACCCTGTGGCTGATGTGCTGTCCACACAAATACTTGTGCCGTCCCGTTGTACTTTACAACCGAGACTTTTTAAGATTTTTACCGTACATTCCGTATCGGAAAGTGCAGGACAATTATGTATAACACACTTTCCGTTTATCAGTAACGTTGCGGCAAGTATGGGTAAAACGCTGTTTTTGGAGCCCTGAACACGCAGATTTCCGTTAAGGCGTCTTCCGCCGTTAATAACGAAGGCAGACATACAGCTGCTCCTTTCAGTATAGTTCTACAAGGCGAAAAAAGCCTTACGCTGTATAATATGCCGTTATTTTAAAAGTGTTAAATTACTTTTTTATAAGTCCGACAACTATATCACAAATACGCGACGTTGCATCTGTAACCGCCATATTCCGTGCATTTTTGCCGATATTATTAAGAAGATTTTTGTCGGACATCAATTTATTGATTTCTTCACCCAGTCTTTCGCCGTTAAGGTCTTTATCCTCGATAATTACTGCGGCGTTTTTATTAACAAGTGCCATTGCATTATGGAACTGATGATTCTCGGTAACGTTGGGTGAAGGAATAAGAATTGAGGGTTTTCCGAGAGCCTGTATTTCAGAAAGTGACGATGCACCTGCACGGCAGATAACAAGGTCTGCCGCTGAAAGACAGCGTGCCATATCGTCAATATATGTACGGATTTGAATATTTTTTGATTTATCAAGGTCAATACCTTTTTCTTTAAGTTCATCGGGAACCCAAAGACCGTTCTGACCTGTGGAAACTATGTAGTTGAAATCGGTATCGTCTTTATGAGAAACAAGAACTTCAACCATAGCCTTATTTATTACTTTTGCACCCAAAGAGCCACCCATACAAAGAATGATGGGATTGCTGTTAAACCGCAGTTCTTTTCGTGACACTTCGCCGTCTGCTTCAAAGAGTTCACCGCGCACGGGAAGTCCCGTTACAACAGGCTCGTTTTTACAGTTCATATGCTTTCTGGCATCTTCTGCGGTGAGCATTACTGCATCCACTTTTTCCGCAAGCGCTTTATTTGTAACTCCGGGATATGCATTCTGTTCGTGAATAGCGGTGGGTATGCCCATTTTTGCCGCCATTCTTATAACAGGTCCGCTGACATAACCGCCGAAGCCTACTGCAACATCGGGCTTAAAATCGTTAATAATTTTCTTAACGTTACCAGAACTTTTAAGAAGTCTTACAACAGTTTTAACGTTTGCTTTTATATCAGCAGCGGAAAAACCGCGTTTAAAGCCGGAAATTTCGATAGTTTTTAAAGGATACCCTGCTGCAGGAACGATTTTTGATTCAATTCTGTCGGGAGTACCTACAAAGCAGATTTCTGCATCCGGGTATTGTTTTTTTATTTCGCCCGCAACTGCAAGCGCAGGGTTAACGTGACCGCCTGTACCGCCTGCCGCTATTAAAACTCTCATAAAGCACTGTCCTTTTCAAATTGATTTAATTTAATTGGATTTTTTTGATTTTCTCAAAAAATACACTTTCGGCAAATCTGCCTGTCGGGAAACTCCGAGTATCGTTCCCATTTCAAGAAGTGTTATCATAAGTGCCGAACCACCGTAACTGAAAAACGGAAGGCTGATACCCGTATTGGGAACTGTATCCGTAACAACCGCAACGTTGAACATTACCTGCAACGCAAGTTGGGCGGTCATACCGAAAACCAACAATGCTCCGAAACGGTCTTTTGCACGCATACCGATATAGATACCTCTTAAAATAAGAGCGATAAATATACCGAGAATCAAAACGCAACCGACAAAGCCGAGTTCTTCACCGATAATTGAGAAAATGAAGTCTGTATGTGATTCTGAAACGTAAAGATATTTTTGCTTTGAATTTCCCAAACCTGCACCTAAAAATCCGCCCGAACCGAGAGCATACAAGGAATGGTTAATCTGCCAACGGGCATCGTCCGGTGAAAAGTCTTTAATACGCCAAGCCTTGATACGTACAATCATATATTCTTTCAAAGGAAGGTCCTCATAATTGAACATAACGTATATGAGAACTATAACAACTACCACGCCGCCTATTGCAAACCAACGGGCTCTGCACTCACCTATCCAGAGCATTGCAACACCGATAAGAAGAATAAGTATAGCACCTGAAAGGTGGCTTCCCAAAAGAACCATACCCGCAGTTAAACCTATAACCAATGCATAGAAAAACATTGTGGTTGTTCCCTGGGTTATTTTTATACGGCCGTTTGTAATTTCACTTATCTTTTTAGCCCAGCCTGCTTTTGAAGGCTCTGCGCTGATGATTTTTTTATGGTCTTTATCAAGACCTGTTGCGCAGAAAATAATCAGCATAAATTTAGCAATTTCTGAGGGTTGGAACTGAAACGAGCCGATACCGAACCAACGGTTGATACCGTCACCGCCACCTCTTAAAACGGTTATTGCAAGGATACCCAAAGCAACAACCAAACCGAGATTTGAAAAATATCTTAAATATTTATAATTGAGTCGGGAATAGATAACCATACCTATTATGCCTGCAACGGCAAAAACCAACTGTCTTTTAAAATAGTAAAGGCTGTCACCTGTTCCGCTGTAATGGAAGGCGTAAATGTAACTTGCAGAAAGAAGCATCACAAGACCAACGGTCATAAGACCTATCATTATAAGGAAGAACGGAATATCCATGCCGTTTTTCACAAACAAATCATTGAATGATTTTTTCTTTTGCATGTTACCACACCTTTCAGTTTATTTTTATATGTTTATTTCGGAGCGCCGAAGTATGTAACGAGCACTGCAAGAACGCCACCGATAAGGTTAACGAGAGTAAAGATTTTAACTATTTTTACTTCTTTCCAACCGCACATTTCAAAATGATGGTGAATGGGAGCCATTTTGAAAATGCGTTTACCGTGAGTAAGTTTGAAGTAACCTATCTGAATAACGTCTGAGCCGAACTCAGCAACGTAAATAATACCTGTGAGAAGAATGATAATGGGGCAATCAACAGCATAAGCGAATGCTACAATAAGACCGCCAAGGAACATTGAGCCAAGGTCACCCATCATAACCTTTGCAGGATGCCAGTTCCAGATAAGGTAACCGATAAGACCGCCTGCAAGAGCAGAGGCAAGAAGGCTGATGCCAAGGCAATTACGAAGTCCCGCAATGGCAATAAAACTGATAGCGGCAGTTACGGTAACCGAACCGCAAAGTCCGTCAATGCCGTCTGTAAAGTTAACCGCATTAGTTGTAGCGTAAATCACGGCAAAGCCGATAAGCCAGAAGAAAATCTTTGTTTCTACAACACCGAAGAAAGGTATAAACATACTGCCTGTGGGGTCATTGATATAAAGGCAAAGTAGATAACCCACCATCAGAACAACCTGAAGAACGGTTTTCTGTAAGATTGTAAGTCCCAGATTACGTTTTTTTACAACCTTTATATAGTCATCCAGGAAACCTATAAATGCAAAGCCGAGAGCCATAATAAGCCCGCCCCATACTTTGATGTTGTTGGATGAGGCTTTTGAGGAAACCTGCTCTGCAATAAACTGCGATGCGGTTTCGCCCACATTTACAGACCCGATAATATCGCCACCGAGAACTTTATCTATTATAACCACAACCACAAAGGCTATAACAGTACCGAGAATAAATAAAATACCGCCCATTGTAGGTGTACCCTGTTTATTCTTGTGCCATTTCGGTCCTATATCAAGTATGGTCTGACCGAATTTAAGTTTATGAAGGAACGGGATAACCACGTAACCCAGACCGAAAGCAATTGCAAAAGAAATTACTGCCGCTAAAATGCACGCAACAACAATATTCATATTTTTTACTCCTTATTATCCTTTTTCTTAATCCTACCTTGAAAACGGTAAAAAATCAAGTGTTATCGGGGTTATACCCTATTTTTTTGTACAGAGATAAGAAAATTTCTTCCATTTTCATTCCGCGACTGCCTTTGAAAAGAACGGCATCGCCATCACAAAGATTTCGGAAAAGGAAATCCGCCAACGCTTCTTTATCATCGAAACTTTTGGCTTTGCAACCGTTTTTCTGTGCTTCGTCGGTTATAAATTTTGAAAGTTCACCGTATGTTAAAACCCATTCACAACCTGTTTGGGCGGCTTTTTCGCCTACTTGACGGTGTGCTTTTTCACTGAATTCACCAAGTTCAAGCATATCGCCGAGAACGGCAAACGAGCGTTTGTTTTTTATTGTTTTGAGTGCTTCCAGAGAAGCCATCATACTGTCGGGGTTAGCGTTATAACAATCTTCTATGAACACGTTATTATTTATACGGGTTATTTTCTGGCGCATACCCTCAGATTCAAAATCAGCAATACCCGATGCGGCTTCACTGAGTGTATAACCCAATTTTTTACCCACACACATTGCACAAAGGGCGTTATACACGTTATGTAATCCCACCGCGGGAACGAAAACTTCCGCTTCCTCTTCGCCGTAAAGGGCTTTGAAAGTACTTCCCGATTCGTCGGATTTAATATCCACGGCTTTCATCTGAAGATTTTCGCCCTCAATACCGAAACGGATTACTTCGTAATCATCGGTTTCAACAGTTGAGAGCATATCATTATCGCCGTTAATTATAAGTGTAGAGCCTTTAGCCATTCCGTCAAGAATTTCTAATTTTGCTTTTAAAATACCCTCTCTTGACCCTAAATTTTCAATATGGGCAGTACCTACGTTTGTAATTACCGCTATTGAGGGTTCAACGGTTTTTGAAAGCCTTGAAATCTCTTCAAAATGGTTCATACCCATCTCAATAACTGCTGCTTCGTGATATTCCTCAAGTCCGAAAAGTGTCTTAGGAACACCGATTTCATTATTAAGATTACCTGCGGTACGCAAAGTATTGAATTTTTTCTTTACAACGGAGTAAATCATACCTTTACTTGTTGTTTTACCCACACTTCCCGTAAGGCCAATAAAAGGAATATTGAACATTTTTCTGTATCCGTGTGCAATGTCGAGAAGGGCTTTACCTGTGTTTTCAACATATATTATGCGTTCATCATCACCCATAGGCTTACTGCATACAACGGCTTTTGCGCCTTTTTTAAGTACATCTTCAACGAAATCGTGGGCATCAAAACGCTCGCCTATAAGGGCAACAAAAAGGGTATTTTCATCAATATCACGACTGTCCGTTGAAATTTTACTGATTTCCCCTGTTAAAGTTGTTTTTGATGAACAAAACTCTGCTATATCTTTAATTGAAATCTTTTTCATACCAAAATCATCCTAATAGCAACAAAATAGTGTTACATTTTCGATAATATATCTGCAACGACTTCACGCTCGTCATAATGAACGCGTTCTTTGCCTATTACCTGATAAGTTTCGTGACCCTTACCTGCAAGAAGAATTGTATCCCCTGCTTTTGCAATTTTTAAAGCGTAGGCAATTGCTTCGCTTCTGTCGGTAATGGAAATAACTTCCGCTTTTGAGCCGACTGTACCTATAAGAATTTCTTTTATGATTTCATCGGGGTCTTCTGTACGGGGGTTATCGGTTGTAACAACAACAATATCCGATAAATCCGTAGCCATTCTGCCCATTTTGGGACGTTTGGTTTTATCTCTGTCACCACCGCAACCGAAAAGAGTAATTACCCTGCCCTTAGTGAAACCGCGTACCGCGTTAAGAGCCTTTTCGAGTCCGTCGGGAGTGTGGGCGTAATCTATAATTACACCGTAATCTGTATTTGTTTTTAAAAGTTCAAGTCTGCCTTTAACGGTTGACGCATCGGAAATTGCGTTGACAACCTCAGTAAAACCGAAACCGAGTGAGCAAACAGCACCTATTGCACAAAGTGAATTATAAACCGAGAAACCGCCGGGGATATTGAAAATCACCCTTTCTCCGTTTAAATCATATTCAACTCTGTCAGCGAAAAATTCCGCATTCTCTGCTTTATAGTCACAAGGGGTATTTATACCGTAAGTTTTAACCTCGGCAGTTATACCGTCGCTCATATAAGCCCCTGTTTCATCATCAGCGTTTATAACTGCCTTGTCACAGTTAAGAAAGAGTGTTTTTTTACAGCGTTTGTATTCCTCAATAGTGCCGTGATAATCAAGATGGTCTTGTGTAAGGTTTGTAAAAACGCCTGTTTCAAAATGTATTCCTGCAAGGCGCATCTGATGGAACGCCTGGGAGGACGTCTCCATAACGCAATACTTTATGCCGTCATCCACCATCATTTTGAAAAGTGCGTGCATATCGTAAGGGTCGGGGGTGGTAAGTTCGGTATGGAATTCACGATCCCCTACCATATTTTTAACTGTACCGATAAGACCGCTTTTAATACCGAGAGAAGAAAGTATATCTTTAATAACGAATGCAGTTGTTGTTTTTCCGTTAGTGCCCGTTATACCAATAACAGTAAGTTTATCAACGGCGCAACCGCAAAGATTTTTACACATAATTGCATAGGCTTCACGTGTATTTTCAACCAAAATCTGCTCTTTAAGACCTAAATCCCTTGAAACTATAACCGCTTTTGCACCTTCTTTGACTGCGTTTTCCGCAAAAGAGTGACCGTCGAAACGAGCACCAACTACACAAACGAAGGCGCAACCCTCGGAAATTTTATGGGTTTTATCGGTTACATCAGAAATCTCTCTATCCTCGTACTCTGATAAAATATTTATACCTTTTAAAAGTTCTGATAAAAGCATTTTCTTAACTCCTTTACCTTATGACCTTTATAAATCAGTCGTCCTGAACGCCTGTTGTTGTTTTAAAGTAAACAGTAATGGTAGAACCGAGTTCCGCCTTTGTGCCTTCCTCAACGCTCTGTCTGTACGAAACCACTTCGCTGTCAAGCGATGCACCCGAAACTTTAATATTATAACCCGAATTTACTGCTCGCTGATTTGCTTCGCTTATGCTGAGGCCTGTAAGGTCGGGCACTGTTGACGTGGTATCGTTATTATCTGTTTCTGTATACAGAATAACCACACCGCCCATAGGAATACTCTGCCCTTTAATGGGATACTGTGAAATAACCTTTTCGCCGTTACCGACCACACGTGCAGTAAAGTCTTGCTCCGAAAGAGTTGTTTTAGCGGCACTTACCGTTAAACCGCTGACACCGGGAGTTGTTGCGTTAAGTTTTGAAAGTTCTTCGTCTGTATAGACAGGCTCAACATTCATATATTTAAGGGTTTGCTCCATAACAGATCCTGCAACAGGCGCCGCAATAGCACCGCCGCCGTGGATATAACCCTGAGGTTCGTCGATAATTATAAGCACTGCTATCTGAGGGTCATCAGCAGGAGCGCAACCAACGAATGATGCGATATATTCACCGTCAACCGTAAGTTTTTCAGATGTACCTGTTTTACCTGCAACACGGTAACCGGGAATATAGGCGTTTTTACCTGTACCCTCGGCAACAACCTTTTCCATCATTTCTATAACCGTTTTGCTTGTGCTTTCGGAAATAACCTGTCTTTTAACGGTGGGGGTTGTTTCGTAAACGGTGTTACCGTCCTGGTCGAGTTTCTTTGCAACAACATAAGGTTGCATAAGTTTTCCGCCGTTAGCAACTGCAGAAACAGCGGTAATCATCTGAATGGCACTAACCTGGAAAGTCTGACCGAATGCACTTGAAGAAAGTTGGGCAATACCCATATTTTCTTTGGAATGGTATGTAACATCCGCAGTAGGTGTTGCCTCAGCAGGTAAATCCACACCTGCTTTTTCAGTAAAGCCGAATGCTTCAAAATATTTATAGAATCGCTCTGTGCCCAGTTCCTGACCTATTGTAATAAAGAACGGGTTACAGGAATTCATAAGACCCTCGGAGAAACTCTGAACACCGTGACCTTCGTGTTTGTGGCAGTGAATGGTATTATCCGCAACACGTATAGAGCCTGTGCAATTATAAGAAGAATCAGAAGAAACTACGCCTTCTTCAAGTCCTGCGGCGGCGGTAAATATCTTGAAAACAGAACCGGGCTCATAAGTATCGCTTATGGCTCTGTTACGCCACATAAGGTAAACCGCGTTATTGTATGCAGCGTCATATTCATCCTCGTCCTTGATTTTTGCAAGTTCCTCTAAAATTTCTTTATCTTTAATAACAGACGGCTCATTCAAATCATAGTCGGGCATTGTTGCCATTGCAAGAATAGCACCTGTGTCAACGTCCATAACTATTCCGTATGCTGATGCGGCATCATTATCCGTAACAGCCTGTGCAAGACCTTTTTCAAGGTAATACTGAATAGTTTTATCAATAGTCAGCACAAGGCTTGTGCCCTGCTCTGCATCGAACTTTGTTTCGTAATTACTTGACATAAGTCCGCTGTTGGCATCTTTTGCGGTTATTATTCTGCCGGGAACACCTGTTAAAGTATCGTTATATTTAAGTTCAATACCTGCTCTGCCGTTATTATCGCTATTGGTCATACCGATAACGGTAGATGCGAAATTCCCGAAAGGATAATATCTTTTTGTATCCGGGTCAAGCCCTATAACTTCGTAAAGTTCATTTTCTTTAACGAACTCCGAAATAGCGGTTTTTTCGTTATACTCAATGCGACCTTTGATTTTTACGTAACTGTACTTATTATTACTGATTTTTTCACTAATAGTTTCGGCTTTAACATCGCCCAAAATCTTCGCAAGACCTGTTGCAACGAGATTTTTCTGCGCATCGTCTTTAATCTTTGAAGGGTTAACATAAACAAGCCAAGCCGATGCACTTTCAGCAAGCACGTTCATGCTTGCATCGTAAATCACTCCGCGGTCTGCGGAAATGACGGTATCACTTAACTGTTGTGCTTCAGCGGCAGTTTTATATTCTTCGGATTTTATGACCTGAAAATAGAAAAGTCGGCAAATATCAAGACCGAAACCGAATATTAAAATAAATGCTATTGCACTTGCACATCTTTTTTTTAGTTTTGAATTTACTCGCGACACACTACACCGCCCCTTTACCTACTTATGCAAAAAAGAGAGTCGAGCATTTCTCAACTCTCATATATATTTTATATTTAGAAAATATATGCAAACAATGCTTTTAATTTTCCTGTGGTATCTTCTTTATCTTTGAGAGTTTTATCACCGGAAACTACAATTTCATCGCCTTCGGAAAGGTCGATATAACTTATCTGATAACTTTCCGCTTTAACCATACCCAGTACGTTTTCTGCATAGTTTTCAATTTTATCCGACGACATCAAAGTGCTGAGTTCTGCGTTAAGTCTTACGTTTTCGCCCTCTGCAATTTTAATATCGCTCTGAACGGCTGCTATTTCAGTCATAAGTGTATCGCACTTCGTCTGCATCACGAGAAGGACAACCACCATAGCAAAGCAAACCACACAAAAGCACATTACTTTCTTTACAACTGCGGGAATGGCAGTTTTTTCAGCGTTACGCTCAACTTCATACTGATAATTATCTATTATATTTGCAACGTTCGATTTTTTCGGTGCGCTCTTTCTTACAGGAGCATTGGCTTTTTTCGGGTTAGCACCGGTTTTATTCTGTTTTTTAGGTTGCTCAATAACCTGTGGCTCAAAGAGCGAAAAATCATACGCTTCAGTTCCCCTGTAAACCATACTTTCCTCCTGAATTTATGGGGTTACTCCCCAATTTTTACTGCCGTACGCAATTTTGCGCTGCGGCTTCTGTTATTTTCATCAAGTTCTTTGTCAGACGCTTTCACACCTGCTGATTTCACAATTGCTTTCGGCTTTTTTCCACATACACAAACAGGAAAATCCTTAGGGCAAGTACAACCCTCGCGAAGTGTTCTGAAATAATCTTTTACAATTTTATCTTCTAAGGAGTGGAACGATATTATCGCCATTACTCCGTCCTCGTTAAGTTTCCGGAACATAACGGGAAGTGTATTTTTGAGAACTTCAAGTTCTCCGTTCACTTCAATTCTTATTGCCTGAAATGTTTTTCTTGCAGGATGTCCGTTCCTGCGGAATTTTGCAGGAATTGCAGAAGAAACGATTTCAGCAAGTTCCAATGTTGTTTTAATTTCTCCCGACTCTCTCGCTTTGATAATAGCAGTTGCGACCCTGTCGGAAAACTTTTCTTCACCGTACCGTGAAATTATTCTGAAAAGTTCGTTTTTTGAGTAACCGTTTACTATATCTGCGGCACTTTTGCCCTTTTGACTCATACGCATATCAAGAGGTGCATCATAATGATACGAAAAACCTCTTTCGGCGGTATCAAGTTGGTGACTGCTTACGCCTAAATCAGCAACTATTCCGTCAACGCCGTCAATACCGAGAGAAGTAAGAATACTGTCTATATTACTGAAATTGTTATGCACGATGTTCACACGGCTGTCACCTTTGAAGCGTTCTGTCAACACTTCAATAGCGTCGGGGTCCTGGTCAATAAGTACCATCTTCCCCTTTTCGCCCAAGTGAGAAAGTATTGCGGCAGAATGTCCGCCGCCGCCTGCAGTACAGTCCACATAAACTCCGTCGGGCTTAATATTCAATGAATTAACCGATTCCTCAAGAAGAACCGAAATATGTTTAAAATCCATAGGAACCACCCATCAGAAGTTGATGTTAAGAGAATCTGTTGACTGTTCATCAAGAATAGCAAGTTCCTTAGCCCACTCTTCAGGTGACCAGAGTTCGATATGATTGTTGTTACCGACAATGTAAACTTCGTCCTCAATGCCTGCATATTCTTTAAGAGAGGCGTTGAGAGTAAGTCTGCCGCCTTTATCAACTTCACCGCTGATAACACTTGAAAGAATCTTTCTTGCCATACGGCGCATCAACTGATTATGTTCACTACCCTGGTTAAACTCTTTATAGAGTTCATTCCAGCCATCCTCTGAATAGAGAAAGATACATTTTGTATCGGAATCGGGTGATTTAATAAGATATGTTTTTATACCGAGTTCGTCACGAAGGCTTGCCGGTACTTTAAAGCGATTCTTTTCATCAAGCGAATGTTTAAACTGACTGCAAAACATACCGACACTCCTTTCATAAATTTTTATCGGCAGTTCAAAAATGAGACACTTCGACCCATTTCATTCCACATCATGACACTATTATATTTTTTTGCAACACATTTGTCAATAGATTTATACAAAAAAATAGCGGTTCCAAGCCATTTTTTGCTTGAAACCGCTACACTGTATCGGGTTATTTATTTTTTCACAATTTTTCTGAGAAGTTGCAAGGAATTCTCCAAAATAATTTGCGCCTGAGAATCAGAACACCTATCTTTTTTGTACTTAAAAGTTATGTAACCCTCACCTTTTCTGCGAACGAAACCCATATAGGTTGCCGAGCGCATCTTCAAAGGTTCAAAAACTTCTGCAAAAGAAAATTCTTCCAATCCCTTCCAATACTCTTGCTCGAGATTACAGGCGAAAAAGTCGCATATTTTTTCACAGGCACAACCGTAATTTTCCGCAAGTTTCTTAGAAGTTTTGTTTTTATTTAGTCCTGCTTTATACATATACGCAGAGTCACACAAAGAGGGGGAAACTTTCATCAAAAGAGATTCGTCATAAAACACTTTAAAAATTGAAGTTACCCCTTTGTAACAGTTCAGATGAAACTGTTTGACCCTGTCGCCTAATGTTTTACCGTTTTCTTTTTTATTCAAATCGGCGGTTATAACACCGTTGAAAGCACCGACGCCGTAATCTTTGAAATTCGCGAAGAAAAAACGCTCGTCGGCATACACATTCATTTTGTTATACTTCCTTTTACCGCCTGCAACTTTCACAAGATTTTTGTAAAAAGAGAACGCGACGACCGAAGAAACATCGAGATTATTTTCACCGCAATACTCCTGCAAAGAAGAGAGCAATTCTTTATTTACAACTGCACGGAGTTCACCTCGGGAACTTCTGTTTTTTAAATACATACTCTTTGCTTTTTTATAATCTTCAGCAGAATATGTGTGAGGTTTTTCCATCCACTTTGAGTCAAGTTCCGCAGAGAGTTTATCGGTTATGGGTGACGCCACCTCAACAGGTAAATTCTGAAATTCGGAAAAAAGATTTACTGCTGACGGCTCAACGCTCACGGACTCTTTACTGTAAAAGGCATATAACTCTGCCGCTAAACGCAAAAGAGATTTGGCATCGCAGACTGCAGTGTGTGCTGCAATTACCAAGAAGCCGTCGGATGATAAAGAAAACTCGAAAACTTTCTCCCAAAAATCAATACCGTCATTTTCATAATCTTCCTGTATTTCCGAGTACGGTTTTGAAAATTTTTTTATCTTTTGTTCAACACTTTCCGTTACAACAAAGGCTTCGCCATCGTCTTGAAGTTCTATTTTTGAAGTCAGAAGCGGTTCTTTAAGACAAAGCATTTTAAAGGCTTTCAAAAGTTCCGTTTCTTCAAAACCGTCCTTGATTTTTCCGCAAAACAACACACAGTTATCAAACTCAAAAAGTCTGTTCCTTGTAAGACCGAGTTTATATTTTTCAGACATACTGATTTTCTCCCGTTGTGTCATTGTGACGCATAATTTTCTCTATCATAGACTGTTTTATGCCCCAAAGTTTACCCGAAAAATCAACGTAATATTTATGAGGATTTTCAAAACGAATAACTTCCTCCCAAAGAGATGCAACCTGTTCGTTACAGTAAGCGCGAATATCCTCAAGAGAAGGACATTTATAAACACACTCACCTTTTTTAAATACAGGCACAAGCATTTCGCGGGCAACGAAATTATCAACGGTTTTTCTTTTCCAAGTAAAATCAGGGTCGAAAAGAGAATATGTTTTTTCGTCACCGATGCTTTCATTTTCGGTAGTTAAAACATCGGCAATGGCTTTGCCCGATTCCATATCAAAAAGGCGCCATACACGTTTTGAGCAAGGTGTCGTAATTTTATTTACATTGTTACTTAGCATAATTGCAGGTAACTTTTCACCGTTCTTTTCAGTTTCGCAGAGTTTATATACACCGTCAAGCACAGGCGAAGATGCGGAAGTAATAAGTTTTTCCCCTACTACGAAACCGTCTATTTTAGCACCTTGATTAAGCATATCTTTAATAAGGATTTCATCAAGGGAGTTAGATGCGTAAATATCGCAGTCAGGGAAACCCGCCTCGTCAAGCATTCGCCTTGCGCGTTTTGAAAGGTAAGTCATATCACCGCTGTCGATAATAATACCCGCAGGGCGAAGTCCCTTAGGAACGAGAACTTCGTTAAATGCCTGTATTGCATTTTTAACACCGCTGTCGAGAGTATCGTATGTATCAACAAGCAACATACCGTCCTCACCGTGTTCTTCAAGATAAACTTTAAAAGCCTCAATTTCACTGTCGAAAAGTTGCACCCAACCGTGACCCATCATTGTGGCAACGGGAATACCGTATTTCTGAGAAGCAGGATAAAGGGATGTGGCATTAACACCGCCCACATAAGATGCCCTTGCACCGTCAACGGCAGCGGAAGTACCCTGAGCGCGACGAGCACCCATTTCAATAACTTTTCTGCCCGATGCAGCACGGTAAACCCTATTGGCTTTGGTGGCAATAAGGGTCTGATGGTTTACTGTATTGAGAAGTATTGTTTCAATAAGTTGAGCCTGAAGTGCAGGGCCGTGAACTTTTACAATAGGCTCATTAGGAAAAACAGGCGTACCCTCGGGCATTGCATATACATCACAGGAAAACTTGAAGTTTCTGAAATATTCCGTAAGTTTATCGGAAAAGCCCTGTTCTTTTAATGAAGAAAGACTTTCTTCGGTAAAAGAAAGGTTTTCAAGACGGTTTATTAACTGTTCAAGACCCGCCATAACGGCAAAACCGCCCTTGTCGGGAATCTCGCGGAAGAACATATCAAAAGTAACATTGACATCTTCCATCCCCGCCGCAAGTAAGCCCTCGGCAGTTGTAAGGCAGTTATAATCCGCAAAAATATCTGCACAGAAGTTCATAAAGCACCTCTCATCATTTAATATACTTATTTTACCACAACACTACACCTATATCAAATGTTTTTTACACACTTTTATTACACAAAAAACGCATTTTTTCATCAAAAAACCTCATTTTGTCGAAAAAAAGATAAAATTTCCCTTGCAAGTTGTTTTTCATTATGCTATCATTAACATATATAGTAATGATTTCAACAATAAGGGGGACTACGGGATGAGAATAAGGAAACAGCCCATCGGCACCAAAAACATCTGCGGAACCAAAGTTGAAGAAAGAAGAAAAGCTATAGGTATGAAACAAAAAGATCTTCTTACACAGCTTCAAATTCGCGGTGTTGATCTTAACGCATCAGGTCTTTCAAAACTCGAAGGTCAGATCCGTTCCGTCTGCGATACAGAACTTATCGCATTATCAGAAGTGCTGGGTGTATCAGTTAACTGGCTTCTAGGTTTAGAAGATAACTAAAATTTTTCCGAATTCTCTTAAAACACCGTGGTTACGCGGTGTTTTATTTTTCCTTTAATTACAATTCATCATTCAAATCACACTCCAAATAATATAAAAAGCGCAATTTCTGCCGACTGTTGATTTTTGTCGAAAATTGTGGTAAAATATAAAAAATTATTTCGGGTGGTGATTAAATGCTTTGTAACAGAATTAAACAATTCCGCGAATATAACAATTTAGATGTTACTGTTCTTGCAGACGTTCTGAATATTGATGTAGCGGAGTACGAATCATACGAAAGCGGCAAGGCCGTACCTACCATTGATATTGTTACAAAACTTGCCGAGTGCTACAAAGTTACGGTAGATGAATTTTACGGCTACACTCCCCGCCTCACTTTGCACACAAAAGATTTCGAGGATTTTGACAACGATAACGTTGACGAGAAAACATTAAAAATGTCTGATTTATCCTGGGATGAAGCACAACTGATTTTGCGTTACAGAAGCCTTGATAATAAAGACGAACTGATAAGTCAGATAATCAAGAAGAATTTCAAAAAAGAAGACTAAAAATTATGGGTTGCAGTTTTTGACTGCAACCCGATTTTTTATAAGCGTTTTTCGTCTTCTTCGCGCTGTTTTTTAGAATTGATTGCAAAAGGAACACCGAAGCCGACGCCACCGCCTACCACAAGACCACCCAGAAGAAATGCCCACCACTGAGGATTTTTCTTTTCTTCCTCTTCTTTTTTCTCTGCCTTTATAACCTTCTTTTCAATAAGGGTTTTTACTTCTTGCTCTTTTTCGTAAACCTTTCCGAAAGAGTCTTCATAAGTAATTTTAATTACGCCTTTTACGTCACCTGTTTTTTCACTGTCAACGCGAAGATTTGCCGTTGCGGTTTTGCTTTCGCCAACGGGAATCTCCCCTGCAAAACTACTGCCGCCGGAGTCAAGACCTTCAATATTATATTCAACCTTGCAGTTATAAAGAGAGGTTTTGCCTGTGTTCATAAGGTTAATATTAAGGGTAACAGTATCCTCCTGAACAACCTTTACCGGCAATTTTGCTCCGTCATAATCCAACTTTGCAGGCTGGCGAACCTGAACTCTTAACGTATCGTTGGCAGAGTAAGCCGAACCGAACTTATCCTCGTACTCGCAGGAAAAATTCAGTTTATGCTCGCCGACAGTTGCAGAATGAATTACCGAAACGGGAACTTCCCAACTGTAAATCCTGCCTGCACCTATGGAAGAAACGTATTTTGTGCCCATACCGTCGGGGCGGATTTCATCAGTTTCGTCACCGATTGAAAGTTTAATGTTTTTAACCGCTTTCGACGGATGCATATTCTGAAGAGTTACAGTGATTTTGCCTGCCTTTTCGGGAGTTAAATAATCATTCTCCACAACATAGCCCGTAACCATAAGGCGAGGTTGGGAGTTATCTTCCGAAACTTCTTCAACCTTTTTGGTTTCTTCCTTCTCTTCTTCCTTTTCGGTTTTCTTTGTTGTTTTTTCTTTTTTAGTTGTCGGCTCTGCTTTTTCAGTGGTTTCTTCTACCTTGCTCGTTGTGGATTCGGTAGTCTTTTCGGTTGTGACTTCTTTGGTTTCCGTCACACCCACTCCACTCTCTTCCACTGCCAAGCAAGGCATTACGCACACCATTAAGCAGAGTATAAATATAAATAATTTTTTCATAATATCACCTGTCACTTTGCACTTTGCGCTTTGCATTTTGCACTTTTACAGTTCTCTTATATTCTCAACAATACTATTCCTTGTTTCTTTTCTTATCTTTGTATACACACTCAATGAGCAGATTGCGAAAAGTATAATACCTAACAAAAGTGTAACCCAAGGATTAAATATCATATTCTCCACAAAGGGTTTAAGTTCGGGAATCAATAAAAATATAACATAACTGATACCGAATAAACCGAAGCCGATACCAAAGCCCCATTTAAACATTGAGAAAAGTTGGAGAATGTAAGAAAGGGTTATTTCCTTTTCATTCGCACCTACGGCTCTGAGAGTACCTATTTTCTTTTTGTCCTCTTTGATATTTGAAGAAAGGGTGTTGTTTATAATACTTCCGCAGATGGTGTAAAAGAGTATAATCACAGAGCACACAAGAAGCATCACGTTTCTCAAAGTCTTTTTCTGCTGTTTCTGTATATCGTAGTTTGATTGATAATGACCGTTGTCAACACAATCGGCAACAGATTTAAGAATTGCTGATACCTCTTTATCTATATCCTCGGTACACTCATCCTTAAGGTCGAAGAATATTTCTCTGTATTTGGCACGGGGGAAGAAATGCTCCATACCCTGTACGGTTGTAATGATGCCCCAATCGCTGTATTGGGGTATCGTTGTATCGCTCATATAGTCCACAACCGCACCAATTTCAACCTGTTTATTGGTTACCTCAACATCATCCTTTGAAACAATCGGTTCACCGTTCAAATCGAAATTAGAGTTGCGCACCTCGGAATACAGCAAACTCAAATCAAGTTTCTGTCCTGCCTCATAATCGGATTTCTCGGTTGCAATTATTTCTATATTATCTCCGGTATCAATAGCATACTGAATATGTTCCATATCATCATAGGTATAAATAGATGTACCATATTCACTTATTCTTTTGACAAGATAAAACTCCTTTGGTGCATAAACAATAACCTGCTCACCGCTGTTAAGTTTGTTAATATCAATTTCGCCGTCATAAACACTGTCATTGAGTTCTTCTATAAACTCATCGTCAAGAGCGATTATTTCGGTATCATTGAACTCACCCGTATACCCTGCGGCATTTTTTATGTCCGTGTATTCGGGAGGCATACTGTATTTTATAAAGTTTCTGTAATTGTTTTCATTAACGTTTTGTAAATCCTCTGTTTCGGGAACATTGGTATACTCTAAGCCTGCAAGGAAACGGTAATCTGACAGGGAACCAAAGTTATCTACAAGAACGTTTACCTGGGCATTTTTATAACCGTAGGCTGAGCGTATGTTTTCATTAAGTAAAACCGTCTGCTTATGGTTTTCTGTAAAGCCGTTATTACCCTCGGGATAATTCACCGAATAAGAGCCCGTCCAACTTGACAAACTCAGGCTGTAGTCATAATCTTCTTTATAAATATTTTTTACGGAATGTGTAAAAAACGACATTATATAAGAAGAACTGATGATTGTAATTACAAGAAAAATGCTGACAAAAACCTGTTTTCTTTTTGATATGGCTAAATCTCTTTTAGCAAGGAGTTTGTGGACGGTAAATTTCTTTTGAGAACGGATTTTTTTATTCTTCAGTTTTCTTGCTGTTTCAATATTCCTTATTGCCTGCATAGGCGTAATTCTTGATGCGGCAACAAGAGGAATCATTGACGCTAAAACAACACACAAAAGACTGAAAGCACCGCAAAGGAGTAGCACCCATATATTAGCCTCAAAAAAGGCTTCGTCAAAAATATTGTTTACAACCAATTTCACGCCGAAGTAAGACACCAGTAAACTCAACGGTGTGCAAACAAATGCCAGCATAACCGACTCACGCATAAACAGAGTAAATATCTGTTTTTTCGTCGCGCCTACCGCCCTGTACAAGCCGATTTGCTTCTTGCGTTCCTTCAGGTTTGTTGTAAATGCATTTATAATGCCCAATGAAGACGCCGTTAAAAGAATCACCGCAATTATAATAACGTACACAAGTGACAGGGATTCATCATTACTTAACATAAATACGTCTTGGAACGTAAACACAATTGAGGAAGAAAGAGTGGGGTTTTCGGCTATTACATCCCAAATAGCGTTGTAGCCCTTATCCGTCAGTTGCGCATAGCAGATTTTATTGTCTTTTCCGCCCAAATCCACCTGTTCGTACTCACTTACAAACGCCGAAGGTATGTTTTGTTTATCGTCAAAACTTATAGCGATATTTGCTCTTTTATCCCTCAGAATACCTGTTAAAACAAAAGTTTTTTCTTTTATTTCCGGCAACAGTTCATCATCATTCTGAACCTGAAATTTAAGGGTTATTTCGTCCCCCGGCTTAGCGGCTATTCCCAATTGCAGAAGTGTTGTTTGTTCAATGGCAATTTCGCCCTTCTTCTGCGGGTATGTGCCGCTTATAAATACGGGGTTAACAAGTTCCTTTGAAACCTCATCCAACCTTACCACAGAAGTGCCGTTCAACTTGTCTTCCGGGTCAGTAAAAGCAAAGCCTATAACTGCACCGGTGCCGATTGTTTCATACATACCGGACTTTTCTGTTTTTCCAAAAACATCCTCATCGTAATCAGCACAAAGCATACTGTATAAACCTTTATCCGCTTTGGTTTGCACCTGCGAAGTCGTATATGCGCTGAAAATAAAATATATTATACTCGACGAAAACATCATTGAAAGAACTATACCTAAAATCATTAAGGTGTATCTTTTCTTCCTGTGCTTAAGGTTCCCTAAAGCAAGGGCATTAAAGGTTAATTTTTTGTTTTTCATAAAATCACCTGCACTTTGCATTTGTTTTTATAATTCTCGTATATTTTCTACTATACTGTTTTTAGTTATTGCTTTAATCTTTATCTTTAAGTTGATGTAACAAGCCACACTCAACACGATAAATATCATCAGTATGGGCCAGACGGTTATGGGTAAATAATCTCCCGTAAGCACCCGACCTATGAAAGTATAAGAGCAGAGGTAGATTACACTTCCTGCACCAAAACCCAAAAGCAGAATATTTGCTATTTGTATAAAGTAAGATGAAACAAGTTCTTTTTCGGAAGCACCAACAGCACGGAGTGTTCCCAAAGTTCTTTTACCATCACGAATTTGTGCACTAATTGAATTGTTTATAAGAGAAATTGAAACACAAAGGAAAACAAGAATAAGTGAAGAAACAGAAATAATCCCGACTCTTTTTTCTTGCTTTTCGGCTTCGTGAAGAGCAAAAACAGAAAAAATGTTTTTACCCGGGAATATTGTTGAAAGTTCTGCTTGCATGATTTCATCAACTTCTATGGTACATTCTTCTTTTAATTCAATATCAAAAGTGTCGTAATTGAATTTTGTGGTGAATGTGTCAAGCCCTTCAAGTGTTGTGAAAATTCCAAATCTGCCGGATAAACTTTTTTTCCCAACAATAGCACCAATTTTAACTTCTTTGTCTTCTCTTGTTACTTTGCCACTACCATCATCACAAAGAAGCGAAAGTTTTAATGTGTCGCCAACCTTAAATGGACTTTCTACCACGACTTTCAACTCTTGGTTTATAGTTTTTTCAATATCAACATCTTTTTCTGCCTCTTCGGATAAATTATATAGTGCAGTACCACCAGAATCATAACAGAAACCAATTTTCCTTGGTGCGTAAATAATAATTTCTTCACCCGAATTTAATTTATCAATATTTATTTCACCGTCAATTAAATTTTCTTTCGTTATTTCATCAGTAAAAAAAAGTTCGGGACTTTGTGCTGTAACTTCAACATTAATAAGTTCTTCATTTTCAAAGCCTGCAACTTTTTTTGTGTGAGTATAATCAGGGTTTACGGCAAATTGCATATACTCTTTCAGATTATCTTCAGTTATTTCAGAAAACTCAGTTTCTGTATGATTTTCTCCACTTGTTAATGGTGCTTCATAGTAAGAAACTTCATCTGCATCCAAAAATCGTGAACTAGTGGTAAATCCGCTAAAGTATTCACACACCTCAAGATATTCAGGAACCTCATCCCGGAACACGATATTTAAATTGATAGTCTTATCACCGTAAACATCTGATACCTGCGGTATTTTGAGAACTTCGTGTTTTGAGTTTTCGGTTAATTGAAATTCATTGCTTTGATAATTCAAATAATTAATAAAACTGTTAGTTGATCCGATACCACCGGAATGACGAACTTCGTAGTCAATGTCATGATAATCGTACGAGTAACCAATTACTGTACCAAGGAAAGAAATAGACAAACACGAAACTATAACAGAGCAAGCAATTATTGAACTTATAGCAATGTTCTTACCTTTGGAAAAAATGAGTTTTCTTTTTGCAAGGTGTTTTGAAACAGTAAATGACGTTTGTGATTTGATTTTTTTGTTCTTCATTTTTCGCATCATTTCAATATTTCTTATAGCCTGCATTGGCGAAAGTCTTGAAATATTAAAAAGCGGAATAATTGCTGAAAGCATAACACAAGCAACGCCAAAAACCACACCCAAAATAAGAACAGTAAAATCCGGTTTGAATATAAAATTCTCACCCATAATTTTTGCAAAAAGTTTAACTGCACCGTAAGACACAGCAACGCTTAATGGTGCGGTGAAAAGGCAGATTATAAGTGCCTCACGACCAAATATAGCAATTATTTGTTTTCTTGTAGCACCAACTGCCTTTAGCATACCAATCTGTTTTTTTCGTTCTTTTAAGTTAGAATTAAATACATTAACAATCCCAAAACAAGATATAAATGCAAGTAAAACGGAAAGGAATATTACTGTGCCGACATTACTTATAACCATTGTGTAACTGTCAGTTACAGACCTGGAGTTAACAGCCCTTGTATCAATATGATTTTCATCGGAAATTTCAGAAAGGTAAGTGTCACCGGTCCAGTAATCATTGAAAAATGCAACTAATGCTTCTTTACCGCCAACCTCAACCTTTGAGTTCTTTACCACAAATGCAGCAGGGATTTTTCCGACTTTTTCTATGGCATTATCATAAAAAAGTTCTATGTTAGATTTTTTATCATGAAGAATACCAACAAGTTTATATGTGACTTCTTTTTCTCCTTTTAAAAATTCATCGCTATTACAGATCAGAGTTTTCAATGTTATTTCTTCACCGATTTTTGTGTCAAGTCTCATTCTTTGAAGAGCGCTTTTTTCAATAGCAATTTCTTTTTCTTTCTCCGGCATTCTGCCCTCCAAAACAACAGGGTAATAAAGTTCTGTTGCTCTATCGTCGAGCCAACCAATCATTGTACCGTCAGAAAAATCTTCACTCTCGCTCCAGGCGTAAGAAATCACGTGCGCGTAACCGATTTGACCAATAATAGAACCATCCGCTACGGCTTTATTTAATTCGTAATTTTGTGCATCTGTAACGATAACTTTTTGCTTGCCTTGTTTTCTGTATTGAATTTCTTTTGTTGAAGATTGCATACAAGAAACAAAAAACGGAATACCAGAAGAAAAAATCATCGCTAAAACTATGCCCATAATCATAAGAGCGCAACTCTTTTTACGATTTTTTAAATTACTGAACGCAAGAGAGTTATATGTTAGTTTTTTCTTTTTCATAATGTCACCTATCAACGCAGGGTACGGTCTTGGCCATACCGCCAAAATATGGTTCATATTGCGGTCGGGTCAAGACCCCACCCTACATTATTGATTAGATTTACTGTCTTCAACAACTGCGCCGTCTTCGATTCTTATTACTCTGTCTGCCTGCTCGGCAACGTGCAAATCGTGGGTAACGAGAATAAGGGTTACGCCCAATTCCTTACTTACGTATTTAAGAAGTGAAAGTACCTCTCTGCCGCTTTTACCGTCAAGGTTACCCGTGGGTTCATCAGCAAAAAGGATTGACGGTTTATTTGCAAGTGCTCTTGCAATAGCAATTCTCTGTTGCTGACCGCCCGAAAGAGCAGAGGGAAGATGAGAAAGTCTGTCTTCAATGCCGAGAATGTCGATAATTTTATTTAAATATTCCTCATCGGGTTTCTTTTTATCGAGCATAATGGGAAGTAAAATATTTTCATAACCCGTCAATTCTTCCACAAGGTTATATGCCTGAAAAACGAAGCCGAAGCGTCTTCTTCTTAAAATTGAAAGTTGATTATCATTATAATTTTTAAGGCTTTCGTTGTTATAAATAACCTCACCCGAAGTTGCATTTTCAAGACTGCTTAAAACGTGCAGGAAAGTTGATTTACCCGAACCGGAAGGCCCTGTTATTGCACAGAACTCCCCTTTTTCAAATTCCAAGGACACGTCGTTAAGTGCCACAACTGTATTTTCACCGCTTAAATATTCCTTTGTGAGATTTTTACATTCAATAATATTCATAGAAAACTCTCCTTTGAATTTGATTTTTGAGAATACTGATTCTCTATGTTGATTACATTGTAAAACACCAATCTTAATTTTAAGTGACTTTTATCTTAAGATTTCGTAAGAAAAGAAAAACAAAAAAGAAAAACCGCCCTTTCGGACAGTTTAAATGTATAAAACATTGAATTTTCCAACCAACCGTGATACAATTAAGCACGGAATAAGGCAGACCTTAAACGGTAGGCGGTTAGTCCTCTTTATACGGAGGGCACTTTTCCCTCCTGAGAGGAGGGCGGTGCTTATGATTACATATAGTGAGTTGTTTCTATTTTGCTCTCTTATCGTTTCAATTATTGCACTCGTTGTTCAAATAACAAAAAAGAAATAACCGCCCCCGGTCAAAAGTGCGGTTACTTCTTTAACTAAAACTTTGGACTAACCGTCTATCGGTTTGCCTTATTTCACTTATATTATATGTTTATTTTCTTTCTTTGTCAACCCAAAGGGAGATTTTTATTTTATAGGGTAACGTACCCATCAATATGCGGGAAGCACATTATAACATCAAGTCCTGTTGCAGAATTTACGGCGCTGATTGTTCCGTGGTGTTTTTCGACAATTGCTTTGGTTATTGCAAGTCCGATTCCTGCACTTTGAGGTTTGGCATTTTTGGTTCTGTGAAATCTTTTGAAAAGTTTACCCACATCATCCTTATCAACTCCGCCACCGTTATCGGAAACGGTAACAATTGTGGAGCGTTCATTTTCTTCAACAATTATATTTATTTCACCCTTGTCATCAGTATGCTCACAAGCATTTTTAATAACGTTACCCAAGGCTTCCGTTAACCATTCCCTGTCGCATCTCATTCGGCTTTTTCCGACAACACTGACCTGCTTTTCAGGGAAAATATGTTTCATATCAAGAACTGTACTTTTAAGGATTTCACTGATTTCATAAAACTGAAAATCCATAACGTATGTATCGCTTTTTATTTTTTCAAGGCGTAAAAGTTTTGCAACAAGTTCTTCGGTTTTCTCCACAAGTTGAAGTTCTTTTTCTGTATGCTCCGTGGGATTCTGAGCGTTGTCCATCTCAAGATAAAGTCGAAGTCCTGCGAGAGGAGTTTTTAACTGGTGAGAAACATCTGCAATAAAATCCGTATTCTTTTTAGTTTCACTCTCGGTGTTTTGCTTTTGCACCTGAAGAGCGTTCTCCAAATCACAAACGGCATTCTGAAGCGGAGCAAAACTGTCGTCTTTGGTGCTGAACTTCGTTAATTCGCCTTTTTCCAGATATTTCCCTATGCTTTTGGTAAGTTTCTTTATCTTCCTTCTGTTATTTAAAAGCAAAAGAATTAAAACAAACACACCCAAAAACAACAACGCACTTGTAATAATCAGAAAAATTTCCAAAGAACTCACTTTGAATTCCCCCATCTGTAACCGATACCGCGCACGGTAATAATATGTTCCGAACCGATTTTCTCACGCAGTCTGCTGATATGTACAGAAAGCGTGTTATCATCAATAAAAGAGCCGCCCTCATCCCATATATTCTCCAAAAGCAAAGACCTGGTAACAATGACACCGTTATTTCTTATAAGTACCGAAAGAATCTGGAACTCAGTTGGTGTGACAAAAATATTTTCTCCGTCTTTTTTAACAGTCATTGTATTTATATCAACAACAATATTCTCGCAACTGTAAACAGTTGATTTGTTCCTTCTTAAAAGAGCGCGGATTCTAGATAAAAGTTCAAGAAGTTTAAAGGGTTTTGTTACATAGTCGTCTGCGCCTGCATCGAGACCTCTTACAACCTGAACTTCGTCATCACAGGCGGTTAAAAAGAGTATGGGAATATTACTGTCCTTTTCCCGAACAGACATACATAAATCAAAGCCGTTACCGTCGGGGAGCATAACATCAAATATCAACAGATTAAAACTATCTGTGTCAATAAATTTCTTTGCTTGGCTGACAGTACTTGCGACTGTTACAGTGTAATTTTCTTTGCTTAGTATTTCACAAAGTCCGTCACGAAGAAAAACATCGTCTTCAACTATCAATATTTTACTCATACCGTCACCTCCGACTTACTTCTGATAAATAATAACACATTATTTCAATAAGTTCAATAAAACTGAAGAAGCCTTACGAAATCTTAAGAAAAAAAGGTCGCGGCTTTCACCGCGACCTGAAAGTTAAATAAATTATTTTATGATTTCGCCCATCATACCGGGAGTTGCAAATGCTGCGTTGCTTTCGTCTGTGTCAATATGCATTGCAGGAGCAAAGTTGGGATGAACACGGCAAACAACATCACCGAAAGTAAGTGAACGGCCGTTGCTTTCGATTTTAACGTCAACAACTTCTTTGTCCTCAACACCGAATTCAGCAGCAACATCGGGAGTAAGGTGGATATGTCTTTTAGCAACAATAACACCTTCGCTGAGTTCAACTTCACCTTTGGGGCCAACGAGTTTGCAAGCACCGCTGCCAGCAACGTCGCCGCTTTCTCTTACAGGTGCTGCTACACCGATTGAACGGGCATCAGATGCAGAAAGTTCAACCTGAGAAGCGTTTCTTGTGGGACCGAGAATTGAAACTGCGGGGAACTGACCTTTGGGGCCTACAACGGCTACACGCTCTTCGCAAGCGAACTGACCGGGCTGTGAAAGGTCTTTTTTAGGTGTAAGTTCGTAACCCTCACCGAAAAGAACATCAAGGTCTGCTCTTGAAACGTGTACGTGACGTGCAGAAGTTTCTACAAGTACTTTTGCCATAATAAAAATCCTTCTTTCAATAAAACAAATTAATTTTATACCAATTGAATTATACACAAAATTTTCTGCCTTTGTCAATAGCGCCACCGTAAACATTACGACCTTAAATAATAACTTTTTTGTTGAATATTTCGGGAGTGTGTGATAAAATTCTTCTATCTGTTATAAAGGAGAAGTAATTATGCAGGTTTTAAAGGCTATGTTGGCTTTATTTTTAGCGTTTATTTCCGCACTCAATATATTCAACAGTCCCCACGAAGTTCCTTCAAAAGACACTAAAGATGTTTTCGAATTCCTCGAATACCCCGAAGAAGCAATAATAAACCCATCTTCCGTGGGTCTGACTGCAGAGTCTTTTGCAAAACGTGCTGATGATGACGGTGATGAATTATATGTTAACGCCCAAGGGTATCAAGATATAAACGGTATAATAGAATCACCTTATTTTAGCCTTCAGATTGAAGGCACTGATGTACCTGTTTACGCAACAACCGTATTTATAGGTAATACGCAAAAAGGCGCACTTCACTCTTTTTGTGAAGTATATGTTGATAAAGACAGTAATTTTTCTCTTTTATTCCATTTGAAAAGCCAGGGTTTTATAATTAACAATGTAACCATTTTACCAAGGAAACTGGATTTTTCGCCTACTTGCAAAAACACGTACGTCAACGGATTAATAGATGAAACGGGCACATACACGTTTGTGTTTAACAACGACGACCAGGAACACGGTTTCACCCTGTTTGTGAGGGAATTGGTTGATGAAGATAAGGAAATTGCCCAATACAAAGAACAATACGGTGAAAACAACGTTGTGGTTCTTGAAAAAGGAGTCCACAAAGCCCCTTGTTACAATCTCTTCGGTTACAGCAACACGGTTTTTTATCTTAAACGCGGTGCATATCTTCTTGCTCAGCACACCTACGATATTAACAACGAAACAGACGATTTAAACGACACTTCAAAAATTGACACAGCCGAATGCAATGCAGGTCAACTTCCTATGGGGCTGACACGTATCCCCTACTTAAACTTTAACTGTTGCAACAATGTAAAACTCGTAGGCAACGGCGCTATAGACCTTTCTCACCTTGACAGACGTGAACGCCGAGGAATTGTATTTGCATACGCTAACAATGTTGAAGTTAACGGTATTAAGATTATAAATCCTCCCGAATGGTCTTTTATAACCTACGACTGTGAAAACGTTACAATAAAAAACGTAGATGTTTTCGGTTACCGCCAGAACTCCGACGCTTTCGCTATTTGTAACACAAGAAATGCCATAATTGAAAACTCTTTCTGCAGAAGCGGTGACGATTTATTTGACGTTAAAACCGCAGGCGGAAGAGAGGAAGCAATAAGCAAAAACATCACATTCTCAAACTGTACCGCATGGAACGGAAAAGCACGCTGTTTCGGTATCTGCGGTGAAGTTTACAAAGACATAAAAGACGTTAGTTTTACCGATTGTACGGTAGTTTTCCACGACGCTACCTGGGATGCCGACCGTATTCCTGCCCTTGCTATTGTAGTTGAAAATCAAGGCGGAAGTATCGACAACGTTACATTTGAGAACTTTGAAATATACAGAGCATACAGCCGCGCAATAGGTTGCCTTATTTACGGTGAAACCGTTGAGAATTTCAGTATTTCCAACGTCAAATACAAAAACATCAGATACACCGCACCAAAAGCAAACAAAATCGCCTCAAACGGTAAAGTAAACTCCATTCAGGCAGATTTTGAAAACATCTATGCAAGCGGTAGTAAAATCACTTCACTTGATTCTACCCATTTTGAATATGACCAATATGCAAATATAACAGTTAAATAAAAAGGAACAAAAAATCCCATCGTTCAGTGAACGGTGGGATTTTTTATTTTATCTAATTATTTAGAAGCTTCTTCAACTGCAACTGCGCAAGCAACTGTAGCACCAACCATAGGATTGTTACCCATACCGATTAAGCCCATCATCTCAACGTGTGCGGGAACTGATGAAGAACCTGCAAACTGAGCATCTGAGTGCATACGGCCCATAGTATCTGTCATACCGTAGGAAGCGGGACCTGCAGCCATATTGTCGGGGTGAAGTGTACGGCCTGTACCGCCACCTGAAGCAACTGAGAAGTATTTCTTACCCTTTTCAACACATTCTTTTTTGTATGTGCCTGCAACGGGGTGCTGGAAACGAGTGGGGTTAGTTGAGTTACCTGTGATAGAAACGTCAACGCCTTCTTTCCACATAATAGCAACGCCTTCTGTTACGTCGTTAGCGCCGTAGCAGTTAACTTTTGAACGAAGACCGTCGGAGTACGCTTTGCGGAATATTTCTTTAACTTCGCCTGTGTAGTAATCCATCTCTGTTTCAACATATGTGAAACCGTTGATTCTTGCGATAATCTGAGCAGCGTCTTTGCCGAGACCGTTAAGAATAACTCTGAGGGGGTTCTTTCTTACTTTGTTTGCTTTTTCTGCGATACCGATAGCACCTTCAGCAGCAGCGAAAGATTCGTGACCTGCAAGGAATGCGAAACATTCTGTTTCTTCTTCGAGAAGCATTTTGCCGAGGTTACCGTGGCCGAGACCAACTTTTCTCTGGTCAGCAACAGAACCGGGGATGCAGAAAGCCTGGAGGCCTTCACCGATTGCAGCAGCAGCGTCAGCAGCTCTTGTGCAACCTTTTTTGATAGCAATAGCGCAACCTACTGTATAAGCCCATTTTGCATTTTCAAAGCAGATAGGCTGAATGCCTTCTGTGATTTTGTAGGGGTCAAAGCCTTTTGCTTTGCAGATTTCAGCACATTCTTCGATAGAATTGATGCCGTATTTATTAAGAACTTCGAGAATCTGTTTTTCTCTTCTGTTGTATGATTCAAATAAAGCCATTGTTATACCTCCTTATTCCTTTCTGGGGTCAACGATCTTAACTGCATCAGCAACACGACCGTACTGGCCTTTTGCTTTTTCAAATGCTGTGTTTGCATCGTCGCCTGCTTTGATGAAGTCCATCATTTTACCGAAGTTTACGAACTGGTAACCGATGATTTCATCATCTTCATTAAGAGCAAGACCTGTAACATAGCCGTCTGTCATTTCAAGGTAACGGGGACCCTTTGCAAGAGTACCGTACATTGTACCAACCTGTGAACGAAGACCTTTACCAAGGTCCTCAAGACCTGCACCTACTACAAGACCGTCTTCTGAGAATGCAGACTGTGTACGACCGTAAACGATCTGGAGGAAGAGTTCTCTCATTGCTGTGTTGATAGCGTCACAAACAAGGTCAGTGTTGAGAGCCTCAAGGATTGTTCTGCCGGGAAGAATCTCGGAAGCCATAGCTGCTGAGTGAGTCATACCGGAGCAACCGATTGTTTCAACGAGTGCTTCCTGGATAATGCCTTCCTTAACATTAAGAGTAAGTTTGCAAGTACCCTGCTGAGGAGCGCACCAACCAATACCGTGAGTAAAGCCGGAAATATCTTTAATTTCTTTAGCCTTAACCCACTTTGCTTCTTCGGGGATAGGAGCAGCACCGTGAGCAACACCCTGTGCGATAGGGCACATTGTTTCAACTTCATGTGAATACTTCATTAAATTTTGACTCCTTTCGGATGTTAATTTTTTACCAAACATTATTTTATTACATCTTGTCCGTTAAGTCAAGTATAATCATTGACCTATCAGCGACAAAATATACTACTCTATTTAAAGTTTTTTATTTATTTTATATAAAGGGTCTTGCTTTTTTATATATAAATTATATAATATTATATTGGTTAAATTTTTGATGAAATAAATTTATTCATACATAAAACAGTGAGGTAACGAATGGTATTTTCAAGTCTTTTGTTTGTGTATGCGTTTTTACCGATATGCTTACTTATCTATTCGGTTGCGCGTAACATCAAGGCAAAAAATATAGTTCTGCTTATTTTCTCGCTTATTTTCTATTCCTGGGGCGAGCCCATATATGTAGGTCTGCTTATACTTATGACATTTTGCGACTGGCTTTTGGCAAGGCTTATAGAAAAAAGCGACGGTAAACACAGCAGAAAAATACTTCTCGCAACAGCCTGTATTATCAACTTAGGTCTTATCGGCGTTTTCAAATACACAGGTTTCGTTTGCGAAAACATTCAAAGTATTTTCGGTATTCCCGAAGTAATACCGCAGATAGTTTTACCCATAGGCATTTCTTTCTACACTTTCCAATTACTTTCTTACGTAGTTGACGTTTACAGAAAGGAAGTTCCTGCTCAGAAGAATTTCTTCTGGCTTCTTCTCTACTCCAGCCTTTTTTACCAATGCATTGCAGGGCCCATTGTCCGTTACAGCGACGTTCAGCGGGAAATCACAGACCGAAGAACAAATCTTAACGATGTCACAAAGGGCATAACAAGATTTACCGTTGGTCTTGCTAAGAAAGCCTTAATCGCCAACACCTGCGGCAGTCTTTCGGACACGCTTCTGGTATCCGATGCACTTATAAACACCGCCACACAGAGCGCATTAACAGAACTTTCTTCACGTTCTGCTGTGGGTTTGTGGTTAGGCGTTCTACTTTATATGCTTCAGATTTACCTGGACTTTTCCGCTTATTCGGATATGGCAATAGGTATGGGTCTTATGGTAGGTTTTCACTTTAAAGAAAACTTCAACTACCCTTACACAGCAAAATCCGTCACGGATTTCTGGCGCCGTTGGCATATATCTCTCAGTTCATTTTTCAGAGATTACGTTTACATCCCCTTGGGCGGTAACAGAAAAGGCACCTTAAGAACTTACCGCAACATATTCGTTGTGTGGCTTCTTACGGGTCTGTGGCACGGTGCATCGTGGAACTTTGTTTTATGGGGGCTTTTCTTCTGCCTGTTCCTTATTATTGAGAAATTAGGTTTCTTAAAAGTACTCAACAAAATCCCTGCCCTTTTCAGCCGTGCATATCTTCTTATTGTTGTTTTCTTCGGTTGGATACTTTTCCGTTTTTCCGATTTCAGTTTTATTCCTGTCGTTGTAAAGGGGCTTTTCGGACTTAACGGTAACGATATTCTGGATTTTGAAACAAAGACACTTATTACAGGCAACATCATATTTATTGCTGTAGCAATTCTTTGTGTAACTCCCCTCGCAAAAAACATTGCAGAAAAACTGAAGCCCCAAAAGAAAGGTACGGCATACTCCGTTATCTATAACATCTTAGGGGCAGTCATACCCGTAATACTTCTTATACTTTCAACCGTTAACCTTGTTGGTGACAGTTACAACCCCTTCCTTTACTTCCAATTCTGATACCCGATATTGTCGGAGGCTGACTTAATGATATATGACAAACCGCGCGACATAAACTTGCGCGTGTTTCCCTCGCTGAGTTCATTTGCACCTGAAAAGCGCAAAAAAACCAAAGCAGAGGAAACAAAACAAAAACAACAAAAGCCTGAAAAGACAAAAACAGAAAATCTCCATAGCACTAAACCCGTAACTCCCGAAACCGCTGTTGATTTTCAAAAAGAGCCGATAATTGACATTTCATCAATGCCGATTGTCGATGGAGTACCTATGCTCGAATTAGCGGGCGAAGTAAAAACTAAAGAAATTACAAACACAAAAACAGAGGCTGTTGTTAAACCTCCTGTTCCTACACTTTACAAACCCATAATCGATATTTCCGAAATGCCCGATATTGATGGCATACCGCTTCTTAAACTTCCCGAAGAAATTCGCCCCGAAGTTTTAGAAGAAAATGAAGAAGTGCAGGAAACTCCTAAAGAGGTTATTAAAACCGAGAAAAAGGAAGTTAAAGCACCCCCTGTTATTGATACAAAACCCGAAACATTAAAAGAAGCAAAAACTCAAGATAATAAGAAAAAAACCAAAGAAAAGAAACGCAAAAAAGAAAAAGTTTTTACAAAAAGAAACAGAAGTTATTTATTTAAGGCGGCTTCTTTCTTCGTTATGCTTTACGTGGGTACGGTGGTTGCGTTTATTATCCCCTTAAGACCCACGTATTCGGAAACAGAAAAAAGAAACCTTAAAGAGTTCCCCGAATTTTCCGTAGAGGCACTTGCAACAGGCACTTATTTTGACGACATCAGCACTTGGTTTTCCGATACGTTCCCTTACAGAGAATTTCTTACAAAAGCCAATACTAAAATAAAAAGTTTATACGGTTTCGATTCAATAGCAATTCACGGTGATGTTGACTTAGGTGACGAAATTCCCGATGAACCCTTAGTACAGGAAAGCACAGAACCCGAAACTACTGCACCGCAGGTTACTGTTCCCGAAACAACGAAACCTGTTGTAATGCCCAGTAAAGACGATTTACAATCAGACAACGGCGACCCCAATGCACAAAAACCCGATATAAAAACAGAGTCTTTAGGCGCAATTATAGTAGCGGGTAACACCGCATACGAGTATTACAGTTTCTCAGAAGAGTTGGCACCGCGTTTTATTAACTCTGTAAATAACATTAAAGGTGCGGTCGGCGATAGTGACGTTTACGCTATGATTATCCCAACAAGCATTGATATTACCCTTAACGATGCTTTGAGAGCCGATATCAAATCCGCTAACCAGAAAAAAGCGTTGAATTACTTTAACTCATCATTCAAAAACGTTACTGCGGTTGACGGCATTTATGATGCCGAAAGACTGCACAGGGATGAATACATTTACTTCCGCACAGACCATCATTGGACGGCTTTAGGTGCATACTACGCTTACGAGCAGTTCGCTTTGGAGAAAGGTGTTACACCTGTCCCCCTTAATAAATACGAAACAAAGACCTTTGACGGCTTTTTAGGTACATTCTATTCCGGTTCGGGTCAGACTTCAAAACTTTCGGAAACCCCCGATTCCGTAACCGCGTATATGCCCTTTAATAACGTTACCTGTCACATTGATGAGGGCAACGGAAATGAATTCGACTGGGAAGTTGTAAAAGACGCTGACGAGTACAGCCAAAGTCTTAAATATCTTGCATTTATAGGCGGTGACAACGCCTTAACCACCATAACAAACGCCGACAACCCCAACGGCGAAACCTGTGTTGTAATTAAAGAAAGTTACGGCAATGCTTTTGTTCCGTTCCTTATCCCCCATTACAGTACAATTTACGTAATAGACCCAAGGCACTATGAGGGTACGCTCAGCGAATTCACAAAAGACAAGGAAATTGACGACGTTATTTTCCTTGCCAACATTTCCACAACACGAAATTACATTTACATTGACGCAATGGAAGAATTTATTCAATAGTCAAAAAAGTGACCGTCTGCAAACGGTCACTTTTTTTCATAACGATTTAAAAACATACCCTTGGGAGTGTGCGTAATCTATAATATCGCCTAAAGCCTCAGCATTGTCGGGTGAAACTGCGTGCAAAAGAAGAACACAACCGGGATGAAGTCTTGATGTTACCGTATCAAAAGCATACTGTTTGCCTTTAGGGTTACTTACGTCCCAATCTGCGTAGGCACTTGACCAGAAAACCGATTTGAAACGGGCATTCTGAACTAAGTCCAACGCGCTTTCGGAACAGGCACCTTCGGGGAATCGGAAAAAGGGTGAAGAATAACCGAAATTAACGCGCAAATAATTATCAAGACCTTCTATTTCCTCTGCCATTTGTGTTCTTGAAATTTCGGAAAAATTAGGGTGATTAACGGAATGGTTACCTACTGTATGCCCCTCATTTATCATTCTTGCAATAAGTTCGGGGCAGGATTTCACGTGGGGTAACGTTACGAAAAATGCCGCAGGAACTTTTTTCTCTTTTAAAGTATCAAGAATTTTTTCTGTACAGCCGTTCTCGTATCCGCAGTCGAAAGTAAGATAAATTACTTTTTCACCGCTTGTATCAAGACACATTGCGCCGTATTTTTCATAAAGTTTCTGATTATTAACGGATATTTCGTGAGGCTCACCGTTTTTTGAAACACCGAAACTGTGTTGAATTTCCGTTTCGTCAAGTTTTCTTACGTTCTGAGGGTCTACAACAGGAAGTTTAATCTCCCTGAGAGGTTCAAGGCCTGTGTAAGTTTTATCTGTACCTGTTCTTTTACCGTAAACGGCAGTTAAGGGTTTTGTGGAATTATCCATCTGCGACGGCACAGGGGTACTTTCGCCCGTTGTTGACTCTGTTGAAGTTTTCTCGGTAGTTTCAACGACGGTTTCGGTTGATGTTTGTGCATCCGTAGAAAAAGACGAAGTTGCACCGTTATTTCCCTCCTTACCGCAGGCAGTAAAACAGAAGCACAAAGAAACTGTAAGTATTATTGATATAATCTTTTTCATTCTCTCACATCCTTTTATTAAAACACGGGACGGAAGTTTCCGTCCCTTTACTTGTCTTTCTTACTTAAACATATACTGCATTGTGTTTACGATGTTATCCATATTTTTTGCAGTTTTCTTTGCAAGTTTTTTCATTTTGTGTTTTGTGCTGTTTCGTGAGTTAACCACGCCTGCCGCTACCGCAGCAGCCACACCTACCGCCATAGCCGCAGTACCGATTTTTGCCATATCCTCGGTTTTCATATTTTTAATGCTCATTTTCATTTTTTCCACCTCCTAAATTTTCGGGCAAAACTCTTACCCTCAAAAGTTTGCCCCAAACCGAATTAAAGTAAACCTTAATCACGCTAAAATTAAATGGAAGTGAAAAAACAAATCTGGTTATATTAAAATTCTTTATTCTGATACTTTTAACATCACCAAATTTTATTTACAATGTTATCCATAGATATAAACTTTTTTGAAAGGAATAATATTATGGAAAATCAGAAAAGACTTGTTGCTATAAACGATATTTCAGGTTTCGGCAAATGCTCGCTTACCGTTGCCCTGCCTATAATTTCTGCAGCGGGCGTTGAAACTATCTGTATGCCCACCGCAGTTCTTTCTACACACACAGGCGGTTTTACAGGCTACACTTACCGCGACCTTACTTGTGATATGCCTGCTATGGGCGAACATTGGAAATCAATAAAACTTAACCCCGATGCAATATACTCGGGTTTTCTCGGCTCATTTGACCAGATTGACATAGTAAAAAAATTTGCCGATGATTTCAAAACCGATAAAAATATCTTCATTGCCGACCCTTGTATGGCAGACCACGGCGTAATGTACAAAATCTTTGATGAAAAATTCGCAAAAGCAATGGCTGAACTCTGTGCTAAGGCTGATATTATTTTGCCCAATATTACAGAGGCTTGCTTTATGACAGACGAAAAATTTATTGAGGGCGTTCAGACCGAGGAATACATTGTAAATCTTTTAAACAAACTTCTCGATATGGGTGCAAAAAACGTTGTTCTTACAGGGGTAAGTTTTGAGGAAAGTAAAGTCGGCGCTGCCTGTATGGGTCAGGACAGAGTTCCCCACTACTATTTTGAAAACAAACTCCCCGGCGCTTACCACGGCACAGGCGACGTATTTGCAAGTGCTTTCTGTGGTGCTCTTCTTAATAATTTCACTTTAGAAGAAGCAATGGGCATTGCGGCAAGATATGTTTGCGACTGTATAAAACGCACACAATCTATGGATGACCCCATTACGTACGGCGTTGATTTTGAACGCGGAATACCATTTTACATAAAGGAACTGGGAAAAGTATGAGCGAATTAAATATAGTTCTTGTTGAGCCGGAAATTCCCCAAAACACAGGTAATATTGCAAGAACCTGTGCGGCAACAGGCGCACGACTGCATATTATTAAACCGATGGGTTTCACCATTGACGATAAAAAATTAAAACGCGCAGGGCTTGATTATTGGTATCTTTTAGATTTAACATACTATAAAAACATAGAAGAATTTTTCGAGAAAAACCCCGACGGAAATTACTTCTTTTTCACCACAAAAGCACGAAAAACACACTCGGATGTTACTTACACAGATAAATCATATCTGATTTTCGGCAAGGAAACAAAAGGTCTTCCCGAAGAACTTCTTTTAGACCACCCCGATGAATGCGTGAGAATACCGATGATAGACGATGCAAGAAGTTTAAACCTTTCAAACTCCGTCGCTATCGGTGTTTACGAGGCTTTAAGACAGTTAGGCTACCCCGAACTTCAGAATAAAGGGCAGTTGCATAATTATACTTGGGAATAAAAAAATTCACCGCAGACGAACTGCGGTGAATTTTTTATTCATCAATCCCCATCGACGCTACTGCATTGAGTGTCAGGTCTGCTCTTTTGCCGTTTAAATACTCATAGTAGCCCTGCGAGGCTATCATAGCCGCGTTATCACCGCAGTATTTAAGTTCCGGCATAAAGAGTTTTATGCCCCTTTTATCACACTCTTCTTTCATAACTCTGCGAAGTCGGGAGTTTGCGGAAACACCGCCTGCAAGGACCAATGTTTTTGCACCTGTGTCCTTGGCGGCTTCCATTGTATGAGAAACGAGTAAATCCGTAACTGCTTTTATAAATGATGCACCTAAGTCTTCGGGTTTAACCGTTTCGCCCTTTTGAGAGGCGTTATGTACCAAATTCACCGCAAACGTTTTGAGTCCCGAAAAACTGAAATCATATTTTGAATCAGAAACTTTGGGTACAGGGAATTTATATTTATTTTCGTCACCGTCTTTTGATATTTTATCAAGGTTAACACCACCCGGGTACGGAAGTCCCACGGTACGAGCCGCTTTATCCATCGCCTCGCCTGCCGCATCGTCACGGGTTCTGCCGATAACTTCAAAATCGGTGTATGATTTTACATTTATAATATGCGTGTGACCGCCCGACACCACAAGGGAAAGAAACGGCGGTTTTATTTCTTCACTTGAAATATAGTTAGCGGCAATATGCCCTCTTAAATGGTGTACAGGCACAAGGGGTAAACCTGTGGAAAGCGAAACACCTTTTGCGTAGTTCACGCCTACAAGAAGCGCACCGATAAGACCGGGTGCATAAGTAACCGCCAAAGCATCAATGTCACTGAGGGTGCAACCTGCATCTTTTAAGGCTTTTTCCACAACACCGCATATTGCTTCCGTATGGCGCCTTGATGCGATTTCGGGCACTACGCCACCGTAAATTTTATGTTCTTCAACCTGTGATGCTATTACGTTTGAAAGAACTTTTCTTCCGTCCTCTACAACGGATGCTGCTGTTTCGTCACAGGAACTTTCTATACCGAGTATTTTCATATTTCACCGTCCGGTTTGTAAGTCATTAAAATTGCATCTTCTTTTGGGTTTTCATAAAAATCCTTACGCTTACCCACATCTTTAAAATTCATTTTTTTATAAAGGTTAATTGCAGGTTTATTGGATTCCCGCACTTCCAGAGTGATAAATTCAGCGTTTTCACTTTCGCACAACGAAATAAGGCTGTTTATGAGTTTTTCGCCCATACCCTTTCGCCTGTGTTTTTCCGACACCGCAACATTGGTTATATAAACTTCACCTAAAATATTATGGGCGCCTATATAACCCGAAACCTCACCGTCACACACCGCCACTAAAAACCGTGCGTGAGAGTTTTCCAGTTCTTCTCTTAAAGCGTTTTTGCTCCAAGGTGTTGAAAAACATTCTTTTTCAATAAGGGCGAGTTTTTCAATGTGATTTTCGCCCATTTTTTCTATGGTAATATTCATCATTTCGTATCGTACCAGGTTTTACCGCAAGCAACTTCCACAGTTAAAGGCACTGAAAGTTCGCAAGCGTTTTCCATAGTTTCTTTAAGAAGTGCGGCAATATTTTCCGCATCATTTTCGGGTGCTTCAATAATAAGTTCGTCGTGTACCTGCATTATGAGTTTTGCTTCGGGGTACTCTTCTTTAAGGCGTTCAAAAACTCTTATCATTGCGATTTTAATTATATCCGCCGCTGTTCCCTGTATGGGCATATTCATTGCCACGCGCTCACCGAAACCGCGCCTTATTGCGTTTGATTCGAGAAGTTCGGGAAGATAACGGCGTCTGCCGAAATAGGTTTCGGCATAACCTTTTTCTTTGGCATCTTTTTTGGCTTTTTCCATAAACGATGCCACACCTGAATAATTGGCAAGGTAACCTTTTATATATCGGTCTGCTTCCACAACGCTTGTGCCTATATCATTTGAAAGTGAAAATGCGCCTATTCCGTAAACAATGCCGAAGTTAACAGCCTTTGCTTTACGGCGGTCATTAGGTGTAACTTCCTCCAAGGGAACACCTAAAACCTGTGAAGCGGTTATAGAGTGAATATCCGCACCGCTGATAAAGGCATTTATCATATTTTCATCCTCTGCCAAGGCGGCGAGAACGCGAAGTTCAATCTGGGAATAGTCGGCATCCACCAACATATACCCCTCTTTTGCGTTAAAGAAACGGCGTAATTCTCTGCCTAATTCTGTTCTTACGGGAATATTCTGAAGATTCGGCTCAGCGGAAGAAATTCTGCCCGTGCGTGTTTCGGTCTGGTTAAGGGTTGAATGTATTCTGCCGTCATTATCAATAACTTTTAAAAGACCTTCGCAATAGGTAGATTTAAGTTTCTGAAGTGCGCGGTATTGGAGAATTTCGTTAATAATGGGGTGTTTATCGCGCAAAGACTCCAAAACATCCGCATTGGTGGAATATCCGCTTTTTGTCTTTTTACCGTGGGGAAGATTCAATTTATCTTCGGAAAAGAGAACATCGCTTAACTGTTTGGGAGAGTTAAGGTTGAATTCACACCCTGCTAAATCGTAAACTTTGCGAAGACTTTCTTCAAGCCTTGCGCCGATTTTGTCGCTGTAATTTTCGAGACCGACTCTATCAACCGAAAATCCCTCTCGCTCCATACTCGCAAGAACTCTTGCAAGGGGTATTTCAATATCACTTAAAAGTTTTTCCTGTGAATTTTCGCTTACTGCCGCCGTAAGTTTTACACTCAAAGCCTCAATAACCGCCGCTGAATCAACATACTCTTTCTCTGTTTCGTAAAATGAAGAAAGTTCGCCTGCATCAACTTTAACGGCATTCAAGGAATATGCACCTGCAAGGGCTTTAACTGAATAATCACTTGAATTGGGGTTTAATAAATAGGCGGCAAGCGATGTATCAAGTTTAACGTTATTAAGTTCAATTCCGCCTGCATCGCAAAAACTGTAAAGCCTTTTGGAATCATCGGTATATTTCTCAATAGAGTTATCGGAAAATACACTTGTTGCAAAGGATATAAACATAAAGTCGTTATTCTGCGTTAAAACCACACCGTCGGCAGTTTTAAAGAGAATATATTCTATACCGCAATCGTTGTATTTCACGGTAAAAAAGGCTTTGCCTGTTGATTTAAGGGCATTGTAAAACTCATCGTAATCGTTGGTTTCGGTAAGTTTTAGCGTTTTTGTACCGTCACTTACGGGAACTTCATCCGTATTAAGATTAAGTCTGTTTAAAATCTTGAACATTTCAAGGGATGCTAAAAGATTAGTAGCCTTTACCGCATCAGCCTCTTTAATAAGGTAAGAACTTAAATCCGTGTCAACAGGGGCAGTAAGGCATATTGTACCTAATTTTTTACTTAAAAAGGCATTATCCTTTGATGTTTCAAGTTTTACTTTCATACCCGGTTTTATATCAAGGTCCGAAAGATTTTCGTAAATATTTTCAATGGAACCGAACTTCTGTATAAGTTCCGCCGCACCCTTTTCGCCAATACCGGCAACACCGGGAATATTGTCGGAAGTATCGCCCTGTATAGCCTTTATATCAATAAGTTGCTCAGGTGTTACACCGTAAACTTCCTTAATTTTATCGGTATCATATTTTACGGTTGTGGATTTACCCATTTTGGTGGTTGCAAGAAGAACGTTAACATTATCCCTTACAAGTTGCAGACTGTCTCTGTCCCCTGTGGCAATATAGCAGAAATCATCTTTACCGCAAGCGGCAGAAAGTGTACCTAAAATATCGTCTGCCTCATACCCCGGTTTTTCAACAACCGTAAAACCGAGATAGCCCAACAACTCCTTTAAAGTCGGGAACTGCTCTATAAGTTCCGAGGGTGCGGGTTTTCTTGTGCCTTTATATGCATCGTACATTTCGTGTCTGAATGTGGGCGATTTAACGTCGAAAGCCACGGCAACGGAATCGGGCTTGTACTCCTCAAGCATACCGAGAAGTATATTCATAAACCCGAAAATACCGTTTGTGAATTTTCCGTCTTTAGTTGTAAGCATACGCACACCATAAAATGCACGGTTAAGAATTGAGTTTCCGTCGATTACAAGTAATTTCATAAATACCTCACAAATTGAGTGTTTCAAGGGTCACAAAATGATAGCCGTTTTGTGACAGATATTTGTCTTCGTTAAGGGCTCTCAGGCAACCTAAAGCCGCAACATTTGTATGATTACCGGGAATGTGTACTTTAATGCCCGTGGCTTCGGTTATATATTTATCAAGTCCGTAAAGTTCTGCCATACCTCCGCAAAGGAATATGCCATCATCGGTAATATCCTTAACGAGTTCGGGCGGTGTAACTTCAAGGACCCCTGTTATTGCAGAGCAGATTTCATCAATACAGTCGCGGATTGCGTAGTTAATCTCCTGTGCGGTAACTTCAAAAAACAAGGGCATACCGTCGGACATATCCTTCCCCTTTGCAATTGCGGCAATGGTTTCCTCGCGCATTTTAGCACCGCCGAGAATATGCTTTAACTCCCTTGCGGTAAGTCTGCCCACGGCAACACCGCGGTTGGCTTTAAGGTAAGTTTTTATTATTTTATCCATATTATTGCCACCAATGGGAACACTTTTTGCAACCGCAATGCTTCCCATGGTTACAACCGCAACACCCGTAGTACCTGCTCCCACGTTTACTATCATAGTTCCGTAGGGTTTATTGAGCATAACGCCTATCCCCAGGGCAGTTGCCAAAGGTTCTTCAATAACTGTGGCTCTGCCTGCCCCTGCGCGAAGTATACACCCGAGAACGTTACGTTTTTCAAGGTTAGTAACCCCTGCGGGAACTGTGGCAACAACGGTGGGTTTAAATATTTTATTTTTACAAATTCTTTCAAGAAAACTTCTTAAAAGTTTTTCACTGCTTTCAAGTTCGGAAACACCGCCGCTTAAAAGAGGCCTTACAAGTTTAATGGCATCGGGACATCTGCCTGTCATTTCGGCGGCTTTAGTGCCTGCTTCAAGGACTTTGCCCGTTTCCCTTTCAAGTGCCACAACAGCCGGCTCGCAAAGGACAACCCCCTTGCCTTCAACCGCGGCTGTTACATAGCCTGTTCCTATATCAAGACCGATTTTTAAACCGACCATCGTTACACCACACATTCATAACTTTTTATCATTTAATTATACACCCACATCACATTTTTGTAAATATAAAAAACACATATTAGGGTTATTTACAAAACTGATGTTTTATTGTAGAATAGTTTTATAGTACAATAAATGGAACTAAGGTGAGATTATTATGGCAGGCGTTAAAAACTCTAAACTCAAACTCCTTTATCTTGCAGAAATATTTGAAAAGAAAACTGATGAAAACAATTATATATCTGCTACGCAGATTTGCGATGAACTGGCAAAACTTGACATTCCCGCAGAAAGAAAATCCATTTATAAGGATATTGACGTTTTAAGGGAATACGGTTACGATATTATCCACACAGGTACTCGTAACGGTGGCGGTTACTTTTTGGGTGAAAGAAAATTCCAACTTGCAGAAATCCGCCTTTTATCCGATGCGGTGCAGGCGGCAAACTTTATCTCGCAGAATAAGACCAATGAACTTGTAGAAAAAATCGAGAGTTTCGCAAGTGAAAAACAGGCAAAAATTCTTCACTCGCAAGTTTATGTTGATAACCGCCCGAAAACGAAAAATGAAAGCATTTATTATGCTATACACAACCTTAACGAAGCAATTACAAAAGGCGTAAAAGTCACGGTTACATACACCCGAAGAAAAATTACCGAAGAATTCAAAACATCAAGCGAAGATAAAACTTACACGATAAGTCCCTACGCGCTGATATGGTCCGATGACCATTATTACCTTGTGTGTAATAACGAAAAATATGATAATCTGATGCATTTAAGGGTTGAAAAAATAAAAAAATACGAACTTACCGACTCCCCTGCAAGACCGTTTTCGGAAGTTTCGGATTACAGAACGCATTTCGATTCCGCCGACTATGCATCTAAACTTTTCAATATGTATAGCGGTGAACCTAAGCCCATTGAACTTGCTTGCAATAACGACCTTTTAGAGCCTATGCTTGACCGTTTCGGTGAAAAAGTCCGTATTCAGAAACTGGATGACGAACATTTTATTTTAAGAACTAACGCAGCCGTCAGCGACGGTCTTGCGGCGTGGGTAGTTCAGTTTGGCGGCAGGGTTAAAGTAAGAATGCCCAACGATTTAATATACGCTGTAAAACAAAAAGCAGAAGAGATTCTGAAGAATTATGAATAAAAAATTGCCGAGAAATCTAAAACATTTCTCGGCGATTTTAATTATTTTTCAATTTTTGAGTAAATACCAATTTCGGAATCGTAAGTATATTCAGCATCTTCCGAGAAACCAAGTCTTACACCGATGCTTTCACCGTTCTTCTCGTGTACATCAACATAATAAATCTTTGTACCGTCAATGGCGTAACCGCTGTTGCCGTTTACTATAAACACATACTCGCTGACCGCTTTTGAAAGACCCAATTTTGCAATATCGTACTGAGAAAAACGCTGTCTCATAAGATAGTTGTTTTCTTTATGATATTGGAATGTTATTTCGGGGTCATCAGGGATATTAAGTGCAGTAGTGCCTGAAGTTTCGGCGGGTGCGGTTGTTGAAGTATTGTCTTTTGGTGCGGTATTTGAAAGAGGAATATACTTCATTTGAGTTTTGTCGTAAACATAGCAAGTACTGCCCACAATCATAAACGTACCCTCAGGTGTTTCGGATTTTTCGGGAAATGCTTCTACCTTACAACCGTCAGCATCATTATATTTAGCGGCGCTTAATTTAAGGGTGTATTCGCTTATATCTTTTTGAAGACCTAACTTTTCAGAACCGTAAACACCGAGAAGTGTTTTAGCAACATCTTCCGTAAGGTCAATAGAACCGCTGTTATTTTGCATATCAATATATGAATCGGCAGTTTCCAGGGCTTTGCCGTCATCTTCCTCAGACGAACCGGTACAAGCACCAAGAGAAAGAACGAATATTAAAGATAAAAGTAATGATATATATTTTTTCATATTAACATCTCCGATATTAAAAAAACTTTATATTATCACTATACCTTTTTCGGACGAATTTGTCAACGGAATGTTATCTTTTGGCACTTATTGCCTCGCGTTTGTATTTTTCGCGGGTGGCAATTCCACCGCGGATATGACGCTCCTCTTTATTAACATCAAGCACTTTACGAACTTCTGAAAAAAGTTCGGGGTTTATTTTTCTGAGCCTTTTGGTTACGTCACTGTGTACAGTCGATTTTGAAATACCGAATTTTTTGGCGGTTGCTCTTACGGTTGATTTGCTTTCTATTATGTAGCGACCTAAGGATTCTGCGCGTTGTTCATAGTCATAATTCATATCTGTATTTCCTCCTGAATGAGTTCTATACAAGTATATGAGTGGGTAGGGTTATATTATGACTAAAAAACCGCCTGCTCTCGCAGACGATTTTTAAAATTATTTACATTCGTATTCGCGGATCCATTTAACCATATCGGTTACGGACTGTTCAACGCTCATGGGGTTGTAATCAAGTTCTTTTCTTGCTTTTTCTATTGAGAAATTGCAGTTAGAAACGAGTTTACGGATAGAGTATCTTGTAAACAAAGGTGTTTTCTTAGCAACTTTGTAGTAAACTTCTGCTGCGGGGGCAACTGCCTTTGCAAAGCCGTAAGAAAGCGGAATTTTGGGTGCTTTCTTACCGCAGGCTTTTGCAGTAGCCTTAATGAAGCCGTCAACGGAAATCTGCTCACCGCAAAGGATGTAGCACTCACCTTTGCCACCCTGTTTTGCCGCCATATACATACCGTGGGCAACGTCACGAATGTCAACGAAGTTGTACGCACCGAAAGAAAGTGTTACGGGGAAAATGCCGTTAACAAACATTCTTACCATTTCGCCTACGTTGGAAACCTTGAAATCGTAAGGTCCGATGCAAGCGCCAGGGTGTGTTACAACAGCATCAATTTTTCCTGCCTTGACTTCGTCGAGAACGAACTGGGTTGCAGTTGCTTTGGTTTTAGCGTATGTACCGTCAAGTTCATCGGGGTTAAAGGAGTCAACCTCGCGCATAACCTGATTATCGGGAAGGGGTTTGAAAGCATCAACGGAAGATGCATAAACAAGGCGTCTTACACCCTTTTCCTGACAAGCCTTAACAACATTCTTTGTACCGCCAACATTAACATTCCAGATCATATCTTCCTGGTCGGCGTTAATATCTATAATACCTGCAAGGTGGTAAACAACGTCTACACCCTCAAATGCCTTAAGAAGTGAATCAAGGTCAGTAACGTCACCGTAAACCTTTTCGCAGTCGATACCGTCAAACTGTTTACTGTCTTTTCTTATGAGGATACGGACTTTTTCACCGTTATCAACAAGTTCTTTCAAAAGTGCATAGCCGATATGACCCGTAGCACCTGTTACCAAGCTGATTTTTTCGCTCATTTCAGGTTATTCTCCCTTCATACCCAAAAGTTCAACTGTTCCGTCATAAACAGCCTGTGAAACTTTGATAGAATCATAAATAGCCGCTTTAATGTCGTCATCGGTTGCACCGAGTTCTTTTGAGAAACGGTCGGGAATAAAGAGGTTAACGTCCATAATATCTGCAAGTCCGTCAACATCAATACCGCTTTCAATACCCTTTGCAGCGTATTCTTTCTTAACACCGCCGAGACCCATACGCATCATCCAAGGAGCAACGCTGATAATCTTACGGTTTTCGCCCATACCTCTTGCGGCATAAACGATTTTAAGGAACTCTTTCCATGTAAGGTTATACATACTGATGGGCCAAGCCTTTGCGCCTTTTGATTTTTCGGCTGCACCTACGATTACTTCACCGACCTGGCGAACTGTAAGCATTGCTGTACCGCCGCCGGGATACATTGTGAAGGGAAGTTTATCCATTCTCTTAATCTGTTCAATAAGGATAACCCAAACAGGCTTTCTGCCGGGCTGTGTGCCGAAGATGTAAGGAAGTTCGAGAACTGCTACGTCGAAGTTTTCATCAGCAAAGGAGAATGCAACATTTTCCTGGTCAATTCTGCTTCTGATGTAGGGATGTTTCTCAGTAAGTTTCATATCGGGACGTTCTTTTGCAAGGTATGCAAAGTAAGAACCGAGGATAACTGCGCTCTTAACACCAACTTCTTTACAGAGAGGAAGAATTCTCTCAAGGGGTTGGATATTATATTTGTAATAAGCATCATAAACAGGTGCAGGGAATTCAACACGCTCGTCAATACCTGCTGCGAAAACGAAGCAATCGTGACCTTTGAGAAGTTCGCGGATTTCATCATCTGTTTTCTCGTAGATATTGCAGAATTCGAGTTTCATTTCTTCGGGGATGGGAGCACCTTCGGGAAGAGGCGGAAGCGCAACACTTGTTACTTCGTGACCTCTTTCGATGAATATACGTGCGGCTTCACAGCCTAAAAGACCTGTACCGCCAATCATAAATACTTTCATTCTGTAACCTTCTCCTTAAAGTTATCAAAAATTTCGGGACCGTAGAAATAATTCTGCTCTTTATCGTGAAGCGGATACCAAACCTGTGCAAAGAAGGGGTTAATCTTTGCTTCTGTATCATAATCCCAGGGCCAAGGAAGTTCCTCAGGACACCAATGGCCGCCGCGAAGAACAAGGTTGGGGCTCATTTCAAACTCGTTGCCTCTTGCACTCTTCCATTTAACAGGTGTATACATATCAACAATTTCTGTTGCAAGGCACTCACCGCCTCTGAAAGCGGCTGCTTTCTGAAGGTCCTCAAGAGTAAGTGAGTTGAAATCTTTAGTTTCGTCATAACCGTGGTCGAGAACTATAACATCATCGGACGTTGTTTTCTTGGAGGGAATTTTAATATCGAAATCTTTCCATTTTCTGGGAAGTTTCTTATAGTTTTCCATATTGCCGTAGTAAGATGTCATTCTTACGTCAACGTTGTTTGCTGCCCACCATAATGTACCGTATTCGGGTGTGTCGGCAATTTTCTTCATAAAGGGTTTAACAAGAGCTGCAAAGGGTTTTGCAAGGAATGCCAATTTGTAGAAGAATTCTACCTTATCCATCATACTCTTGAAATATTCCTTAATCGGAACGTTTGCTCTGAAGTGGCAGTATTTTTCAAGTTCGTCACCGTCATAGTACCACTGACCGTGGAAGTTCTGAGTTGTAAACCAGTGGGGATCGAAAAGTTTCTTAGGTGAACCGAGACCTAATGTACCGAGAAGAAGTTCTTCAAACTCAAAGTTTGTAATTCTGTATTCTTCACCGGAACCGATGTTATAGAATCTTCTCCAGAATTCTTCGGGAATATCGTCACCGCAGACGTTAGCAAGAAGTCTGCCGGAATCCTCAACAGTTGCCCATTCAAGAACGCCGTTGATAGGAACGTGATACATAATGGGTTCCATATTTTTAAGAATTTCGGGATAGAGTATACCTGACTGACGAAGTGATACCCAATGTTTAAGACCTGACTCAGCAAAAACAGCCTCAGCCTTAACTTTACTGATGGCATAGTGGTCATAAACGCTGATTTTGATGGGGTCGCCTGTTCTTGCCCAATGAATGGGAGGATTACGGTCACCTGTTTCGGCAACAGTACCTATGTAAACTACTTTAACTGCATCAGGGTCGGGCTGTGCCTTAATTGCGTTAACAATATTCTGTGCAGCGGCAACGTTTGTTTTCTGTGTTTTTACGGGATAATAGTCGGCTGCGGGAGAAACCATACCGCCAACATGAAGCACGTAATCTGCACCTGTTACCATTTCAAGAACGTCTTCGTAATTTGTAAGGTCGCCCCATACAAATCTTATTGAAGGATCATCCATATAAGGTGCGAATTTTTCGCGGTTTTTCTTGCTGTCTCTGTTGAGAAGAACGATGTTGAATTCGTTCTTTTTTGCATAAAGCTCTTTAAAGCCTGCCCAGCCCATTGTACCGGAAGAACCTGTAAGAGCAACGGTCTTTTTCTGCATAAAAAATACCCCCGATTTTTCAAAAATTTATACATATTGATTATACATTTTTTTGCCGTTATTTGTCAATAGCGAATGAATTATAATTCACCGTTTTCCGTTAAAAAAACAACAAACTGAAACGAAAAAGACCGTCACAGTTTGTTGCAATAAAAATATTACCTTTTATTTATGCTTTTCTGAACTTTTAGAGCAAGAAGTTTTAACAAGTTGCCGTTTTTGGAAAGTGCCACATCGTAAAGAATAAACGTAACGTTTGCAAGTGCCAACAATATGGGAACTGTAAACTCACCGAATTCGTTATACTCCTCCCCCGACACGCCTAAAAGCCAAACACCCAAAAATCCTATACTCACCGCTGCAATATTAAACATTAAAAATTTAATTAACCACGATAAAACTTTGGGCAACTTCTCAATAGTTTCTTTTAAAAGCGGATAGTAACCGAAAAACAAGGTGTACGTTAACGCCGCTTCTTTATCCGTCAATAAAACCAGCGACAGAAATGCCGTTGAAAAGAAAACACCCACCGCCCATTTTTTATCAGCCAACTCGGAAATAAAGAAAACTATAAGACCTGTTACAATGGGCAAAACGTACACTAACACAGGCACGAAAGTTGTAATAAACATAAGCACAACCGAAAGTGCCGCCATCATACCGCAAACAGCGGTTATTTTAGCCTTTTTCATTAAGCAATAACCACTTCGTGACCTGTTCTTGCGGATTCATAAATCGCATCAAGAATCTTCATAAGTTCAACGCCGTCCTCAGCAGGTGCGCGACAGGGTGTACCGTTCATTACGCAGTCAACAAAATGATTCATTTCGCGACAGAAAAGTCCGTCGAAACTAAGGCTTGTATCTTTATTGAAACTAAGGTCTACAAGGTAGCCGTTTTCTTCCGAGAATATCTCAACCTGCGGGTCAAGTTTTGCACCGCCTTTTGTGCCGAAGAACTGAATATTGCCCTCATCTTTTTTAATATTAAGGGAAAAACTTGCCTCAACAGAAAGCACAAGACCGTTCTCAAAACGTATAAGTGCAGTTGCAAAGTCCTCTACATCGCAAATATCATTTTTACCTGCAGAAACAGATGAATAACCTTTTCCGTCTTTGATATTGGGACGGTTAAAGAGTTTTTGGAAAGTTGCACCGTAAACAGAAACAGGCTTCGGATTACCGCAAAGGTAACGGGAAAGGTCAATAACGTGAACGCCTAAATCTATAAGAGGACCGCCGCCCGAACGTGATTTATCGCCAAACCAACCGCCCGGGTTACCGTTACGGCGGAGATATGTTGCCTTAGCATAGTAAATATCACCGAATTTGCCTGCGTCAATAAAATCGCGCATAACGTCGGCATCGTTACCGTAACGGCGAACGAAACCTATCTGAAGAAGTTTGCTATTTCTCTTTGCTGCTTCAAGCATTGCTTCCGCCTCAGCGGTATTCATAGCCATAGGCTTTTCGCAAATAACGTCTTTACCTGCATTAAGGGCAGCAATGGTACACTCTGCGTGGGCAGAATTCCAGGTTGTTACACTTACAATATCTATTTCGGGAAGTGCTTTAAGCATTTCATCCTTATCTGTAAAACAGCGCTCCGCAGGGATTCCGTAACGCTCCGCCATTTTTTTTAGTTGTGCCTCGTTTATATCACAAAAAGCATAAAGTTCAACATTCGGGTTTTTGATATATCCGTTAATGTGTTCCTGTGAAATACCACCCACACCGATAACGGCTGCTTTTAAAGTACGCATAATACTTCCTCCAAAAATTTTCTTATGCTATCATTGTATCATTTTTATTAATATTTGCAATACTAAATTAAATATATAAAAACCGTATTTTTTAAATTTCACAGGTAGACAATATTACAAAAAGGGATTATAATTCTTGTAACTCTAAAAAGAAAAGAGATAATTTTAATGGAATATTTATACGAAATGCACGCACACGTTAAAGAGGTCAGCACTTGTGCCGGTGCTTTTGCAGAAAAACTGGTTGAATGTTACACCGACAAAGGCTATGCAGGTCTTGTTTTAACCGACCATATGAACCGTTCCACGTTCAGAGTACCTAAACTTGAAAACATCCCTTGGGACGAAAAAGTAGACCACTTCCTTACAGGTTTCAACACGGTAAAAAAGGCGGCTGAAGGTAAATTCAACGTGCTTTTGGGTATGGAAATAAACTTTTATAACCACCCTAACGATTACCTTGTTTACGGTGTTACGGAAGAATTTTTAAGGTCACACGGCGACCTTATGGCAATGAAGCCCAAGGAATTTTCCGAAATCGCTCACGAAAACGGTCTTCTGATGATTCAAGCCCACCCTTTCAGACGCGGTATGAAAGTTGAAAACTGGCAAATACTTGATGGTTATGAAGTATTCAACGGCAACCCCCGGCACCATTCATCAAACGAAATGGCAACAGAATGGGCAAAATTCCACAATAAAAACATAGTTACATCAGGCTCCGATTTCCACGAACCTGAAGATATGGGTATAGGCGGTATTTATTTTAAAACACCTATTGAAACCAACGAAGATTTATTGCGTGAATTACGCTCAGGTAATTACAGACTTAAAATAACGGATATACCTTATACCAGACCGGAATAATTTAAAAAAGCAGTCCTCGCGGACTGCTTTTTGTTATATCCCCTTTTCGTCATAAAGGAAAATTGTTTCGAGGGCGACTTTTACGCCTGTATCAATAGCCTGAGCAGAAAGATTCTTTTCATCGTCAAGTCGTGTATGATAATACCTTGCGGGTGTGGGGTCCATAGCGGTAAATGCACTTGCGGGAACGCCTGCCTGTGACATTGCGGCTGCATCGGTTGAGCCGAGTTCAATAGTTCCTATGGGAACGTCAATACCCACATTTTTAGCGGCATTCTGTAAAAGTTCTGCTACACGACGGTCGTTTTTAACCATACCTGTCATATCTTTTTCGTAAATCTTTGCAAATTCAAGTTCACGGATAGTATCAAAACTGACGAAAACAGTTTCAACACCGTCGCCCAGCATATCTTTATTCATTTTTGCAAATGCTTTTGAGCCTCGAAGACCTGCTTCTTCACCGCCTGCGCAAAGAACTGCAACTTCTGTATTTTCAAAACGAATATCGTTATCGCTTAAGAATTTTGCAGCAGCACAGGAGATAAAGCAACCTGTAAGGTCATCGTTTGCACCTATAACAGGGAGTTTATAGTTAGAAAATTTAAATGCGGCAATAAGTACGGGAACCGTAATATACATAATAACTGCAAGCACTTTGAGTGCAATACCACCGTTTTCGCCCCATACAACTGAACCGAAAGCACCGTCGAAGTGAATCATACCGTAAATATTAGCACCGATACCGAGGAGTATGGCAACAACCGCAGTTACGATTATTGTTACCACAACAGGTCTGCCGCCTTTGTATGTATAAGTCCACTCAAAAGCCGAATCCGTATGACCTGAAAGAATTATGCGCTTTTTTGTCTCCCCTATTGCTTTTCTTACGCCGTAAACGTTACCGCTTGTTTTCTTGGGGAAGAAGACGTCAAGAACAGGTTTATAGAAAATAAACTCTGCCAACACCAAGAACAATGTAACAACGGAAAGTGCAAGGGCAACAACGTGCCAACCAAGTGTGAAGAACAATACGTTAAGTATAAGAAGTGCCGCACCGATAGGCACCCAGGACATAAACGCCTTGTCACTGCACTTGTATTCCTCGCGTTTTGCTTCGTCGCAGAATTTCCGGAGGTCAGCGAGCATATACTCCTGAGCCTGTTTTTCCGCATCACTGCCTACGGGACGCGGGCCGAAATTTTTACAAACATTTTTGATGCTTTTTATAGCATAGTTTGTATATTCCCTGACTTTTATATCATAGTTAGGTATACTTTCGTTTGCTTTCATAGTCATTCCCTCTTTTGAAAAATTAAATTTTCAACAATTATATAACATTTTTAAAATTATAGCAATGGTTTTAAATATTTTCCTGTATAAGATTTTTTACATTTTGCCACTTCTTCGGGTGTACCTGCAACAACAATTTCGCCGCCACCGTTACCGCCTTCGGGACCCAGGTCAATTATATAATCGGCGGTTTTTATAACGTCAAGGTTATGCTCTATAACTATTACGGAGTTATCCGCATCAACAAGTTTATTTATAACTTCAAGAAGTTTCTTGACGTCCGCTGTATGAAGCCCTGTTGTAGGCTCATCCAGAATGTAAACGGTTTTGCCTGTTGATTTTTTTGAAAGTTCCGTTGCAAGTTTAACTCGCTGAGCCTCACCGCCCGAAAGAGTTGTGGCAGACTGCCCCAATGTGATATACCCTAAACCGACGTCATAAATCGTTTCAAGTTTATGTCTGATTTTCGGAACATTGGAGAAGAAGTTCATGGCTTCTTCAACGGTCATATTAAGAACGTCGCTGATACTTTTTCCCTTATATTTCACTTCAAGGGTTTCTCTGTTATACCTGGCACCGCGACAAACTTCACAAGGAACGTAAACATCCGAAAGGAAGTTCATTTCGATTTTTATAATGCCGTCACCCTCACAGGATTCACATCTGCCACCCTTTACGTTAAATGAAAATCTGCCGGCATCGTAGCCTTTTGCTTTAGCATCCTGTGTTGAAGCAAAGAGCGTTCTTATATCGTTGAACACACCTGTGTACGTTGCGGTATTTGAACGGGGTGTTCTGCCTATGGGTGACTGGTCGATATTTATTACTTTATCAAGGTGCTCTATACCCAATATCTCGTCGTGTTTACCTGCGAATTTGCGGGCATTATTAAGTTCTGCCGCAAGTTTTTTGTAAAGTATTTCGTTGATAAGCGAGGATTTACCCGACCCCGAAACGCCTGTTACGACAACGAGTTCGCCCAAGGGTATTTTTACGTCAATATTTTTAAGGTTATTTTGTTTAGCACCTTTTATTTCAATATATTTCCCGTTACCTTCACGGCGTTTTTCGGGAACTTCTATCTTCTTTTTACCCGAAAGGAACTGACCTGTAAGAGAACGCTCGCATTTTTTTATTTCCTCAACAGTACCCGCACACACGATTTCACCGCCATGAACACCTGCACCGGGGCCTACATCCACAATATAATCCGCCGCATTCATTGTGTCTTCATCGTGTTCAACAACAATAAGCGTGTTACCCAAATCACGAAGATTACAAAGTGACTGCAAAAGTTTTTCATTATCGCGCTGATGAAGGCCTATACTGGGCTCGTCGAGAATATAAAGTACACCCATAAGAGAGGAGCCTATTTGTGTAGCGAGGCGGATACGCTGACTTTCACCGCCCGACAAAGTACCTGACGAACGGGAAAGCGTAAGGTAGTCGAGACCTACATTACACAAAAACGCAAGTCTTGAACGAATTTCTTTTATAATCTGTTTACCTATAATCTGCTCTTTTTCGGTAAGTTCAAGACTATCAATAAACTCCAACTCACCACGAATAGACATATCAGTAAATTCTTTAATATTTTTACCGCCGACGGTTACCGCAAGGGGCGCGGGTTTAAGGCGCGCACCTTTACAGTCGGGGCAAGGGCAAGCAGTCATATACTGCTCAATTTCTTTACGCGACCAATCACTTGTGGTTTCTCTGTAACGGCGCTCAAGGTTATTAACAATACCCTCAAACTCTGTCATATAAGTACCGCTGCCGTACTCATTCTGACGCACCATTTTAATACGTTCACCGTCAGTACCGTAGAAAATGGCTTTCTGACCTTCGGGGGAAATTTTATTGAAAGGTGTGTCAAGGGTAAAGTCGTATCTTTCCGCCAATGCGTTATAGTACATTCCCGCAATGGTGCTTGAATCAGTTTTACTCCATCCGCAACCTTTGATAGCACCGCCGTTAATGGAAAGTTTTCTGTTGGGAACAAGTAAATCCTCGGAAACGCGCATAAACACGCTCAATCCCGAACAAGTGGGACAAGCACCGAAAGGATTGTTAAAAGAAAACATACGCGGTTCAAGTTCATCCATACAGGAGCCGTGGTCGGGGCAGGCAAAATTCTGGGAAAAGAGAATTTCTTCCCCGCCAATAATGTCAACAAGAACGTTCCCCTCGGTAAGCGAAAAGGCAGTTTCCAAGGAGTCTGCAAGGCGTGAAGCAACCCCCTCTTTCATAATAAGGCGGTCTACTATAATCTCAATATTATGTTTTATGTTCTTTTTCAGTTTTATTTTATCGGAAAGGTCTGTAACCTCGCCGTCAATACGCGCTCTTGAAAAGCCCGATTTTGCCGCGCTTTCAAGTTCCTTCTGAAACTCGCCTTTTTTACCTTTGGCAATGGGTGCGAGAACCTGAAACTTCGTGCCTTCGGGGAGTTTAAGAATTTTATCTACAATCTGGTCTATGGACTGTTGCTTGATTTCCTTACCGCAAACAGGACAATGAGGCACGCCTATTCTGGCATACAAAAGTCTTAAATAGTCATAAATCTCCGTAACCGTACCCACAGTTGAACGGGGGTTTTTAGACGTGGTTTTCTGGTCAATGGATATTGCGGGTGAAAGTCCGTCTATACTGTCAACGTCGGGTTTTTCCATAATACCGAGAAACTGACGGGCGTATGAAGAAAGGCTCTCCATATATCTGCGCTGACCCTCAGCATAAATGGTATCAAAGGCAAGTGATGACTTACCCGAACCCGAAAGACCTGTAAAAACAACAAGTTTATCCCTTGGTATTTCAACGCTTACGTTTTTCAAATTGTGCTCTCTGGCACCTTTAACAATTAAATTTTTCTCCATAAAAATCCCTTATTATTTTCCGTTTTTAAGTTTTTGAATCTGATCTCTTAAATATGCTGCGTGTTCAAACTCAAGAAGCCTTGCGGCAGCACGCATTTCTTTGGTAAGTTTCTCAATAAGTTCGTTCTTTTCTCTTTCGGAAAGTCTGCGTTTTGCAACGCGCTCCTGAATATTGTCTTTAGAACTGATTTCAAGAATTTCACGAACGTCTTTCTTTATTGTTTCGGGAACAATGCCGTGTTCCTCGTTATATTTCATTTGTTTTTCACGACGGCGATAAGTTTCGGTTATGGCTCTTTCCATAGAACCCGTAACTTCGTCCGCGTACATTATAACCTGTCCGTTAGCGTTTCGGGCGGCTCTGCCCACGGTCTGAATAAGGGAAGTTTCACTTCTTAAGAAACCCTCTTTATCCGCATCAAGAATAGCAACAAGTGATACTTCGGGAATATCAAGACCCTCTCTTAACAGGTTAATTCCCACAAGAACGTCAAATTCGCCTAAACGCAAATCGCGTATAAGTTCCATTCGCTCAATTGTATCAACGTCAAAATGCATATAGCGCACTTTTATGCCGTAGTCAGTAAGATAATCCGTCAAATCCTCCGCCATTTTTCTTGTAAGAGTTGTTACAAGAACACGTTCTTTACGCTCAACGCGGATGTTGATTTCGGAAATAAGGTCATCAATTTGCCCCTCGGTTGGTCTTACACTTATTTCGGGGTCAAGAAGTCCCGTAGGTCTTATAACCTGCTCCGCAACTTGCGAACTTTTTTCTTTCTCAAGTTCACCGGGCGTTGCGCTGACGAATATTTTCTGATGAGTTTTTTTGTAAAATTCATCGAATTTTAAGGGTCTGTTGTCAAATGCAGAGGGGAGTCTGAAACCGAAATTCACAAGACTTTCTTTTCGTGAACGGTCACCGCCGAACATACCGCGCACCTGTGGAAGTGTTACGTGGGATTCATCCACAAACAGTATAAAATCGTCAGGAAAATAATCGAGAAGTGTGAAAGGAGCAGTTCCCGGCTCTCTGCCCGACATAACACGGGAATAGTTCTCAATACCTTTGCAGAAGCCTGTTTCCCTTAACATTTCAATATCGTAAAGAGTGCGCTGTTGAATACGCTGAGCCTCCAAAAGTTTACCCTCAGCCTTAAATTCCTCTACCCTTTGTTCCATTTCGTTGTAGATATTCTGAAGAGCCTTTTCCATTTTATCGGGCTCAACAACGTAGTGGGATGCAGGGTAAATTGCAACGTGGGATAGAGTGCATTTAACCTCACCTGTGAGGGGGTGGATTTCGGAAATTCTGTCAATTTCATCACCGAAAAACTCAACTCTGTAAGCACTTTCGGAAGAATATACAGGGAATATTTCCACTGTATCCCCTTTTACTCTGAATTTGTTTCGGGTGAAATTAACGTCATTGCGCTCGTACTGAATTTCAACGAGTTTCTTTATAAGTTCGTCCCTGTCTTTTTGCATACCCGTTCTTAAAGATATAACCATACTGCGATAATCAATAGGGTCACCGAGAGTATATATGCACGAAACACTTGCGACGATAATAACGTCGCGCCTCTCGGAAAGGGCGGAAGTTGCAGAGTGTCGAAGTTTATCTATTTCATCATTAACTGCGCTGTCTTTTTCAATATAAGTGTCGGTTGAGGGAATATACGCTTCCGGCTGATAATAGTCGTAATAGGAAACGAAATATTCAACCGCATTCTCAGGAAAGAACTCCTTAAACTCACTGCAAAGTTGAGCCGCAAGGGTTTTATTGTGGGCAAGAACTAACGTGGGGCGGTTAAGTTCGGCTATTACGTTTGCCATAGTAAACGTTTTACCCGACCCTGTTACACCAAGAAGTGTTTGCTCATCGTAACCTTTGTTAACACCGTCCACAAGGCTTTTTATTGCTTCAGGCTGGTCGCCTGTGGGTTCATAAGGTGAAACAAGTTTAAATTTATCCATAGGCTCACAGCCCTCCTTTAATCCAATTCATAATATTATACCACGAAATATTTTAAATTAAAAGATAATACGTTAACTTTATTACTATTATATATAATTCTTCTGAATATCCATTTTTTTCTTGATAATCTTATTTTAGTTATGCTATATTAAAAGAAATATTTAATGTTTAGGAGAATTTTTATGCGCACTCCCAAAGAACATGTTTTATTTGATATGTTTGAACAACTGAAAAAATACTGCGTACCGGACAGTATTTCTATCCCCGAGTGGACTACCTATGACGGTAATTATCTGGGTGCGGGTAAATATGAATTTTTACCCGAAACAGAAGAAAAAATAAAATTAGGTGACCATTGGTTTGCACGATACGACTGTGCGAGAATATTCAAAGCACAGGTTACACTCCCCGAAAGTTTCAAGGGTAAAAAGATTTATCTTAACCTTGATTTCGGCGGTGAAATCCTTATAAGAATTAACGGGAAAATTGCAAACTCCGTTTCTTCAAGAGAGAAAAGCGGATGGGTTGCCAGAGAAACCGTTAATATTACCGAAAACTTCCTCACCTTCGGTGAACCTATGGAAATTGTGCTTGAGGCTTGTGTTGACTCTGCAGGCTTCTGCAATATGGCAATGGACGGCATCAAGGAATGTGAATACACGCTTAAATTTGCAAACTTTGCAATAGTTGATGAAATCTGCGAAAAATTCTATCTTAACTGTGTTACTGCCTGGGATGCACTCCCCTGCATTAAAGATGAATTTATAAAAGAAAGCGTATATAAGGTTCTTGACGACTCTATCCACCTTGTTGACTTTGATTTCCCCGAAGAAGAAACCCGAAAATCCATTGCAATTGCCTGCGAGCATTTTGATAAAAAGTTAGCGGAAATTGAATATACTGCTACGTCCGAGGTTATTTTTGACGGTCACAGTCACATTGACATAGCGTGGCTTTGGAGAATTCAGGAAACAGAAAGAAAAAGTGCAAGAACCTTTGCAAACAACCTTGCTCTTATGGATGTTTATCCCGAATTTACCTTTACGCAAAGTCAGGCTATTGCCTATGATATGATAAAAAAGAACTACCCCGAACTTTATGAGAGAATTAAAGAAAAAGTAAAAAACGGTCAATGGAATATTGTGGGTAACACCTGGGTTGAGTGTGACACAAATATTGCATCGGGCGAAAGTATGATTCGCCAACTTCTTTACGGAAGAGAATTTTTCCTTAAGGAATTCGGAGTTTCCTCTGATACGTATTGGCTCCCCGACTGCTTCGGTTTCTCGCACGCTTTACCGCAGATTATCAAAAAAAGCGGTATGAAATATTTTATTACAACCAAACTTCTTAACCAGGACACCAACCGTTTCCCCCACACCCTTTTCAAATGGAAAGGTGCGGACGGCTCTGAAATTCTCGCATTGAATCAGCGTTCTCATTATCAGGGCGATTACGACCCCAAGCAAGTTTGCGACGCTTCCTTTAACAACGACTTAAAACACGTTCTCAAAACAGGCTTCGGTATGTTCGGCTACGGTGACGGTGGCGGCGGAAGTACGTACAGAATGCTTGAAAACGCAAAAAGACTTAAAAACTTCCCCGGTCTTCCCAAAACAAGAATGGGTCACCCCGCAGAATTCTTTGCAGAGGCAGAAAAAATCCGAGAAGAATTACCCACCTATTGTGATGAACTTTACTATGAAAACCACCGAGGTACCTATACGAGCCAGGGCTTTATCAAAAAAGCCAACCGCAAAAACGAGTTCCTTTTGAGCCGTTGCGAAATGGCAGGAGTTTTCGGCGGCGGTTATGATATTGAAAAACTGCAGAACCTCTGGCTTTTATTCCTTAAAAATCAGTTCCACGATATTCTTCCCGGTACGTCTATACACGAGGCTATGGAAGACTGCCGTCCCGATTTCAAGAAACTTGAAACCGACGGAAACGAAATGTTAGACACCGCTATAAACAGTATTATTCCCAAAATACAGGTTAAGAATGACGGTGTAACAGTGTGGAACCTCCTTTCACACAAAGTTACTGCACCTGTTACGGTTAAAGGAAACAAATCTTTTGACGGAGTATGCAGAAACTTCGAGAAAGACGGAGTTGAATACACCGAATTTATTGCAACTGACGTTCCCCCTATGGGTTACAAATTTTTCCCCTATGCCGAGTCCGAAAAAGCGGAAAATGTTAAAATCGCAAACGGCGTAATCGAAAACGAAATTGTTCGGGTAGAATACGATGAAAACGGTATACTCACATCAATTTTTGATAAAGAGAACAACCGTGAAACTCTTGACGGAGAAGGAAACCTTATAACAGTATTTATTGATAAATGCGTTCACGAAACCGCCTGGAACCTTGAACAGAACTACGAGAAGAAAAAATGGGTACTCAGAGAGGCTGAAAGCGTTGAAATCGCTGAATCTTCACCTGTAAGAGCAGTCCTTAAAGTAACAAGAAAATTCAATAAATCAACTGTTACGCAGAATATTATCCTTTACAAAAACAGCCGTCAGTTACTCTTTGAAACCGAAGTTGACTGGCAGGAACGCGACAAGGTTATGAAAGCGGCATTTGACGTTAACGTGCTTAACACCGAGGCAACTTTTGAGGCGGCACACGGTGCTATTAAAAGACCCACACACCGCAACTCATCATTTGACGCGGCACGTTATGAACAATGCGCGCACAAATGGGCAGACCTTTCCGAAGGTGATTACGGCGTAAGTATTCTCAACGATTGCAAATACGGATACGATATTCTTGACAGCCGTATGAGAATCACGCTTCTTCGTGCTCCCACCTGCCCCGACAGAAAAGGCGATTTAGGTATGCACACTTTCACATACGCCTACTATCCCCACAAGGGAACCTGGCAGACAGGCGGAACTGTTAACGAAGCATTCGCCCTTAATCTTCCCTTGAAAGCATACGATGTAACTGCACAAAACGGCACGTTACCCGAAAGTTACAGTTACATTAACTGCGACAATGACGACGTTATAATTGATACAGTAAAACAGGCACAGGACGGCAACGGAATTATTGTGCGTGTTTACGAAAGCCGTCGTGTAAGAGGCGAAAGAACCCTTACTGTTAACTTGCCTTTCTCAAAGGTTTACGAATGTAACCTTATGGAAGAAAACGAAAACGAAATCACTTTCAACGGCAACGAAATTAAGTTTAACATCAAACCCTTTGAAGTTAAAACTTTCAGACTTATATAAATGAGGTGTAAAAATGGCTCAAAATATAACAAACCCCTATGCTCCCGGTACTGCTGACAGTAAACTGTTCAGAATCCCTTCCATACTCACCCTTAAAAGCGGCAGAGTTCTTGCGGGTGCGGATATTCGATACGGCAACGGAACAGATGACCCTGCAAATATTGAAACGGTAATCCGCTATTCCGATGACAACTGTAAAACCTGGTCGGATATTGTATGGGTAAATCATTTTAACGATATGGAAGACTGCGACCATAATAAAGCAATACCCACATCCGCCTCTTTCTGCGACTCGGCAATGTGCGAGGATAAAAACGGTGTTGTTTACCACGTTTGCGACGCTTGTCCTGCATATATGGGTCTGTGGAGTGCAGGCACATACGGCAAAGACAGCGGTTTCATTGACGGAAAACTTGCCCTTTGCGACAAAACATCCCACGAAAAAGCCGAAAGCACCACACTTGATAAAAACCATTACCCGTATTATGTTGATAATTTTGGTGAAGACGGTTTTGCCCCCGTTCTTAAATTCTCTGATAACTCAAACTACAAAAACTTTTATGTAGACAGGGCATATAACATCCATGAAAAAAACGGCGAGAACTATTCCCCTGTTCTTATTAAACAAATGAACAAAGACGGCTCCTTGAATAACAAGGACGTTATTGCTAATATTTTCTACGCCTATGCCCCCATAAAAATCTACCCCACGTATTATCTTTGGGTCAGAAAGAGTTTTGACAAGGGCGAAACCTGGTCGGACGGGAAAATTTTAAATACCGAAATCAACTCAAAGGGATTCACAGGCTTTTCTCCCGGTGTCGGTATCTGCATTGAAAAAGACGGTAAACAGAGAGTTATTTTCTCAATTTACGACAACAACGGCGGAAGAGAATACACAAGCGTTATTTATACCGAAGACGGCGAAAACTGGCATCGTTCCGAAAAGGCAAAGCAGGTAGGCCCGGCGGGAAAAAGTTCCGAAAGTCAGTTAGTTCTTCTTAATAACGGTGTTCTTAGAATGTATTCAAGAAATATCGCAGGGTATATAAGTTACACAGATTCCACCGACGGCGGTGAAACCTGGAGTAAATATACTATTGACAAAGGCCTTGAATACTGTTCAAACTGTATGTTCTCCGTTATAAATTACAGTAAAAAGATTGACGGCAAAGATGCAATTATACTTTCCTGCCCTGCCACAAAAACCAGAAAACTGGGCGTTATTAAAATCGGTCTTTATGACGAAAACAACGTTGTGGAATGGAAATACAGAAAGAATATAACAGACAACCTTAATCCCTTTACCTTTATTTATTCCTGCATTACGGAACTTTCCGACGGCACTGTAGTTGACCTTTACGAAAGTTATAAAGCAGAATTTTCTGCCGCGGCTTTTACGGTTGACGAATTAAAAGTTCACGATAAAACAAAACTTTCGCTTATTGATAGCATTAAATCCAAGATTTATAATAAAACAAGGAAAAATTTATGATTTCAAAAACATCGTCCGACGGGGCGATGTTTTTCTTATACTTTATATCTTCGCTCCGCCTTTTCTTACAAGTATCATATCATCGCCGATTACTATTATATCTTTCCAACAAATTACAATTTCTTCGCCTCTGCCTAAAAAACCGCATATACCTTTACCGCAAAAGACGGTTATACTCACAAGGCAACCTGTACAGGTATCTATTTCAACATCGGTAACGCACCCCAGACGGCAACCGTTATCGATATTAACTACCTCTTTTGCTCTCATAGCCGTTACAGTACATCTCATATCATTCTCTCCTAAAAACCAAATTCATTATGAATAAACGAACAGCGCGTAAGCGTGCCGAGACCGTATTTATGCCTGATACCGTCTTTTGCCTGTTCAAGACGTTGTTCTTTTTCCCTTTTTGTATGATAATCAAGGTCAAAAAAAGAAATTTGCTCACAGACGTCATCGCCGTTTAAAAGTTTAGTCCCCGTCACCGTCAAGGCTCTTATAGGGTCTTTACCCACATCCACGTTATCCTGTATTAACGAAAGTGCAGTACGGCGTAAATCAAAAGATAAATCCGTAGGCGACTGCAACTGAACGGAACGGTTGATGCTGTGCATATTTGTATCTTTTATACCCACCTGAACTGCGGAACATTCAACGTTATGTTTCCTCAGCCTTGCGGCGACCTTATCGCATAAAAAGAAAACGCAGGTACGCACATCCCTCTGACTTACAAGGTCACGCTTGAAAGTTGCACCGTTACCGATAGATTTATAGGCTTCACGGTAATCAAAAGAATGAACCCGCGAATAATCAAAGCCGTTCACGTTCTGCCAAAGAACCCTGCCGTTTTCACCTAAAATGCGTTTAAGGGTACGCTCATCGGCACAGGCAATATCTCCGATAGTAAAAATTCCCGCATTCCTCAGTTTTTCGGCGGTACGCCTGCCCACCATAAACATATCCCCCGCAGGCAAGGGGTAAAGTAAATCTTTAAAATTATCTTCATTTATTACGGTTGTAGCATCGGGTTTCCTGTAATCGCTACCCATTTTTGCAAAGATTTTATTATAGGAAACGCCTACGGAAATGGTAAGACCCGTTTCCGCTTTTACAACACTTCTCAATTCATCGGCTATTTCCTCGCCGCTTCCGAACAGGTGCGTTGTACCGCTGACATCAAGCCAACATTCATCTATACCGAAAGGCTCAACAAGGTCGGTATAGCGACAGTAAATGTTAAACACTTTTTCCGAATATTCTTTATAAATTTTATAATGGGGTTTTACGGTCACAAGTTTCGGGCATTTGGATTTTGCCTGCCATATAGCCTCCCCTGTTTTTACACCGTATTTTTTCGCCAACTCATTTTTAGCAAGAATTATGCCGTGGCGGTATTCCGGGTCACCGCATACGGCATAAGCGTATTTTTTCAGTTCGGGGTTAAGCACACCCTCAACCGAGGCGAAAAAACTGTTGCAGTCGCAATGTAATATAGTGCGTTCCACACTCGCTCACTTCTTTCAGAACGTTTGTTCTCCTGTATTATATCAGAACATTTGTTCTTTGTAAAGTGTTTTTTTGAAAATTAAAGCACCATCCCCATCACAAGAAGTTTTCCAAGTCGGTCGTATATTTCTTCCAACTGACTTACAGGCAGGGGGTTTTTGCCTTTGCCTATTTCAACGGTAAAGGCAGGCTTTTTAAATTCTTCTATAAACCAGTCTTTTAGACCACCGCTTGCGGCGTGGCCCTCGTTTTTTACGAGTGTATATTCACTTACACTTGCCAGCACCTGCGCGATTGTGTATGATTTTTCGGGGGTATTTTTGCCGTACTCGTAATATATCTCCTCCCCTTGCGAGTGGAAAGTAAAAAGCATATCAACGGGAATATTTCTGCAAAGTCTTGTTATTGCTTTCGTTTCGGGTTCACTTTCGGGGTGAAACCCGCCGAATCTTCTTGGGGACGGTTCACTTATACCGCTTGCTCTTTCAAAATCTCTTAGATTATACCAATCTGCATTAAAATTGTGGTTTATATCCACCCCTCTTGCGTTGGCACTCCATCCGCTGAAATCTCCGTTGCACGCCTCGAAATTATCTTTTTTATATTTTCCGCAGGCAGAAGCGCCTCTTAAAGCGATTTCTATGCCGTCGGGATTAAGTTCCGGTATCACAATAAGCCGTCTGTTTTTTAAGAGTTCTTTTACGCTGTAACCTGCTATTTCTCCGCCTATCTGATTATAAAACAAAAGGTTTTCGCAGAATTCAAGCAGTAACAAAGATGTAAGCCATTCAAGTCCGTGAGTACCGCCCACATAAACAATATTTTTATCTCCTTCACCCATTACCAACGAATAAATACGCTTGCCTAAAACCGATTTTCCGCAGGTTGCGATTTTCAGTTCGGGATATTTATTTTTGAGCGTATTAACATAATTTTCGTAAACACTGTATGTAAGGGTTTCGCTTTTAACTGTCTTTTCCATAAAAATTCCTCGCTTTAAATTTTTGTTAAAATATATGCTTCAGAAGAGGAAATATTTACAAAACATTGTTTTTATGGTTTAATATAAGTGTATATTCTGTTATTTCGGGAGTTCTTGTTATGATAGCAATTTGCATTGTGGGTTTAATAATTACCGCACTCATATCACTGTTTATTTATAAAAAGAGTAAAAACCGCGAAAGTTTTACAAAAGCCTGTCTTATAACACTTGTGTCAATTTTAATTTTAAGCACAGGTCTTGAACTAACGCTCTTTAACATTAACTTTTATACTTCAAAGGGAAACACCCCCACAGACCTTACTCATTATATTGAAGAATACAAAACCGAGGACGGTTGTTACACCTTTTCGGGCGGTGAACAAGTTGAGTTTCCGGAACTTAATATTGACATCAAAAATATAAAAATAGATTTAAACGAAAACAACAAAAGCCGTGTTAAACTTACTCTTTACCTTACGGATGAAGGAAATGAGTATTACTACGCAACTCCCCAAAGAACGATTTATAAATCCGTAGAAAAAAGCGAGTACATCAACATAAACACTTCGGGCAAAAGCGAACATCTTATGCTCCGCTTTGACAGTGAAAAAGACGTAATAAAAGTTGATTCAATTTCAATTAACAATGAAAGACCTTTTGAATTTTCCGTATTAAGAATATTTTTTGTTGTCGCTGTTCTTTTCTTTATTTATATTTTCAAACCCTCATCACCCTTGTATAAAAAGGAACTTTTAAAACACCAAAACTTAAAATACAACCTTACGGTTGCGATTATTACCGTTCAATGCATACTTATTGTATTCGTAGGCACTATGAATCCCACGTTTCTGGGTATGACTGCCACGGAAAACGGTTTCGCTTTCACTCCGCTGCCGATGACAAACCATAACCAATATGACGAATTGGCACAGGCAATTTTAGAGGGTAAGACTTATATAGATAATAATGACGTTCCCGAATCCCTTATAGATATGGAAAACCCTTACGATACTGCCGCAAGGTCACTCACATCATCTGCAACAGGTGACGAATACCGCTGGGACGTGGCGTATTTTGACGGTCATTACTACGTATATTTCGGTATTGTGCCGTTACTTATAATGTATTTACCCTTCAGGGCATTGTTCGATGCACCTTTCCCCTCGGCAATAGGCATTATGATATTTGCAATGCTTTTCACAATAGGTGTATTTAAGTTACTTGAACTTATCTGTAAAAAGCACTTCAAAAAAATATCTGTGGGAACGTATTTGCTTTTATCACTCACATTCGTAAACTGTTGCGGTGCCATGTTCCTTGTAAAACGCCCCGATTTTTACTCCGTGCCTATTATGACGGCTATGACATTTGTTGTATGGGGTCTGTACTGTTGGATAAAAGGTAAAGATGAGAAGAAACAAAACCTCTATTTCTTCTTAGGCTCGCTTTTCAGCGCATTAACTGTAGGTTGCAGACCTCAGTTTGTGCTTATTTGTGCCGTTGCAATACCCGTATTTTTCAAATATTTCTTTAAAGAAAAGCAGATTTTCAATAAAAACGGAATTAAAAACCTTGTTGCATTAGCCGTACCTTTTGTTATAGTTGCGGCAGGCATTATGTACTACAATTATATCCGTTTCGCCTCGCCTTTTGACTTCGGCTCTGCGTATAACCTTACTACAAACGATGTTACAAAACGCGGTTTCAATATGGGCAGAACAGGTTTAGGTATATTCACCTATCTTTTCCAACCGCCTCAGTTTACTGCCGTATTCCCCTATATCAAGGCGGCGCAGATAGAAACGAATTATATAGGAAGAACAATTTACGAATACTGTTTCGGCGGTCTTATAACATCACTTCCTGTATTATGGTTTATCTTCGCTCTGCCGAAAGTTAAAGATGTACTGAAAGAAAAAAATCTTTTCAGCCTTGTTCTTACACTTCTGGGTGTTGGTTTTGCCTTAGTAATTGCGGACACTCAGGCAGGCGGACTTCTTCAAAGATATTACAGTGATTTCGGTTTTATTTTCTTCTTAGCATCAACTTTGGTAATATTTGCACTTTCGGAGAAAGAAGTTTTAAGAGAAAGTAACATAAAATTAAATTCACTTTTATTCATTTCGACAATTTTGAGTATTGTTTACACAATAGCACTTGTTTTTTCCGTTGCAGATGTTACAATAGATACACAGAATCCAACACTTTATGCTAAGATTTTACATCTTTTTGAATTTTGGATTTAAGTTTAATTTTTTACAAAGGAATGACACCATTGGCAAACTTCAGAAAAACACGTTTCACAAAAATCCTTTCACTTGTACTTGCGCTTATTTTTATAGTGGGTACATTCGCAGGTTGCGGCGGTGATAAAGAGGAAGAAACTACAACAGTTCCCACAACACAACCCACCACAGTACCTACAACTTCACCTTATTTATCGGGTAGCATCAACCCCCTTACAGGTGAGGCAGGATATGACGAAACACTTCTTAAAAACAGACCTGTTTTTGTATCCGTTGAAAACCACAAAGATGCAAGACCCCAATGGGGTATCACAAGCGCCGACATCGTTTGGGAAATGGAAGCCGAGGGCGGTATTACAAGAATGCTTCTTATGTATGCCGATGCTTCAAGACTTCCCGATAAGGTTGGTCCCACACGAAGCGCAAGACATTACTTTGTTGAACTCGTAGAAGGTTTTGACGCTATTTTCGTTCACTTCGGCGGCAGCCCCCAGGCATATAACGCTATGAGTAACCACGGCACAGACCACATTGACGGTATGTCCGACGGTAACACTTTCTCACGCGATACTTCAAGAAACGTTTCTTCCGAACACCGCGCATACACAACTAAAGAAAAGGTTGTTGCTGCAATCGAAAGAAAAGAATTCAGAACCACACTTGAAGAAGAGTATCTTAATCCCTTTAAATTCAATTCCACTACTAAAAAACTTCCCGACGGTAACTGTAATGAAATGGTAGTTGATTTTTCAAACTACGCTACCTACACCTATACATACAACGCAGAAGATAACCTTTATTACAGTTCTCTTAACGGCTCCGCATTCAAAGACAGCGACGGAAACCAGCAGAACTTTACAAACCTTATTATCTGCTACGTTGATAAATCAAGCCTTGGTGATTCAAAGGGCAGAATTTCCCTTGACCTTTCCGAAGGTAACGGCGTTTACGTTTCAAACGGTACATACCAGAACATCACCTGGAAAAAGGGCGATTATTCCGATATGATGAAACTCTACGATGCCGACGGCAACGAACTTTCACTTAACGCAGGCAGAAGTTACATCGCACTTGTATCAAGTTCAAAAGAAAGTTCCTGCACAATTTCATAATTAAAATAGTAAAAACAGTCTGTTTCGTTTTGGGAAACAGACTGTTTTTTCTTTTCACCACTCAAACTCCGGTCTTTTATTATCCACGTAGTTTGCGGCTTTGAGTAAAAATTTGCGCATAGGCTCCATTCGTTTAACGTATTGCATAAGAAGTTCGCTGAAATCTTCAAAACTTCCTATATCCTCGTCGGGAATAAAAAATATCATATCCCAACTTTTGTGTTTTATATACTCTGCGGCAGGGTCATAGGCAGAAAAACCGCGGGGCATTGTTTTAAGTTTTTCTCCGCCGATTTGCATATTCCCCTCTTTAAGAGCCTCCAGAAACTCGTCGTAATGAAGTGAAATATATTTACGGATATTATTCATTTTCGCGGTGGTATCGCACCATAACCCTGTACCGAAGCAGGATGACCCGGGGCAAATTCTCAAAAAATACCCTATGGGCAACCAGGATTTACGGTCGGCAGCAATATACGCTCTGAACGCAGGGTTATAAGGTGGCCCGTTTTTGTGAAAACGCATATCCCTTGCAACTCTGTACATCCACTCGCGCGGTTCCATATACATAATTGACTTACCTATATCAGGGGCTTCCTCACTCAGTTGAAAACGGAACATATCAAGGAAAGCCAAAAATTCTTTTCTTGCAACGTCGTATTCACCGTGGTTATTGTGAAACCAGGTGCGGTCATTATTTGCCCCCAGTTTACCGCAATAGGTTAAAATATTTTTAAAATCCATTATTTTCTCACCCTCAAAATGTTGCTTTTAATTTATCACAGCAAGTCCCAAAATGCAATATGATATTGACAACAAACATACAAATACAGTAAAATTATATTATATTTTTGTCATACTACGGAGGTTATATATATGGCAATTTTTAAACCTTTCAAAGCATTAAGACCCACACCCGAATACGCATCTAAGGTTGCTGCGCTCCCCTATGATGTTATGAACAGTTTTGAAGCAAGAGAAATGGTAAAGGGCAACCCTTACTCATTCCTGCACATAGATAAAGCGGAAATTGACCTTCCCCTCGGCACTGAGCTTTACAGTGACGAAGTTTACAAAAAAGCCGCTGAAAATCTTAGAAAGAGCGAGGAGGAGGGCATCTGCAAAACAGACGAAACCCCCTGTTTCTACGTTTACCGTCAGATTATGAACGGCAGAGAACAAACAGGTCTTGTAGGTTGCGCAAGCGTTGACGATTACATCAATAATCATATCAAAAAGCACGAACTCACACGCGCTGACAAGGAAGCCGACAGAATCCGTCACGTTGACACCTGCGACGCAAACACAGGTCCCATTTTCCTTTGTTACAAAGGTAAAAAGGAAATTATTGATATTATTGAAGAATATAAAAAGGGCGAGCCTGTATACGATTTCGTTACGGGTGACGGCATTTCAAATACAGTATGGATAATAAAAGAGAGTGACGTTTGCGCCGAACTTTCCGCACTTTTGGCGGAGGCAGGCAATTTCTATATTGCAGACGGTCATCACCGTTGCGCTTCTGCGGTAAACGTTGCAAAAATGCGTCGCGAACAAAACCCCGACTTTGACGGAACGGAAGAATTCAACTTCTTCTTAGCAGTTCTCTTCCCTGCCGAAAGCCTTGAAATTATGGATTACAACCGTGTTGTAAAAGACCTTAACGGCAACACTAAACAGGAGTTTATAGAGAAAATCTCTGCTGATTTCACAGTAGAAAAAGCATCTTGCGACGGTGCATACCACCCCGAAGAAAAGCACACTTTCGGTATGTACATTGACAATGAATGGTACAAACTTACCGCAAAAGACGGCACATTCTCTGAAAGTGACCCCGTTGACCGCCTTGATGTTTCAATTTTACAGAAAAATCTTCTTACACCCATCCTCAACATAGGCGACCCGAGAACTGATAAACGAATTGATTTTATCGGCGGTATCAGAGGTCTTAAAGAACTTGAACGCCTTGTAAACGGCGGTATGGCGGTTGCATTTTCAATGTACCCCACCACCCTCGAGGACCTTATGGCAATTGCTGATGCAAATATGATAATGCCCCCGAAATCAACCTGGTTTGAACCTAAACTTTTAAGCGGTTTGTTTATACATAAATTAAAATAATTTCGGCAAGTACTGTTTTCATTATAGGTTGTCTTTCATCAAAATCTTTCACACTTTTTTCTTTTTTGACAAAAATACTTGAATTTATTTTTCTTATATGGTAAAATATGTAAAATTCAACAGTTGACGAAAAAAAAGGGTGTGATACATTGGCAACTGAAAAAAAGCGACGCCTAAACCATACGGACAGACGTGTTAAAAGAACCAAGAAGGCTTTACGTGATGCGCTTTTTGAACTTTTGGAAACTAAAAATATAAATCAGATAACAGTTACGGAACTTACAACCTTAGCTGATGTTAATAGAGCAACTTTCTATTTTTATTATACAGATTTAATTGATATGCTCCAGCAAATCCAGAACGAAGCATATCAACTTTTCAGCGATATTATAAGTGAATCCACCTCGTCAATAAATACCATCGAGGGTTTCACCGAGTATGCCGAATCGTTACTTAATTTTTGCAAAGATCACGAAACCCTTTGCCGTTTTATAATCAATAATGACGTAAACAACCAACTTTTCCAGCAGATACAATTCCTTATGCTGAACAATATCCCTAACGCAAAGGATAAGTTCCCGAAAAATAATCCTGCAAGATATTCTACAAGTTTCATTCTTACTGCCATAACAGGCGCACTGATAGACTGGATGAACGAAGGTATGGAAATCCCCACCCGCGAACTTGCGAAATTCTTTGCAAATATTTACATAAACGGCTCATACAAAACAAAACTGCTTTATTCAAATTACGAGCCGCCGAAAAATACAGACAATGATTAAAAAAAGACTTTGCTTCGTTTGAAGCAAAGTCTTTTGATTGTATAGTAAAACCACGCGTTAGACGCGTGGTTCAGTTAAATTATATAGCTGAAACAATCCTAAAAAGGAAACTCCTTCGTGATATAATGGAGTTGCGGTCTGCCAACTGCAACAAAAAAGTACGAAGGAGTGTGCATT
>JAGAJB010000037.1 GCA_017626295.1 Clostridia bacterium | reverse complement strand
TACGATTCTTCGTTGATTAGATAACTTCTTATTTATATCTTTTTTCAAAGTCCTTCTCATAAGGGCTTGTTTTGTCATACCTTTTTTTCCTAACCATTAAATTTCAAAAAAACTCTTGACTTTTAATAGTTAGTCACCTCTGCATAATAATTATGCTGTGAGTGGGGTGTTATATACATAAAAAAGCGAAGTGTTTTCGGCACTTCGCTTTATCTGTTTATATTATTTTTCTTCTTCTGCAATGTATCTTCCCATTAAAACACCCATAACAGATGCCATCATAAGACCTCTTGTCCAACCGGAAGAGTCACCTAAACAATGGAGACCTTTAACACTTGTATTAAGGTCAGTATCCATTTTGATTTTGTTACTGTAAAATTTAAGTTCGGGGGAGTAAAGAAGTGTTTCAGTTGATGCAAAACCGGGTACAACGTGGTCAACCGCCTGTATAAAGTTAATGATGTTTGTCATTGCTCTGTAAGGCATAGCCGCGGTAATATCGCCTGCAACCGCATCGGGAAGAGAGGGGCGAAGGTTAGACTGTGCAAGTTCTTTCTGCCAGGTGCGTTTACCGTCAAGAATATCGCCGTAACGCTGTACAAGAATGTGGCCTGCACCTAACATATTTGTAAGTTCGCCAACTTTCTGAGCATACTCAATAGGCTGATTAAAGGGGTGGTTAAAGTTGTGTGAGCAGAGAATAGCAACGTTTGTGTTGTTGGATTTTTTCTCTTTGTAAGAGTGACCGTTAACAACTGCAAGGTCATTGTCGTAGTTCTCCTGGCTTACAAAACCACCGGGATTCTGGCAGAATGTACGTACTTTGTTTTTAAAAGGCTTCGGATAACCGATAAGTTTTGATTCGTAAAGAACGCGGTTGACTTTTTCCATAACTTCGTTGCGAACTTCAACACGCACACCAATATCAACTGTACCTGCCTGATGCTCAATGCCGTGCTCTGTGCAAAGTTTTTCGAGCCAGTCAGCACCTCTGCGGCCTGTTGCAACAACTATTTTATCAGCGTCAATTTGCTGATGGTCGTTGCCTTTGCTTATGAATACACCCTTGCAGACACCGTCTTCAATAATAATATCATTACATTCGTAGCCGAATATCATATCAACGTTGTTGTCGCGAAGATGATTTTCTATTTCAAGGTAAAGTGTCTGTGCCTTTTCTGTACCGAGGTGACGTATGGGGCAGTCAACAAGTTTAAGACCTGCCTGGATGGCGTTTTTTCTGATTTCCTTTACTTCATCATCATTGCTGATACCTTCAATGTGTTCATCGGCACCGAATTCAAGGTAAATTTTATCGGTGTAGTTTATTAGTTCCTGTGCGAAGTCCTCACCGATTAAAGAGGGGAGATCACCGCCGACTTCGTAACTTAACGAAAGTTTACCGTCGGAGAATGCACCTGCACCCGAAAAACCTGTTGTGATATGGCAGTAGGGCTTGCAGTTAACACATTGTTTTGTAATGGATTTCGGACAACTGCGCTTTTCAACAGGTTGACCTTTTTCAATAATTAAAATTGATTTTTCGGAACCTTTTCTGCGCATTTCAAGTGCGGTAAATATACCCGCAGGGCCTGCACCAACAATAACAACATCGTATTTCATATTATGTAACACATCCTATTTAAATTTATATGAATAAAATAATTCTTTTGCTTCTTCCGTGTATTCGCCGTTTTCGTCCTCTAATATTAACGGCGTGTTTATTCTGAACCCGGGGGCAGAGCCTTTTTTGCCTTCAACAAGAACAAGACTCGGCTCTTTGCCTATGCGCTGAATAACTTCGCGCATTGATTTTGGCTCGATTTTAAATTTTCGCATTGCTGAGAAAATATCGGGTAACCTTTCGGGTCGCTGACAGATACAAAACCTACCTCCGAATTTTAAAAGATAAGCGGCTGCTTTCGCTGCATCGTCAAGGGTGCAAGTAAACTCGTGGCGGGCATTTTTATAATCTTCACCCTCGTTTACAATACCTGTTCCGAGTTTTTTATAAGGCGGGTTAATGCTTACTAAATCGTAATACTCGTTTGGTAAAACGCCTTTTAATTTTCTTAAATCGCAATGTATAGGTTTTACAGCACCCTCAATTTTATTGAGTTCAAGGGTTTTATTGAGTAGAGTTATTGCGCTTTCGCTGAGTTCAACACCGACTATTTCTTTAGGTTGAAAATCCCTCAGCCACAAAAGGGGAATTATACCGTTGCCCGTACCCAAATCGCAACATTTATCTTTGTGTCGCGGTGCACAAAACGAAGCCAACACAATAGCATCGGAAGTGAATATGTGAGCATCGCTGACATATATTTTTAAATCTTTAGAAAGTATCTCAGTACGTTCTTCCCTTGATGCCATAAAAAACTCCTTATGCAAAATAGTGTATTTTCACATACACATCTATTTTACCATAAGGAGCATTTTTCTTCAATATTAAATGTTTGGGTGTTATTAACAAAGAATATGGTTTATATTTGTGTGATTATTCTTCCATTTGTTTTCCCAGGAATGTGGCGGCAACCTGTGCAAGTTTTACTTCAGTGTCGGTTAACTTAGCGAAATCGCCGTTACTTAAAAATATTACACAACCGCCGATGTCACCTGCGGAAATAATGGGGAAAGCAGTTAACGCCTCTAAATCACAATTATCAATAGGGTAGAGGCGGTCGCTTTCACGACCTTTAATATATTTATCTCTGTTTTCCATTATTTCTTCCAATTCTTTTGAAATATGGCGTTCAAGAAAATCTTTTTTAGGAAGCCCCGCCACCGAAATAACGTGGTCGCGGTCAGTAATAATTACGGGTAAATCGGCAGTACGGCTGAGTATATCTGAATATTGACCCGAAAACTCCGATAATTCACCCATAGGCGAATACTTTTTAAAAATAACCTCACCGTCACTTGCAGTAAAAATTTCCAAAGGGTCTCCTTCACGAATACGAAGTGTCCTTCTGATTTCTTTGGGAATAACAACCCTTCCTAAATCATCTATTCTTCTTACAATTCCAGTTGCTTTCATATATAATTCAATCTCCTTGTTTTAGTAATAGTGATACTATTATCTGTAAAACAAGGAGATTTATACTTTTAGTGGTTTCTATTTATCTTTTCTTTTCAAAAATTCTTGATAATGATTTTCTAAATATTTCTTTCTTTTATCCGTGAGCAAGTGATCTGGCAAAACGAAATTAGCCTCCAATTTCAAAAATGGGTATTCATCTTTTATCGGCTTTTCATTTATAGTTATCTTTCCATTTTGTGGGTTAAAAGAAATTAAATATCTGTCAAACAATTTATCGTGATTTGCACATAAAAGCAAGCCATTTTGTGTATCAGCTTTTTCAAACACATTACAGTCAGCAGAGGGTTTAATATGACTGCCTATCAGTAATTTCTCCGTTTTTAAGCCACAAATCACACATTTATGTTCCTGTTCAACGGAAAGGTTATTTTTGAACTTTTTCTGCAACTCACTGTTTCGTGCTAAACCTGATACAAAAACCGTTCCATCTTCGCCATATTTTTCAGCTATATCAGCACCAAACTCATATAACTTTTGGATTTTTTCCGCTTCTTCTATTAAAGAAGATTCAATAAACTCATATACAGCTATATCTGAATCTAGGTTTTCAAATGTTGCCTTATTAAAATGTACGCCACTTCGTAACTCTGCAAATCCAAAAAGTTTACACAATTGAATAAGACTTGGGACTCGATTGAAACCCGCTTCCCGCGCTTGTTCACCATATAAATCAGCAACTGCTTCAAAGAAATCTTTATTAAAACTATCACTGCTATCAAAAGAATATCCTTTTTCTTTCAAATAATCTTTTAATATAAGAAAGGGATAAGTATTTACAAAAATGTTCTTAAATTCTTGATAAAGATTTGGATGACATTTCTTTATTTGTGATAAAACATTCAAAATGTTCGAATTATAAACTCCTTCGTCAAAATCGAAGTCTTTATCTTTCATATAACCAAACAAAAGCATTCCGTTATTAGTTAGTTCGAGTTTATATGCTGTACCCACTATATTACCAAGCCGAACTAATCCTAACCCAAGCATAAACTCAGTGCACCAAGCGTCACCGATATTATTGTTCAAATTTGTTTGTCGATTACCGTTTTTGTGTTTTAACCCTTTAGTTCCAATCAAGTAAATATAATTTAAAATTCTACCAACAGGAGCAGGACCAGAAAGCAAATTCTTAAATTCAAGATTTACAGACTTAATATCATATTTTTTCATTGAACTTTTCCCTCCTCTTATATATTTATACTATCATACTATCATATAAAAAGAAACTGTATTTTATTAAAAATTATTCATATGATTGTTTTTAATGTAATTATCTGTTGACAAATGATTGAAAATAGTGTAACATTATGTAGGGTGATATTTTTTGAACAAACAAATGATAGTAAAATATCTAAATGAAATATGGCCGTATATTAAATTGTCTGAAATATGCAAAAAGTATAATGAATCTTATCCTGAAAATATAATTGATTACAATAATTTAAGAAATGTGATAAATGGAACCGCACCAAATCGGTTGAGTGAAGACAAACTTTTATCTTTCTACGATTTTCTGATTAAAGATATTTTTCAAGAAAAATTTAAGATTAAAAGCAACGAATTAACCACGCTCAAAATAAAAGGAATTATTAACGATAAAGCTTCAGAAATGACATCTGAAATTTTGGGGGCATTAGAACATGGATTTTCAAATAAATAATAACAGCGAGAATAAAATCCTTTTGGATAACGAAAAAAGAGAACCTAGACTGCCAATACACTCATTTCATAGATATTACGGTAAACTCATTCCTGCCATCCCATCAGCATTCATAAAAAAATATAGTGTTGAAGGCAATTTGATTTTTGACCCCTTTTCGGGTTCAGGGACCACCGCTGTAGAAAGTTTGAAATTAAATCGTAATTTTTTGGGTGTTGAAATCAATCCTATTGCGCAAAAAATCGCCACTGTAAAAACTAGCCCATTAAAGAAAGAAACCTTGATTTCCCTTAATAACCGTATTTTAGAAATCATCAAGAACAATAATTTTGAAATTTCTGATAATGATTTTCCCTATGTTCAAAACAGAGACCATTGGTTTAAAGATTTTGTTCAAAAGGATTTAATACTATTAAAAAAATGTATCGATTTTTTATTTGATAACGACTTAGGAAGAAACATAGAAAACAAAGAGCAGTATAGAGACTTTTATCTTATGGTTATTTCGGCAATACTTCGCAACGTAAGCAATGCAGATACGATGCATGTATTTCCCGGAATCAGTAAAAGAATGCGTCGTTTAGAAGAAGAGGGGAAAATACATATAGATGTTATGACTTCTTTTGAACGTGCAATTAAAAAAAGAACTACGTACTATAATTATAATAATGGCAGTTGTGATGCTAATATTCTTTTAGGCGATAGCACCAAAATTGATTTGTCACAATATAAGGAACAAGTAGATTTAATAGTCACAAATCCACCATACATTTCATCTGTTAGGTATATTGAAACACTAAAACTTGAAATGTATTGGATGGAATATATTAAAAGTTCCGATGAGTACTCTTATCTTGCACATCAAATGTTGGGTAATGACCGATTACAAAAGAAAGAATATGAAACTATTGAACGTACCCCTTATGCTGAAATCAATTCTGTTATAAGCAATATGGAATCCATAGATAAAAAATCGGCAAAAATCATTAGTGAATTTTTTTTGTCGATAGAAAAAGTTATTGAAAACATGAGTTTAGTTTTAAAACCCAGTGGCAAAGTTGTAATAAAAATATCCGATAGCAAAATGAAGAAGGTAAAAATTGAAACCGGAAAGTATATGACTTTGATTGCTGAAAATTATGGATTTGTTTTGCACGATGTTTTTCTTGATGAAATAAACAACAATAGTCGTTCGCTAACAACGGCAAGAAATACATATAGCGATATTATAACAAATGACTATATTATCATTTGGGAGAAAGAGTAATGTTACAATTAGATACTATCCGATATATGGGAAACAAAAGTAAGTTGTTGGAATTTATTGTTCCCGAAATAAGAAAAATCACTCCCAAGAACGGAATTGTTTGTGATTTAATGGCAGGTTCAAATGTTGTAAGTTATGCGTTAAAAGAATTTTTTACTGTATATACAAATGATATTCAAGAATATAGTTATACCATCAGCAAAGCAGTTATTGTAAACCAAGACCAAACTATTTCTTCTCAAACCGCAATATTCGATTTGCAAAAACACTTTGCAGATAATAAAAACAACAAAACTTTTTCATTTTTCGAAAAAACATACGCAAAAACATATTTTTCTTTAAAGCAATGCTGTGATATTGATTCGATACGGTATGCAATAAGTAAGGTAGATGACAAATATAAACAATCATTATACTTATTGGCTCTTATGAATGCTATGTGTGTAGTACAATCTACTCCTGGACATTTTGCGCAATTTATGCCAAGTGAACATAAAAGGATTATTCCTCTGCAAAAAATGGATTTATGGCGAGAGTTTCTTAAAAAATGTGATAAATACTCAGATATTTATCAATCGAGTACGGAAAACAAAGCATTTTGTAAAGATTATAAAGAATTGTTTGAAACTGATTTATTAAAAAAAGTTGATACAATATATTTGGATTCACCATACTCACAAGAGCAATATTCTAGATTTTATCATATATTAGAAACTGTTGTAAAATATGATAATCCTGTTGTTAATTATAAGGCGAAATATAGAGAAAATCGTTTTATGAGTGATTTTTGCTATAAAAGCAAGGTAGAGAAAGAGTTTATAAATATATTAACTTTTTGTCGTGCTAACAATATCAATTTAGTCATAAGCTACTCAAATAAGGCTATTTTTCCAATAAATAAACTCCAGACCCTATGTGAAGAATATTTTTATTCTGTAAATAGAAATGACATAGACTATAACCATTCTACACAAGGCAAAGGGAATCAAAAACTTTCTGAAGTAATAATTACTTGTTCAAACACATAAAAGCGAGGTTGATTTTACCTCGCTTTTTGCTATATATAAAGAATGCGAAAAAAAGTAAAAAATAAACATCAGTTTATAAGTTGGATTATAAACTGATGTTTAAAATATTATAAACTTTTAAGTATCTTCAGAACTCCTCTGAGTTCTTCGGGGTTGATTTTTTCAACAGGTTTATCGTTAACAACGCAGTCGAAGAAATAGTGTATTTCGTTTGCGTAGGCATTGCTTTTGGGTAAATTGATATTTCCTGTGTCGCCCTCGGCTTCTTCTGAAAGGTCGATTTTTTCATCGTCTCTCAGATAAATTATCATTTTACCGTTTTCGTTTGCTACAATCGCATCTTCAAACTGGAAGCGGAATTGTGCGGTAAAGGGGTAACAGGTTGCGTACCAGGATGCTTCTGTGTTTATTGAGAAATCGCCGAAATCGTAATTCACGGTAAAGAAGTCCTGGTCGGGGAGTTTTGAACGGTATTGGTATTTTATTTCGGGGATACCGAATGCATATACCATAAAGTCAAGGTCGTGGATATGTAAATCGAAGGGGACAAGACCGCTGCGCTTTTCGTCCATCATCCAACCGTCCCAACTCCATCTGGGATAACAACCTAATCTTGTCATAGTACCGGAGAGAAGTTTACCGTATTTTTTTGTGTCATATATTTCTTTAAGAAGTTCGTATTCGGGCCAGAATCTTAAAACCTGGGCAACCATAAACTTAACGTTATTTTTCTCAGCAGTGGAGTAAACCCTGTCAATATCTTCTTCATTTAAAGAGATGGGTTTCTCGCAAATTACGTTTATTCCGCGTTCCATAGCCTTTACGGCATAATCTGCGTGAAGGAATGTGGGCAAACAGATGTCGAGAATGTCAATTTCTTCGTTATTGAGCATTTCTTCAAAATCTGTGTAATGTTTGATATTTTCATATTTTTCCATCTGTTCGGGTCGAATATCGCACAATGCAATAAGTTCGGCATCTTCCATTTCTTCCCAAACAGGAATATGTGCGCCGCTGATACCGCCAACGCCTACAACTGCTACTTTTAACATAAATAAACCTCCGTTAACTTCCGTTTTTTATTCTTTTATGTTAATTCCTCTTTATTTTACCATATAGTAAAATAAAAGCAAGAGGGGAATGGTCAATTTATTTTTTATTTTAATTTAATAATACATATTATAATATGTATATAAAAACCCCCGCTTTTAACAAGCGAGGGTTTTGTATTTCAGAGTAGATTAAACACGTACAATTTCGGAATTAAGTTCAACAAGACCATCCATAAGTGCTGACGCAACACCTGCACCAAGAGAAATAAGTTCTTGGTAGTGGTTTACGGGGTCACCCATTGTATAGTCATTGTCGGGAACAACGTAACCGATAGCATCGTTCATAAGACCGAAGCACTTAACATCATCGCCGAAGATACTGCAAGCGGGCTGGCTTGAGAAACTCTTACCTGTAATAGCGTATTCACCGATAAGGGAGATTCCGTTGGGTGCGATAAGGTCCTGACAAATTTCACCGGGAAGGAATACTGTTTTGAATACATCGCCGATTTCCATATAACCGATTTCGGTGATAGTTGAGTATGAGCCGTCTTCATGAGCAATAACAACATAGTTAGCCATATTGAGTTTGCCGACTGCTTCAATAAGAGCATTGGAAACGGGGATTTCAACCTGTTTTAAGTAAAGGTTAAGGTAGGGAGCAACTTCAACTTCTTCAACAGGTTCCCAGTTTTCATACCATACAGAGTAACCGGGGTTAACGGGCATATATTCGCCTTCAAATACTTTGCCGTTTTCTGCTACAACCATTTTTGTGTACTCTGTATCGAGTGTCATATCTGTCATATCGATTTCGAGAAGAACATCAGAACCAACGGTAATTTCGTAAGCATTTGTTTCATCGTTAACGGCTGCTTTAGCAATTGTTTCGTCAACGAAAACTTCTTTGAAATTGCCTTCCTCATCTGTTACAGCATATACCCCCTGTAAGGGTAATGCAGTTACGACATCATCTTCACCGTATACATTTTCGTAAACTGTGTAGTCGCCATTCTTAACAGCGATAATCTTTGCTTCTTCATCAGCAACAATTGAGAAGGGTTCGTTAATATTGTGAACAGTTATTGTTGCTTCGTCGGAAGATATAAGTGTTTTTACGTAATTTACAAATGAGAAACCGTAGTCTTTAAATTCCTGTTTAAGGTTTCCGTCTTCATCATAAACAGAAACTAATTCAGTGTTTTCTTCAACTTCTTTGCTGTTTGAAAGTTTAGCATCAGCAAGGATTTCTTTTTCTGTAAGGTTCATAGAAAGAAGAATTCTTGCAAGTTCATAACCGAATCTCTGGGATTCTTCAACTCTCTGGTGAGTCTCTACGCCGTCGCCTGTTGCTGAACGAGCCATATAAATACCGGCGATAGCACCCTGGAAGAACATAAAGTTGTAACCGTATTTTTCAAGGAACTGACCGCAGTAGAAGATGTAGTCACCGCTGATTTCTCTACCGGAGTTGCTTTCTGTAGGAAGACCTGCAACGTCGGGGTGAGCAGAGATATTGAGCATCATTGTGGGTTTAGCGGATTCATCATCGGGTCTGAAAACGAATCTTGAAATATCAGTCATAGCGATTTCCGTTTCGCCTGTGAAATAACGTTCACCGTTTTCGTTTACATCATAAATCATCTGACCGGATGAAGGACGGTTTTTGTTCTGGAAGTAATCTTCACCAATATCTTTTGTTGCGTATGTAAGCACACCGGGTTGCATATCGATGAAAGCAGCCTTAAGTGTATTTGCAACTGTTTCTTTAAGGAATGCCATATATTCGGGGTTTGTGCCCTGCTGAAGTTCTTCGTCAGCCTGTGTACCGCTGATGATACCGTTGGAAACGATTTTAGCGATGTTCTTAGTCCAAAGACCTTCAGTATCGATACAACTGTGTGTATGTGTTGAAGCAACGTTGATAGCAACAATGTTGTTTGCTGCTGCAAAGTCAGCAAGCAAAGCACGGATGTCTTTAATATCAGCGTTTGTGATACCGATACAGTCAATAGTAGCGAAAAGAACTGTGCCTTTATCTGTGCCGTCGTTAATAGCGATACATCTTACTTTCATATCGTCTTTACCGAGGCCGGGGATTTGAGCAATACCTTCAACAACGTTTGTAAAGCCGTTTTCGGGAGCGATATAACCGCCGATGTAGTATGAGCCGTTGTCATAATCTGCGGGGATAAGGCTTTCGTTGGCGTAACCGATGTTCCACTTAGCGTCTTCTTCTGCTTCGCTGACGAATTCTTTACCGATACCTTCGTAGTAGTTTGCACCTGCAAGGTCAACAGCCGTGTCTTTGTCTACGAAGCCGGGTCCGTCACCGAAAAGACCTGAGAACAAATCAAGGATGAATTGCAAAAGTGTGTCGATAATGTCTGAAAAGATAACACCGATGGGATTATCGCTTTCAGTAATCGGATAAGCACTTGATGCACCGACTGTTACTGCGCCGAATGACGAGAATGTCAAAGTGAGGGCGAGAATAACAGCGATGAGTTTTGTTAATCTGCTCTTTTTCATAATAGTTTTGTCTCCTTTTATATTGCCGTTTTGCGACAACATTATTTGATAACATATTTTACTATATATTTACAGAAATTTCAACTATCATATTTGCTAAATTCTGTATGTTTAGTTTAGTGTTTTGCACAAAAATTCATATTTGCGAAAAACAAATCAAGTATCGTCAGATTTTGTATTGACAATTTCGAACCTTTTGTGTAAAATGTTATGGAAGTTATATGGTATCAAGGGGGATACTTTGATGAAAAATATTGATTTAAAAGCTAACAAGAGATTTACAACAGTTTTAGCTATGATCCTTGCTACTTGCGTTGTTATCGGTCTTTTATCAAGCACCGCTATCAAACTTGCATCAGCAACTATGCTTTTGAAAAACAGCAAACTTAAAGAAATTCCCATTATCGGAGAATTTCTTGACGATGTAGTTGATCAGCCTGCTCAGCCTACTCCGAGTCCGGCTCCTTCAACTCCCTCAAATTCCGGTAGTTCAAATACTCCCGCAACCACAAAACCCACAGAGGCTCCTACAACTCAGGCTCCTGCGACTACAAAACCCGCAGAAACTGAAAAAGAGGAAACAAAAGCACCTGAGACACAGGCTCCCGAAACACAGGCTCCTGAAACACAGGCTCCCGAAACAGAAGCAGGTTTAACTGTTGCTGAAAAACAGGCTATCCTTAAGAACTATAAGGATGTTATCGGCCGTGCAAAACTTAAAAATGCTCAGCCCTCATTTACAAAGGCTACATACAGATCAATTGACCAGGGACTCATTACCGGTTGGTTCTTCGGTGATGCAATTGACAGAAATGCCGATTATTTCGTTTCCGAGGCTGACGCAAAGGCTTCTCCTTTAGTTGTTCCTGCTAAAACTGTTTCTGATGCACTCTGTATTGAAAACAAGAACAGCGCTTGCCTTCTTAATGCTAACGATGCTGAACTTGTTGATAAAGCAATCAAGAATGCAACTAAAGAGACACTCGCTGACGGTACAGTAAAAATTGTTATTGTTCTCAACGACGAAGTTAATCCCAAGCCCGTAGTTGCAGGCAAGGCTCCTCAGAGTTTTACAAGCACAATGTTCCCTGTGTTAACCGGTGAACAGGTAAGAATCGCTATGGATGTAAACGGTGTTGAAAAAGTTGACCTTACATACACAAACTGTACTGTTGAACTTATTTACAAACCCGCTACAGGCGAGATAGTTTCTTTGAAACAGACAACTAATTATGTTGCTGATGCAACAGACGGCTATATTAAAGGTACTCTTACTGCAGGTACTATAACGGAAGTTTCAGAATACTATAACTTTGTTTATTAATTCCCCGAATATATAAATTACAGGAAGAATGAGTTAAAAACTTGTTCTTCCTGTTTTTTATAACTTGATAAATATACATTAGTATGTTATAATTATTAACCGAAGAAATTTACCCTGATGGGTTACAAGGAGAAACTTATGACAAGACGTGAAGCAAGAGAACAGGCTTTTATGGTACTGTTTGAGAAAACTTTTTCTAATGAAACAACTATCCGTGAAATTATTGAAACAGCAGAGGAAGCAGAACTTATAAAAATAAATAGTTTTGCTGATGCACTTCTGGTATCTGTCGAAAATAATATAGAGACAATTGACAAAATTATTGAAGAAAATTCACGCGGATGGACTATTCAGCGCCTTCCTAAAGTTTCGCTTGCTGTTTTGCGTCTTGCGATTGGTGAAATGATGTATTCCGAAGACGTACCCACAGGTGTAGCCGTTAACGAGGCAGTTGAACTTATGAAAAAATACGGCACTTCTGATGATGCATCATATGTGAACGGTGTTCTCGGAACTGTTGCTAAGGCGTTATAATATGGGTTTTCTCGGTTTCGATACAAGCAACTACACAACTTCTGCCGCCTTTTATAACGGCGAAAGAATGTTTCAGAATAAACGGCTTTTACCTGTAAAAGAAGGGGAACGCGGAATAAGGCAAAGTGATGCGGTTTTTCATCACACAAAGGCCTATCCCGAAATCCTCGCAGAACTTTTAAATACAACAGGTAACGATATAAAAGCCGTTGGTGTTTCGGTTACTCCCACTACACAAGAAGGTTCTTATATGCCCTGTTTTCTTGTGGGTGAGGGTGTTGCGCGTTCTGTTGCTATGTCGCTGGGTGTTCCGTTATGCACTTTTTCACATCAGCAGGGGCATATTGCGGCGGCTCTTTTCTCTGCCTGTAAAACCGATTTATTTAACACCCGCTTTCTTGCTTTTCACGTTTCGGGCGGTACAACCGACCTCGTTTTATGTGAGCCCGACAGTGAAAAAATATTCAAAGTGACACCTGTTGCTTCCTCGTCGGATTTAAAAGCAGGGCAGGCTGTTGACAGAATAGGCGTCAGAATGGGTATAAAATTCCCCGCGGGTGCGGGTGTGGAACTTTTGGCACAGAAATCTGCACGGGAGTTTAAAAACAAAATAAAACTGAAAGATGGCTTTTGCTCTCTTTCGGGTCTTGAAAATAAATGTTTAAAAATGCTCAGTGACGGTGAATCAAAGGAAGATACCGCTAAATTTCTTCTTTCTTATATAGCGGATGCCGTTACTGCTATGACAAATGATGCTTTAAAAAAATACGGTGATTTGCCTGTTGTATATGCAGGCGGTGTAATGTCAGATAAAATAATACGCGATATTATTACCGAAAAATACGAGGCTTATTTTGCAGAGCCCGAGTATTCCTGCGATAATGCGGCAGGTATAGCCTATCTTACTTATCTTTTATCCCTGTGAGGTGAGTTGATGATAACCCCCACACCTACAGTGTACAGCGTTAATGAACTTAACGCTTACGTTAAACGTATACTTGATAACGACGAGAATCTTAAACATATTTTCGTAACAGGTGAAATTTCAAATTATAAAGCCCATTACAGCGGTCATTTATATATGACAATAAAGGACGAAAGTGCTTCCGTAAAAGCAGTTATGTTTGCAGGTAACGCTTCAAGGCTTCGCTTTCGCCCCGAAAACGGAATGAAAGTTTTAATTTTCGGCACTGTTTCGCTTTTTCCGAGGGATGGGTCTTATCAGTTATATATCAGCGATATGCAACCCGACGGAATGGGGGCTTTGAGTGTTGCTTTTGAGCAACTCAAGAAAAAACTTGCGGCTGAGGGTCTGTTTTCGGATTCTTATAAAAAGCCCATACCCAAATTCCCTACGCGAATCGGCGTAATAACTTCTGAAACAGGTGCGGCTGTACAGGATATTTTTAACGTTCTTTCCCGACGTTTTCCTTCGGCAGAAGTAGTACTCAGACCCTCGCAGGTCCAGGGTGACGGTGCGGCACAGGATATTGCAAAGGCTATTTATCTTTTTAATGAATATAATGCGGCTGATGTTCTTATTGTGGGCAGGGGCGGTGGTTCAATTGAAGATTTATGGGCTTTTAACGAGGAAATTGTTGCCAGGGCGGTTTTTGCTTCCGAAATTCCCGTTATCTCCGCAGTAGGTCACGAAACTGATTATACAATTTGCGATTTCGTTGCCGATTTAAGAGCGCCTACACCGTCTGCTGCAGCAGAACTTGCAGTTCCCGACAGGCTTGAACTTAAATCCGAATTGCTTTCTTATAAACAGCATATCCTTAATTTAACAAAAAACAAACTTGATAAGGAACGCAGTAAACTTCTCGCTATTGAAAAAAGCGGTGCTTTACGCGACCCTGTAACAAAACTTAATGAAAACCGCAGAGAACTTCTTTATCTCAGCGAGCGTATAACTAACCTTACCGTTTCGGCTGTGGACGGTAATAAAATGAAATATGCCGCTTTAGCGGGAAAACTTGACGCTTTAAGTCCTTTGGGTGTAATCTCACGCGGATATGCTCTTGCAGAACGACACGGTAAAGTAGTTACAAAGGTCAAAGATATATCAGTAAATGATGAAATCTCAGTTCGTCTTTCTGACGGTACGTTGAAAGCAAAAGTAATCGGTATTGAAGAGGATTGATTTTATGGAACAGAATTACGAGAAGTCTTTAAAAAGGCTTGAAGAAATAGTTGCACTTCTTGAAGAGGGCGGACAGCCCCTTGAAAAAACTTTGGAACTTTTTTCAGAGGGAACCGCGCTTATTTCTGCTTGCGGTAAGTATCTTGACGATGCGGAGCAGAAGATAACAAAACTTTTAGATAACGGTGAAAAAGATGCACAGTAAAACAGAAAAGTTCGCAGAACTTATAAACGAAGAACTTTATAAATATTTTGAAAGCTATCTTGATAACTACAAGGTTATCTTCGATTCTATGCGTTACAGCGTTGAAAATGGCGGTAAAAGAGTAAGACCCTTACTTACACTTCTTTTCTGTGATGCCTGTGGCGGCAACGTGTTACAGGCTTTGCCACTTGCTTGTGCGGTTGAATATATCCATACTTATTCTCTCATTCATGATGATTTACCCTGCATGGATGATGACGATTACCGCAGGGGTAAACCGTCAAATCACAAGGTTTACGGCGAGGCTTTCGCTCTTCTTGCGGGTGACGGACTTCTTACTGCCGCTTTTGAAAGAATAACCGATTGGCAACGCGCAGGACTTTACAGTGCAGATGTTGCTGTTAAGGCAATTTATGCCCTTTCACATCTTGCAGGCAGTAGGGGAATGATAGGCGGACAGGTTATTGACTTACTAAATGAAAATAACGCCGATGCGGATTTTGAAACATTAAAACTAATGGATAATTTAAAGACAGGTGCATTAATTGAAGCGGCTTGTACTTTAGGTTGTATCGCCGCTGAAGCGGATGACGAAAAAATGGAAGCGGCTGCTGAATTTGCGCAGAAAATAGGACTCGCTTTCCAGATAAAAGATGATATTCTCGATGTTACAAGTTCGCTTGAAAAACTCGGTAAAATGACAGGTAGCGATGCTCAGAACGGTAAATCAACTTATGTTACCCTTTTAGGTGTGGAAGAGTGTCAGAAACTTGTTGATAAACTTACTGAAGAAGCACTTTCGGCACTTGATGTGTTTGAAAATAACGATGCTCTCAAAGAGTATGCGGAATATCTAGCAAAAAGAGATTGTTGATATGGAACATAAGATTCTTGAAAATTTAAAATCACCGCTTGATGTTAAGAAACTCAGTGAAAACGAATTACCTTTACTTGCAGAAGAAGTAAGGGATACTATCATTTCCACCGTTTCCGAAACAGGCGGACATCTTGCGTCTAATTTAGGTGCAGTTGAACTGACGATTGCACTTCACCGTGTTTTTAATTCACCGGATGATAAGATTATTTGGGATGTGGGTCATCAAGTTTATACTCACAAACTTCTTACAGGCAGATATAATGATTTTAAAACCCTCAGAAAAGAGGGTGGAATATCAGGTTTTTCACGCCCTAATGAGAGTGAACACGATATAGTTTACAGCGGTCACAGCAGTGTATCCATTTCAACTGCTTTGGGTATTGCCGCCGCTGATAAAGTAAACGGCAAGAAAAACTACGCTGTTGCAGTTCTGGGGGACGGTGCGCTTACAGGCGGTCTTGTTTACGAGGCTTTAAACAATGCGGGCCGTATGAAAGATACGCGGCTCATTATCGTTCTTAACGATAACGGTATGTCTATATCAAAAAATGTGGGTAACCTTGCAAAAAGGCTCGCGGCAATGCGTTCACGTTCGGGCTACTATAAACTGAAAGCAATTGCCGAGAAAGTTGTTTCAAAAATTCCTCTTGTAGGTAAATCTCTTGCAAATTTGATTTTTAAACTTAAAACAGAAGTTAAAAATGCTATGTATCAAAGTAACTTCTTTGAAGATATGGGCGTTACTTATATGGGTCCTATTGACGGACACAATATACCCAAATTGTGCAATGCCCTTGAAGGTGCAAAAATAATTAACGGTCCCGTACTTGTTCACGTTAATACGGTGAAAGGTAAAGGTTATACTCACGCTGAGGAAAATCCGTCGGACTTCCACGGTGTACCGCCTTTCAACATTGAAGAGGGTGATTTCCCTCGTTCTACTGATAATTTTTCCGAAAAATTCGGTGAGTTTTTATTTAACCAAGGTGCTAAAGATAAACGCATTTGTGCAATTACTGCGGCTATGTCTTTGGGAACGGGTCTTAAACGCTTTTCCGAAGAATATCCCGACAGATTTTTCGATGTGGGTATTGCGGAAGAACACGCTGTTCCTTTTGCATTAGGTCTCGCTAAAGGCAATATGGTTCCTGTTTTCGTTGTTTATTCTACTTTTTTACAGCGTTGTTACGACCAGCTTATGCACGACTGCGCTTTGCAGAACTCAAAAATGATTATTGCAGTTGACAGGGCGGGTATAGTCGGCGACGACGGTGAAACCCATAACGGTATTTATGATACTGCGTTCTTTAACGGTATCCCTAATATAACTGTTTATTCTCCGTCATATTACACAGACCTTAATAATGCCTTTGTTAATGCTCTTTATCATAGAGAAGGACCCTGTGTGATACGCTATCCCAGAGGCTCTCAGTTATATATGCCCGAAGATTATGTCTGCAGCGGTAATTCTTTTGATGTTTTCGGTGATTCTGATGCTGAATATGCCATTGTTACATACGGCAGAATTTTCGGTGAAGCATTTAAAGCATACGAAAAACTTAAATCAGAAGGTAAAAAGGTTAAAATCATTAAACTTAATATTATTGTACCCATACCCGAGGAATTAGTTGAAGCGATTAAGAATGTTAAAAAAGTTTTCTTCTTTGAAGAAGGTGTAAAAAGCGGTGGTGTAGGCGAAAGTTTTGCAAGCGTTGTGCTTGAAAATAAACTTTCTCCCGAGTTTATTCTTACCGCTTTCCCGGACTGTTTTGTAAAACAGGGTAAAACAGACAGTATTTTAAAGCAGTATAACCTTGATAGCGACGGTATGTATAACATCGTTAAGGAGAATTTATGAGTGATAAAAAAAGACTCGATGTAGTGTTGTTTGAGCGCGGTTTTGCAGAAAGTCGCGAAAAAGCAAAGGCTCTTATAATGTCGGGGATTGTTTATGTAAATGACCAGAAGGAAATTAAGGCAGGTCGGGATATAAAACTCGACGATACCGTTGAAGTGAGGGGAAGTACCCTTAAATACGTAAGCCGCGGCGGACTTAAACTTGAAAAAGCAATGGAAAGTTTCCCGATAAATCTTGAGGGCAACATTTGTATGGATATTGGTGCTTCCACAGGCGGTTTTACGGACTGTATGCTCCAAAACGGTGCTTCTAAAGTTTATTCCATTGATGTCGGTTACGGTCAACTTGCCTGGAAACTTCGTAGTGACAGCAGGGTAGTAAACCTTGAAAGAACTAATTTCAGGTATGTAACCCACGAACAAATTCCCGAAGAAATTGATTTTGCTTCCGTTGATGTTTCATTCATTTCGTTAAAACTTATTCTACCTGTAATGTACACACTTTTAAAAGACGGCGCGCAGGCGGTATGCCTTATTAAACCTCAGTTTGAGGCAGGTCGCGAAAATGTCGGTAAAAAAGGTGTTGTCAGAGACCCTGCAATTCACGAAAATGTTATTAAAACTATTGCAGAATTTGCGGATTCACAGTCTTTTCTGGTTTTGGGGCTTGAACATTCTCCTGTTAAAGGTCCCGAAGGTAATATTGAATACCTTATGTATCTTAAAAAATGCTCCGAACCGCAAAATTCTTCGGAAGTAATTGCTACTGCAAACGAACTTGTCAAACGTTCTCACGAAGTTCTTGATAAATAATTCGAGGTGATATTTTGAAATTTTACGTTATACCCAATATGACAAGGGCTAATACCTTTTCTGTTACCTCGGAACTTTTAGAAAAGATTTATGAGTTAGGTTGTACTGCGTACCTTGATACTTCTTTGAAAACTCATTTCGAAGAAAAAAACGGTACTGTGTATACGGATGACCCGAATGTTATTGCTGAGTCCGATGCAGTTATTGCAATTGGCGGTGACGGTACTTTTATAAATGCGGCAAAACTTGCAACTGACTGCAATAAACCGCTTATTTGCGTTAATGCGGGTAAACTTGCGTATCTTGCTTGCCTTGAGGGTGATGAACTCGGTTTATTGGGTGAGGTAGTGAAAGGTAATTTCGTAACCGAAAAAAGAATGATGCTTGATGTGAGTATCATTGACAAAGACGGCGAAATAATATATCATTCAAGTTGTGTTAACGATGCGGTAGTTTCAAGAAGCGGTATAATCCGTATTATGAATTTATCGATATTCTGTAACGGCGCACCGCTTATTGATTACCTTGCAGACGGTGCTATTGTTGCAACACCCACAGGGTCTACGGCTTATTCGCTTTCCGCAGGGGGTCCTGTTGTTGAACCCAGCGTTGAAAGTATCCTTTTAACGCCTGTTTGCCCCCACAGTGTTTTCTCCCGTTCTGTTGTGTTGGGCGGTAATTCGGAGTTGGAACTCATTCACGATAACAGCGGTGAAGCGATTTTATCCTGTGACGGTCAAAGTGCAGTTATAATTCCTGCGGATGCTCGCGTTACTGTAAAACGTTCCCGTAAATACGCATCGTTTATAAAAATTAAACCCGATACTTTCATTGATGTGCTTAATAAAAAAATTTCCGGTTAGGTGGCAGTTATGAAAAAAAGAAGACATAAATTGATACTTGATTTAATAGAACAGTACGATATAGGTACACAGGAAGAACTTCTTGTTTTATTGCGTGAAAAAGGTTGCGACGTTACACAGGCAACTGTTTCGCGCGATGTTAAAGAATTGCGCCTTTTAAAAACTTTGGGCTCAAACGGTGTTTATAAATATTCCGTTGAGCGCTCTAACGATAATGGCTATACAGGTATGTTTGACGCTCTTTTTCAAAGTGCTATGACTAAAGTTGATTATGCCGGAAATATCTGTGTTATTAAATGTTCACCCGGTCTTGCAGGGGCGGCTTGTGCTACCATTGATGCAATGAACGTAAATGAGGTTGTGGGTACTATCGCGGGCGACGATACTATTTTTATGCTCTGCCGTACCTCTGATGAAGCACACGGTGTTGCAGAAGCACTTAACAGAATGATAGGTAGATAAAAGTAAGATAAGGTGACAAATTATGCTTTCCGTTTTGAAAATACAGAACATTGCAATTATAGAAAGTGCCGAGATTGAATTTTCTAGGGGCTTTAATGTTTTGAGTGGTGAAACGGGTGCAGGTAAATCAATAATACTTGATTCAATCAACGCGGTACTTGGTTTTCGTACTTCCCGTGAACTTATAAGAACGGGGGAGAGTGAAGCGCAGGTTACGGCATTGTTTTCGTGTGTCGGCAAAAATGTTGAAGAGAAACTCAAGGAACTTTCATTACCCCAAAGTCCTGACGGGTCTTTGCTTGTTTCGAGAGTAATTGGTGTTGACAGAAATATATGTAAAGTAAATAACGCTCTTACTAATGTTACTGCTCTTCGTGAATTAGGTGCGGAACTTATGAGCATTCACGGTCAGCAGGATAACAGAGAACTGCTTAATAATGAAACTCATATCGGTTACATTGATGCTATGGCATCATCGGAATCCCTTGTTTCTGAATTCAGAACTGTTTATGAGGAACTTGTTTCCCTGAAAACACAAATAAAAAGACTTTCCGGAGATAAAGCGGAAAAGGCTCGAAGAATTGATATTCTGTCATATCAGATTGATGAAATCGAAAAGGCTGAAATAAATCCGGGCGAATGGGAACAACTTAAAAACCGCAGAACTGAATTGCAGAACTTTGAAAAAATACAAAGCGGTCTGTACGGTGCTTATAACGCCTTGTCCGGTGATGACTCTTTCCATGGGGCTGTTGAGTTGGTTTCGGGTGCATTCAGAGAACTTTCTGCTATATCTCAGTATTCTGCTGATGCTGAGGAACTTTCAAAAAAACTCGGAGATTTATATTACGAATTAGAAGATATTGCAGATACAGTAAGAAGTTCTGTTTCTGACGAAGGCTTTTCACAGGCGGAACTTGAAAATATAGAAAACAGAATAAATCTTATATATAATTTAAGTAAAAAATACGGTGCTACCGAAGAGGATATTCTTAATTTCCTTGAAAATGCAAAATCGGAACTTAATGAAATTTCCTTCTCGGATGAAAAACTTGAAGAATTAAAAATACAATATGCAGAAACTTACGAAAAAGCGATGAAGTCGGCAAAAGAACTTTCCGATTTGCGAAAGAAAGTTGCCGTTGATTTTTCGGAAAAAGTGTGCAATGAATTAAAATTCCTCGATATGCCCAATGTAGAGTTCCTCGTGGAGTTTTCTGAAATAGATTTGTGCGAAAACGGCATAGACAGTGCGGAATTTTTGATTTCTGCTAACGTGGGCGAGGCTCCCAAGCCTATTGCTAAAATTGCCAGCGGCGGTGAACTTTCCAGAATTATGCTTGCATTGAAAACCGTAATGGCACATAAAGATAAAATCGAAACAATGATTTTTGATGAAATTGATTCGGGCGTCAGCGGTAGGGCGGCTCTTAAAGTTGCATCAAAACTTAAGGAAGTTTCCGATGGCAAGCAAGTTTTGTGTGTAACGCATCTTGCTCAGTTGATGGCTTATGCAGATAACCATTATTTAATTGAAAAGGCCGCTAAAAACGGTAAAACATACACAAGTGTAACACCCCTTGATTATGAGGGCAGAAAGACTGAAATTGCCCGTATTACAAGTGGCGGTAAGATTACTGAAATTCAACTTGAAAATGCGGCGGATATGTTAAAAGAAAGTGGGGCAATATCGTGAAAATAGGTGTTTGCAGAGGTCTTGATGATTTAGAAGGTATGAAGACGGCTGTGCAGGCAGGCGTTGATTATTGGGAAACAGGTTTCGGTTGCCTTGCAAATTTCAGTGATGAAGATTTTGGTAAAAGCAAGGAAATGCTTGAAAACCTTTCTTTAAAGTGCCTTGCTTCTAACGGATTTATACCCGGTGATTTGAAACTCGTAGGCGACAATATTGATTACTCTGCTCTTTGTGATTATATGGATCGCGGTTTTGAAAGAGCGAAAATACTCGGAGTGAAAAAAATCGTTTTAGGCAGCGGTAAGGCGCGCAGTTTCCGTGACGGTTATTCATTGGAAAAAGCAAAGGAACAAATTTCTTTCTTCTTGAGTGAATATGCAGCACCAAAGGCAAAAAAGGCAGGGTGTATTATTGTTCTTGAACCACTTCGCTTTTGCGAAACTTCTATGATTCATACTGTTAAAGACGGTGTTGAAATTGCCCGTATGTGCGGTTGTGAAAATGTTTTCGGTCTTGCAGACCTTTATCACGTTTACGGCAATGAGGATAATATAGAAGGCATTGCAGAGTTTAAAGGTGAAGTTTGCCACGCACATATTGCCGAGCCTGTAAAAAGAAGATATCCTTCAACTGCAGATAGCGATGATATTAAAGAAATATATAAATCTTTCTTTAAAGCATTAGAAACAGCGGGCTGTGATACTTGCTCGGTTGAAGCAAGAACAGATGATTTCGATACCGATATTTTTGATGCAGTAAAAGTTATAAAAAGTTTAATTTGAAACTTCTTTTATTGACAATATTCGACACTAGTCATATAATATTAACAGATATATTATCTGCTTTTTGAAAGGATTGTAATTTATGGGTAAAATTTTAATTATGGACCATCCGCTTATTCAACACAAACTTTCTATTTTACGCGATAAGTCAACAGGTTCAAAAGAATTCAGAGCGCTCATTTCTGAAATCGCAACTTTAATTTGTTACGAAGCAACAAGGGACCTTCCTCTTGAAGATGTTGAGATTGAAACACCTATTTGCACCGCAACAACCAAAGTGCTTTCAGGTAAAAAACTTGCAGTTGTTCCTATTTTAAGAGCAGGTCTGGGTATGGTTGACGGTATGTTGGCGTTAGTACCTTCTGCAAGAGTCGGTCATATCGGTCTTTACCGTGACCCCGACACTTTAATGCCTGTTGAGTACTATTGCAAACTTCCCGCTGACATCGAAGAACGTGAAGTTTTTGTTGTAGACCCCATGCTTGCAACAGGCGGCTCTGCTATTGATGCTATTACACAAATTAAAAAACGAGGACCGAAACATATAAAATTCCTCGGTATTATTGCTGCTCCCGAAGGACTTGACGCCCTTTCAAAAGCACACCCCGACGTAGATATTTTTGTTGCTTCGCTTGATGAAAGACTTAATGACCACGGTTATATCATCCCCGGTCTCGGTGATGCAGGCGACAGAATTTTCGGTACAAAATAATATGAAAGAAAGCCGTTTTCACTAAATGCTGAAAACGGTTTTTGTGTGGTATGAGTAAGAGAATTATATGTGTGTTGTTATCTGTGGTTTGTATATTGTGTTTTAGTTCTTGCGAAGATGACAGTGAAGTTTTAATAAATAAAACCCGGTATGTTGCAGTTGTTTCCGATTCGGATGAAACAACCGCGGCGAAAGTTTACTGTGACTCAATTGGCGGCGAATTATCTGAGTATGCATCGTCTTTTGATGCGGTTACGGCGGTCCGTAACGGTAAGGCGGATTTTGTTGTATTAAATGAATACGAAGCGCAAAGTTTTATTGACTCGAAGTGTGAATTGGAATTTTCAGAAAAATGCGAATACAAACTTGAATACAGAGCAATTTTTAACTTTGAAAACAAGAAATTATTGAATGAATTTAATGAAGCAATAGAGTCATTAAGTAATGACGGAACATTTGATAAAATAAAACAGTCGCATATTAAAGGTGAAAGTTTTAATGTTCCAGACTCTTCGGGTGAAAAAGGGAAGTTGGTAATGCTTTGCGACCCTATTTTTGAAAACAGAGTTTATTATAACGATGAAAGCGTCTTAATGGGTACGGATGTTGATATTGCTAAAACAATTTGTGCATATCTCGGTTACAACCTTGTAATTGAAGTTGCAGATTTTGATACAATGTTTTTTGAAATTGAAAGCGGTAACGCCGATTTTATAATGTCATCAGCAGAGTATACAGAACAGAGAGCAGAGAATTTCCTTTTTAGCGATGTGTATTCCACACTTGAATATAACGTTTATACAAGAAAAGAATAAAAGCTACAAAAAAACTCCTCAGTCTTTCGACTGAGGAGCGTTTATTTTAGGTTAATTAAGCAAGTTCTGCGAAGTACTTGATCGTTCTAACCATCTGGCTTGTGTAGCTGTTTTCATTGTCGTACCAAGAAACAACCTGAACTTCATAAAGATCGTCAGCAACTTTTGATACCATTGTCTGTGTAGCATCAAAGAGTGAGCCGTATTTCATACCGATAACGTCGGAAGAAACGATGGGATCTTCGTTGTAGCCGTAAGATGCAGAAGCAGCAGCCTTCATAGCAGCGTTGATGCCTTCTTTTGTAACGTCTGTACCCTTAACAACTGCAGTAAGGATTGTTGTAGAACCTGTAGCAACAGGAACTCTCTGTGCAGAACCGATAAGTTTACCGTTGAGTTCGGGGATAACAAGACCGATAGCCTTAGCAGCACCTGTTGAGTTGGGAACGATGTTAGCAGCGCCTGCACGTGCTCTTCTCATATCGCCTTTTCTGTGAGGACCGTCAAGGATCATCTGGTCACCTGTGTAAGCGTGGATTGTGCTCATGATACCACTCTGGATGGGAGCATAATCGTTAAGAGCCTTAGCCATGGGAGCAAGGCAGTTTGTTGTGCAAGATGCAGCAGAAATAATCTGATCATCAGCAGTAAGAGTATCTTCGTTTACAGAGAAAACGATTGTCTTGAGGTCGTTACCTGCGGGAGCAGAAATAACAACTTTCTTAGCACCTGCGTTGATGTGAGCCATGCTCTTTTCTTTTGAGCAGTAGAAACCTGTGCATTCAAGAACAACGTCAACACCGATTTCACCCCAGGGGAGTTCAGCAGCGTTAGCCATAGCATAGATTTTAAGAGTTTTGCCGTCAACAGTGATTGTACCTGCTTCGTCATCAGCGGAAACTGTGTGAAGATCTTCACCGATTCTGCCGCAGTAGCCACCCTGTGCTGTATCATACTTAAGAAGATTAGCAAGCATTGAGGGTTTTGTAAGGTCGTTGATAGCTACTACTTCGTAACCTTCAGCGCCGAACATCTGACGGAATGCGAGACGGCCAATTCTGCCGAAACCGTTAATTGCAACTTTAACTGACATTTGAATTACCTCCAAATATTTATAATTAGTTTAAATCTAACCGATAACATTTTACCACAAAACCGAATAAATGCAAGAACTTTGACATAATTTTAACTTGTATTTACAAGTTTTGGCATATTGTAAAAAAATTATTCAATAAATGTATAAAAAATGGGTTAAAATTCAATATAAAATTAACCGTTTACAACGTTAATAGGATTACCCGAAAGATATGCTTTAATATTATCTTCAAGTATTCCCATAAGTCTGAGCCTTGTTTCGTATGCCGCCCAGGCAATGTGGGGAGTAATGAGGCAATTGGGGGCGGTTAAAAGGGGATTATCTTTTGCGGGCGGCTCTGTTGAAAGAACATCCGTGCCGTAGCCTGCCAAATCACCGTTTTTAAGTGCCTCTGCAACATCTTTTTCGTTTGCAACCGCACCTCTTGCGGTGTTTATAACAAATGAATTCTTTTTCATTTTTGAAATGAAATCGGAGTTTATAAGACCTTTGGTACTTTCTGTAAGGGGACAGTGTACTGTTATAAAATCGGAAGATTTAAGAACGGTGTCCATATCTGTGAAGGTTACGTTATCAGCACCGTCTTTTTTACCCGACGGAGTAAAGGCGAGAGTTTTCATACCGAATGCGGTAGCGATTTCCGAAACCCGTCTGCCGATTTTACCGAAACCGATTATACCCAGTGTTTTGCCGTCAAGTTCGTAAAGAGGGGAGTTCCAATAACAGAAATCCCCACACTCGGACCAAGTTCCGCTTTTAACATCCTGTGTGTATTCGCTGACTTTATTTATAAGTTCAAGAATATAAGCAAAAACCATTTGTGCAACCGCATTTGTGGAATATGAGGGAATATTAGAAACGGGGATACCTTTTTCTTTTAATGCAACGCAGTCAATCTGGTTATAACCTGTGGCAAGAGTTGCTACAAATTTAAGTTTCGGAAGATTATCTATAAGTTCTCTTGTAACAGAAACTTTGTTTACGATAAGAATATCCGCGTCTTTTGCTCTTTCCCAAACTTTATCTGCGGGGGTTCTGGGGTAAACTGTTAAATCAACTAACTTTTCGATGTTTTCCCAGGAAATATCACCGGGGTTTTCTGTGTAGCCGTCAAGAATAACGGCTTTTAATTGCTTTTCCATAAAATATCACCGCAATTATTATACACAATATTAACTTTTGTTTCAATGATTTTATTAACATAATCTTTTTTACTTGACCTTGAGTTTATAATGGTATAAAATGTATTGGTATTCAGATCGGAGTGAGTATTTGAAAAATGTTGAATTAACAAAGGCTCAAAGACGAAGCAGAAATTTAAAACGCTCCTCAATAGCGTGTTTTTCTGTGGCTCTTGCTTTAGTCTTTATAACTTATATTTTTACACTCCCCGAAGTTCAAAAAAGTTTGCAGGATTTAAACGCCTGGTTTGAACGTATAGAATATTTTATTGCTCAGTACGATAAGTTAGCGGCTTTTGGCTTGATTACAGCACTTTTTTTGTTTAAAAGCGTTCTTCCCGTAATACCGTTTTCCGTTCTGTTTATCAGCAGCGGTATGGTTTTTTCTGCACCTGTTGCAATTGCGGTTAATGCTTTGGGGTTCGCTTTACTTGTTGCAATAAAATTTTTATGGGGTAAAAAATACGGCGGCGGTAAGGCGCACAAAATACTCAATAAAAGCGAACCTTTGACTAAGTTTATGGATTTTAAAGGTAAGGGCAATAAATGGATGCTTGTTGTGTTGCGTTTTATACCTTTCGTTCCTGTAAGTACAGTCAGCAGAGCATACGGTGCAACAGAAATGAAATTTTTTCAGTTTATCGTTTTGTCAGTTTTAGGTTTTTTACCGCGTCTTGTTTTATGGAGTTTTATCGGTACAAACATTTTTAACCCCTTTACCGTTACTTTTATGGCTCCTTTTATTATTCTTTTAATTATAAGCGGTATTTCGCTTCAAATATTAAGAGTAATTTTAGATTGAAAATTTAACTAATCCGAAAGGACGTTTATTATGAAAAAGAATGAGATTAAATCACCCGAATTCCTTTCACGACTCCTGAGTGTTTACGGTGATGAAGCAACTTGTCAGCAGAAAAGATTTTTTAATCTTGCAGAAACTTTTGAAAAAGACTTCAACTGCGAGGCAGACGTAAGATTTTTCTCTGCACCCGGCAGAACAGAAGTTGGCGGTAACCATACCGACCACAACAACGGTAAAGTTCTCGCTGCCGCAATTAACCTTGACGCTATTGCAGCAGTTGAGGAAAGAACTGACGGCATTATCTGTGTTAATTCGCAAGGTTACAGCCCCATTACCGTTGATACTGCAAATTTAAACATTGTTGATGAAGAGGCAGGTAAATCTTCTGCTCTTATCAGAGGTGTATGCGCAAGATTCAACGAACTAGGTTACAAATACGGCGGTTTTAACGCAAGTGTAACCTCCTGCGTGCTTTCGGGTTCGGGTCTTTCTTCCTCTGCGGCTTACGAAGTTCTTATCGGAACAATTCTCAATTATCTTTATAATGACGGCAAAATAAGTGCAGTTGAAATTGCACAGATTTCACAGTACGCTGAGAATGTCTATTTCAAAAAGCCTTGCGGTCTTATGGACCAGACTGCCTGTTCTGTGGGCGGTTTTGTTAAAATTGATTTTGAAGACACAAGCGCACCTGTTATCGATAAAGTTGATTTCGATATTGCAAAGCACGGTTACGACCTTTGTATTGTAGATACAGGCGGTAACCACGCTGACCTTACAGGTGACTATGCGGCTATTCGTCTTGAAATGAATTCGGTTGCAGAATATTTTGGTAAATCAGTGCTTCGTCAGGTTGATGAAAAGGAAGTTTTTGAAAATATCGGTGATATTCGTAAGAAAACAGGCGACAGAGCAATTGAAAGAGCAATTCATTTTTATAATGAAAATAAAAGGGTTGAAAGACTTTCCAAGGCTTTGTCCGATGGCGATTTCGATGAGTTCAAAAATACAATAATTGAAAGCGGTAAATCCTCTTATATGTATAATCAGAACTGCTTTACACTTTCTGCTCCCAATGAGCAACCCGTTGCCCTTGCACTTTGCGTTTCGGAGGAACTTCTTAAAGGTAAAGGCGCATACCGTGTTCACGGTGGCGGTTTTGCGGGTACAATACAGGCTTTCGTTCCTGTGGAAGAAACTGAAAATTACGTATCTTCAATGCGCAAAATTTTCGGCGAAAATTCTTGCTACATACTTAAAGTCAGAAGCCACGGCGGCTGTGAAATATGATTAAAAAGGTAACTGATACAGACAGTTTAAGCGGCGTTTCATCGCCGCTTTTACCGTTGATATGCGGTGATTTTTTATACCCTTATAACGATACCGACGGCGCATATATTCAACTTGATGAAAATGAAGATATAACCGCAGTTTTATCATTAAAAAACGGCAGTGCAACTGTTGTGAAAATGAGTTCGTCAGTTGATATAAACGAGATTAAAATATTTTTAAGTTTTTCGTGTGTTACTTCGTTCATTTCTGATTTTCCACTGCAATTCAGTAACGAAAAAACTTATAATCTTTTGACGTGTGTACCCGATAAAAAGGAAGAAAACGGTATACATAATCTTTCTGTTGAGTCGGGTGTTTCCGATTATAAATCTGTTTACGGTTTACTTTCTCATAGTGGTGAAAATTTCCAAAATTGGTATCCTGTATTTTCAAAGAAAATCAATAACGGTTTTGCTGAAGCGGTGTATAAAAATGTAGGCGGAGTTTTTGTAAGTACGGCTACCGCCACTGCTGTTTATAATGATACAGCGATAATTTCGGGTGTATATACATCTCTTGATTTCAGAAATCAGGGTTATGCATCCGAATGCGTGAACGGACTTTTAAATCAGTTGTATAAATCGGGGGTTAAGAAAACATACCTTTGGTGTGAAAATAAAAATATTCCTTTTTATAAAAAACAAGGCTTTGCCATTTGCGGTGAAGTATATTGTGGAGATGAAATTTAAAATATGTCTTTTTTTTATTTAAGTGATGAACTTCAGGTTCTTTCGGATAAAGCACTTTCAAAATGTCAGGATAAGTTCTCAGAAATTGATAAACTTACAGAATATAATCAACAAAAAGTTTTAAAGGCTTTCATCAATAACGGTGTCAGTGAATCCCATTTTACAGGGTCAACAGGTTACGGCTACGGCGACAGAGGCCGTGAGGTGCTTGATGAATTAACTGCTGAAATTTTCGGGGCAGAGGACGCTATAATTCGCCACAGTTTCGCAAGCGGAACACATACTTTGTGTGTTATGCTTTTCGGTGTGTTGCGACCCGGTGACAGCGTTCTTTGTGTAACGGGCAAACCTTACGACACCATTCACTCGGTTATCGGTCTTTCGGGTGAGGGTATGGGTTCTTTAAAAGATTTCGGAGTAACGTTTGATATAGTTGATTTACTTCCCGACGGTACTGTTGATTATGAAAGCGTTAAAAAGTCACTTTCCGAAAAAACTTATAAAGCCGTTTATGTTCAGCGTTCAAGAGGTTATACTTTAAGGCCCACCCTTAATTCTGATGATATAAGAAAAATTACCGCAACAGTTAAAGCAAACAGTAAGGCTATTGTTATGCTTGACAACTGCTACGGTGAGTTTACCGAATATGAGGACCCATCAAGTCTTGGCGTGGACCTTTTTGCAGGCTCTCTTATTAAAAACCCGGGTGGCGGCATTGCTAAATGCGGCGGTTACATTGCCGGTAAAAAAGAACTTGTTGAACTTTGTTCTTACCGGATGACAACCCCCGGTGTGGGCAGAGAAGTAGGTGCTACGTTAGGTAACTCCCGTGATATTTTTATGGGTCTTTTCAATGCCCCCCATGTAACAGGCGAAGCACTCAAAGTTGCAGTTTTCACAGCCGCATTGTTTGAAGAAATGGGCTACGAAGTTTCACCTAAGAGTGACGAAAGACGCGCCGATATTATACAGAGCATAAAACTCGGTACACCCGAAAAACTTATTGCTTTTTGTCAAGGTCTGCAAAGTGGCTCTGTTGTTGACAGTTACGTTGTCCCTGAGCCTTGGGCAATGCCGGGTTACGATTCCGATGTTATTATGGCTGCAGGTGCTTTCACAAACGGCTCTTCTATTGAACTTTCTGCCGATGCACCCTTAAGAGAACCTTATGCAGTATGGCTCCAAGGCGGTCTTAATTTCCATAGCGGTAAAATCGGTGTTCTTTTAGGGGCGGAGAGAGTTTTGAAAGTGTAATTATCCTAACTCCTCACTTATATAAATATTTTCACAAATTTCTTTGAAAACGGGGCCTCCGTCCATTCCGCCGGAGATTCCGTTTTCTTTTAATATACATACAACATATTTGGGGTTATTGTAAGGGAAAAAACCTGCAAACCAACAGTATTTTATTTCAACTCCGTTTTCGTCGTATTGTCCGCTTTGTGCCGTTGCGGTTTTGGTACAAGATTTAAAAAGCGAAGAAAAAGCCATAGTTCCCGTACCTTCGGTGGTGGTTTTTAAAAGAGCGTTTTTTATTGTATGACAGGTACTTTCTTTAAACACCTTAATTCCGCTTGTGCGTATATTTGGCGAAAGCGCACCGTTTTTATCAGCAGTACCTTTAATTAAATAGGGCTTGTTGTATACTCCGTTATTCGCGATAGTTGCAAAAAGCGCGGCTATTTGTAACGGTGTTGCGGTAAATCTACCTTGCCCGAAAGCAAAATTACCTACTGCCGCATCGCTGTTAAGTTCCGAAATATCGGGGAGAATACCTTCATCGGTAAAATAACCGTGACCTAAATCCGTGCTTTTTCCGAAACCTGCGTTTTCTGCCGTATGCAATAATTTTTCAGCACCCACTTTTGTACCTAATTCTATAAAATATGGGTTGCAGGACATTGATACAGCAGTACTTAAATCAATACTTCCGTGACCTTCAAGTTTATTGCAGTTAAAGGTGTTTTTGCTTTTTTCAATACTTCCCGTACAATTAAAATTGCTGATTTTTATATCGTTTTCCAGAGCCGCCGCGGTGGTTATTACCTTAAAAACCGAGCCCACGGGGTATGCGGAAAAAGCCCTGTTTAAAAACGGACTTCCTTCGCTGTTGATGTAATCACCAAGATTATCTCTGTCATAAGTTGGAGTTGAAGCACAGGCGAGTATACTTGATGTTTCTACATCAAGCACAACTGCCGCACCTTTTTGGACGTTGCCTTTTTTCAAAGCGTTTTCCGCAATTAACTGAAGATCTTTATCAATGGTTAAAACAATTCCGTCTTTGTCATAGTAACCGTTGTCGCGTATTTCAATATCTTCGCCTGTGAGCATTCTGCCGTTGGCGTCCGCTGAATACGCAACGCTTAATGTACCTCCACAGTTTGTGAGTTCTGCATTATAATATTTTTCAATTCCGCACACACCGTTACCGCTTGAATCCGTGTAGCCGATTATGTGAAGCGCAGTATTTCCGTTGTACCTTTTGAAAGTCGGCAAGTACTTAATATCATCGGTCTGACCGTAGAAATCTGCAGTTTCGGTTGGTAAAAACAGAAAATATCCTTTTGATGCTTTTTCAAGGGTTTCTTTGTCTGCGCTTTTTTCATTTAAAATCCTCAAAGTGTTTGTTGTCGGCTTTAAACAGGCGGTGTAAGTATAGAAATCGTTAGTGAGAGGTTTTAAATTTGTGTCGTATATAATTCCTCTTACGGTTGCAACATCTTTTACCCTTATACTAGATTGGTATGACGCTGTTTGGGGACTTACTGCAATAGAAAATAATCTGCCGAATAAAAATAAAAACAAAAAATTAATGGTTAACACAAATGATAAAATTCTTTTTTTCAAAATATAACTCCTTTCTTAAAAATATTTTTGTTTTTTTATTTATTATTTGACTTTATTTTTCAGAATATTATAATAGTCTTTGAAAGAGGTGAGAGCGTGGACGAAAGGTTTTCGCGTACAGTTCGTGTTATCGGTGAAGAGAATATGAATAAAATACAGAATTCCTCCGTAATTGTTTTCGGTCTTGGTGGTGTAGGCGGTGCGGCTGCGGAATCCCTTGTTAGAGCAGGTATTGGCAGAATCGGTATTGTTGATAAAGATGTGGTTGATATAACTAACGTTAACAGGCAAATTATTGCTACCGATGATACTGTAGGTATGAAGAAAACGGATGCTTTGGAAAAACGCCTTTTAAGTATTAACCCTGCTTTAAAAATAGATAAATACGATTTGTTTTATCTACCCGAAACAGCGGATTCCGTTGATTTAACTAAGTATGATTTTATTGTAGATTGTATTGATAATGTTACTGCGAAACTTGAACTCATTGTCCGCGCAGAGAGGGTAGGTATACCCATAATTTCTTCCATGGGTACGGGTAACAAATTACACCCCGAAATGCTGAAAATTGCGGATATAAATAGAACCAGTGTCTGTCCTTTGGCACGGGTTATGAGGCGTGAACTGAAAAAACGGAATATCAGTAAATTAACGGTTGTTTATTCTGAAGAAGAACCCGTAAAAACCGATTCTTCTGTTCCCGGGTCTATGTCCTTTACTCCGCCTGTGGCAGGGTATCTGATTACATCCTTTGTTATAAGAAGTATTTGCGATATAAAGTGAGGTATATATTATGAATTTTACTCAGTGTGAAAAGCCGGGTTTATATGAGGGTTTTGCCCTTGTTAAATCCTGTGATAAGAAAAGTGCAAAAAACGGAACTTTCTTTCTCGATATTGTCCTTAGTGATAAAGACGGCGAAATTTTTGCTAAAATGTGGGATTACCGGGAGGAAGTTGTTCCTTTACCGCAAGTAAATACAATTGTAAAAGTTCGCGGAACATTACAGCAATATAACGGCAATGACCAGTTTATTATTCAGCGTTTGCGTGGGACCAACGACAGCGATAATGTAAATATGGCTGATTTCGTAAGGTCTGCCGACTGCGAAGGGGAAGATATGCTTAAGGCTATTGTAAATATTGTTGCAGGTTTTAATGATGAAGAACTCAAAAATGTTGTTCTCGGTATGCTCGCAGATAATAAAGAGGTTATTCTTACATTCCCCGCAGCAGAAAAACTTCATCACGCTATGAGGGGCGGTCTTCTTTATCACACCCTTTCAATAGTCCGCCTTGCAGAATGTGTTTGCTCTATTTATCCTTGCATAGACAGAGAACTTCTTCTTTCGGGCGCAATTCTTCACGATATTGCAAAACTCCGCGAATACAGTGTTAATTCTGCAGGAGTGGTTGACGGTCACACTATCGAAGGAATGCTCTTGGGCCATCTTGTTATGGGTGCAGAGGATGTTGGCAGAAAATGCGATGAATTGGAAGTAACACCCGAAAAGAAATATTTGCTTCAGCATATGCTTATATCTCACCACGGTAAACTTGAATTCGGTGCGGCAGTTCGTCCCGGTTTTATTGAGGCAGAAGTTCTTTCACAACTTGACCTTTTTGACGCTAATATTTATGAAATGGCTGATGCTTTAAAGGATATTAAAGCGGGTGAATTTACAAACAGACTTTGGATGCTTGATAACAGGCGTTTCTATAACCACGGCAGAATTGAAGTTCAACCCCAGGCAAATATAATTAACGAGGAAAACTGATATGCAGTATACAGAAGTAAAAATTTTTGTTCCCACAAGCGATACCGAAAGAGCATCGGGCATTGCAATGATGACTGTTCCTTACGGTATTTATATCGAAGATTACAGCGAACTTGAAAAAGAAGCGTGGGAAATTGCTCATATTGACCTTATAGATGAAGATTTACTTCAAAAGAACAGGGATGAATCCGTTATTCATATTTATCTTGAAGAGGGTATGAATCCCGCTGAAGCCGTTTCTTTTATTTCCGAGCGCCTTAGTGCAGAAAATATTACATATAAAATTGAAACCGAGGGTTGCAGTGAAGAGGATTGGGCAGATAAATGGAAAGCCTATTTTAAACCTACACCTATCGGTGAGCGACTTTTTATCCGTCCTACCTGGATAGATGAGTATAACAGCGGCAACAGAGCAATTCTCAACATTGAGCCGGGTGCTGCATTCGGCACAGGTACGCACGACACAACAAGACTTTGTCTTGAAGTTCTCGACGAAATTGTAACGGATAACGATACCGTTCTTGATATTGGTTGCGGAAGCGGTATTCTTGCCATTGCATCAATGCTTTTAGGTGCAAAGGAAGGTTTCGGTGTTGATATAGATGAAATTGCCGTTAAAACTGCTAAAGAAAACGGAAAAATGAACGGTTTTACAGAACCCGAACTTCAGTTTGTCTGCGGTGACCTTGCAGATAAAGTTAACAAAAAATACAGTATTGTTGTGGCAAATATCGTTGCTGATATTATTAAACTTTTCAGCACTCAGGTAAAAACCTTTATGCTCCCCGGTGCAAAGTTTATTGCCTCGGGTATCATAGATTCAAGAGCCGATGAAGTTTGTTTAAGTCTTGAAAACGCGGGCTTAAAAATACTTCGCCGAATAGAAAACGGCGGTTGGGTCTGCCTTGTGTGTGAATAAATAATTTAAAATAAATGCAGGCAAAACATTGTAATAATGTTCTGTCTGCATTTATTTTTCTTTCTTTTCATATATTTACCGAGGTGAAAATGTATGAAAAGATTTATAACGGTTTTTCTTGCATCGATAATTTTAATGCAAATGACAATTGGTGTAATAGGTGGGGAAAGGGTAGTTAAAGAGAATGAAGATATAGAACTTCCTTCTGCATTTACTTCCACTGTTCCCAACGGAGATGATGCTAAAAAACTCCCTGTTGAAATTAAGGCAAAATCTGCTGTGCTTATGGATGTGTCAACAGGTAAAGTTCTGATGGAATTTAACCCCGATACTAAATTATTTCCGGCATCTGTCACTAAAATTATGACAATTCTTTTAGTTGCCGAGGCTGTCAGCAGTAAAAAGATTACCTTGGCAGATAAGGTTGCCTGTTCTTTAAATGCCGCAAGTAAAGGCGGGTCACAGATATGGCTTGAAGAAGGGGAAGTGATGACTGTTGATGAACTTCTTCGCGCTACCGTAATCGGCAGTGCAAACGATGCTGCAACTCTTTTAGGTGAATATATTTCGGGTAGTGAAGAAGCGTTTATTTCTTTAATGAATGCACGAGCCAAAGAGTTGGGGATGAATAATACCCATTTTGTAAATGCTACGGGTCTTGACGATACTACTGATGACCATTTAACTACCGCACACGATATTGCAATTATGTCCTGTGAACTTTTAAAACACGAGTTTATAACGGAATATACAACAGTCTGGATGGATTCTTTAAGAAACGGCGAAACGGAACTTGTCAATACTAATAAACTTGTCCGTTTTTATGAAGGTACTACGGGGCTTAAAACAGGCACAACCGCAAAGGCGGGGTGTTGTGTATCTGCAAGCGCAAAAAGGGATAATTTGCACCTTGTAGCCGTTGTAATGGGCAGCGGTAACAGCAGTGACCGATTTGAAACTGCAAAAGCAATGTTGAGTTGGGGTTTTTCCAATTACACATCCTACACACCGAAAATTGATAAATCACTTATAAATAACGTTACCGTTATCGGCGGAAGAAGTAACGAAGTTAAAGTCAATATTCCCGAACTTTCTCCTATACTTATAAAAAAAGGTGAGGAAGAAAATATAAAAGTCAATGTGGAGTTATGTACCGATGTTGAAGCGCCTGTTTCCGAAAATCAGACGTTGGGAACAGTTAAAGTTACTGTTTCCGATAAAACTGTTTCCGAGTATAAATTAACTTCCGCAAGTGCGGTTGAAAAGTTGAATATATTTGATGCAATGTTAAAAATTTTAAACTTCGTTGCAAACGGAAAAACAGAATATCCGTTTAATACTTCAAATGCTTGACATTTTTTACACCCTTTGGTAAAATAAATTAATAATGCGGTAGTGCGATTAAAACGACTTTCTAAAGGGATGTGATTGTTGTGTTTTATACTTCAACAAGAGATAATAATGTAAAGGTAACTGCTTCCAAGGCCATTACCGACGGTATTTCACCCGATGGCGGTTTGTATATACCCGAATCAATTCCCCAACTCAGTGCTGAGGAAATCAAAAGCCTTTGTAACGTTGATTACAAAGAGCGAGCAAAAAAGGTTTTAGGCCTTTACCTTACAGACTTTACCAAAGAAGAACTTGATTATTGTGTCGAGGGCGCTTATAAAGACGGTAAGTTCGCTTCCGAATTTATTGCCCCTGTTGTAAAACTCCACGATAACGTCAGTATTCTTGAACTTTTCAAAGGTCCTACTTGTGCATTCAAGGATATGGCTTTGCAGATTCTTCCGTATCTTCTTACTGTTTCTGCAAAGAAGAATCTTAAAGATAAAGAGATTGTTATTCTTGTTGCAACATCGGGCGATACAGGCAAAGCCGCACTTGAAGGTTTCAAAGATGTTGACGGCACAAAGATTCTTGTGTTCTATCCCAACGACGGTGTCAGTCCGATGCAGAAACTCCAGATGACAACCCAGGAGGGTAATAATGTGGGTGTTTGTGCGGTTTACGGAAACTTTGACGACTGCCAGACAGGTGTTAAATCCATCTTCACTAATAAAGAGATTCTTGAAAGATTTGAGAAAAACAACCTTGTTTTCTCTTCTGCTAACTCTATTAACTGGGGCAGACTTGCACCTCAGATAGTTTACTATGTTTCCGCATATTGCGATATGGTTAATAACGGCTCGGTTAATTTCGGCGATAAGATAAACGTTGTAGTTCCCACAGGTAACTTCGGCAATATTCTTGCTGCATATTTCGCTAAAGAGATGGGCTTACCCATAAATAAACTTATCTGCGCTTCAAACGCAAATAACGTTCTTACTGATTTTATCGAAACAGGTGTTTATGACAGAAACCGCAGTTTCTACACAACTGTTTCACCCTCAATGGATATTCTTATTTCAAGTAACCTTGAAAGACTTCTTTATATCCTTTGCGGCAGGGATGATAAAACTGTTAACGAATGGTTCGGTAAACTTAAAACAGACGGTAAGTACGAAATTTCAGACGATGTAAAGGCTCAGATTAAAGATTTGTTCTATGCCGGTTGCTGTGATGACGTTAAAACAAAAGAAACTATTCATTCAACTTATGAAAAATTCGGTTATCTTGCCGATACTCATACATCAGTTGCACTTAACGTATGTGATGCATATATCGAAAAAACAGGGGATACCACACCCGTAATTGTTGCATCTACCGCTTCACCCTTTAAATTCTCAAAGGCAGTTCTCTCTGCAGTTGAAGAGAATGCTAAAGATTATGACGATGAATTCAGCACAGTTGATGCTCTCGAAAAAATCTCTTCTCTCAAAGCACCCGAACAACTTGCAGAACTTAAAGGTAAAACAGTAAGATTTACTGAAGTTACTTCAAAAGAGAATATGGCTGACGTTGTATTCGATATGTTAGGTATCTGATAGAAAGGTGGCTTCCGATGTCGTTATTTGTTATCGGTGACCCGCACCTGTCTTTTTCTGTTGATAAACCTATGGATATTTTTCGCGGCTGGACTGATTATACAGACCGCCTTAAGAAAAATTGGAATAATGTTGTAGGTGAAAACGATAGTGTTGTCATTCCCGGTGATGTTTCCTGGGCAATGAATTTTGATGATGCGAAAAAGGATTTCGCTTTTCTTGATTCATTAAACGGCACTAAGTACATTTTAAAAGGCAACCACGATTATTGGTGGAACACAATGTCAAAAATGATAAGGTTCCTTAATGACAACGGTTTTGATTCAATAAAAATAATTCATAATAACGCATACTCAGTCGAGGGTTTTGCCCTTGCGGGTACTCGCGGTTGGTTTTATGATGATTCGGCAGGGGATGTGCATAAAGTTATTCTCCGCGAAGCAGGAAGGCTCAGGGCATCTTTAAAAGCCGCTTCGGAGTTGGGTGGCGAAATTATAGCGTTTCTTCACTATCCGCCGCTTAACGAAAATCAGCGTTGCAATGAGATTCTTGATGTTTTGGCAGAGTTCCCTGTTAAAAGATGTTACTTCGGTCATCTTCACGGTTTCGTTGCTCCCGGTTGCGCAAGAATCGAAGATAACGGCATATTATTTAATCTTGTTTCGGCTGATTACTTGGGATTTACACCTAAACTTATACCAAATATTCCAAAAGAGAATTAAAATAAGTAATTATTTGGTTTATTTTACTAAATATTAGAAAAATATTAAAAAAACAGTAGAAATTCGCGGATTATTGTGATATAATTTCGCAGTTAATAATTGTTTGCAAAAACGTAAAAATGTTCGCAAAATGAAAGGATGTTATTCAAATGAGTTTAAAGTCTTGCGAAAAAATTGAAACTAATGTTTATGCAGTTGAAATTTCTCTTGAAGGCGATGCTTTCAAATCAGCAGTTTCAAAGGCATATGCAAAAAACAAGGGTAAATACAACATCCCCGGTTTCCGCAAGGGTAAGGCTCCCAAGCACATTATTGAAACTTACTACGGTAAAGAAGCATTCTGGTATGATGCAATTGATGCTGAATACCCTGCACTTTACGAAGCAGCAGTTAAAGAAGCAGGTATTGAGCCTGTTGCTGCTCCCCACGACGATGAAATCGTTGATATGAGCGAAAACGGTTTCACAATCAAATTCAAAGTAACAGTTAAGCCCGAAGTTGAACTTAAAGCATACAAGGGCATCAAGGCTGAAAAGGAAAAAGTTACTGTTAAAAAAGCAGAAGTTAAAGAAGAAGTTGAAAGAGCACTTGAAAAAGATGCTAAACTTGTTGCTGTTGAAGGCAAAGCGGCTAAAAAGGGCGACATTGCAACAATCGACTTTGAAGGTTTCCTTGACGGTGTAGCATTTGAAGGCGGCAAAGGTGAAAACTATGACCTTGAACTCGGTTCTGGCAGTTTCATTCCCGGCTTTGAAGAGCAGGTTATCGGCCACAAGGTTGACGAGGAATTTGACATTGACGTTACATTCCCCGAAGATTACGGCTCAGAAGAACTTGCAGGCAAAGCAGTTGTTTTCAAAATCAAACTTCATAAGATTATGAAGAAAGAACTTCCCAAATACGATGATGAATTTGTTAAAGACGTCAGCGAATTTGATACAGTTGCAGATTACGAAAAACACCTTGAAGAAGAAATCAAGGCTAGAAAAGAAGCTGCTGCTGACCGCGCATTTGAAAGCGCAGTAATGGACACACTTGTTGATAACGTAGTTGCAGAAATTCCTGCAGTTATGATTGAAAAAGAAATCGACAACCAGATTAACGAGTTTGAATACAGACTTCGTTCACAGGGTCTTCAGATGGAAATGTACCTTCAGTATCTCGGTATGGATATTGCCGCACTTCGCGACAGTTACAAAGACGGTGCTGAAAAACAGGTTAAACTCCGTCTTGCTCTTGAAAAAATCGTTGCTCTCGAAAACTTCGAGATTTCTGACGAAGATGTTGAAACAGAACTCAAGACATACGCAGATGCATACGGTATGCCCATGGAAAAAATCAAAACACTTGTTTCTGCTGATGATGTTAAGGCTGACCTTGCTTGCAGAAAGGCAATGGACCTTGTAAAAGAAACTGCAGTTGCAGGCGCAAAGAAGAAAACTGCTGCAAAGGCTGCTGATGCAGAAGAGAAGCCGGCGGCTAAAAAGGCTTCCACAAAGAAGAAAGCAGATGCTGACAGCGCTGATGCTGAAAAGCCCGCTAAGAAGACAACTGCTAAAAAAACAACAGCAAAGAAAACTGCTGAGAAAGCAGAGGACGCTGAATAATTTTACATTACAATGCCGCCACAGTGGTATACTGCGGCGGTATATGTATATTTTAGCGGTTTGATTAAACCGCTGAAAACACTCCAATAATTAGTGTGTTATTTTTGTTATAGGAGGTTATAACTATGGCACTTGTTCCTTACGTTGTTGAGCAAACCAACCGTGGTGAACGCTCATACGATATTTTTTCAAGACTTCTCAATGACCGAATCATTGTTCTTTCCGATGAAGTAAATGACGCTACTGCAAGCATTATTGTTGCTCAGATGCTTTATCTTGAAGGTCAGGATCCGGAAAAGGACATCAGTTTTTACATCAACAGTCCCGGCGGAAGTGTTACTGCAGGTATGGCTATATACGATACAATGCAGTATATTAAGTGTGATGTTTCCACTATCTGTATGGGTATGGCTGCATCAATGGGTGCGTTCCTTTTCTCATCCGGCGCTAAAGGTAAGCGTTATATTCTTCCCAATGCCGAAGTTATGATTCATCAGCCCTTAGGCGGTGCTAAAGGTCAGGCTACCGAAATTCTTATTGCAGCCGACCACATTAAGAGAACTAAAGAACGTTTAAATAAAATTCTTGCTGAAAATACAGGCAAGAGCATTGACGAAATCTTTGCTGATACAGAGCGTGATAATTGGCTTACTGCTGAAGAAGCCGTTGAATACGGTCTTGCAGATAAGATTATTGAAAGAAGATAAGGGTGAATGTGTTCGAACCAGATATGGTTTAATACAGACACTTTTCCCTGTAACATCGTTAAAACTCTTGAAAGGAGAAAGCCTTCCTGCGAGTTTTGCCTTGTTACAGAAAAAATTGCCAAGTATTAAACTTCGCAGAACCTTAAAT
>JAGAJB010000036.1 GCA_017626295.1 Clostridia bacterium | reverse complement strand
CTTTTCTTTTTTTAAGAAGCTTCTTCTTTTTTTATTTGTCTTCTCATTCTCTTAATTGTAGATATTGATATACCTAACTGACTTTCAAGTTCTCTATTAGTAGCTTGGGAAATACGTATTATGCTTTTTATCTCTTCTCTGGAAACTTTATTCTTTAGTTTGGTTGCTTCATATCTTTTTTTGCCTCTGAGTCTTTCGCGTTCCAATCTATCTTGTTCACGGTAAGTACTATAACTCTGTTCATAATCATACTCCTGAAAGTTCAGCAGCTCAGCAATAGTTTCATTTGTGAACTTATAAGTTCTACTATTGCTATATGCCTTCTTAATAATTTGTTGTAACTCTGCTTCAAAGTCTTGTTCAATTAAATCAAAACAACGTTCCTCTGTTTTATCTTCATTAAAACCCCAGGCTTTTAATGTGTGCACAAAAATAGTAAAAAAGATATTGCGATACCCATCAATTTTTCCATTTCTTCTGTAGTAATAGTTCAATAGGTCAGTTATACGCCTTCCAAACATTGTGTTGCGGTTCAGTGGAATTCGTTGGTAGTTATAATTAATGAACACGGGCTTTTTTAAAACCTTTGAATCCCTTTTTATAACATCATTAATTTCACTTGCACAAAGTTCTTCTGAAAAGCAATCAATCAAAATATCAGCATCGTAATCGTCGTCTTCAACTTCATCTGAAATATCATCGGTGCAAATATCACTAATAGTTGACATCGTTGTTACATTTTCTTTTGTCTGTTGTACGTAAGCAACTTCATTTTTCGTTCTATTTAGAACCTTTTCTTTTTTAGTCTTTTTTTTACTCGTCTTAAATCTTTCTGCATCCTTTTTATCGCGCTCTTTTCGTATTTTTTTAGCTTCAAGTGTGCGACGACGCTTTTCATTTTTTTCATCTTTATAAGCCTTATAAACCCTATTAGTTTCATCATCGTTAGCCATTATAGGCGTAATATAATCCCAGGAATATTCAGGCTCGTTTATTACAAATAATTCTGACCGTACAGGCTCTTTCTTGGCGTTATACGAGTTAGGGACTCTTATTATGTGGGCTGGGCTTACTCCTGAGAAATCGCCGTTAAAATAGGCACAAACGCGCTTAACTTTTTCCTTATGCTCTTCGTCTGCTTGTTCTGGCGGGATAGTATAGTATAAGTGTAAACCGTGACCGCTACAAACAACAAAGGGCGGTAAGCTTTCGTAAGGAACGTTATACTCATTCATCAAAAGCTCCATTATTTCGCAACGACGTTCCTCGTGTGTTTCACCCGATAAATTCAAGTAAATCCCATCAATATCTATATAGAAACATTGGGTAATGCCAGCATTCTTTTCCACAGGTGAGCGTTTTTTAAACGGCAACGGCAGATAGTAAAGGTTAAACGTAGTGTAGTCCTTTAAAACTGAGGTGCATTTTAATAATTCTTGATAAGTGCACCACTTCATATATTTCTCGCTTTCTTTTTTTCCGTACACAGATAACCTGTACGGTTTTTCTATAGTGCCATCTTTATAAATGATTGCATTAAAGAAATGTTCAAGTTCCATATCAATCAATCCCGAACAATCGGATAAGATTTTATCTACGGAATTAACGAAAAGTTGTTTTTCAAAAAAATCACAAAACTCTTTTGAGTTTATATCCAATGTTGTTTCAAATTTTGTGTCTGTTATTAAAGCTTTTAATTTACCCATTTTTATTCTCCTTTATGATTCAAATTCAATGAACCATTTATTATTTTTTTTGCTTACTGTAACAATACCCAGGTTTTCTATTTTGGTACTGAAACTTATGCCAACGAGTTGCACTCTTCCTACCTTGGGTAAGTGAATTCGACCGTGTTCTATTTTCACTCTGCTCCCGTAGGTTTGATACATAAAGTCATTTGATACTCTTTCGATTTTTTTACCATCACTCACTCTTATCAAAAAACAGCAACAGGCATATTTAATGGCAGTAAGGTCAACACCGTCAAAAATTCCGGGGTATTTTCCGCGTGTTTCAAAAGCTATACCTTTAAAAAGGATATTTAAATTGGGTGGCGATGTTTCCCATTCTTTAGTTTCCAGCGCACCTTTATAAGCATCAAACAGAGCGTTTTCTACTAAATTGCAAGCTTTTGAAGTGAAATTCAAAGTGTGATGTTGGCTATCGGTTGGTTCAAGTTCATATTTTTGTTTCATTTAATCACCTTAACCTTTCAAGAAAATAAATGTTTGGTGAGGGTGTCTGTCCCTCTTGAATGAAAATTTGCATTTTGAAACCAAGTTCAAGTAGTAACCACCGCAGTTCTGGTACACAAGAGCCCTCGATGGTTATAAATCCTTTTGAATGGTCAAAACCAAGTAAGCGTTGGAGCTGTATTTTGTTTTTTCTTCCGAAGTAAGGATGCTCTTTCAAGTTGGGTTTTGAATACTCAACTTCAAGCCTCTTCAACGCTTCTCTTTGAAGTTTCTCTGAAAACGCAAGAACAAGACCATCAGAGGCAGAAACCGCAAAACCACAGGAACTAAACCCACCCTCAGGTTTACTTATCGTACAAAATGTGACTTTCATAAATTTAAAACCTCTCTTTTTTAATTCATTGATACCGGCTTCTTTGATGTTAAGAGCTGCGTTATAATCCCTTTGGTGCTTCGTATCGCAATGCGGACAAACCCAGTACTTCTGTGCTTTTAACTCCTCGTACTTAAAACTGCAGAACGAGCATAGCTTGCTGCTTGGAATGTGAACATCAATCTGAGCTACAGGAATGTTATTCTTCTTGCATAACGAAATCAGTTCCTTATAAAAAACCGATAATCCCAAATCCTGCAAATCCTCTTTTAACTTTTCGTCAGCAGCTTCATACATTTGAGCCATATCTAATTTCTCGATACACACTGCATCTGTTCCGAGGCTAATCATTTTAGGAATTAGCTCCTTGAAAAAGTTTTCTCTTTCTTCTTTTGCGGCCTTTAAAGCTTTTCTTAACTCTGCCTTCAATAACTTTTCTTCCTTAGAACCTTTTTCAACTTTTTCTAACTTTACTTTAAGTTCGGGAACCTCATACTTCGAGTTGAATTGCTGATTCTCAAACTGGCGCCCGTCGGAGCAGACCATCATCGCTTTGTTGACATCGATGCCCACTACTTTCAACGGGTCTAAAAATTTCTTTTGGCTGTGATTGAAATAAACCATTTAGCTACCTCCTGTTTTAAGTGCGAAAGGATGCACTGATGATTTTGATGTTTTCTCATATAAAGAAAAAACAAGTTGACTGATGCTTCAAAAAGTGGTAAAATATCGTTGTTTGAAAGGAGCGCATCAAACTTGTGCACTATTACCACTATTTTCGCTCACACTCATCAAATCGAGTCAAAAACGCTCGCTCAAATGTTCGTTTTATCACTACAAAAACCCACTCGTTTGATTTTGGGGCAAAAGAAGCTCACCTTAATAGTGACAGAAAAACTGCGATATGCAACAAATTTTTTTTATTTTTTAAAATTTGTGCAAAACAGAGGAAGCACAAGCAAAAAACGAACAAATGTTTGTCAATATAAACAAATAAAAAAGACTTATGCGAAGTTGCATAAGTCTTTTTTTCAATATTCTATTCACACACCCTTAATTTCAAGTTCTTCGTTTCTGTAACTATACCTAACTTAACTATTTAATTTTTTTATTATTTTTAATTGATTTTTTAGGAACATAGGAACAGAATTACCAGAACTCTTAATGTTACTGAGCTTATGACTGTTCCTAACTTGTTTTCATTGTGTTCCTATGTTAATTTTAGGAACAATTTTTTTGATTTGATAAAAACAGTAAGTTTCAAAATCTTCAAGTTCCGGTAAACTTCTATGTTAATAAAAATATGGTGATGGTAAAATATTTAGTTTATCGGTTTTAAGGTTCTGGTAAAAAATAAGTTTTTGTAAAACCGGTAATCCAGTACTTCTTTCTCCCGTTCTTTTCAGTTTATGATTTTCAAACTTTCTCTTTGGGTATATATACCCTACAACACAAAAAGAACTCCCCTGCACCGTTCAGGTATAAGGGGGTTTTTGCTTTAATTAAGAAAAAAACAAAGAAATAACCGCCCTGTCTTCGAAAACTGGCGGTTAATTCTTTAACTTCTTTTTTATCGAGGCACCGTCACCGATGGTTCTCTTTTTTTTATCAAACCCCACTGAACTTAATCAGTAGGGTTTTCTCTTTTCAACATTAGTTGAGCTCCCAATCAAGATTTTCACCAAGGTCTTCTGCTTCTTTATCTACCCAATGGTCTACATTTTCATTTGGGTCTTGGATATATAAACCAGATTCAGCGGGCCCATCATCCCAAGTATCTAATCCACCGCCAGAAGGCTGTGTAGGCTTGGGCTCTGTAGGCTTCGGCTGAGTAGGTTTGGGGTCTGTAGGTTTGGGCTGAGTAGGCTGAGGTTTGGTGGGCTGAGGCTTTGTAGTTTCGGGAGCCTTTGTAGTAGTCTCCTCTTTTTCGTCCTCAGTAGTTGTAGGCTTATTGGGCTTCACAACCTCGTCAGTAACTGCTTCCTCAGTTGTTGAAAGAGATGCTGTCTCGTCTTCCGTATTTGTAGAACCACAAGATACAAACGCAAATGTTAAAATTGCAACAATTATAATTGATATCAAAACATTTATTACATTTTTCCTTTTCATAATGTGTACCTCCTTTATTTCTTCCCTTTATTTCTTCCCTTTTTTTCTTTATTAATCCAATACTTTCAAAGCGTCTCTCGCCATCTCTTCGAGTATTTCATTGTGCTCGTCATACCTAAACACCTGTAAAGACGTGTTACTTTTTCTTTCTATTACCGGTAACAGCCTTATATTTTTCACATTTCTTCTTCGGTTTTTTATACCACTTTTCTTTTTCTCAAAAATACATTTCTTCATTTCTATCACTTCTATATGATATTAATTGATTTTAAAGGTCCCCACTTTGGTCGGCAGGGGTTCTCCGAGATTTTATCGGTCCTCATATTGGGAGGTAGAGGTTCACCTGATTTGAATCGTTCTCCACATTTTAAGCAGGAGCTCTCTTAGATTTTATACTTAGATTATAGCGCATTTCCTTACTTGTTTCAACAAATTACGACATTTTTCGACCATAAAAAACGGCACTATTTTCTTTATATGAGAGTTTCCTTCTCCTCTTAAACTTCTATCACTTTCTTACCCTTTTTCTTTGCCAGCTCTTTATATTTGTATGCTCCACCGTAGTTTCTTTTAACATAAGTTACAACTATATCACTTTGCTCAATCATCCACTGATTCCGGTAAGAGATTGCGAATCTTCTTGGAACTTCCTCTATACCTTCAGGTAATATTGTATCAAAGTTATATTCTCTTTCTTGTTCCGGTAAATATGATAAAACAATCTGACAAGTAAATGAATACTCTGAGGATAGTTCATAAAGAACAGAAGAAACAAGTCTATCAAAGTTTCCGGAGTTACCGATATAAAAAACATCAACGTTACCGGCAACAATAAGCTCAATTAACACTTTCCGGAGTTCGTCAGTCAGTGAATCAGATGCATCACGGTGTCCGAAGAATGTACAAACCATAAAAATCGCACCTCTTTTTATGGGATATATCGTATTATAACATACTTTTTCGAAAATTGCGATACATCCCACACGATTTGTCGCATATTTTTATAAAATTCACTTAACGATATATCGTAGAGGTGGATTTTTATGAAAATTAAAGAAGCAGTTGAGAAAAGAATACTTGAACTGTGTAACGAAAGAAAGATTGCTGTTAATACTCTTGCAAATATTTCTGGTGTTTCCCCTTCCACAATATACAGTATGTTAAATGAAAAAAGTAAAAATCCCGGTGTAGTATCAATTCAAAAAATATGTGACGGTTTAGACATAAGCATCAGGGAGTTTTTTAATAGCGATATATTTGATGACATCGAACAAGAAATAAAATAAGAGAAAAGGCAACTGCATCAGCAGGTGCCTTAATTTTATAATTCAGATAATACAACTCCACGGATTTTTAAAAACTCATCAAAGTCTCTGTTCACTCTTTAGTATCGTACCTTTCAAGCAACTTTTTTGTAATTTCTTTAATTTCTTTTGGGGTTGCCAAATAGTCGCCTTTAATACTCTCTCTTACTTTATCAATATTTGCCTCTGCTTTATCCCAAGCATCACAAAAACTTTCAACTTGTTCTTTTGTTTCAAGTCTTACAGGTGCAAAAATACTTGATGTAGGCATTGGCCATCACTCCTTATTCTTTTTTCCTTTATCTTTTAAACGGTCTTTAAATTTTTCTCTTATCTCTTCGGGTGTTAAAATGTGAACATTATTGCCTGTATATTTTCCTATATTGCCTCTCGCTTTATCGCAAGCTTCCAAAAATCTATCAAGCTGTTCTTCGGTCCTTATTTCTATCGGTGCTAAAATTCTTTCTAAGTCTTTATCCGGAGTCCATTTTCTTGCATTTTCTTTTGCTTGTTCAATAGTATAGTTAGGCAGCTTATCTTTTTCCATCATTTTAACATCAGGATTATCTAATATTTCCTTCATTTCCTCAACAACGTCAGGGTCTGTAATCACAACTTTATCATTAAAAGATGATGTCGCCATATCTTATCCCTCCTTTTACTTTTGCGATTTAAAACTCAACATCAACATACTCAATTAGACCGAACAAATACATTACATCCACTTTCATAAGTTTGCAAAATTTCTCTATAAACTCAAGAGTTGGACTCACATCGCAGAACATAATTGTATTAATGTAGTCCGGCTCGTACCCAAGTTCGACTGAATACACTTCAGTACCATACGGAGCATTTTCCATAACTGATTCAATTCTTTTAGGAATTACTGAAAAATCCATCAATATCACGCGCCTTTCTTTTCTATAATGATATTTTAACGTTTTCTCTTTTGTTTTGACAACCCTTTTTACTCAAGTTTTTCCTCTAAAAACACCACTATTTTCTTTATATACAAAAATCTCTCATATAGCCTTTTTTCATCAAAAAAGAGACTGAAGATTGCATTGGTAATCAAAAGAATGTTACACTCACTTTCAAATTCTGGTAACATTGGCTATGCAGTTCCGGTAACTTCCGACAAAAAACTTCGTTATTTCTTCGGAACTTTTTTCAATGCCTTGTTTCTCTTTCTTTCCCCCTTATTTTCCATTTTTCTTTAAAGAGAGAAGAAATACACAGCTAAATTGAGACCCTCTGAATCACAGGGTTCAGAGGGCGTTTTTATACTCCTAAATTTAGAGAAAAAATGAGTTTATTAGACTTACTAATAAACAGAATTTTTACTACTAATAGACTTTGCAAAAAAGTAGCTCATCAATAATTAATTTCACCTTTTCGTTTTTGATATAAGAGCTACAACATCTGATATCTTTCAATCTCATATTTGTCAACTTCATAATTCGAGTGAGATTTATAGGATTATCATTGTTTTGCATCTCTTTGTACGCCCACTCTACTTGACGAGCCCAAAACTGTGGTTGTGTTTCGATATATTGTTCGATATACGCTTTACATTTCGGGAGTTTATTAATCTGCTTTTGAGGTAGATTTAATGCTTTTGTTACTTTTGATAACGATAGCTTTTCAGGTCTACCCTGCTTATTAACTATCTCCTCAACGATATCTTTAACTTGTGATAAATATTTTTCATCAAGTTCGTTATATAGAGCTTCTCGTACACCTGATTTCTTTGCAACTCGGTTTTGATTATATGAATGTTTAAGAGCGGTATCTCCAATTTCTTTGACTATACAGAAATCAATGTTATACTTATCAGACAACTCTTTATATAGAGAATCAATTCCAAATAAAGGAACAGTATCAGACAAGTTTGTAATCTCCTGAACAGTAACATCCTCAAAATAAGCAAGTTGAAGAACAAAGTAATTATCATAAATATAACCATTAAATATCTTCTGCATATACGACTGTGGCATTGTAGGAATTTCATTACCATAGAAAGCAAGGTAGTCTTTATACAGTTTAGAGATGTTTCTCACAAGCCCTGATTCATTAAGATACCCTTTACTTAAATGTGAGTGTAAAAATTTTCCAATTGAAAGTGTATTACACAAATCTATAGGGTGATGAAACACATTTATAACATACTCTGTGAAAGCAAGTTTTCTTTCGTTCTGACAAATGCACGGTTCGCTTTCTTGGGGTACATAACCCTCTGCATCATAAAGTCCCGGTGAAGTTTTAGAGGAATTTTCAATTATGCTATTTTCCAAATAACATCTATGCTTTGGGCAAACATTGATTCTCGGTATCTGATGGTCTCTATGCCAGTAGGTTTCGCCATATATTTTTCGGTCTTCTTTTGCGCATATTGGACAATAACGAATATATCTTTTCTCTTTCTGTAAAGGCAGACACATTAAGTTTTTCCAGTTTCCTTCGCAGGTTAGAATACCATTAACAGCATCCACCCTTCTTTGCTTAGGCAAAAACCTGATATATGCAGGATACATTGTGTGCTCGGCTGTTACCTCTTCCCACGGCTTATCTTTAGAAATCCACTCCATAGCATCTGCTGTGTAACGATTTACGAATTCAATGCTTGGGTGGACGAGTTTTTCATTGTTGTATATGTCTGAAGATGTATAAGTGTATCTGGCATAACCGCTCCTGCTGTGGTATCTGGCTATCTGAGAGTACAGAAGTTCATCGGGATATATTTCTGGAAAGAAAGCAATCATACCGGCACCTCGATTATCGAAATATCATTCTTAATTAGTTCACAAACTATATCAACGCCCTGTGCTTTAGCACGTGAAGAAATCTTAAAAATACTTACAAATTCATCCAATGTCACATCTTTTATAATTTCAGGCAACTCTATTGTTTTCTTTCTAACGCTCGGTGTATTTGTTTTCGGAACATCAATATAGTCGTGTAACATCGCCATCCTACGTTCAAAAGCCAGATTAAGTGTTTTTATACTTAATGTTTCGTAACCTTCGAGAATCGCTATTTCTTGTGCTGCGTGTATTAAATTGACTACTACGCTTGCATTACCTGATGAATGATTGAATAACCACATAAGCATTGCTTCATTCACATCAACTTTTTCTTTTACATATACGTAGTTTAAAAGTATTTCACAGAATTCTCGGAACACCTCGCCATATTCCATAGCAGAATAGTTTAATCCGAGCGACCTTCGAGCGAGCATCATCGCCTGCTCAAAAAAGATAGTACTCTCAGGTGTACCAACCATACTGATAGAAACACCACTGTTATTAATCAACTGCGTGAGCGTTCCGATTACTGTTTTACCGTTTTTGCTGTTAACTACATTCTGGATTTCATCAACAATTAAAAGACCTATGTGGTTCAAAGCAACCTGACTCACAATACCAATCAACATATCAACTGTTGGGTGTGATTTAAAAGCGTTATTGTAGTAACTGCTGTTCAATACTTCATCAGCTTTCCTTAATATTTCAAGAAGCAAACCTTTAACTGAACAATCTGCAGGTGCTTGAACTTGCAAACAAGATATTACATTTGTATTGTTGAGTTTTAAAACTGGTGTTTCTGTAAGAATATTTACTGCCCTACTTATAGCCGAGCTCTTTCCAATTCCACTCGGTCCAATAATTGTAAATGAATCGCTACCCCCAATAATGCTTTCGTAGGAGTTCTGACGAATTATTTTACTGTTCTCGTTATATTGTCGTACAGCCAAAATTGACTGTTTTTTCTGCATCGAGCGTAATAACGAAAGATAAAGTTTACTATATATTTCACGGCTCAATTGATTTGGAATGAAAACAGAGTACAAATCCTGTAGTGCCACAAGTCTTTCGGTCGCAGATGCATTTCTTATACCAGCATCATAATCCGGTATAATCTGTAGTTTTTTATCAAGCTCATCTCCCATTAATATTTCAGGCATATACTTTACATAATCATTCATCAATATTCCCACCTAAATTTATGTGCTCTTTTCTTCTTGCGTTCTTTCTTGCAGTTCGTATTCCATCTATTTTCACATCTTCGAGCGCCTCTTTACTTGATACAGTTCCAATAAAGGAGAGCAGCTCAATTTTCGCTTGAAAACTGTCCTCTACGGCACTTTTAACGACTTCTTTTTGTTTTCTTTGGATTTCCTGCACTTTATCCAACGACATATCTTTAAAGCGACTTTCAATAAGTTCAAATTCAACATATGAACCATCTGATTCTTTCAGCCATACCTTACCACAGTCATCAGGATTAAAAACAACAGTAACTTCTCCACACTGCAAATATTGTTCTTTATAAGCTTTATTGTAGTATCTTAACTTGTTTACTTTCAGTCCGAAACGAGTAAATTTACCAGTTATATGTGGTAGAAGCGTTAAAGTTAAGTCACGCTTATTTACAGAAATTAAATTGGACCCAGACTCATTTTTCTTATAGTTCCAAATCTCATTAGCATAAGGTTTCACATTATTTTCAAGCATATCTTCTGTGTATGGATAGTTTTGTAATACCCTTTCACAATTATAATAAATAATGCAACGTACAATGATTCTTTCAAACTCTTGTAATGTTAAGACAGCATCCTTGCGATAATCGTGCGAACCACGTTCTTGAAAGTCCGGCATAATAACACCTTTGCCTTTCAAAACTTCTTTGTATAGATTCTGAACTACATCAAAGAACTTTTCAACTGTGCCTTTTAACTCAGGTCTATATGACGGCAATTTTATAAGAGTTACCCCTAACTCTGTTATCTGCTCAAAAATTTTACCTACATATTCAGAACCACCATCTGTTACCATAACTGCAGGAAGTTGATTTATTGACCATTGTTCTGGCGTTATCTTAATCCCTAACCTTTCACATAAAATAACTTTGTCTTCAATGATATTCAGCATTAAAGTTTGAAGTGAGTACGTCCCACCCTCCCATAGAAGAGAATAACCCAAACACATAGAAGTATTAGCATCACAAGCAACAACTAAAACCGGTCTCCCAATTAACTGCCCTTTATCATCAACAAGGTATATATCACAAACCGTTCCATCAAGCATTGCTGTGCCTACCGTAGGTGCAAATTCTTGCACGCCATCACCAAGCAGAGGTCTGTTATTTCTCTGATAATCCTTCAAGCCATCCCTACTAATATACAAAGTCTCCATTTTTCTGTATTTTCGGTAAAAGTATCTAAATTGGTTAAAACTCGGAAATTCAGGTAACAACACCCCTTCTTCATCACAGTATTTATCTTTTAACATCATTGTGTATGCAGTTTGTAATGAGTTTTGATTTCGTGTATAGAAAAATTTATTTAAAGCCCACCTCATATTCTTCTGGTCTTCAGTAAGTTCTTTTTCGGTTTTTTCCCTTGGTGCAAGACAAGCTAAATCTTGATACACTAAATAAGTGCACAGATATGAGCGTATTGTTTGTTTTGAGATGCCGAACTGTTCTGATGCCTTATTTATCATCCTATTTCTTTCCGATGTATCATCAACAACAGATATAGCACCGGCAATCATAGTGTATCGTTCCTGTGCTACCTTTCTCACTGATGGAGTTAACTCATCAAAGGATTTAAATGAATGAGAAAGAGTAGCTACAGGTTCAGCTTTCTTAAAATAATCTAAAGAAAATGTTTTAGGCATAGTTTTCTTAATACAATCAATAGCAAATACACTTTCACTATCACTGTTAAGAACACGATATACGCTATTTGGTGTCTTCAAAAGGTCATTTTTCTTCATAAAGCACACCTTCACTTTCTATGACAATAGCCCAATCAGTAACACCACGTCTTGACCAATATGCCCTACTTGCATCAAGCAGCTTACACGTTCTCGGTAAAGAGAGTTTCTTTCTGAATACACATTCTCTTACCATCAGTTCACCATTGTTTTTAGTACATACGAAATCAGATGTGTAGTCACCTTCATCCAGACCATCAAGAAGAACGTTACATCGTATCTCATAAATATCAACATCGTTTTCCAAAATACCAGCGTAGGAAACCTGAATCTTGTCATAACACTTAACAGTACTTTGACTTTTTATCAGCGATTTCTTTATTACCCGTCCACCCTTAAAATTACTTGCTCTCATTTATAAACCTCCTAAAATTCCGCCAAAAATTGCCCAAAAACATATTTTTGGCATTTTTTATATCATTTTTGGGGAAATTTAGCTATTTTTGGCTATAAAACACTCTAAAAATTCCCCAAAAACATATTTTTGGCATCTCTTTATATCATTGATTTTTTCATTTATTCTCTCCGAGGCAAAATTCTTCATCCTGTTCACCTTCCTGCGATTTCCGAAAAACTGAACTTGATACTTCGATTTTGCTTTACCGGTAACACTAAGCCAACTAACCTCATAGTTCTGGAAAAGTGAGCTGAAAGAACATCATAATACCGGTAAAAAGAGAGAAAAAAGAATGCGATAATAGAAGAGAAGAAGTTTCATTTCTCTTTATTTTTCAAGGCTCTGACCGCCTTTTTGATTGCCGGCAACAGAAATGAGGATAACGCATTTTAATTACCGGAATATACGTTTTATGTGCTGAGTTTTACCAGAAACACAAAGAAAAAAGACACTGCACATCTGATGATGTACAGTGTCTAAATCTTTGTTTATTTAATTCCGGAAAGGATAAACGAAATTACCCCTTGGAGAATAAATGAGTTTTGCAAGAATAGTTTTCTTATTCCCACTCTATTGTTCCGATCGGCTTCGGTGTGAGGTCGTAGAGAACACGGTTGATACCGTCTACTTCGTGGGTGATGCGGTTGGTGATGTGGTGAAGAAGGCTGTAAGGAATTTCTTCAATAGTTGCGGTCATAGCGTCAGTTGTATTTACTGCACGGATGATTGCGGGCCAACCTTCGTAACGCTTTGAATCCTTAACGCCAACGCTCTTAACATCGGGGACTGCAATAAAATACTGCCAAACTTTACCTGCGAGACCGTTTTTATCAAACTCTTCTCTGAGGATAGCGTCTGCTTCTCTGAGAGCGTGGAGTCTGTCTCTGGTAATGGCACCGAGGCAACGAACACCGAGTCCGGGACCGGGGAACGGCTGACGGTATACCATTTCATCGGGAAGACCGAGTGCAGAACCTACAACACGAACTTCGTCTTTATAAAGAAGTGCGACAGGTTCGCAAAGTTCAAGTTTCATATCTTCGGGAAGACCGCCTACGTTATGGTGAGCCTTAACGCCATCACTTTCAAGGATGTCGGGATAAATTGTACCTTGAGCAAGGAATGAAATACCCTCAAGTTTAAGTGCTTCCTCATTGAAAACTTCGATAAATTCATTACCGATAATTTTACGTTTCTTTTCGGGGTCAGCGACACCTGCAAGTTTATCAAGGAAACGGTCAGTTGCGTCAATGTAGATAAGGTTGGCATCAAGTTGTTTACCGAATACGTCGATAACCTGCTCGCTCTCCCCTTTTCTCATAAGACCGTGGTTAACGTGAACGCATACAAGCTGCTTGCCGACAGCTTTAATAAGCAATGCAGCAACAACAGAGGAATCAACACCGCCCGAAAGAGCGAGTAAAACTTTTTTATCGCCTACTTGGGCACGGATTTTTTCAACTTGTTCTGCAATAAATGCATCAGCAAGTTCTTTGGTATCAATTCTTTTCATTTCATCAGGACGTTTAATTAAATCCATATATTTTACCTCCGTCTATATATTTTAAGGACTAAGTAATTAGTCGGTATAATTATCGAAATAGCCTTGAACAAGGATAATGGGTGTGCCTTTATCACCTGAACCGCTTGTAAGGTCACAAAGTGAACCGATAAGGTCTGTAAGTTGTCTGGGTGTTGTACCCTGCGAAGCCATATTACCTACAAGGCTGCCGGATTTTGCTTTAATACTGTTGGAGATTGCTTCTTTAAGTTCAGAACCTGAAAGACCTTTAAAGTCATTATCAGCAAGATATTTGAGTTTAAGTTCATTGGGTGTACCGATAAGTCCGTCGGTATGTGCAGGAGAAACAACGGGGTCTGCAAGTTCCCAGATTTTACCCTGGGGATCCTTAAATGCACCGTCACCGTAAACCATTACTTCAATATGTTTACCTGTTTTATTAAGCAATTCAGCCTGAATTTCGTTAACAAGAGAATTGCACTCTCTGGGGAAAAGTTTAATTGTATCTTCTGTTGATTTATTAGAGCCGAGAAGACCGTATGCTTCATTACAACCGCTACCGTTTACGGAAGCATTAAGAATATCATCAAGACCGCATACAACCTTTGCACCTGCTGCTTTGAGTATACGTTTTGTTCTTGCACGTGTGTGGATGTCGCAAGTAAGAACACAGTCGGTATATTCAAGAATGGTTTTAGGCTGATTTGCAAAAATGATTTCTACTTCTGCGCCTGCTTCTTTAATGATTTCTGAGTAATAAGCAACATAGTCAACACCTGTAAATTCATGCTTATTCTCACCGAAGAGTTCTCTGTATTTTTCAAGAGTAAGAACGTCGGAGTAAGGGTTGATACCTGCTTCGTCAAGTTGATCATAAGTCAAAAGAGAGTTACCGACTTCGTCGCTGGGGTAACTGAGCATAAGAACGATTTTTTTTGCACCCATTGCAATACCTTTAAGGCAGATAGCAAAACGGTTACGTGACAAAATCGGGAAAATAACACCGATAGTTTCACCGCCGAGTTTATTTTTAACATCAGCAGCAATATCTTCAACTTTAGCATAGTTACCTTGAGCTCTTGCTACGATAGACTCTGTAAGAGCAACAACATCGCGGTCTCTGAGTTCAAAACCTTCGCTCTCGGCAGCCTCGATAACACTTGTTACAGCAATATCTACCAGGTTGTCGCCTTCTCTGATAATTGGGCAACGAATACCGCGCGAAACAGTACCTACTTTTCTTTCCATAGTAATCTCTCCAGTATAATTAGATTGCCTTTCGGCTGTTGAATACCATTTATATTATGCAGAACATTTTGTGTTCCGCTAATTTTCAAATTTAAAACAGTATGGACGGCTCTCAGAAGAAAGCCGCCCTAACTTGAAATTTTATTTCATCATGCTGGCAACTTCGTCAGCAAAATTGTCTTCTCTTTTTTCGAGACCTTCGCCTTTTTCAAGACGGATAAAGTCAGTAACCTTGACATCTGCGCCGTTTGCTTTTGCAACCTGTGCAACATAGCCTGCAACAGTACCGTCAAAGAGGTCGGAACGAACGAATGTCTGTTCAAGGAGACAGATTTCTTTAATCTGTTTCTTGATACGGCCTTCAACTGCACCTGCAAAGATTTTGTTGTTGATATATTCATCTTTACCTGCAATTGCAAGCTGTGCAAGTGTAGCAACTGCTTCTTTTGAAAGGAAGTTGAAAAGATAAGGACTCTTCTTGTTCTCTTCGTAAGCAGCAACATCTTCATCGCTGAAAAGTTTTTCTGCGCAAGCCTTATCAAAAAGAGCGCTGAGAATGGGCTTGGGAAGTGATTCGGGTTTATTGAGTGAACTGTCAATTGTGATTGATCTCATCTTTGCAAGTTCATCAGCAGAGATAGAGTCTTTGCAGAGATATTCGGGACGCATTGCTGCAACCTGCATAGCAATGTTTTTACCCATTGCAACAAATTCCGCTTTGTCGCTGAGGTTGGTTTCAAATTTAACTGCAACACCAACTGCGCCGCCACCGTGGATGTATGTTACAACATCACCTTCAACGATTTCAAAACGGCGGATTTTAAGGTTTTCACCGATAACGAGGATAAGGTCGTTAAGGTTTTCTGTAACTGTTCTGTCTGAACCAACAAGTGTGAGGTCAGCAAGAGCCTCTACTGAAGCAGGTTTATTTGCAGCGATTGTTTTTGCAACGTTGAGACCGAACTCCTGGAATTTTTCGTTTTTACCAACGAAGTCTGTTTCGGAGTTAATTTCAAGAAGAACTGTAACCTTAGCTGCTTCATCAGTGTAAGCGATGATAGCACCTTCAGCAGCAATTCTGCTTGCTTTCTTCTCAGAAGCAGCAAGGCCTCTTTCACGAAGAATTTCAAACGCTCTATCCATATCACCGTCAGCTTCTGTAAGTGCTTTTTTGCACTCCATCATACCAACGCCTGTTTTTTCTCTTAAGTTTTTAACATCTAAAGCTGTGAATGCCATAGGGGTTTCCTCCTTTATAAAGTTATCAAGGCGGAATTAAATTCCGCCTATTAATTTAACCACTTATTCTGCTGCTTCCTCAGCAACTTCTTCTTCAGCAACATTCTGCTCGCCCTGGCGACCTGCAATGATAGCATCAGCCATAGCACCTGCAATAAGTTTAACTGCACGGATAGCGTCATCGTTACCGGGAATTACATAGTCGATTTCGTCGGGATCGCAGTTTGTATCAACGATAGCAACGATCGGGATACCGAGTTTCTTTGCTTCGAGAACAGCGATTCTTTCTTTTCTGGGGTCTACGATGAACATAGCAGCGGGCATCTTTTTCATTTCTGTGATACCGCCCATGAACTTTTCAAGTTTCTCTCTTTCGAGGTTAAGCTTGATAACTTCTTTCTTGGGAAGAAGGTCGAATGTGCCGTCAGCTTCCATAGCGTTAAGCTGAGCAAGTCTTCTGATTCTCTTCTGGATTGTGTTGAAGTTTGTAAGCATACCGCCAAGCCAACGTGCGTTAACGAATGACATACCGCAACGCTCTGCTTCTTCCTTAATGGAATCCTGAGCCTGTTTCTTTGTGCCTACGAAAAGAACTTCGCCGCCTTCCTGAGCGATCTGGTTGATGAAGGTGTAAGCCTCTTCAAGTTTCTTAACTGTCTTCTGAAGGTCGATGATATAGATACCATTTCTTTCAGTGAAGATGTAAGGAGCCATTTTGGGGTTCCATCTTCTTGTCTGGTGTCCGAAGTGAACACCTGCTTCGAGTAATTGTTTCATTGAAACTACTGACATAATTTTGTCCTCCTTTTTGTTAAACCGCCGCACGGTTTCGCCTTACGGACACCACACAAAAGTGCACACGACACCCGTAATCTACCCTGCGTGAGTTTTTTAACTTGGAAAGTATATCACCTTTTTACAAAAAATGCAATACTTTTTTGTTAATTATTTTTGCAAATCAAAGTAATATTTTTGGTATCTTAAATAGTTGGTGATTTTTTTCATACGAACTTCACGTCCGTAATCATTGATAACAAAAGAGCCGTTATCCCTCATAGAAATAACACCTAACTCTTTAACACCGTCGGGCAACTCTCTTAAGGGTAAGCGTATAAGATTCTTATCTTTATCGGGAAGTCTGCAAACTGCGTACTCCCCATCTAAGTATTCAACAAAAATATCCATAATTATTCCTCAGAATTTTCGTGATTAACCGCAGAGCCGAAATAGTTATGATCTTCGGGTAAGGTTTGTGTTCCGGTATCTGCTGACGAATTATTTTGGTTGTTCGGAACAATATCGTCAACCGAAAGTTGTTTCGGTGCAGAAACGGTTGATGAATTTGCCTGCATTTCGTACCATTGTTCTTTTGTAATGAGAACTTTACGAGGTTTACTACCCTCAAAGGGTCCTATAATCCCCTTTTCTGAAAGTTCATCAACAATTCTAGCGGCACGGGCATAACCTAATTTTAATTTTCTCTGTAAAAGCGTTGTAGATGCCATACCTGCTTCGATTACGACCTCAATAGCCTTGGGAATCATTTCATCGCCGTAATCATCGGAAGAAGTTTCAACAGCCCCGCCTGAGGCAGATTTCTTTTTACCGTCCTGTGCGGCTTTAAGTTCAATTTCCTGCATAACGGCATCGTCGTATTTTACATCGCCCTGTGAAGTTACAAACTCAATAACACGCTCAATTTCATCATCAGATACGTAACAACCCTGAACGCGAACAGGCTTTGAAAGACCGACGGGACAGTAGAGCATATCACCGTTACCCAGAAGTTTTTCTGCACCTTGAGTATCAATAATAGTACGGGAGTCAATTTGTGATTTTACCGCGAAAGCAATTCGGCTGGGAATATTTGCTTTAATAAGACCTGTAATAACGTCAACGGAGGGTCTTTGAGTTGCAACAATAAGGTGCATACCTGCGGCACGGGCCTTTTGAGCAAGACGGCAAATTGAATCCTCAACCTCATTAGAAGCAGCCATCATTAAATCAGACAACTCATCAATTATAATAACAATCTGCGGCATTTTAGGTAAGCCGTTTGAAGTAGCATAAGTATTATAACCCTGAAGATTTCTTACGCCTTTTTCTGCAAACAATGCATAACGCTTGTCCATTTCGGCAACCGCCCAGGAAAGTGCACCAGCGGCTTTCCTCGGGTCTGCAACTACGGGAACAAGAAGATGGGGAATTGACCTGTAAACAGTGAATTCAACTTTCTTCGGGTCTATCATAATAAGTTTTACTTCATCCGGGGTTGCGTTATAAAGCAAACTCATAATCATTGTATTAAGGCAAACAGACTTACCTGAACCTGTTGTACCCGCAACAAGTAAGTGTGGCATTTTCGCAAGGTCAGCACAAGTTGCTTCGCCCTGAATATCACGGCCTAAAGCAACGTTGAGCCGTGATTTTGCATTTTTAAATGAGCCGCTTTCAATAATTTCACGAAGTGTAACCATTGCTTTCTCGGCATTGGGAACTTCGATACCAACCGCGTTTTTATTGGGAATCGGTGCTTCAATTCGCACACCGGAAGCGGCAAGATTCATTGCAATATCATCAGCAAGAGAAGTGATTCTGCTGATTTTTACACCCGGGTCGGGTTGGAGTTCAAAGCGGGTAACAGAAGGGCTTTGACAGATTTCAACAATCCTTGTGCCTACACCGAAACTTTTTAAAGTTTTAACAATTGTTTCCCCTTTTTCACGAAGTTCACTTGTAGAACCTGTTGAACCGTTGTTTTTCGGTAAATCAAGAAATTCAACGGAAGGCAACTCATACTGCGCAACTTCTTCAACGATTTCAACTGCCTGTTCTTCAACAGGTGTTTCGGTTTCGATACCGCCCGGTTCTTCAATATCGGTATAATCATCAATATCAACAACAGTTTCCTCTTCGACCGCTTCAACGATTTCTTCAAAATGTTCTTCCTGTTGGGTCTTATTCATCCTTCTGATTTCTTCCAGTGAAAGATATTCTTCGTGAGGTTCTTCATCAGTTCCGTCATTTTCAAATAAATCAATAATATCAGACATCTGAACATCTCTGTCAAAAACATCGTCATCATCGTTGGTTAAAATCGGGTCTACACCTTTGTCGGGAATTACAACGTCATCATCAAGAGGTATATCCAGGTCAATTTCGTGCTTTGTTGTTTCGCGACGTCTTTTCTCGGCACTTTTAGCACGTTTTTCGTGTATATCTTCGGAAACATTGTTATAAGTTGTTTTTAAATCTTCAATTTTTTCACCGGCATAGTCAGTTACGGCTTCCGCAGGCGCTTTCAGAGACTGTAAAAGTTTCAAAAGCGTTGTTCCGGTAAAGAACATTAAAAGAACAAGGAAAAGTAATATGGTTATTATGCCTGCAGCAAGTTTGTTACCGTCAGTTAACAAAAGCGGAATTCCGCCGAATATTGCACCAAACACACCGTAACCGAAACGCATACCGGTGCCGTCATAAAGTTTAAATGTATTATACCCTGCTGCAATTTGTTCACCGTAAGACAAATCGGCATTTGCTTTTACTATATGTAAAAAAGCAACAAGAAGTGTAAATAAAGTGAAAACTTCAATAACCTTGAATTTATATTTTCGTGTATCTTTACCGATAGCCGCAACTATACACACAAAAGCGATAAAGAACGGCATTATAAAAGCGTTGATACCAAACAAACCGAAAAAGAAATTCCTCAAAGCACCCCAGACACCGCCTGCTTCAATAAAAACAACTGCGCCCATAAACAACGCAATAAAGAAACCGATGAGCGCAAAAATCTGTTTATGTTCTGTACTGAACAAAGACCTTTTCGCTTCGTTTTTTTGAACTTTTTTGTTTTTGGGTTGAGTTTTACCCTTTTTCTGAGTAGGTTTCTTTTTATTCTGTGCCAAAACTAAATACCCCTAACTTAACTTACTTTATAAAAACTTCGACTGCTCCGATAATTGTAACGATAAAACCGAGAGCAAGACAGTAATAACCAAAATATTTAAACCAATTCTTTTTGATTAAAATTTGCAACAATTTGATTGCAAATACACCCACAACTGCAGATGCAATAACCCCGACCAGCAATGATGAAACAGGTATGATTTCCGTTCCTTCCATTGCATCCTTAAACTCCACAAGACCGCTTGCGAGAACTGCGGGTATACTTAAGATAAATGAATATCTGACAGCGTTCTTTTTTGACATTCTGCAACAAAGAGCAGCCGATACGGTTGAACCCGAACGGGAAATCCCCGGGAAACACGCTGCAAAAAACTGAGCAATACCAATAGCAACAGCAGAAAACGGAGAAATCTTTTTAAAACGCTGTGTTGACTCAGAAACATATGTACCGAATAAAAGCAGGAAACCCGTAACCATAAAACAGATACCCTCGGCTTTGATACTGTTATCCGACCCGAAAACACCTACAACATCCATTAAATTTTTGCCGTCTCCCACAGGTATAAGCAACAAAAGAAGCGGTATGCAAGAAACAATAAACATCATCAACATACGGCGCGTTGTAGACATATCTTTTAATCTGAAAGAAAATTTCTTTGAAAAAATGTCTTTTATACAAGCAAAAAGTTCTACGAAAAGTTCATAAATAGGTTTATAGAACACAATGAAAATTGCAACGAGTGTTCCTATATGTAACATAGCGGAGAAAAGCCCCGCCCCTTCAGGATTCATACCTGTAAAATGCCGGAATAAAGACATATGACCGCTACTTGAAATCGGTAAAAATTCGGTTACACCCTGAATTATACCAAGTAGCAAAGCCTGTAAAATCTCTTTCAAAATTAATTACCTCCGTGTTGTTTTTCTGCCATACGTTCAAGACACTCGAGAGCATCGGACAAACTGCCGATAGAATCTATAAGCCCCTCTTCAACTGCTTGATTCCCGTTTAAAATTGTTCCGAAATCCGAAACAAGTTCCTCATTATTAAGCATCAATTCTTTAAAACGTTTTGCAGAAATTTCTGAATTTCGTGTTATAAACTCGATAACACGTTCTTCCATTTTTTTCAAATACACTAAAGTTTGCGGAACACCTAAAATCAGTCCGTTCATTCTGACAGGATGAACCGTCATTGAAGCGGTAGGCACTATAAAAGATTTTTTTGCGCTGACTGCAAGAGGAATTCCAATAGAATGACTTCCGCCCAGAACAAGTGAAGCAGTGGGCTTTTTCATACCTGAAATAAGTTCGGCAATAGCAAGCCCCGCTTCAATATCACCGCCGATAGTGTTGAGAATTATCAGTAAACCCGAAATATCGGGATTTTCCTCAACTGCAACAAGCCTCGGAATGATATGCTCGTATTTAGTTGCCTTATTATTTGGCGGAGAAGAATAGTGGCCCTCTATCTGACCGATTATAGTAAGACAGTGGATGTATGAACCGTTTTTATTCACTGTAACACTGCCGTCGTTTGCTTCGTCTTCAAATAAAGTTTCTGTTTCTTCTGTTTGTTCAGAATCACTATCAATACCGTTCGGATTCGGTGCATTAAAATCAAAAAAATCATATAAATCGTTATACAAAACTATCACCGATAGTTATTATAACCGATTTTTCCCTTTTAACCTATTTATAATAGCACAATAAACAAAAAAGTGCAAGATTTGACGAATTATATTTATTATTAAAAGAAATATTATTGTCAATTAGCCGTTGACAAAGATTATTAAAGATATTAAAATATGTTTGTTAAAAATTTGAACAAGTTTCGGAGGAAAATTAAGATGGGACTCACTTTATGCGAAAAAATTATTAAGAGTCATCTTGTTGACGGTGAATATGCACCCGGTAACGAAGTTGGTATCAGAATTGACCAGACTTTAACTCAGGATGCAACCGGTACAATGGCTTATCTTGAACTTGAAGCAATGGACATTGACAAAGTTAAAACCGAACTTTCCGTTGCTTATATCGACCACAATACACTTCAGACAGGTTTTGAAAATGCCGATGACCACAAATTCATTCAGAGCGTTTGTAAAAAACGCGGCGTGCGTTATTCACGCCCCGGTAACGGTATTTGTCACCAGGTTCACCTTGAACGTTTCGGTATTCCCGGCAAAACCCTCATAGGTTCCGACAGCCACACACCCACAGGTGGCGGTTTAGGTATGCTTGCTATGGGCGCAGGCGGTCTTGACGTTGCTGTTGCTATGGGTGGCGGTGCTTACTATATCACTGTTCCCGAAGTTATAAAAGTTAATCTTAAGGGCAAACTCTCCCCTTACGTTGCTGCAAAAGACATTATTCTTGAAGTATTGAGAATACTCAGCGTTAAAGGTGGCGTTGGCAAGGTTATCGAATACGGCGGTGAAGGTGTAAAGACACTTACAGTTCCCGAAAGAGCAACCATTACAAATATGGGTGCTGAACTCGGTGCTACAACTTCTATCTTCCCTTCTGACGAAATTACATATGACTTTATGAAGGCACAGAGCCGTGAAAAAGATTGGGTTGAACTTCTTCCCGATGAAGATGCAGAATATTCCAGAGTAATTGACATTGACCTTTGTGAATTAAAACCTCTTGCTGCAATGCCTCATATGCCCGACAATGTTAAATCTGTTGCAGAAATCGGTGAAATTAAAGTTGACCAGGTTCTTATCGGCTCTTGCACTAACTCATCACTTCTTGATATGATGAAAGTTGCAAAAATTCTTAAGGGTAAAAAAGTTCATCCTTCAGTATCTTTAGGTATTGCGCCCGGTTCAAAACAGGTTCTTAATATGCTCGCTCTTAACGGTGCTCTTGCAGATATGATAGATGCCGGCGCACGTATTCTTGAAAGTGCTTGCGGTCCTTGTATCGGTATGGGTCAGTCACCCTGTTCATCGGGTGTATCTCTTCGTACATTTAACCGTAACTTTGAGGGCAGAAGCGGTACTGCTGACGGTAAGGTTTACCTTGTCAGCCCCGAAACTGCTGCTGTATCTGCTCTTACAGGTGTACTTACCGATGCAACTAAGTGTGAAGAAGATATTTCCGTTACACTTCCCAAGTCATTTATAATAAATGACAATATGATTGAAATGCCTGCAGAAACACCTGAAGAGGCAGCGGCTGTTGAGGTTTATTACGGACCCAACATTAAACCCTTCCCAAAGACATCTCCCCTTGCAGATTCTATCGAAGCAACTGCAGTGCTTAAAGTTGAAGATAACATCACAACCGACCACATTATGCCCGCAGGTGCAAAGATTCTTCCCTACCGTTCAAATATTCCTCACCTTTCACAGTTCTGTTTCCGTCAGTGTGACGAAAATTTTGCAGAACATTGTAAGGAAGCAGGTTCTTGCATCATTATCGGCGGTAACAACTACGGTCAGGGTTCTTCAAGAGAACACGCTGCTCTTGTCCCCCTTTATCTCGGTGTTAAGGCTGTTATTACAAAGTCATTCGCAAGAATACATAAAGCAAACCTTGTAAACGCAAGTATTCTTCCCCTTAACTTTGTAAATGCTGATGATTATGATAAGATTTCAGTCGGCGATAAACTTACACTTCCCGCTATCAAAGCAGAACTTAAAGCAGGTTCTGAAATAACTCTCAGAAACGAAACAAAGAACGAAGAATATAAACTTATCTGCGACGTTTCCGAAAGACAGGTTGATATACTTACTGCAGGCGGATTACTCGACTATACTAAGGAGGAAAATAAATAATGAACGAAGTACAGATTCAGAACGCTCTTGATAAATTCAAACAGTTACTTATAGAACAGGATGAGCGTAACCAGAAAATCAAGTCAACAAAGGATTTTAAAGATTTCAAATCACTTGATAAAATAATCATCGGTGTTTGCGGCGGTGACGGCATTGGCCCCATTATTACAAACGAAGCAGCAAACGTTCTTAAATTTATCCTTAAAGACGACGTTGATAACGGCAAAGTTGAATTCAAATACATTGACGGTCTTACAATTGAGAACCGTGCAAAAGTTATGAAGGCTATTCCTGACGACGTTATGGAAGAACTTAAGGATTGCGACGTTATTCTTAAAGGACCCACAACCACTCCTCAGCAGGGCGACGGACTCCCCAATATCGAAAGCGCAAACGTTGCAATGAGAAAGGCTCTTGACCTTTTCGCTAACGTTCGCCCCGTAAAAATTCCCGAAGAAAATATTGACTGGACTTTCTTCCGTGAAAATACAGAGGGTGCATACGCAGTAGGCTCAAAAGGTGTTGATGTTGACGGTGAACTCGCTTTCGACTTTGTTGTAACAACAACCGAAGGTACAGAGCGTATTGCAAAACTTGCTTATGAATATGCACGCAACAACAAAAAAGATCGCGTTTCTATTATTACTAAGGCTAACATCATCAAAACTACCGACGGTAAATTCCTTAACCTTTGCAAAAATATTGCTAAGGATTACCCCGAAATCACAACTGACGAATGGTATATTGATATTACAACTGCAAAACTTATCGATAAAAAGCGCAGAACTGATTTCAAGGTATTTGTTCTTCCCAACCTCTACGGTGATATTATTACTGACGAAGCAGCAGAATTCCAGGGCGGTGTCGGTACTGCAGGTAGTGCAAACATCGGTAAACAATATGCAATGTTCGAGGCTATTCACGGTTCTGCACCCCGTATGATTAAAGAAGGTCGCGGTCAGTACGCTGATCCTTGCTCTATGCTCAGAGCAGCAGTTCTTCTTCTCTCTCATATCGGTAAACAGGAAGAAGCAGACAAACTTGAAAAAGCACTTGATATTTGTATGATTACTGAAAAGAAACTCGTTATCACCGGCCGTGATACAGGTTGCACTTGCGAAGAATTCGGTAATTACGTAATGGAAACTCTTAAAACTTTAGATTGATAAGGGCGAATTAGCAATGAAGAATAATAATCAGGTTTCCGTACCTGTTATAAAGCGTTTACCCCGTTATCACAGGTATCTTGAAGAACTCAAAAATATGGGGGTTGTAAGAATCTCATCTAAAGAACTTTCTCAGCGAATGGGTCTTACCGCTTCACAGATTCGTCAGGACCTTAACTGCTTCGGCGGTTTCGGTCAACAGGGTTACGGTTACAATATTGAACAACTTTATAATGAAATCGGTCTTATTCTCGGTATCAACAAAAAATCTAAAGCAATTATGATAGGTGCAGGTAATTTAGGTCACGCAATTGCAACACATCTTCATTTTGAAAACCGCGGTTTTGACCTTGTAGGCATTTTCGATAACAATAAAAATGTTGTGGGAACTGTTGTGGGCGGCAGAACTGTAATGGATAGTGAAACATTAGAAGATTTTTGCCAAAAAGAGCAACCTGTTGTTGCAATTCTTTGTATTCCCGGTGAGTATGCGGCTGAAAATGCTGATAAACTCGTTTCATTAGGTATCAAAGGTTTTTGGAACTTTACTCAATATGACCTTATGCACCGTTATGAAGGTGTCGCCGTTGAAAATGTCCATCTCGGCGACTCTTTAATGACACTTTGTTATCAAATCAACAAATTATCTGATTCAGACGAGGTCACAGAATGAAAAAATTGATGGATATAGATATTGTTGATATTATCCCTTTTAATAAAGGTATTATTGTTGCGAGAAAAGACACTTTACCAAGCGGAAATACCAAGATTTCATTTTTCACATACGATGTTAAACTTGAAAGACCTACCGCGAGTACACGCGGTGCATATTTACTTAATAAATTTGGCGAAAATTATGAAAAAATCGCAGAGCAACTAAGTGATTTCATCTACTGTGATGCCGCCGTTTTACCCAACAAGCACGTTGCGATTGCATACGCCAGCGGTGAGTTAGGTATATTTAATGATAAAGGCGAGTTATATTGGACAGGTGATCTTCAATACAGGGATTGTCCTGTAAGCGGTGTTGCACCTGAGGGCAAATACATCTGGTGTGTTGTTCCCGAAAACAACTGTATTATCAGATACTCACCTGCTACCGAAAAAATAGTTTTGAGAATCGGCGGTGATTCATCGACTGCTTTCCTTAATCCTGTTTCCATTTCGGTTTATGATAACAAACTATATATCTGTAACTATGAATCTTGTAAAATCAGAACAGTAAATCTTAAGGATTTCACAGTCGCTGACTACAAAACGTTTGAAGAACCTGTTTACAGATATATCAAGACTAACGACAGAGAATTAGTCGAACTTGAATCCGGTGTATATATGCTGTAATTTTCGACTTTTTTCCCGAAAAACTATTTACAAATTACAAAAATAGTATTACTATATTCGTGTAGAACTTTTAAGTTGATCCGGTGAGGTCGATAAGGTTTAAACGAAATTATGTACTAAAAAGCCTTGTCGAATTCCGGCAAGGCTTTTATTTTTGAGGGATTTTATGCAACTTAAAGCAGAAATTATGGATGAATCCGCAGTTCAGCGTTCCTTAACAAGAATTGCCCACGAAATAATAGAAAAAAACAAGGGAACAGATAATCTTGTTTTTTTGGGTATCAAACGTCGCGGTGTTCCTCTTGCCAAAAAAATTGCAAGCAATATCGAAAAAATAGAAGGTGTCGAACTTAAAGTCGGTGAATTAGATATAAACCATTATCGCGACGACTTAACAGAGGCACATATTCTTCCCGAAGTAACCGTTTCCGACCTTCCTTTTGATGTAACGGGGAAAGATATTATCCTTGTAGATGATGTTCTCTTTACAGGCAGAACTGTAAGGGCTGCTATTGAAGCGATTTTCAGTTTAGGCAGACCCTCCAGTATTCAACTAGCAATACTTGTGGACCGCGGTCACAGAGAACTTCCTTTCAGAGCAGATTATGTAGGTAAAAACGTTCCTACTTCCACTTCGGAATTCGTTTCAGTTCTTTTACCTGAATATGACGGATGTATGTGCGTCAGACTATTCAGTTTATAAGGTTATTAGCCGCAAGGCTGTAATAAAATATTCATGGGGGTTAAACTATGAAACTTATTTATAATGTTGATGACAAACCAAAATTCGGACAACTCATTATCTTTGCTATTCAGCAGTTGCTCGCAATTATGGCTGCAACTCTTGTTGTTCCCGTAATTGTTGGTAACGGTATGAGTTCTGCTGCTGCACTTTTCGGCGCAGGTGTGGGTACACTCATTTATGTGGCTTTCACTAAGAAAAAGAGCCCTGTTTTCCTCGGCTCATCTTTTGCTTTCATCGGCTCAATGTTTGCGGCTTTTGCAGGCGCCACTTCAATAGCACTGGGTTATTTAGGTATTATCCTTGGTGCTTTCTTCGCAGGTCTAGTTTATGTTGTAATTGCACTTATTGTTAAGTTTGCAGGTGTTAAATGGATTAACAAACTTATGCCCGCTGTTGTTATAGGACCCACAGTTTCCATTATCGGTCTTTCACTTGCAGGAAACGCTATCGGTGACCTTACATCAGGTGGCTTAAAAGTTGACAATGTTTCAGTTGCATCTCCTTATGTCGCACTTATTTGCGGTCTTGTAACACTTTTTGTTGTTTGTATTTCTTCTGTTTACGGTAAGAAGATGGGCAAACTTATTCCCTTTATTATCGGTATCCTTTCAGGCTACGCTGTTGCAACAGTATTTACTGTAATCGGTAACGTTGCAGGTATTGATGCTCTTAAAGTTATTGACTTTTCACACATCACATCATTATTTGCAGACGGAATTACAATTAAATCTTTCCTCCAGATTCCCGACTTCACTTTCTTAACTGCTTTCGGTGGTATTAAGGAACTTTCCGGAACATATGTTGTTACACTTATCGCTGCTTATGTTCCCGTTGCTTTCGTTGTTTTTGCAGAGCATATTGCAGACCACAAAAACATTTCTTCCATCATTGAAAAAGACCTTCTTGAAGATCCCGGTCTCTCAAGAACACTCCTTGGTGACGGTGTCGGTTCTATGGCAGGTGCTTTCTTCGGCGGTTGCCCCAATACAACATACGGCGAATCTGTTGGTTGTGTTGCTATCACCAAAAACGCTTCTGTTTACACAATTATCGGTGCCGCAATTATGGCAATGGTTATTTCTTTCATATCACCCTTTGTTGCATTCGTGAACTCAATCCCCTCTTGCGTAATGGGTGGTGTTTGTGTTGCGCTTTACGGTTTCATTGCAGTTAGCGGTCTTAAAATGATTCAGAAAGTTGACCTTGAAGATAACAGAAATCTTTTCGTTGTTTCCGCAATCTTTATTGCAGGTATCGGTGGACTTACTCTTAAATTCGGTAATGTTGAAATCACAACTATCGCTTGCGCACTTATTCTTGGTATTGTACTCAATATTATCCTTTCAAAGAAAAAAACTGAAGAAATCAGCGAATAAATTGACATCGTTTATAAAATATTATATAATTAAATAAAACAAAACAAGGCATTGCGCAACAGCGTGATGCCTTTGTTATAAAGGGTGATTTTATGATTTTTACTGCTGAAAACAGCGCTTTCTCCCTCGGCGTTAAAGAGATGGGTGCAGAACTTACGTCTTTAAAATCCAAGAAAACAGGTATAGAATATATCTGGGACGGCAACACAGACATCTGGTACGGACAGTCCCCTATTTTATTCCCGATAATCGGCAGACTTCTTGATGATAAATACAGACTTAACGGTGTTGAATACACTATGCCTAAACACGGTATCGTAAGAAAGAAACCTTTTAAACTTGTAAAACAAACCGAAAACAGTCTTACTTTCGTGCAGACAGACGATGAAGAGTCTTTAAAAATGTATCCTTACCATTTTGAGTTGGAAGTTGAATTTAAATTAACAGAAAACGGTCTTAGTGTTACACATACTGTACATAATAAGAATGATTCTGTTATGTATTATTCATTCGGTGCTCATCCCGCTTTCAACTGTGAAATCGGTGATTATCTTGAATTCAGCGAAAATGAGGAACTTTTAACCGAAAGAATCGATCACGATTCAATTCTTATTGAAGAAAAATTCCCTGTTGAGATAGATAAAAACAGACTCAATATCACAAAGGACCTTTTCGTTGATGATGCGCTTATTCTCAGCGGTTACAAATCTAAAGCGATTTCCTTAAAAAGCGATAATCACAACAGAGTTGTAAAGTTTAATTTTGATTCCCCTCTTTTAGGTATCTGGGCAAAACCCGATGCTCCTTACGTTTGTATTGAGCCTTGGTGGGGCGTTAACGATAACTATGATAAGAAGTCCGATTTATCGGAAAAACGCGGTATAATGGCTCTCAATGCAAACGAGAAAGCATCATTTAATTGGAACATAGAAATTTGTGAATAATTTACTGTTGACTATACAGATACAGTGTTATAAAATATAAAAGAAGAAAGGAATACGGTGAATACAAATGGCAGATAATTTTGATACTCAGTCTAATGAATATAATCCCGATCTTATTTCAGTTGTTGACGAAAACGGCGTACAGCACACTTTTGAAGAACTTGACAGAATCGAAACTGATGAAGGCAGATTCGTTGCCCTTCTCCCCGTTTATGACGACGCTGAAGAGATACTTGATGATGACGGAGAACTTATAATTCTTTCTGTTGTTGAAGACGAAGACGGCGAAACTTACCTTGAACCAATAGAGGATGAAAAACTTTTTGATAAAATAGGTAAAGTTTTTGAAGAACGTCTTGAAGATTTATTTGAATTTGATAATGAATAATCGCTAAACTATTTCATATAATATTTTTCCTGCGGTGTTCGATAAATGCGACTAATACTAACCCTATGACAAATTAAAGGGAGTCCCACTTCTTCAGCGGATTGCAGACCTCCCGCTTTGGCGGACGAAGGGAGCGTGAAACTGCGGAGAGGACACCCACCTGCTGAAAGCAGGTTACTATTATCGCATCCGGCACAGCGGGGCAAAAAAATAACAGCTCAGTTTGTAAAAACTGAGCTGATTTTATTTTATTATTTTGCTTCTGCTTCCTGGCGTTCCTTGTAAGCCTTTCTTGCAGCCTCTGCTTTTGCTTCCATCTCAGCGATTTCGGCTTTTCTTCTTGCTATTCTTTCAACGTATTCGGAAACATCAGTATATTTAACAGGAATGTTCTGTTTCTTAATAAGGATATTGATACCTATAATTGCAAGGAAACCAACGATTACTAAGAACGAACCGATTCCGATATTGCCTGAGTACATTGCACCGAACTGGGCAGAAAGTTGTGCATTAAATACCAAGAAAGAGATAATGCTTATAACAGTAAATACGATACCGCAAGTGGAAAGCGCAACATTACGTTTAAAGCCTTTAGGTGAACTTGAAACTGAAACAAAAGGAATATTAAGAATAGCGAAAACCGCTGTTAATAATACACCTAATATGGAAACGAAATAACAAATCATAGCGGCTGTAGGAACGATACCTAAAATATCAAATTCCATTTTTGCTATAACATCCATAGCAATATTTAAAACGGAAACATTAGTATCAATAGAATGATAAGGAATATCAGCCTTAATATGTGCTAAAGGAAGGAATAACATTCCGATAGGAACAAAAAGCATAATAAGGCGAACTATTGAAAGTTTTGTGCCTACAAAAGAGAATTTAACTCTGTCAATTTTAGGTTGGAAGTTAATGTGTTCCTCTTCTGCTTTGTCGGCATCAAGTGCCAATCTTTCCTGCTGATTGTAATATAAAAGGTTAACACCGCATTTAGGGCATTCTGCTTTTATATCTATCATTCTGAGTTTGTATCCACATTTGGGACAATTAGCCATAATATCTCCTGCCTATTCAATAGAATAATTCTAAATGATTATAACACAGTTTTTTTGTATTTTCAATAAAAAACCGATATTTTAATATAACTTTTAGTTAAATATTTCAAAACTTAAGAATTATTTCTTAGAAATGGCTATTTTTGCCTTTTCAACAATATTTTTTGCATCAAGTCCGAAGATATGGAGAAGGTCAACTGCAGGACCGGATTTACCGAAAGTATCTTCAACGCCAACCTTAACAACAGGTACGGGGAATTCTGCGCAAACAGCGTCACAAACCGCGTCACCGAGACCGCCGATAACGTTGTGTTCCTCAGCAGTAACAATGCAACCTGTTTTCTTTGCAGCCGCAACCACAGCCTCTTTATCAAGAGGTTTAATTGTGTGCATATTTATAAGTTCAACGGAAATACCTTCAGCCTCAAGTATTTTTGAAGCCTCAATTGCCTCGTTAACCATAAGACCTGTTGCAATTATTGTAACATCACTACCCTCTTTAAGAGTAACAGCCTTACCGATTTCAAATTTATAATCTTCATCAAATATTCTCGGAACTGCAAGTCTGCCGAAACGCATATAAACAGGACCGTCGTGTTCTGCTGCAGCAAATACTGCGGCACGTGCTTCAACATCATCAGCAGGGTTAATAATAACCATACCGGGAATTGAACGCATAAGAGCAATATCTTCGCAACACTGGTGGCTTGCACCGTCCTCGCCTACTGAAATACCTGCGTGAGTAGCACCAATTTTAACATTAAGGTGAGGATAACCGATAGTGTTTCTGACCTGCTCAAATGCTCTGCCTGCTGAGAACATAGCAAATGAACTTGCAAATACAGTATAACCTGTTGTTGCAAGACCTGCAGCAACACCCATCATATTTGATTCTGCAATACCTGTATCAAAGAATCTGTCGGGAAAAGCCTTTTTAAAACCGCCTGTTTTAGTAGCAGCAGCAAGGTCTGCGTCAAGAACAAGAACATTGGGATTTTTTTCACCAAGTTCAACAAGAGCCTTACCGTAACCGTCACGGGTTGCAACTTTAATAACATCTGCCATTTTTTAGCCCTCCAATCCGCTAAGAACTGCTTTAAGTTCGTTCATCGCTGTTTCATACTGTTCTGCATTAGGTGCTGAACCGTGCCAATTAACCTGGTTTTCCATAAATGAAACACCTTTACCTTTAACGGTTTTGGCAACAATTGCAGTAGGTTTACCCTTGCAATCGCGAGCAGCCTTAAGTGCATTTCCAATTTCTTCAAATGAGTGACCGTCTATTTCAATTACATTCCAACCGAATGCAGCAAATTTCTCGGGAATGGGATAAGGTGAATTGACTTCTTCAACAGTACCGTCAATCTGAAGGTTATTGTTATCTACGAAAGCAACAAGGTTATCAAGTTTCTTTGCAGAAGCATACATAGCGGCTTCCCAAACCTGACCTTCTTCAATTTCACCGTCACCGAGGATAGAATATACACGGAAGTCAGCACCTTTGAGTTTAGCGCCGAGAGCCATACCGCAAGCGGCAGAGATACCCTGACCGAGTGAACCTGAACTAATGTCAATACCGGGAAGACATTTCATACTGGGATGACCCTGAAGTCTTGAGTCAACTTTTCTGAGTGTTTTAAGTTCTTCCACAGGGAAATAACCCTTCTGTGCCATTACTGAATAAAGAGCAGGTGCAGCATGACCTTTAGAAAGAACAAATCTATCCCTTTCAGGCATATCGGGTTTCTGAGGATCGATGTTCATTTCTTTAAAATAGAGATAAGTAATAATCTCTGCAATAGAAAGTGAACCACCGGGATGGCCCGATTTAGCATTAAAAGTACCTTCAATAATGCCCATACGAACATTACAGGCAACTTTTGCCAATTCGTTTTTGGAAATTACATCCATAATTATACCTCCGTTTATAAAATATAATTTTTTTCAAGATAATTTATAAAATCGGCAACCGCACCTTTGTTACAATGGCACGTTACATATTCGGCAAGCGCCTTAATATCATCGGGTGCTTGCCCGCAACAAGCAGGATGCGAAACCGTTTTTAACATATCAACGTCGTTATAATAATCGCCTATTGCAGCGGTTTTTGCTGAATCAATACCGATTATTTGTGAAAGTTTAAGTACTGCGCTGCCTTTATTTACACCTTTATTTACAACTTCTAAAGTAAAAGGCGATGTCAAAAAGCAGTCGAATAAATCGTTGTATTCATTATGAATCAGATTTTTAATCTTTCTTATTAAACCCTTTGTACCGAAGAAAGAAACTTTACCCCAGACACCGCTAGGTAAATCAGAAACTTTTTTACACAGTTTAAAGTTAAGTCTATCAAATTTTGAAATAACATAACCGTATATACAAGTTCTTGTGGCAAGGTAAATCGTTTCTGCGCCGAAAACAGTCAGTTGAGCCGTTTTAAATCGCGAAAAAATATCAAGTATTATTTTTTCACCTTCAGAAGTAATAGGGTTATAATCTATAATTTTATTGACAGAGAAATCATAAATACCTGCACCGTTTAAAAATATAGCAGGTGTTTTGATTCCGAGTTTTTTATAGTGAATAGAAAGGGACTCTAAGTTACGCCCCGAACAAAGTGTAAAAACACCGCCGTTATTTACATATCGCTCAATCGCAATACGGTTATTTTCGGGTAAATTAGTAAATTTATCGTTAAGAGTTCCGTCTATATCTGAAACGAGTAACCAGTTTGAGTATTTATCAGCCATTAAGAAATTCTCCTGAGAAAATCTTTAAAATAAGTCGGAAGTTCCGTTGTAAACTCAAGATACTCCCCTGTTATGGGATGAACAAAGCCTATTGTTGAAGCGTTGAGGCATTGACCTTGTAATCCGTATGTTTTTTTAGGGTTACCGTAAACAACATCACCTGCAACCGGGGTGCCTCTGTAAGCCATATGAACGCGTATCTGGTGAGTTCTGCCTGTTTCAAGGCGAACTTTTAAAAAAGTAAACCCGTTATAACGTTCAAGAACTTCAAAATGTGTAACGGCATTTCTTGAATTTTTATCGGTAACTGCTTGTTTTTTTCTATCTTTCGGATGTCTGCCTATAGGTGCATCTATTGTGCCGAAATCATCTTTTATATTACCGACAACAACAGTATTATATACCCTTGTAAAACTATGCTCTTTTATTTGCTCTGCTAAGCCTTTGTGAGCAATATCATTCTTAGCAACTACTAACAAACCGCTTGTATCTTTATCAATTCTGTGGACAATACCGGGGCGAATAACACCGTTTATACCCGATAAAGAGTCACCGCAATGATACAGCAACGCATTAACGAGAGTACCGTTATAATTTCCTGCAGCAGGGTGAACTACCATACCTTTCGGCTTATTAACAACCAAAAGGTGTTCATCTTCGTACACAATATCAAGAGGAATGTTTTCGGGGTCAACAGATAAAATTTTGGGTTCGGGTAAAATTACCTCTATTACATCCCCTGCGTTGACCGTTGTTTTTTTATTACTCTTTTTGCCGTTAACAAGTATATTTTCCTCATCAATCAACTGTTGCACGGCATTACGCGAAAGTTCGGGGCACAAAATCGGAACGGCTTTATCAAGTCTGCTTCCCGCTATATCGGAAGTTACCAAAAACTTATTTAGTTCCATCTTTTTTCCCCTTTTTCTCGGGAGTTTCAAAGATCATTGCGCCATCTGCAGTCGGCTTAAGAGATTTATTTTTCTTAGTGTCTTTAATAATATCAACAATGAGATAAACAATTAACATTCCCGCACCGACTGTTATAAGGCAATCCGCGAAATTAAAAACGGCAAAATCAATAAAAAGAGGTTCAATATAGTCAACAACGTATTGAAGTCTTATTCTGTCGATAATGTTACCGATACCGCCCGATACCATCAGCAGTAAACAGAAGTTAACAAATTTAGATTTACTTTTATTAGTAGCGAGGAAATAAATAGTAACACCAAGCAGAATGATAGAGAAAACTGTTAAAACAAGCGTATGCGAGGCAAAAGAGCCAAAAACAGCACCGGAGTTTTCAACATATCTGAGTCTGAGAATTCCGTCTAAAACGTTTAAATATTCAATTGGTTTAAGGTATTCTATAACTAAAAATTTAACCGCCTGGTCTACTGCGACCAATACTGCGCAAAACACTATGGGTAAAATTACAGACATGTTTTAACTCCTAACATTATTTCCATTTACGGAAAAAGCCTCTTTTTTGCTTTTTGGGTTCATCTTTATCTTCATCTGTATCTATGCTTTCAATAGAATCGAAGAATGATGCTACAGAATCGTCGTTATCATCATCGAATATATCATCGTTATTGTCATCAACTTCAACAGGTGCAGAGAAATTTTCCTGTACATCAATGGATTCAGATACACTTTCATCAACCTGAGGAATAAGCGTCTCCTCGGGAATTTCCTCTGTTTCATCATCGAAACCACCGAAATCAAAATCAACTGAATTGATAGAAAAACCCTTTGAAATCGGAATATCAGCAGGCTCTTCGGCTGCATTTTCTTCATCTTCCGAAACGGTTTCAACTTCATCAGAAAAACCGGGTAACTCATCAACCACTTCATTGTTATCTTCAGAATTTTCACAAGAGGATTCTTCAGCATCTACTTCTGTTTCAGTTTCAACAGAAATTTCGAGTTCATTCACATCTTCAACAAACTCTAAAACATCGTTTTCTTCTTCAAAAACCTCTTCAGTTTTTTCAACTTCTTCCGCAACGAGTTCATCAACAATGTTTTCCACAGAAACAGGATTCTCAACGGGAGTATCTTCAATTTTTGAAGCTTCTTCAACTGCCAGTTCGGGAAGTTTGGAAATCAATTCAATATGTGCTTTGTACTGTGCAAGGATAGATGCTCTGAATTCAGAAACTTCCTTTTTGAGCATATCATAATGAATCGATTCGCTTGTAATAGTTCTGGTTGCAGCACCAACTGTGTTGCTTGCAGAATCATTTGCAGCAATAAGAATACCGTGGGCTTTTTCTTTAGCCTTATTCATAATTTCTTCGGCTTTATCACGAGCAATTGAAAGAAGTAAGTCAGAATCAGCAATAGCCTGTTTCTCAGCATCGGATTTAATTATATCAGCCTCGCCTTTTGCTGCAGCAAGAATCGCTTCTGCTTCCTGTTTTGCATCTGCAACTGATTCTTCAGCATCACGGACAATGATGTCTGCGGCTTTTTGTGCGCTTAAAACTGCTTGCTTTATATCAACTTCGTCTTTCTTATAATTTTCAAGACGGTCAGCAAGAAGGCTTACTCTTTTTATAAGTTCACTGTTTTCACGAAACATCTTTTCGTAGTTAACAAGAACTTCTCCGAAAAATGAGTCAACATCATCTGCTTTATAAGCGTTACGTCCTGCAGTTTTAAATTCATACTGCTTAAGTTCGGACGGTGTCATCATAGTAAATTCCCCGTTTCCACAAAATAAATTTCAATTTAGAAAAATACGCCTGTACTTTCAAGTTCATCAAGAAGGTCGCCTGAAACATTTACATTATAAGGAGTGATAATATATGTGTTTGTAGAAACCTTTTTAAGTTGACCGCCGTTTGCATAAGCAACGCCGTTAAGAAGGTCAACAAGACGTCTTGCAACATCTTTGCTTGCTGCTTCAAGGTTAAGAACAACAGTTCTTTTTTCATTAAGATGGTCAGCAATAGCACGGGCATCTTCAAATTTGTCAGGTTTTACAAGAACAACCTGAAGCATAGCAGTTGTGCGAATATCAACCACTCTGCTGGGGTCACTTGAATAATGTGACTGTCTTCTTGAACGTGTTGTTTTGGGTGTTTCATAATCACTTTCATAATTTGAAGAAAATGAAGTTGTTTCAAATGCTTCGGGAGTTACTTCTTCGTTAACTTCCTCGTAATCATCCTCATCAGATGCATTGATAAATTTTTTGAATAAATCACTAAATGCCATAATAAAAACCTCCAATTATTTATATACACGGGCTCCGAAAATTGCAGAGCCGACTCTTACTAAATTAGAACCGTGTTTAATCGCTTCCTTGTAGTCACCCGACATACCCATTGATAATATTTCAAAATCGAAATTCTCGAAGTCTTTTTCTTTGATTTCGTTATAATAATCATACATCATAGAAAAATACTTTTCAAGTTCAAGTGTATTTTCGCATATAGGCGGTATTGTCATAAGACCTTTTACTTTTAATGCGGGAAGTTTTGAAATTTCATCAAGAGACTCCATAAAAGCAGTTTTATCAAAACCGGTTTTACTGTCCTCACCGCCAATATTAACTTCTAATAAAACCTTGGATTCAACACCTAGTTTTACGGCTTCTGCGGAAATTGCAGCAGCAAGTCTCAGACTGTCAACCGACTGAATCATATCAACTTCCGGCAAAATTTTTTTCACTTTATTGGTCTGTAAGTGACCGATAAGATGTTTCTCAACACCCTTAAGGGAAAGTGAATCTTTTTTTGATAAAAACTCCTGAACTTTGTTCTCGCCTATCAAATCAACACCGCAATTTTCAATTGCGTGATTTATATACTTTACGTCAACTGTTTTAGTAACCGCCATAAGACGAACATCTTCGGGGTTTCTTCCCCCGGAAATTGCAGTTTCGGTAATATCATTGCGGATAACTTTAAGATTTTCTGAAATTATCTCAAATTTAGGATCATCAGACAAGTTTGTTATCATACAACTCAACTCCTTTCGTGACAACCTTATCGTATAATTTTATATAGCCGGATTCACCGTCCGGGTTATCGACTATTGAATAAGAATCGGTTGAATACAAAATGTGAATTTTACGGAAACCTAACAGATTACCGCGTACAACATACACACCTTTTTCACCGTCAACAGTTCGTATAGCAGAATTTGGAATTTTATAACCTGTATATTCTTCGGTAACAATCTGAATGTCTTCAATTCTTAAATCAGCAAGAGATTCATCCATCAAATCACAGGATAAAATCAAAAGGGTTTTATCCGACGTTCTGTCACCGATTTTATGTAATGTTACAGGCAACCTTTCAACACCCTGATAAGGTAAATTGATGTAAATACGCTCATCATAAGAAAGATTTATTGTTTCATCAGTATCGACGGCGCAAACTATATACCAAGTAAAAGAGCCTACTACACGACCAACTACGTCAGAAGCAACTGCCTGTGGTTTGGATTCGAGCGCTTTTGTTACATTATCGACCGTTATTTCATCAATTTTCTTGAAATCAATAGTTGATTCGTATCCGTCGGAGCCGTTAATGTAATACCCTGCTGAATCGCTTTTAACTTCAGTATAAGCATATTTTGCATTTTGTAATGTTGTTAATTCGTTTTTAAGTGTAGCCAACTGTTTTGAAAAATCAAGGGAAGAGCCTGTTGCTATCTGTTTACCTGTTAAGGAATCGCGAAAAACATCAGCACTTTCAATTGCCTCGTCATATTGACGGTTATCGCGCGCTTCTAAAAATTCTATCAATTCATTGTCGATTTTATCGGTAAGGGAGTCAATATTCAAAGTTTGAAAATTGGCTTGTCCCGAAAGTTCTTCATAATGTGCAATACTTTTTTCAAGTTCACTGATTTTTAGATACGAAACGGCATCATCAGAAGATTTAAAAATCATTGATACAGTATCACCGCTTGCAACACGCTCGCCGTTTTTCGCAAAGGAAACGGTAGTTCCGTTAACGTTATTCTTAATAAAATGTTCATCACGTACAACAAAACACTTTGTATCTATTGTATTATAAACGGTTTCTGTCAAAGCGAACTGTGTTTCCATATCGTCTTTTGAAAGAAGAACACACTGATAAATTACGTATGAAGCGAGTAAAGAAACAGCGAGTACTATTGCAACTGCTTTAAGACTGAATTTATTCTTTTTCAATTCGCTTCACCTTCTAAAAAATTATTTATTAAATCATCCACGGTATCAAGTATATCTGCATACTCAACCGCATCGGGATATATCCAATTTATTTTGTTATTACGTTTAAACCAGGTAAGTTGGCGTTTTGCGTAACGCCTTGTGCTTCGTTTTAAATCTTCCACACATTCTTCTAAATTTTTATCACCGTCAAAATAGGGTTTAAGTTCCTTGCAACCTATTGCATTGAAAGCAGTTTTTGAGGGTGAACTTTCAAAAAACGTTTTTGCTTCATCTAACAGACCGTTACCCAGCATAATATCAACACGTTTATTGATTCTTTCATATAATTTTTCACGGTCGTTATATGTGATACCGATAAACAAAGGCTCAATATCAGAGTCAATTTGGTGTGACATAGCAACTTGCTGGGTAATGGTTTTACCTGTTGTTTTATAAACTTCAAGTGCTCTTAAAACACGAACGGTATTATTTGGATGAATTTTCAAAGCGGCATCGGGGTCCACGGATTTTAACTGTGAATACATATAGTCGATGCCGTATTTATCAAGTTCATTTTTCAATTGAACTCGAACTTCATCGGAGCAAGCACTGTTTAAAAAAGAGGTATTTGAAAGAAACGAGTCAACATATAATCCTGTACCGCCCACAATAACGGGCAATTTACCTGAATTATAAATTTCGTCAAAGGCTTTTCCTGCATCTTCACAAAAGGCTGAAACACTGTAAGTTTCAGAAACATCAATAAAATCTATTAAATGATGCTTTATTCCGTCAGTTTCTTCTTTTGTAGGCTTAGCAGTAGCGATATCCATTCCTTTATAAATTTGCATAGAATCAGCGGATATAACTTCACCGTTAAACTTTTTAGCAATATGAACACCAAGTGCTGTTTTTCCCGAGGCAGTAGGACCTACAACTACAACAGCTTTCCGTTTCAAAATGATTCTCCTTATTAGTTAAAACCTAAACAATACGTCCGAATTGTTTTTCAATTTCGCGTTTTGTCATTTCAATAAGAACAGGTCTGCCGTGAGGACAATAACGGATATTATCGTCAGCGAGTACTGTTCCCACAAATTTTTCTGCTTCATAAGACGATGTGAAATTACCTGCCTTAACAGCAGCTCTGCAAGCCATGGAATGATATATCCAATCGAGTTTTTCGGGCATTAAACTCTTTATATTATTGGAAAGATAACCTGCAATTTCAGTTATAATTTCACTGAGGTTTTCATTAACAAGTTCGGGTGGACACGCGCTCACTTTTACGCATCTGTCACCGAAGTCGCTAACGTCATACCCCGCACTTTCCAATAATTCAAGATTATCAATAACGGCAGAATATTCATCAGCGGATAAATTCACGCTTACAGGTAAAAGCATCATCTGAGACTCCCCTGCGCTTTGCTTTTTGAACTTTTCAAACAAAATACGTTCGTGGGCTGCGTGTTTATCAATAAAAATTATCTTATTTTCAATTTCTGCTATTAAGTATGTATTGAATGCTTCACCGATATATTTATAATCGGGTGTTGTATTAACACGTTTAGTTATAGCAGAAACCTGCTTTTCGATAGGTTTATCAAATACAATCGCAACATCGTTTACTTTATTATCTTCTTCAGGAATATTTTCCTCTTTATGTGTTTCTGTTACAACCACATTTGTTTTTAGGGTTTCTTGTTGCGGTCTGTTTAATTCAGTTTCATTTATAATTTTAACCTGTGGTTTAAAGTAAGCGTCTTTAAGAAAATCCAACTGTTTCGGCTCATTTTTTTCGGGTGCTCTCACCTTATCCTCTTCGCCTGTAACAGGGTTTCCGAATTCTTTAATAACAAAACTTCGCTGAGGCTCAGTCTTTACGACAGGTGTAACATCTTTAAAATTTAACTGCTCGCCTTTTTCAGCGGGTTTTGTAAAGATTTTTGCTTGCGAAAAAGTTGCTTGAGGTCTTGTGCGGTCAGCATTTAAAGCAGATAATGCAGAATTATAAATACTTTCAAAAACCCGCTTTTCGTCAAAGAAACGAACTTCTGTTTTTGCAGGGTGAACGTTTACGTCGACAGTTTCATAAGGCATATTAACAAACAGTACACAGGCGGGATATTTGCCTATCATTATGGAGTTTTTATATGCATTTTCAAGTGCGGTAAGAAAAACAACACTTTTAACAAATCTGCCGTTTACAAAGAATGTTTGCATAGAACGGCTACCCCTACCCGCAGTTGGCTTTGTGATAAAACCGTGAACTTTTATGCCGTTCATTTCACTTTCAACAGGAAGAAGTTGTGAAGTAAACTCTTTGCCGAATACAGCATAAATTGCGGATTTTAAGTTACCGTCACCTGGAGTCTGAAAAGCAATTTTACCGTCGCGTATAAATTTAAAAGCAATGCCCGGGTTTGATAACGCGATTCTTTCAAGAATAGTCGCTACATAGTTACCTTCCTGAACATCTTTTTTCAAAAATTTCAGTCTTGCGGGAATATTATAGAACAAATCTTTAACAACAAGTGTTGTTCCCACAGGTGAACCTACGTCATCAATAAATTTCTCCTCGCCGCCCTCTATTACGTAGCGAGTACCTGTATCTGAATCGGAAGTTGCGGTCATTAAATCGACCTTTGAAACAGCACAAACAGAAGCAAGGGCTTCGCCTCTGAAACCTAGGGTCGAAATAGAATCAAGGTCAGAAACCGAAGAAATTTTACTGGTAGCGTGGCTTATGAAAGCCTTTCTTACATCTTCCCTGTCAATACCGCAACCGTCATCGGTAACGCGCATATATGTTTTACCGCCGTTTTGAATTTCGACGGTGATTTTTTTAGCGCCTGCATCTATGGAGTTTTCAACAAACTCTTTAATTACGGAAGAAGGGCGTTCGACAACTTCGCCTGCGGCAATAAGGTCTGCGATATTCTTAGGTAAAACGTTTATGCGAGGCATATTGCCACTCCCTTCTTTCAAAAATTATAAAGAATGCGCTTCTTTCTGAAGTTCAAAAAGTACCGTCATTGCTTCTATGGGTGTCAAAGTGTTGACATCGATAACTTTAAGTTTTTGGATTAAATCTTCTTTAACTCCGGAAGAGAAAGATAATTGAAGTTCATTTTCTTCCTCTGTATTTTCAATAACTTTTTCTGTCATTTTAACAGGTACTTGTGATTCAAGTGATGCTAAGATTTTTTTAGCGTTTTCAACCACAACTTTCGGAACACCTGCAAGTTTTGCAACTTCAACACCGTAACTTCCGTCAGCAGGACCTTTAACAATTCTGCGTAAGAATGTTATGTCATCACCGCGTTTTTTTACGGACGTATTATAGTTTTTAACACCCTGTACGGTATTTTCAAGTTCGGTTAATTCGTGGTAATGTGTTGCAAAAAGTGTTTTCGCACCGATACGCTTTTTATCGGCGGTATATTCAAGAACGGCTCTGGCAATGCTCATACCGTCATAAGTAGAAGTACCTCTGCCGATTTCATCAAAAACAATAAGGCTTTTAGAAGTTGCGTTCTTTAAAATGTCTGCAACCTCGGTCATTTCGAGCATAAACGTTGACTGACCTGCAGCCAGGTCATCAGAAGCACCAACCCTTGTAAAAATACGGTCAACAATGCCGATTTTTGCACTTGCGGCAGGCACAAAACTGCCAATCTGAGCCATAAGGGTTATTATTGCAACTTGACGCATATAGGTTGATTTACCCGCCATATTAGGACCTGTAATTATAGCGGTTCTATTCTCACCACAGTCAAGGAAAGTGTCATTGGGTACAAACGGTGCACCGCCGAGCATAAGTTCCACAACAGGATGTCTTCCGTTTTCAATTATAATTTCGTCGGAAGTATCAACAACAGGGCGTGTATAGTTATTATTAACGGCTGTAAAAGCCAAGGAACAAAGTGCATCGAGTCTTGCAACGGCTCTTGCGGTTACGCGAACACGTTCAAGTTGTTCGGCAACCTTAGAGCGAATTGCAGAAAAAAGTTCGTATTCAAGGCGTACAATTCTCTCCTGGGCGCCGAGAACTTTCGACTCTAATTCCTTAAGTTCCTGAGTTATATATCTTTCGCAATTAGTAAGCGTTTGTTTTCTTATGTAATGTTCGGGTACAAGTTCTTTAAAAGAATTTGTAACCTCAATATAGTAACCGAAAACACGGTTATAACCGATTTTAAGTTTTTTAATACCGGTTTTTTCCTGTTCGGCTTGTTCAACGGAAGCGAGATAACCTTTACCGTTCTTAACAATGTCACGTAAAGTGTCAAGTTCTCCGTTATATCCGTCACGAATCATACCGCCCTCGCGAACAGTTAGCGGTGGTTCATCGCAAATTGCATCGGTTATGAGTTTATTAACATCTTCCAATAAATCAATATCCTCAAAAATATTAACAAGCATTTTTGACTTTGCATTTACAAGGGAAGATTTAATGTTAACAAGTTGATCAACGGTCTGGCTTAAAGTACGAAGTTCTTTAGCGTTAGCAGTACCGTAAACAATTCGGGTCATAATTCTTTCAAGGTCAAACATATCGGAAAGATAACCCATTAAAGAATCAAGTAAAATAGTGTCGGTTGTAAGTTCTTCAACCGCATTTTGTCTTAAAATAATTGAAGAATAGTTAATAAGAGGTTGTTCAACCCAACTACGCATAAGGCGTTTTCCCATAGCGGTTTTAGTATGGTCAAGCACCCACAAAAGACTGCCCTTTTTCTCACGGCGTAACTGAGTTTCAGTAAGTTCAAGGTTTCTTCTCGCATTAAGGTCGAGGGTCAAGAAACTGTTTTCGTTATAGAAATCAACATCGTTTATGTTTTCCAAATCGTTTTTCTGTACGCCCTTAAGGTAATTCAAAGCGACACCGAAAGCATATAACAAAGACACGTTCTTTTCAAATTCCGAAAATTGATTTTCACCTTTCGGAAGATGCGCTGAAATTGTTGATTTCAATTCATCAACGTCATAATCTTTTTCGGAAACTATTTGGTAATCAACTGAAAGTCTGTTCTTTATAAACTCTGAAATAGTTTTAACTGATGCAGCGTATTTGTTAATTATAACTTCACGTGGAGAATAACAACCAAGCCTGTTGATAATATGTTCCGCAGCATCATTATCAGAAGCAGAATCAAGGTGAACTTCACCGGTAGATACGTCAACAAAAGCAAGTCCGCAACTTTTATCGGAAATAAAGACAGATGCAAGATAGTTATTCTTGCTTTCATCAAGCATATTACTTTCAATAACCGTGCCCGGTGTAACGATTCTTACAACATCGCGCTTTACAATACCTTTTGCGGTGGCAGGGTCTTCAACCTGTTCGCAAATTGCAACTTTATATCCTCGGCTGACGAGTTTTGCTATGTAAGAATCGGCACTGTGGAAAGGAACGCCGCACATAGGCGCACGTTCCTCTTGGCCGCAATCTCTTCCGGTCAGAACAAGTTCGAGTTCTTTGGATGCAATTTTTGCATCTTCAAAAAACATCTCATAAAAATCGCCCAGACGGAAAAACAAAAGCGTATCCGGATAATTCTGTTTAATTTGGAAGTATTGTTCCATCATCGGAGAAAGTTTAGCCATTTTTTACCTCAGCACTTAAATTAAATTGGTTTTAGTGGCAACCGCCGCAACTGTCACAGCTACCGCTGCAGTGATGTTCCTGTTCGGGTGAGCAAGTAGCAGGGTCCTGACCGTCAACACAGCAAGCAAGGATGCCCATAATTTCGTTCATCATAGCGTCAACTGTATTTTTAGCAGTTTCGAACTTAATCATATTGCCGTTGAGCATAATTTCACGGTATTTTTCTTCAAACTCTTTTGCAAACTGTTCCATTTTAGCAGCGTCTGCTTCTTCGCCCTTTGCAGCTTCGTTCTGATAGTTAAGCTGAATAAGGTTGATACCGCCGATAAGTTCGTTAAGAGCATCGTCTTTTTCATTAGCCTGTCTTGCTGCTTCGTATTCTTTGTAACGGGGGTCTTCCTGAATTGCAACACCAAGCTGTCTTGTGATTTCAATTACTGTCATTTTTTGTGTACTCCTTAAAAAATATATTAAAATTTCAACAATGAAACATTGTTTATAAAATTATTGCTGATTTTCAGCAGTGATAGTTTCCTGAATTTTAAGTAATTCAAGGAACCATTTAGTTTTTTCTTCCTTAGAAACAGGGTCGGGCATTTCAGCAGCGGGTGTCCCCTTTCTCGGAGAATAAATGAATGTAAACATTGAACCGTACCGAACTTCTTTAACAAGGGAAAGTGTATCAAGAAATTCTTCGTAAGTTTCACCGGGAAAACCTACAATTATATCGGTTGTTATATCAACATTCGGGATTTTCTTCTTGGCATATTCAATAAGTTCAAGGTAATGTTCCCTTGTGTAGTGCCTGTTCATTTCTTTTAAAATGCGGTTATTACCGGACTGAACAGGTAAATGAAGATGACCGCAAAAGTGCTTTGACTGTGACAAAACGTCAATCAGTTCAAAACTGCAATCTCTCGGATGAGACGTCATAAAATCGAATTTAAAGTCGCCTTCAATTTCATCTATTCGTCTTATCAGTTCCGCAAAATTAACGTCAAAATCGCAGTTCTTACCATAAGAGTTAACGTTCTGACCAAGCAAAGTAATAAGTTTGTACCCTTCTTTAACCAAAGTTTTTGCTTCGTCGAGAATTACATCGGGTTTTCTGCTTCGTTCACGTCCTCTCACATGAGGAACAATACAATACGAACAGAAGTTATTGCAACCGTACATTATAGGAAGCCAGGCGTTTTCACCGCTGTCCCTTGAACTCGGCAAACCTTCAGCAATTTCACCGTCACTTTGGTCGATGCAAAATACTCTTTTACCTGTGCAAAGAACTTTTGAAACAAGTTCCGGTAATTTATGTGTAACGTGTGTACCGAAAACAAGGTTAACGAATGGATAACTCTTTTTTATTTTTTCGGCAATATGTTCCTGTTGCATCATACAGCCGCAAAGAGCGATAATAAGCCCGGGCTTTTCTTTTTTATATTTTTTCAATGCACCCACGTTACCGAAAACTCTATCCTCGGCGTGTTCACGGATGGCACAAGTATTATAAAGAATAAAATCAGCCTCGCTGACATCATCGCAAAGAACGTAACCCATTTCAATAAGCATACCCTTGATATGCTCGCTGTCAGCAACATTACCCTGACAACCGTACGTATGAACAAAGGCCTTAGGGGCCGTCGGATAACGGGAAGATAGTACGGTACGAACTTTTTCAGTATATTCTTTTTGAACGTTTAATTCGCTTTCGCTGACAAAAATGTTTTTCTGCAAAATATTCACCCGAATATAAATTTAATTAAGAATACTGTTTAACCAACCGAGAACATCAAAATAAACTTTTTCTTTACAGTCTTCATTAAGAATCTCGTGACGGCAACAGGGATATACAATAACCGTAGGTTCATGACCTGTTTCAACAAGGGAATCGCAACAAGCGATGGGACCTTTGCCGTTTGAACCGACGGGGTCTAAAGCACCGGAAATTATCAAAATCGGTAAATCTGTGGGAACTGTTACAGGCCACATTTTATCGCTTGCGAGAATACCGATACAAGCGAGGTCACGAATACCCGCAATAGAAAGTTCCTGACCGCAAAGAGGGTCTTCTATGTATTTCTGTACGTTCTCTTTATTAACACTGAGCCAGTCAAGGTCAGTAGTTCTGTCGGAAATCTGAAGCGAGGACACTTTATTGAGAAGTGATGAAAGAGTGTGATTTACAGTTCTCGGACCGAATTTTTCGGTTGCCTTATCAAGTGTTTCAATAAAGAAGTCAAGACCCGAAGGAACCTGTGCAGTACCGCAGATAATCAAACCCGAAAGTTCGGAACCGAATGCGCTTGCATACACACGTGCGCAAAGGGAACCCATACTGTGACCGAAAAGAAAATACGGTAAATCGGGATAGCGTTTATGCATTATTGAGTACAAGATGTGCATATCGTCAACAAAACGGCGATAACCTTCTTTTTCGGCAGTGAAACCTAAATCTTCTTCGCATTCAACGGATTTACCGTGACCGATATGGTCATTACCGCAAACGACAAAACCGTTTGAAGCAAGAAACTTTGCAAAATCATCGTAACGGCCTATATGTTCACAAACTCCGTGAGCGATTTGAAAAACACCCACAGGCGTAACTTCGTCATCAAGCCAGATGAGAGTACGGATTTTATTAACTCCGGTAGAAGAATTAAAATATGCTTCTTTCTTAATAATTGCCATAAAAACAATCCTCCTTTTTACGTGTAAAAAAGCCAAAAGGCAACACACACCCACGATTATGATAATAATACCACAACACCATTGTATTTTCAAGATTAAATCAACTATTATTGTAAAATTATTAACATAAAAAACATAAAAATAATTGAAATTATATAATATTAACTAAAACTTGAATTTATTGCAGAAATATGTTAATATGTTGGAAGTTATATCTAAACATCTTTGACGGAGGATATATTATGACAACGGAATTCAACACAAATTCAAAGGCTATCATCATCGGTCTTACCGACACAGGCGAAAAAATCCCTGCTGCATCCGGACGAATTTCAACTCAACCCGGAACTGCTCTTGAGATACTCGATTTATCAAAAGATGCACAGAAAAATGCCAACTTAATTTCAAAAGTTACACGTTCGGGTCACAACTCAACTGTTGAGCACACTGTATTCAACCTCGCTTTTCAAAATGTTTCGGTACTTGTTGAACAGTTTGTCATTGAGTTCCGCCTTGCTTCATTTACAGTTAAATCAAGACGTTATGTTGACTTTGCAAAACTCGGTTACTATATCCCCCATTTTGAATCAAAATCGGTACAGGATAAATACATAGCACATATGGATTACCTTTACGGTGAATACGAGTATTTTATAAGCGCAGGCGTTCCCAAGGAAGATGCCAGATTCCTTCTTCCCTATTCACTTTACAGTAACTTCTACTGCACACTCAATGCACGCGAATTACTTAATATGCTCTATGCTATGATTTACGGCAGAGGTGCAGATTTCCCCGAACTTAAGACTTTGGGCGAATCTTTACTTGAACAGGCACGCAGACTTACACCCGGTATTTTTACCGATTTTGAAACCCGCAGACCCACCGTTCAGGATACACCTAAATTCAACTACAAACCCGATTTTGATATTATTGCGAAAGAAGAGCCTGTTGAACTTTTAAGTTATACTCCCGATGCTGCAAAAGCAATTTCAAGGGCTGCTTTAATTGAATCCTGCAATCTCCCCACTGCTCAGATTGAGGATATAATCTCTGATAAAGACGAATGTGCAAAAATAATCAAAACAGTTATCTCTTCAAAAAGACAGCGCGCTCTTGAAGCCGCAACGTTCACTTTCAGAATTAACAATGTTTCTTTATCCTGTCTTACTCATTTTGCACGTCACAGAATGCAGTCAATAGGAATCCCCTCTTTAACTCTTACAAATCGAAGAAGACATATTCTTCCCGAAACAATATCACAAAACGCAGAGTTAAAAGAGAGATACTGTAACGCATTCACTAAAACTGCTGAACTTTACGAGGAACTGAAAAAGAACGGTATCAGCGAAGAATTACTTGCATATATTCAGTTAAGCGGTAACACCGTTGATATTGTAACCACTATTAACGGCAGAGAGTTACTTTTATTTATGAAACTTCGTTCCTGTAACAGAGCGCAATGGGAAATTCGTGATTTTGCCATCGATATGTTAAAGAAACTTCGTGCCGCAGACAGTACTGTTTTCAATTTCTACGGACCCAGTTGTTATGTTTCCAAATGCCCCGAAGGACCTCTTACTTGCGGTAAGGCAGCAGAAGTAATCGAAACAATTAAAAATCTTTAAAAACTCAACAAGAGACGGAATTCACGCCGTCTCTTGTTTTTCTTTGGTAATTTTAACTGTTTTTGTGGTATTTTGAATGAAAAACACAAAAATCTTTTTCCAATTATAATAAGTTTGCATATTGAAACAACATAAAAAAAGTTTTATAATACAAAATAGATTTTCTTGTTTTACTGTGAGGTAAACTTAATGTTAGGTAAATTGATACGGGTTTCCATAACCGAGGCGGTCGGTTCAGCGTTACCCAATGGCGGCTTTTATAAGCTCAACCACGGAAAACCTATCGGTAAATTCCGTGTTTCTTCACCCATAAGCGGTGTATTTGTTCTCGGTATTGATAATCCTGTTAAACATTTTGACGGACGAGTTATCGCCATCTTGCGTTTCAGGGATAACGGCGAACAAAAACTCATTGCTGCTCCCAAATCAAAGCGTTTTATTGATTGGGAAATAAAGCGTTATATCGCTTTTTATACAGGAAACAGACCATTTTCTCTTGAGTGCTACTATGAGCGCTCTTGCGGTGCAGTTGTTTACAGAATTATCAATGGCGGTGTGAGATACCTCCTTATAAAAAATCGCCGCAGTTCAAACTGGAGTTTTCCGAAAGGTCACGTTGAGGACGGCGAAACTTTGGAAGAAACCGCAAAGCGCGAAGTATTTGAAGAAGCGGGAATCAGAATAAAAATATTCCCGGGTTTTGTCAGCAAATCCCAATACACCATTCAAAACAGAATACAAAAAACTGTTCAGATTTTCGCGGCAACAACCAATGATGAGCAAACCAGAATTCAACCCGAAGAAATTGAAGATTATATATGGTTACCTTTTGAGAATGCTTATAATTGCCTGAAATTTGAAAATGACAAAGCAATTTTAAAAGATGCTCACGAATTTTTAATAGAGAATAATTATATCAGCGAGGTATAAAATGGTTGAAAATATTGTAAGTGCTTTCGTTGAATTTTTAGAAAGCAACAACATTCCCACTCAGCTTATTCCTTTCCTTGTTTCACTTTTCCCTGTTCTCGAAATCAGAGGCGGTATGATAGCGGCACGTGCTTTGAATATTGATTTTATTCAAGCATTCCTTGTTTGCTATCTCGGAAATATGATTCCTATTCCCTTTATCTTACTTTTCATAAGAAAAATATTTGCTTTGATGCGTAAAGTGAAATTTTTCGGTAAAATTGTTGATAAACTTGAAGCAAGAGCAGATAAAAAGAAAGACACTATTGTTAAATATCAGGAGTGGGGGCTTTTACTTTTTGTCGCCATTCCCCTTCCCGGTACAGGCGGTTGGACAGGCGCACTTATTGCCGCACTTATGGATTTAAGAATGAAAAAATGTCTTCCCATTATTGCATTTGGCGTATTTGTTGCAGGTTTGATAATGTCACTTATTACATACGGAATATTTTAAAAAAAGACCGTCGTTTTTAACGGCGGTTATTATTTTCTATTGATTTTAAGATAAAAAATATGTATTATTGAACTATAATTTAAAAAATGGTGAAAATATGAAAATTTGTTACATTTTCGGCTCCCTCAATGTGTCGGAATCTAATCACAAAATAAAATCCGAAGACTTGGTTATTGCTGCCGATGCAGGTCTTAAAAATACTGAAAAATTCAATATTGCACCCGATTATATAGTTGGGGATTTTGACTCCCTCGAATACACGCCCAAAGGTACAAATGTTATAAAACATCCTGTTAAAAAGGACGAAACCGACACAATTCTTGCAGTTGATGTTGCTTTTGAAAAAGGTTATAAAAACTTCATAATTTTCGGTTGTCTGGGAGGACGGCTCGACCAGACTTTTGCAAGTATACAAACTGCCTCATACATAGCAGAAAAGGGCGGTAACGCTGTATTTATTGACGGAGATACACACCTTACCGTTATCAAAAACAATAAAATACAATTCACAGATGACAACAAAGGTATAATTTCTGTTTTTGCTTGTTCGGAAATGGCTTACGGCGTCTGTGAAGATAATTTGCTGTATCAAATAAGTGATGCCGATTTGACACCCGATTATCCCTTGGGAGTCAGCAATGAATTTATTGGTAAAAATGCAACCGTTTCCGTTAAAAAGGGCAAAATTTGCGTAATCTGGAACGGAAAACACGGAAAATGGCTTATTGGAGGATAATATGATTAGTGAAGAAAAGGTTTTAAAAAATATTGAAGGTGCAATATTCGACCTTGACGGCACGTTACTCGATTCAATGTATATCTGGAGTGACATCGGTCTTAAATTTTTAAAAAACGAGGGTATTACTCCCCCGCCCGGTGCGGAAGATGAATTTATAAAACTGAGTCTTGTTCAAGCCGCAGAATTTTATATTAAAAATTACGCTCCCGAGAAAACTGTTATGGATATTGTTAACAGCATAAATGCACTTGTTCACGATTTCTATTTTAAAGAAGTTGTACTTAAAGACGGTGTAAAAGAATTTTTAGAATACCTTAAAAACAAAAACGTTAAAATGTGCGTTGCGACCGCCACAGACAAACACTTAGTTGAAAAGGCGCTTGAAAGAAACGGCATACGGGAGTATTTCTCAGAAATTTTCACTTGTTCAAGTGTCGGTGCAGGAAAAGACACCGCGGTAATATACGATAAATCGCTAGAACATCTCGGAACAAACAAAGAGAATACTTTTGTTTTTGAAGATGCTTTATATGCAATTGAAACCGCCAACAAAGCAGGTTACAACATAGTTGGTATCAGCGATGTTTCCGAGAAAGCAGATCCCGAGACAGTAAAGAATTTATGTAAATGCTACATAAATGACTATTCGGAAATATATAAATATTTTGAATAGTAAAAACTCCGTAACAGATTTTTGTTTCTGTTACGGAGTTTAATTTTATTCTTGAGTTTCTTCTGAAACTTCGTCACTAACTGCCTCGGTTTCTTCAACAACAGTAGTTTCTTCCGAAATAACGTCTTCAGAAACAATTTCATTTTCTTCGGTTATTTCAACTTTCTCTTCGGAAACATCTTCAACCGTATCAGGATCATAATTTTCATCCATAAGTTTAATAAACAGATCCTTATCGATTTTCTCCTGTTTTATAAGTGTTTCTGCAATAAGGGTAAGTTTATCATTATGAACTGTAAGAAGTTCCTCGCATTTACTGTAGCATTCGCTTAAAATCCTCTTTACTTCGTCGTCAATAATGTTAGCGTATGCATCGGAATAGTTCTTAGTGGTTGAATAATCCATTCCGAGAAATACTTCATCATTATCTTTACCGTAGAGAACAGGACCTAACTTTTCACTCATACCATATTTGGTAACCATAGAACGAGCGATTTCCGATGACTGTGCAATATCCTGCGAAGCACCTGTTGAAATATCACCGAAAGTAATTTGTTCAGCAACTCTGCCACCCATTGCAGATATAATTCTGTCGAGCATAGCAGATTTAAGAAGATGACTTGAATCTTCATCCTGACGGTATAAGGTGTAACCGCCTGCCATACCTCTCGGGATAATCGAAATCTCATAAACAGGCTCACAATTTTCAAGATAATATGCGGAAACTGCGTGACCTGCCTCGTGATAAGCAGTAATCTTTTTGTCTTTTTCTGTATACTTTCTTGACTTTTTCTCAGCACCCACTTCGACTTTAATGGTTGCTTCATCAATTTCAGTCATAGTAATTGCCTTTTTGTTGCGTTTTGCAGCAAGAAGAGCAGCCTCATTAAGAAGATTTTCAAGGTCTGCGCCTACAAAACCAACAGTACCGTGAGCAACTGTTTTAAGGTCAACATCGGGACCGAGAGGTTTGTTTTTAGCGTGAACTCTCAAAATTTCTTCTCTGCCTTTAAAGTCAGGTCTGCCGACAGTAACCTGTCTGTCGAAACGACCGGGACGAAGCAATGCAGGGTCAAGAATATCAGGGCGGTTAGTTGCGGCAATTATAATGATACCTTCGTTATTACCGAAACCGTCCATTTCAACAAGTAATTGGTTAAGTGTCTGTTCGCGTTCATCGTGACCGCCGCCCATACCTGCACCACGGTGACGACCCACCGCATCAATTTCATCAATGAAAATGATAGCAGGACTACTCTTTTTAGCCTGGTCAAAAAGGTCACGAACACGGGAAGCACCGACACCTACATACATTTCAACGAAGTCAGAACCGGAAATGGAGAAGAAAGGAACGTCTGCCTCGCCTGCAACTGCACGGGCAAGCAAGGTTTTACCTGTACCGGGAGGGCCAACTAAAAGAACGCCTTTAGGAATTCTTGCACCGAGTTCAGTAAACTTTTGTGGGTCTTTCAAGAACTCAACAATTTCTTGAAGTTCCTCTTTTTCCTCGTCAGCACCTGCAACTTCCCTGAAAGTTGTCTTACGTTTTTCGTCTTTACCGAATTTAACCCTCGCTTTACCGAAACTCATAGCACGGTTATTTTCGGAAGTAATTGTGTTATTCATCCTCTTTATGAAGATATAACCGAATACAGCGGCGAGAATAACACAAATTATCACCGGTACAAGTTGAAGCCAGAATGAATACGACGTACCGGAAACATAGTTATACTTAATAGGTTTATCGGGATTTTCACGGTTATAGTTAATAACCGTATCGTGAATATCATCAATAAACAAATTAACGTTAGGAACGGTATATTTTGTTGATTTACCGTCACTCAATGTAAAATCAAGAGCACCTGTTCCTATATTCAATTCATACTCTGTTACTTTACCGCTGTCAAAATATTCAACCACTTGATAATACTCGAGTTTTGACTTTTTGGGAGTATCTGATGTATAAAATGCAATAAATAACACCATTATAAGCGGAATTGCAATATACGGTAAAAATGACTTAATTTTTTCGCTGCCTTTTATAACAGCTCACCTCACTTTATATGATAATTTATTCTTATTCAGAATAAACAGATTCCTTTAATACACCTATATACGGAAGATTTCTGTAATATTCGTTGTAATCAAGACCGTAACCGACAATAAATTCATTAGGCACTTTAGAGCCGATATAATCAGCATATAAATCTACGTCACGTCTTTCGGGTTTATCGAAAAGAGTGCAGATTCTTATGCTTTTAGGGTTACGTGCAAGCAGAATTTCTTTAATATAATTTAAAGTTCTGCCGCTATCAAGAATATCTTCGACAATAAGTAAATCTTTACCCTCAATAGAAGAATCAAGGTCCTTAATAATCTTAACAACACCTGAAGATTTTGTACCCGAACCGTAACTTGAAACAGCCATAAAATCTATATTACAAGGAATATTGATTTCGCGCATAAGGTCAGCCATAAAAGTTACGGAACCTTTAAGGATACTTACGAGAAGTAAGTTTTTATCTTTATAATCCTCAGTTATTTTTGCACCGAGTTCCTTAACAATTTTTGAAAGTTCTTCTTCAGAAATCAAAATACGGTCAATATCCTTGAGCATATCATTGCCTATCATTATCTTCTCCCCTTACAAAAATAATATTACTTGAATCGGTATCAACGGAGCATCTTGCATCAACACCGACAGAATATATCCATACAACACCCGAATCATCGCACAAAACAGGTAATGAACTGCGATTTTCAACAGGTATATTAAGTTCATTAAAAAGTTTCTTTAAGGACTTTGTAACCTTACGCCTCGGAAAAGTGAATTTATCACCTTCACGGCGGGTCCTTAAAAAAATTTTCCCAACAATTTTATCACAGTCTATAAGATTATCCAATACCAATTTATTAATTTTTTTTGAATTATTTGTGTATTGAGATATTTTTATATTATAAGTACCGTTTCTGTACTCAAAAGGTATGCAATCAATGATTTTTTCTGTTGCTTTTTCGTTTGTATACATTATAAAAAAACGAAAATTATTTTTTACAACTTCTGCATATATATCTCCGAACAACTGAATTCTGCCTTTTTGAAACAGCAAATTATATATAGCGTCGATTTTTTTACTGTCAAGACTTCTTTCGGAAAATCTGTTAAACGCAAGCACGACAGCCTGTTTTAACACCGCTTTATCAAGAGTTAAAAGACAAGATACATCATATACACCTTCACGCTTTTCAGCCGCATTTAAGGCATTTTCAGCCTCCTTTGTAACAAAAGAAGTTACCTCTTTCGCAGAAGTACTGAATGTAGATATATTATTTACAGCACCCGAATTTATTTCTTCCATAACGGGCAAAATAAGGTGCCTTATCTTGTTTCTTGTATAATCATCTGATAAGTTTGTGCTGTCTGTTACATATTCAAGACAGTTTTCTTTACAGTAACCCTCAATTTCACTACGGGTACAATAAATAAGCGGTCTTATAATATTATCTCTCACAGGCGGAATACCGCAAGCACCATTAAATGAAGAACCGCGAATGACGTTGAAAATAACAGTTTCTGCATTATCATTACAATTATGTGCAGTAGCAATTTTACATTTTTCACCACACAAAGAGTTAAAAAAGTCGTATCTGATTCTTCTTCCGCACTCTTCCAAAGTTTCGCCTGTTTCTTTCGCTTCGTTAACACAATCTGCTGTAAGAAATTTGAAATCAATACCATTCTTATTGCAAAAATCTTTTGCAAAATCCGCATCTCTCTGAGCCTCTGCCCCTCTTATACCGTGGTTAATATGGGCAGCAATTACCTTAATACTCAATTCATTTTTCAAACAGTTAAGCAGATGTAAAAGACAAAGGGAATCTGCCCCTCCGGAAAATCCAACAACTATCTTTTCGGTGTTTTCAAGCATTGAATATTCCTTTAAAGCAGATAAAACCTTATCTTTAACCGTCAGAGAAAAATTATTCATCTCTATACTCCAATGTTGAGAAAAGTGTGTACTGTGCATCCCAATGAAGTTTAACTCTATCTGTGGGACCGTGTCTGTTTTTAGCAATATCAACGTCTGCCTGGGTCATATCAATTTCATCAGCATTTTGCGCGCTGTTTTTATAATAACCCTCACGGTAGAGCATCATAACAATGTCTGCGTCCTGCTCAATAGAACCTGAGTCACGAAGGTCAGAAAGCATAGGTCTGTTTGAAGATTTACCGTTCTTCTCGGGACCACGCGACAACTGTGCGCAAACAACAACAGGAATTTTTAAATCTTTAGCCAGCATTTTAAGGCTTCGTGTAATTTCAGTAACTTCCTGAACACGGTTTTCTTTCTTTTTTGCAGACTCCATAAGACCGAGATAGTCAATAATAATGCAATCAACGTCTTTTGCGCGCTTGATTTTCGACTTTATCTCAGGAACAGTAATTGATGCAGTATCGTCAAAATAAAGATTACATTTCGTGAGCCTGTCCGTTGCTTCTGCAAGGCGCACCCATTCTTCAGAAGAAATATCACCCGAACGAAGTTTGTTTGACTCAACACGAGCCTCAGTGGAGAGCACACGTGCCGCCAACTGTTCATTAGACATCTCCAAAGAGAAGAAAATTACTTTCTTACCTGCAAGGGAAACGTTTCTTGCAATATTGAGTGCAAAACTTGTTTTACCCATAGCAGGACGAGCACCTATAAGAATAAGGTCGGAACGGTTAAGACCCGATGTAATTTCATCAATCTTAGAAAAGCCCATAGGAATACCTTTGAACTCTTCTGCATTTTCTGAAGAAATTTTAACAAGGTTAGGATAAACTTCCGCAGAAATAACATCGCTGAGCCTTTGGAGAGAGCCTGTTGTTTTACCTTTTCTTATATCGTAAATTTTCTGTTCTGCGGCGTCAAGAATTTTATCAGCCTCTGCACCGCCGTCCATTGCAGAATCAATAGTTTCTTTGGAAATAGTGATTAAAGAACGAAGGAAATATTTTTCTTTTACTATTTTGCAGTAATTTTCAACGTTGGCTGCAGACGGTACAATTTGAGCGAGTTGGAAAAGATAATTCTTTCCCGTATCCATATCAAAAGAACCGTTAGAACTTAATTTATCAAGAATGGTTAAAGCGTCAATTCTTGAACCGAGTGTATCAAGAATAACAATAGCTTCCATAATCGCCTTATGCTGAGGCATATAGAAATAGTCGGGCTTTATATGAGAAAGAACGACACTTACACATTCAGGGTTTATTAAAACCGAACCTATAACAGCCTGTTCAGTTTCCATACTGTATGGAAGATTTATGCTGTCAAAAGTCGGCAGACCGGTATTTTCAGCCATATCCACATCCCTTTCAGAATGAAATTTTATTCCTCAACAACCTGTACTTTAAAATCAGCAGTAACTTGAGGGTGAAGCCTTACCTGTGTCTTGTAAGTGCCGAATGTTTTAATATCATCAACCGTGATTTTACGTTTATCAACTTTAACGGAAAACTGAGTTGAAACGAGAGTTGCAATTTCTTTTGCAGTAACAGAACCGAAAAGTTTACCGTTAGCACCGCCTTTTGCTTTTATAACAACAGTCTTACCGCTGATTTTTTCAGCAAAAGCCTTTGCGGCCTTAAGTTCCTCATCTGCTTTGAATTTTTCAGATGACTGTTTATTCTTTAACTCAGACATAAGCTGAGCATTCATCTCTGCAGCAAGACCTCTGGGGAAAAGGAAATTACGGGCATAACCTTCGGATACGCTCACCTTTTCACCTTTTTTGCCTAAACCTTTTACATCACTTTTTAATAAAACTTCCATTTATGATACCTCCGTTTGAAAGATTATTTATTAAAGATATATTCATCAATGGCATCCAATAACATTTGTTTTGCCTGTTCGATATTGGCGCCTTTTATCTGTGCCGCCGCCATGGTACTGTGACCGCCGCCGCCCAATTTTTCCATAATTAACTGAACGTTTTCCTCGCCCAAAGAACGGGCGGATATCTGTATCTTACCCACACCGATTTTAGAGAGAACAAACGATGCTTTAACACCTTCGATATTAAGCATTTCATCGGCAGCGGATGAAGTAACGATTCTTAAATTCTTGTTATCACTCAAAGTACTGCCGACCATAAATCCGTTGTGAATTTTACTTTCAGAAATAATTTCATTTTTTAAGGATGCCATATCTGCATCAATAGAAAATAATTTTCTGACTTCCACAGTATCAGCGCCGTTATCCCGCAGAAAACCTGCCGCCTCAAAAGTACGTTGGGATGTTCTTAAAACATAATCTTTGGTATCAAGAACTATACCCGACAACAAGGCTGTTGCAACAACAGGCGGTAAGTTTTCCTGAATTGTGGAATACTCAATAAGTTCCGCAACCATTTCGCAAGTGGACGACGGTGACGGTGAACTGTAAAAAATCTCTGCATCTTCAATATAATCATCCGCAAGCCTGTGGTGGTCAATTACAACAGTAGTGCCTGCAAGGTCATATAAATCCGAGGAATCGAGAAGCATATGCCTATGAGTATCAACAACAATAACAACAGTATCGTCATCACATAAATCAAGGGCTTTTGAAGGCGTTATAAAGGCTTTAAAACCTTTTTCCTGGGAAAGATTTACAAGTGCCGAAGAAAGTGTAGTTTTGGAATCCACAACTACGTACGCTTCTAAACCGTTTGCCTCAGCAAAATACTGCATACCCATTGCAGCACCTATTGCGTCATAATCAGAGTATTTATGGCCCATAACAAATACTTTGCCGTACTGCTTTAAAAGGGTTGAAATATTAGCCGCGGTTTGTCTTGGTGAAACACGGGAATTATCGTTTGAACGGTTGGAAACACCGCCGAAATATATGTAACCGTTCTCTGTATAAACAGCCGCCTGGTCACCACCTCTTCCTAAGGACATATCAAGTGCTTTTCGCGCTTTATTTTCACATTCGCGGAATGTTTCGCCCGTTCCAACACCTATTGATAAAGTGGCATTGACTGGGGTTCCGTTGTAAGAATAATTACGAACTTCGTTTAATACCGAGAATTTATTTTCCGAAAGATTATCAAGATTCCTCTTTTCACCGATAACAAGGAAATTACCGTTACCGATTTTTTTTAGAATAACTTCTTCCTCTTTCAGCCACTCCTCTACTCTGCTTTCTATACCGCTTGAAACAAGTGCAAATTTACTGTCAGTAAGACCGCGGGAAAGTTGCTCAATGTTATCAACAAGTATAAGCATAACGAAAGGTCGGGAAAAATGATATTCATTAGCAATATCTTTAAGATATGTGTCGTCAAAAAGATAGAAGCACATTGCGGAATTACTTAAAGGCATTGAAAAAGCGGTATACTGCCTGTCTGCAAAATGAGCATCGGAAACGCGCTCTTCCGCAAGTCTTGTAAAGGAAAAATCATCAAAGAAATCTTTCATTGAAAGTTTATTTATCTCAAAACTCTCAAGAACATCTTCTTCAAACTGTTTGTTAAACCAGGTAATATTGCCGTGTTTATCGGAAATAATAGCCGGTAACGGAAAGTTTGAAACTGCATCAGCCATATCCGCAGTAAGCGATTTATTGATTTGTTCAATATACTTCTTTGTGTTTTTGAAATTGAAAACAAAGTAAATAATATCAATAAAAAGAACCAAACCGAATGTAATGGTGAAAGAAACAAATATCTTGAAATCAACAAAATAACTTGATATAGAAAATATTAAGAGAATAAGAGCAGAAATTAGCCCTAAAGGATTTTGGTATATAAACTCTTTAAACTTCATTTTATACCTCCCTTATACCTGCATAAGAACAGGCAAAATCATAGGACTGCGCTTTGTCCGTTCGTACATAAGGCGAGAGATTTCATCCCTCAATTTTGTATTCATTGAGTTTATATCGAAACTGTAAGGCGGAAAACTGTCGATAACGTGCATTGATAATGCAACCGCTTCTTTCATAAGAAGTTCCGCTTCTTTAACATAAACGAAGCCTTTTGAAAGCACTTCAGGACCTGAGAGAAGTTCACCCGAAGCACCGTCAATAGTTGCAGCAATGATTATAATACCGTCCTGACCTAAGTGCAGACGTTCTTTCATAACGCGGGTACCGACGTCGCCTACGCCGTAACCGTCAACATAAACCTTACCGTTGGCAACAGTTCCCGAAACGGTAATCGAACGCTCGCTGACAGAAACTTCGTAACCGTTATCGGCAATAAGAATATTATTATGGTCAATGCCGATACTTTCCGCAATTCTTGCGTGATAACGAAGGTGTTTCTGCTCACCGTGAACAGGAATAAAGTACTTTGGTTTAACAAGCGAAAGCATAATTTTCAATTCTTCCTGGCAAGCGTGACCGGAAACGTGAACATCATACATTTTTTCGTAAATAACCCTTGCACCTAATCTGAGCAAGTCATTTATTACACGGTAAACTGTTTTCTCATTACCGGGTATGGGTCTTGCAGAAATAATAACGCAATCGTTAAAACCAATATTTACTTTACGATGATTTCCCGATGCCATTCTTGAAAGTGCAGACATAGGCTCACCCTGACTGCCTGTTGTAACGATTACAAGTCTGTCATCAGAATATTTTTTAATATCATCAATGCCGATAAGTGTACCGTCCGGGATATTGACATAACCTAATTCAGAAGCAATTGAAACAACGTTTTCAAGACTTCTGCCGGAAAGAGCAACTTTTCTGCCTGTTTGTGCGGCAATATCAATAATCTGCTGAACTCTGTGAATATTCGAGGCAAATGTGGCGATTATTATACGTCTGTCCCCTGCCTGTGTAAAGAGGTTGCGGAATGTTTCACCAACCTTGCTTTCACTTTGTGAGTAGCCGGGTTGTTCTGCGTTTGTAGAGTCGGAAAGAAGGCAAAGAACCCCCTCGTTACCCAGTTCTGCAAATCTCGATAAATCAATAATTCCGCCGTCAATGGGGCTTGTGTCTATTTTAAAGTCGCCTGTCTGAACAATTGTACCTGCTTCACTCTTTATAGCAAGTGCAACAGCATCGGGAATGGAGTGATTAACCTTAATAAACTCAACGGAAAAATCACCTAAGGCGACTTCGTCCCCGGCTTTAACAATGTTTATTTCAACTTCATAATCAAGTTTATGCTCGGAAAGTTTACCGCGAATAAGACCTGCTGTAAGCAAAGTTGCATAAACAGGTACTTTAACTTTCTTTAAAAGATAGCAAAGTGCACCTATATGGTCCTCGTGACCGTGGGTTATAATAACGCCTTTGAGTTTGTCTGCATTACGCTCCACAAAAGTGAAGTCGGGAATTACAAAATCAACACCCAATTGGTCTGATTCGGGGAAAGCAAGACCGCAATCAACAATAATCATTGACTTTGCGTACTCGTAGCAAGTCATATTCTTACCCACTTCGTTAATACCGCCTAAAAACGAAATCTTTACAGGCTCGGTTTTAACAGGGGGAGTTACGCGAGAATAAAGTGAACCTTTTTTATTGTTTTGTGATGTTTTGTTCTTCTTTGTCTGCTTAGTCTGTTTTGTTTGCTTGGTCTGTTTAGCAGACTGTTTTTCGTTCTTTTTACGGGTATCAGTTGACTTTTTATTCTCGGACTGAATATTCTGTTTTGTGTTCTTGGTCTTTTTTGCTGTTTTAGAACTTTTCTTTTTATTCTGCTGTGTATTTTGTTTAGTTTTATTTTCTTTTTGCATAAATTTCTCCTAATGCGCTAAAGCGCTGACATTTAATTCGTAAACGAGAGGAATAAATTAAAATAACCTGTATGTAACGCCGACTTTAACAAGACGGCATAGTGACCTACTTTTCTAATAATATATAATACAATTATTCCGCTTTAATGTCAAGTTAATAACGGCTTATTATTTCGGTTAAATTGCCAACAATTTCGCGTGCTGCTTCAATTGTAACTGCCCTTGCCGCTATCTTTAATGAACCGTCACTCATTTTATTGATACGGACTTTTGATAAACCGTCCTGATAGCGTAGTTCCCCTTTATCATAATTCACACAGTTTTTATTACTTATTTCCGATGCCAACGCACTTAGAGGTACTTTTGACAGAACTGTACTTTCCGCAACATAAAAAGCAGGTAGTTTCTTATAAGCTTCATATAAAGTAACTTTATTATTTTTCAACGTTTCGAGTAATTTAAAACAGAGAATTACTGCATCAAGTTTCCATAATTCTTCGGAACTTCCGCTGACATTTTTTATATATAAATCCCCTTTTTCAGTAACAAAATGCGACACAATTTCAAGCAATTTTCCGTGCGAAAAGTGTATTCCGTTGCTTTCGGCTGTGATTTTCGTGCCCTCATAATTTATTTTAAAAATAACGCAGTTTTTACCCGCTTTAAAGCCGATTTTAGATACAGCAATTTCAAGGACACTTTTAATTCTTTTGTTCTCACATTCAAATACAGGTACAAAATCCAGTTCGTAATCAAACTTCTTTATAAGATTCTGCACGTACATTCTTTGCATACCGTGTATCTGGCGTATATTTTTACATTCCCCGGACTCACAACGTCTGATTTCACCGGAAGTCATAACATTTTTAATATTGTAATAATCACTGTTTGAAAGAGAATATGTGTTTTTATAAAATACGGTTATGGCAGTTCCTTCCCTGTTACCGCTTATAAAAACAGAACAGTCCAACTCGCAAAAAGACATATAGTAATGAAGGGACGATAAAAAAGTATTACCGAAATCATAACAGGATGCACCCGTTGTAATAAGACCGCCCAAAAGTGATAATTTAAGTGCAGTTGAATTAAGTTCTCCGTCACTTGCAACAGCGATTTTAGGTGAATTAAAAACGATTCCCACAGCCGCCCCTAAAAGCGCGGCTTTTTCAGGAGTGTATCCGTAAAAACCTGCAGGAGATTGATTACTTTCCTGCTTAAAATTTATATAATTTTTCTTAAAATCATCAATTTTTGCAAATGGTCTGATATATGAACCGTTTTCAATCACACTATCTTCACCCAACGCAGAATCACGGCCTAAAACAGTATCGGAAAACACAACGGAGTTTCTGCGTACAGAAACATTTTCAGCGCACATAATATTATCCAAAAAACAACCCGAAGAAATATAACAATTTTTACTGATAACACTGTTACGAATATTAGAGTTTTTCGCGATAAGACAATTCTTCATAATAGCCGTACACGGACCTATAACACATCCGCTTTCGACCTGTACACCTTCGTCAAAAAACACAGGCGGTACGATTACAAAATCTCCCTGAGGAATTTTTGATTCGGCAAAAACACCCTGAGCAACTTCGGGCAAATTGAAACTAGTGTTGCCTGCAAGAATATCAGAAATAAGATTTTTATAATCTGTTGGCTTATTTATGATTTTAGAATAACAATCAACTATTATTTTTTCGGCAGTTTCAAAAGTCAGTTCTTTTATATCGAAATTATTATCAGACAAAAATTCATATACTTTACTGTTGCGTAAAATTACAGATATTCGGTCCCCTGTCTGATTATTAACGGAAAAAGCGTCTGCATATTTATTTTCCGTTAACTTATAAAAGTCTTCATCATTTTCAAAATAGATATTACTGAAGAAAAACGATGTAAAATCATTAGGTTTTTGTGAAAAAACACACTGCATATCTCTTAAATCATCAATAAATTCGACTTCACAGTCAGTATAATTTTTGAAAGAGTTATCATTTTTGGAACATACATAAATTTTTTCAACATTTGCGACAGAAATATTTTTTAAAACCTTGTTTCCGAAAGTTTCAGTAAAAAGAGGCAGTTCCAAACAGGAATGAACACCGAAGCATTCATTGATTATTTTGTTTTCACAGTCAATTAAAACCGCTATCATTTTCAAACCTCCGAAAATTTTAAAAAATATAATTTATATCTTTAAAATGTTCCGAAAATATGTTAATATGTAAAAAAAATTTTAAAGGACATAAAATGAAAAAAGTAGAAATATTTACAGACGGCGCTTGCAGCGGTAATCCCGGCCCGGGTGGTTGGGGTGCAATACTCAGGTGCAACGGCTCAGAAAAAGAATTAAGCGGCGGAGAAAAAGACACAACAAACAACAGAATGGAATTAACTGCTGTTATTTCCGCCTTGAAAGCACTTAAATATCCCTGTGAGGTTACAGTTACAACTGACTCAAAATACGTTTATGAATCAGTTACAAAAGGTTGGGTATACTCCTGGCAGAAAAACGGATGGAGAAAAGCGGATAAAAAGCCTGCCTTAAACCCTGATTTATGGAGCGAATTACTCACCTTACTTGACATGCACAACGTTACGTTTGTTTGGGTAAAAGGCCATAACGAACACCCCGAAAACGAGAGATGTGACAGATTGGCTGTGGCGGAGTGTGAAAAATATAAATAGCAAAAGACTTATGACATTATTTTGTGTCATAAGTCTTTCTTTTATATCTTGATTTTTCAATTTCTGAAATAATCTCCGCAACTGTTTTTGCTATTGTTTCCGCAGTTTTCGGGCCAACAGAGTTAGTTTCCTCATAATGTCGCCTGTTTAATCTGTCTCTGCCGTCATCAATATAGGGTGATTTTTCATTCAAAACATAGTCATTAGGGGGTAAAACATAACCTAATTCGTCATTGGCGAGACCGAAAATAAGTATCTCCTCATCCCCTGTTATATCACACAAAAGAGGTGGATTAACTTCGGGACCGTTCCCTGTTCCCGACTCCTCTGCGCTTAAAGCACCGCCGAAAGCAAGTTCGGGAAACAGTTCGCAAGGCAAAAGAAGAATTTTTTTGCCGCCGATTTCGTAATAAGTAATTTCCGATTTTAAAGTCCAATATTTAGGCGCAGACTCAGTTGCGTATTTATTTGCTGACATTATTCCTATATCGCAAGCGATGGTCAGCACAGGGTTTTCAACATCTGCATAAAACTCTCTTGTCGCGAAATTCACAAGGGGTGAAAGTTTAATATCATTTGAAATTGAAATAGCGTAATCTGCTAATTTATAACCGATATTTCTTGTGGATTCAATAAGTCGGTGCTCGTTTCTCAGAACATCTTCATCGGGTATATCCATACTAATCATACCGCCGATGGCACCGACTGTGTAAAGGGTATCGGCATTAGTTGTATTTTTAATTTTCTCCCTGAGATAACAAGGGAAATCTGCGCTGACAAGATGATTGCAACCTTGAAGAGATTCTGAATGCGAAGCAAAGTTCAAAACCCAAATTTCATTACTGTTATTATCGGGTACGAAACGAAAACGTGTAAGAGTTTTGGAATAAACAATGGGTGTTCTGATGTCCTCTTGCATATCGGGAACTTCAACAGTACCCAGATACAAATCACCGTTTTTTCGGCTCTCGTAAGCCTTAAAAGCGGCTTTTTTCACACCTTGAAAGAGAATATCCATAAACTTCTTGTTCTTTCCTGTGAAAGGAAGCGGGCCCCATATACCCATTGTGTCAATGCCTGCGTGGTTATGGGTGGAAACGACGTCAATTTTACGGCATCCCGAAATTTCACAAAACTCTTTAAGGTTATTTCTTATAATCTCCACATCTTTATTCAGAAGTCCGACAACATCAAGCGAAACTAACAAAATGCCGCCCCTACCGCTGTTATCGTCAATAAAAACCGCGTGAGCATACTGCGGGTCAATAACACCTCTTGCGGGGTTATTTTCGCCGTAACCTGCTATGTAATACTTCTTTGAATCAATATCATCGGGAAGAAGAATTTCTTTTGCAAACCCTACTGTAAATTTGTCACTTTGAGGCTCTTTTAGGAAATCAACAATTGTACTGTCTAAAGGTTTAACAGGTTTACTTTTCAAACACATCTTGCCGTGTGTTTTAACGATATTTTCCAGTAATGATGATACAAAAGACATATTTTTCCCCCCTGTCAGAGTTTCATCCGTTCTTTATAGTCGGGCATAAACTCCGCTATGAAATTATAAAAATCTTTGCTGTGGTTATGGTGCTTAATATGCGCTAATTCGTGAACAACAACGTAATCAATAAAGCGTTCATCTTTATCCATAAGATAAAGTGAAAAATTCAAACCGTTTTTGCCCGAGCAAGAACCGTAACGTTTTTTAGCGGAATTTATTTTAACGGAAATTGGCTTCACACCCATAATTTCCGAATAATATTCCACCTTTTTAGGAATTATTTCCTTTGCTATTTTACGCAGTTCGGAAATATCGGAATCCGTATATTCTTTTTTATTTTTAGCCTTTTCAAGTTGAGAAACGACTGCTTTTTCAAGCCAGATTTTCTTTTCAGCGAGAAATTCATCTATCTCATTTTGTGACATTCTCAAAGGCGCTCTGACAGTTATATTGCAGTCAGAATCCACTTGAACAGCAATAGTTTTACGCTTTGAGCGAATTAAGGTGTACTGAAATTTCATATTAAAAACCGTCTTTATATTCGTCTAAAGGTTTACCGCCTCTACTAAGATACTCTTTATAAAGTTTTTCCTTGTATTCTTTAGTGTACTCGTAAGACCACAAATCATAAACACCTTTGAAACTCTCAAATGTTTCATCAGGAAAAACCTTAATTTCACCCTTTTTATAAGGCAAATCAATTTCCACAGTACCGTTTGAAGCGATGTAATATTCATCAGCAATTTCTAACGAAACTCTGTTGGCACTCCAATGATCAAGTTCCTCATCGAATTTAATTTGTGTAACGGGAAAAAGAGTAACATCCGCATAAACAAGTCTGTAAAAATTATCGGTTGTACCGAAATGGCCGTGGTGCGCCTGTTGAACTATATCTGATTTAAGATATTTCGGATACCTTGCTTCAAGAATATAACTTTCTTCGTGACCTGCGTCACCCGGTAATAGAACCTTTGTATTTTCGGCAGTAACCATAATAACAACGGACGAATCGTTATAATTACTGTTATCATTCGGAAAAACATCCTCGTGAGAGCAAAGAACGTCAATTTTAAGGTTATCTACATAAAAAGACTGACCTGTATGAAGTCTTATAACATTCACTTCGGGATGATTTTCAATTGCATTGCGGAACATCTTATAATAACCGCGCAATGTATCCATCCATTCATCACCGTCACGGTGATCCAATGAAATGAAATTAAAATAAAGATTATCTATAACCGTGTCTTCACAAAAGAAATTAAAATAATTTATAAACTGCGCAATATGGTCCTCGTGACCGTGGGAGAAAAACCAACCTGCAATACGTATCTTTTCATCTTCCGGTGTTCTTTCACGCAAAAATTTATGAATACGCTCGCAGTCATTTACAGAATAAGTGTGGGCGCTGTCAATAATAAAAAACGCACCTGTTGCTGTTCTGAATATATAACACATTCCGCAGTCAATAAGCGAATGATCAACTTCAAACTGCCACAAAGTAGTTTTTTCGCGTTTCACAATATTATTACAAGGTTTAAATTGCGGTAAATTGATGTTACTATCAACAACAACTCTCATTGTTTTATCACATTCATAAAACCCAAAAGAAACAGTTAATCTGTCATTTTTAAAGAATTTAAAATAGTTATTTTCGATTTTGTTTTCATTTATAAGTTTGAATGCATTTTCAATGAGATTGTCAGCATAGGCTTCAAAATCTTCATATGTTACGTCATTAAATAACGCAAGTTCACAACCGTCACCCGAGGGATAAAATAAATATTCAGCCGACTGCGGTAACGGTATCTGTTTAATTAAATCACTCATAATCAAGGCTGCTCCGTGTACGGTATATCTTCGCTTACGTGTTCTATTGAAATAAAGTTATTCCTTTCGGCATAATTCCACTTCATATCAAAACACGAAACAACAGATTCAACAGGAATGTAAAGTTGTCCCCTGTTACCGCGGTAAACAGGCGCAACAAGTTTTACTTCACCGTCATTTGTTACTGCAATATCAGAATTTTCCGTAAACGTTGCTCTTTTACCGTAAATGCCTAAAGTAACTTTGCCCTTTTCTTTAATAACTTCAGCACAAATTGCATTAAACATTACAGAAAGCGGCGCATACCAGATGCCGTCTTTTTGTTCGGGGAAAAGTTCACGCTGACCCAAACCCAAATCAGTACCTTTGTAGAATACACGCGGACGCCTGTAATACGGCGCAAGCGCATAGGGACGGATTTCATCATTTGCCTTATCAATTACACAACTGTCAACAATTCTGCCGTCGTTTAATTTAGTTGTAAGTTCAACTCTATCCTTAAATACCTCAACGATTGCTGCCGCAGCAACATGTTCGGTTTGGGGGTAATACGCCGCGTGCCAGACTTTTTTAACCGTTGCGGTTCCGGGCGGATTATAGTTACTGTTACCCAACTCATAATGAACAGTACCCTGTGACGGTTTATCAAAAATCGATTCGTTTTTTATAGGAAAACTCCTTGAAAAATTATGTTCGTGACCCGAAAAAATAACATCGAGAAGTTCTACACCCTCACGCATCATGGGATATGCATCGTCATTGGCAAGTTCGGGACCTGTATAATAAATCGGGAAGTGATAAGAACCGAATTTCCAAATTTTATCGGAAGCAGGTACATCAACTTTCAGCCATTCATTAACATCTTCGGGCCCGTTTACACCTAAAACGTTAAAATGAGCGTTACCGTAATCAAAGGAATAATTCTCGGTTTTCCAACCCTCGGGGCCGTTATAAGGATAAGAACCTTTGAACTGCTTACCGAAAAATTCTGCAGGCTCGGAATAATATCTGCCTATTCCGTTTTTATAATCTTCAAAACCGCGATTATCGTGATTTCCCAAAGTCATCATAAAGGGAATATGTTCTACTATGCCTTTAAGTCCCGAAAACGCTCCGTTCCACTGAACTTCGTGCTGACCGCAGTCCGTATTGTCACCACCTGTTAAAATGAATTTTGTATCCGGATTTTCAGCAAGGACCGAATTTAAAAATTCATTGAAACCAGAGTAATCGGGCAAATCGTGGGGTTCACCCGACTGCTGATCGGAAACACAGATAAATTTGAAACTTTCGGCATTCTCTTCCTCGGTAGTAAAGTAAAATTCATCACTTCTGAATTCATCATTACCAACAGTATAATAATATTTCGTACCCGGTTCAAGATTAGTCATACGCGCCCAGAACATATTACTGATGTCAATATCGCTTTCAAAAACATCACTATCTGCATCATAACGCATATATTCATCTGTTCCGTCTTTTCTGCAAAGGGCGTAACCGCTTGTTACATCTATTGATGTTCGCCAAGTGACCGCCATTGAGGTTTTGGCATCCCCGTTAAAACTTATAAAAATATGGTCCGGCTGAGGCATTGAGCCTCTCGGAGGTTTTTTTCTGTAATCAACCATTAAAATCACCTAAATCTATATTAGTAATAAAATCGACAATAAAATTTTTATGGGCAGAAACTTTACCTTGAATCATAGTATCTCTGCCGCCACCTCTACCGCTAAGTACGGTGTTTATTGCTTTTGCAACTTTTTTCATATCAAGTGATAAACTGCCGGCAATATACGAATAACCGTTGTTGTCGTCACCTGAAAAAATCATGCAAAGTTTACTGTTTAACATACTGAAATTTACAAGTTCGCGCATCATATCGGCATCATAGCCATTTGTTATAAAATAAGAACACTCACCTGCTGATAAGAGATTGGTCTTAGCGTTTTCCGCAACCGATAGTTTAAAATTGTAAAAATCTCTGCGAACAGAATCAATTTCTTGCAGCAAGCGCCCGACAGAATCAGAAATCTCGCACTGTTTTGCCGAAAGAAGTCCCGATACTTCATAAACGCTTTTATATTTTTCACGATAGTCGTGCAGGGCATCAAAACCGCATTTCATAACTATTCTGACTCCACCGCGATGCCTCATAAAATCAAGTATTTTAATAACACCTATCTCACCTGTTAAATTCACGTGGGGAGCGCAACAGGCACATAAATCAATATTTTCTATTTCAACCAAACGGACATTTTCCGTCAAATCAAGTTTACTTCTGTAATCGAGATCAGAAAGTTCATCAACATCGGGAAAATAACATTTAATTTTGTAATTTGAAAAAACTGCAATATTCGCCTTTTCTTCGATTAAATCCAGTTGGTCGCGGTTTAGTTCACCGCTAAAATCAACGGTTACATAATTATTTTCCATATGAAAGCCCACGTTATCGTAACCGAACATACTGTGGACAATACCCGAAACTATGTGCTCACCGCTATGATTTTGCATTCTCCCGAAACGTATACCCCAGTCAATTTTACACTCATACTGTTGACCGACTGTTAAAGAGTTTTTTGAAAAATGAATAATCTCGCCGTTAACCTCTTGTACATCGGTTATTTCTGCATCTCCGATAAAACCGCAGTCAGCCTTTTGACCGCCACCCTCGGGGAAAAAGGCGGTTTTATCAAGAATAATTTCATAAAACTCCCCTGTAAATTCGCAAGAGAGGACACTTGCATTAAAAACTTTAATGTAAGCATCCTCGTAGTATAATTTTGAAGTAAGCATAATTACCCTCTGTAAAAAATAAGTGAAGCAGCAATAAGATATTGTGCTATGTAGTAAAATAAATGATTAAAAGTTATAGCGGCTTGGTTTTTTCTGTCTTTTTCATCAATACCGAAATAAAGACCCGCTAAGAGTGCATCGGAAAGAAGGAATAAACACATGGCAACGGCAAAAATAACTGTATGAGTACTGGTTTCAAACAACGCATAACTGTTACCCAAACCGACACTTAAACCCACGATACCGATATAAACAGCCGTAATTATTTTAAATTTACCGTATTTGATTTTCAAAATTTTCTCGGAAAGGATTACGAAAGCAAACATTAAAGCACCGCCACAGAGTGCGAAAATGAAGTTTTTGATTTCTGCTCCGTAGGCCGAAATAAGAGAAACAAAATAAAACAAATGACCTATCAGAAAACTGATAAAACCCATTCTGAGAAATTTATCGGAATCTTTTGAATATGTATATTTTAAATCAAGAACAATGTCACCAATCATTCCCATACAAGCACCCGCTACAGTAAACCCACCTAAATAGTCGGGACAATCGGGATTACCTATATAGGCAAAGAGTGCCGTAAACACAAAGAAAATGCTGGCAATGCCTTTTATTACGACCGTATTTAAAGGCACAACTGCTTTACGGTTAAAACAAAAAATAACAACCGCAATTACACCAAGCACTAAAAATAAATATTCCATATCCCCACCTCAACCCCTGTTTTACACAATTTTAACACAATAGTATATAAAAAGCAATTATAGTGATATAAAAACGATTGCATAATTTTAAGGGTCAATATTTGTTAAATATCACCATCTTTTTTCTCTTGATTTTCTGTTAAAAGAGTGTTAACATATTTCTAAAGTTAATACGCCAATAACTTTACGCAAATAACGAGAGCCGTTTTTACAGACGGCTCTCGTTATTTTTATTTCATAAACAGGATTTTTGTATAAAACATCTAGTTTTTACTGTTATTTTTCATAATGGGAATACATAGCAAAATATGGTGTTTATTATTGATTTATAAAACAAATTGTAGTATATTTTACATAGTAAAATAAAATCGGGAGACATATTTATGAAATACATAGAATTCGATAACAACAAAGAATATGATTTGATTCTTCTCGGCAGAGTTGCAGTTGACTTCAATCCTACCGACTACTACTGCCCTCTTTCAGAAAGCACAACTTTCAAAAGATATTTAGGGGGCTCACCTGCCAATATTGCCGTAGGTCTTTCAAGACTCGGTAAGAAGTGCGGATTCTTCGCAAAAGTTTCCGATGATGAATTAGGAACGTTTGTTGAGAATTTCTTCAAAAATGAAGGTATAGACTGTTCTCATATCACACGCTGTACAAACGGCGAAAAAATCGGTCTCACATTTACAGAAATTCGCTCTGAAACAGAAAGTTCCATTCTTATGTACAGAAACGAGGCTGCAGACCTTAAACTTTCTGTTGAAGATATTGACGAGGAATATATAAAGAAAGCCAAAGCACTCCTTATTTCAGGTACAGCCCTTTGTGAAAGCCCATCAAGAGAGGCTGCACTTAAAGCAACGCTCCTTGCAAAGAAAAACAACATACCTGTAATTTTCGATATTGACTACCGTGCTTATAACTGGAAAAACAGCGATGAAATTGCAATTTACTATTCAACAGTCGCCGCTAAAGCAGATATTATCTTAGGCTCCCGCGAAGAGTTTGACCTAACAGAAAAACTTATCGGTCTTGACGGTACAGATGAAACAAGTGCAAAATATTGGCACAGTAACGGCACAAAAATTGTTATTATCAAACACGGCAAAGAAGGTTCAACCGCTTATACAAACGACGGTGAAAACTACAAAATCAAACCTTTCCCCGTAAAACTCCTTAAATCATTCGGTGGCGGGGACGGTTACGCATCAGCATTCCTTTACAGCATTTTTGAAGGTTGGGATATAATTGACGCCCTTGAATTCGGTTCTGCTTCTGCCGCTATGCTCGTTGCAAGTCACGCTTGTTCACAGGATATGCCCACAGTTGATGCTGTAAAAGAATTTATAAAAAAGGAAAAAGAAGAATACGGCGAAATGATCGCACGAGGTTAAATAAAAATGAAGAAGTTTAAAAAAGCGAAAAAGGAAAACCAAAAGAAACTCAATTTTAAAAAAATCATTTCCGTTTGTTTACTCTTAGTCTTACTTCTTGCCTCAATTCCCGTTATTTTAAACATATATATTATAAATTACTCTTCACAATACATTCTCACCCAAGAGGAATTTGAAGAAAAAACAGTTGACTGTGTTATGGTTTTAGGCGCAGGCGTATGGGGTGAAGACCCGTCACATATGCTTGAAGAACGTCTTAACCGCGGTATCGAAGTTTACAATACCGACTGTACCGACAGACTTCTTATGAGTGGTGACCACGGCAGAGAAGAATACGACGAAGTTAACGTAATGAAAAACTTCGCTATCGAATGCGGTGCAGTTCCCGACGAAGTTTTTATGGACCACGCCGGCTTCTCGACTTATGAATCGATGTACCGTGCAAGAGATGTTTTTTATGTTGAGTCACTTGTTATTGTTACACAGAAGTATCATTTATACAGAGCCATTTACGATGCAAGAAAACTCGGTCTTGAAGCATACGGAGTGGTTGCCGACGGGCAGTATAATTACGCTATTGACGTGAGAACTTACAATAATATTCGCGAATGTCTTGCACGATGCAAAGATTTTGTTTGGTGTATAATTCAACCCGAACCCACTTATTTAGGCGAATTGATTCCCATTAGCGCAAGCGGTAACCTTACAGATGACAAAGTTACCGATGTATCATCCGAAAACGTTTAATTACCCGAAAGGAATGAAACAAAATGTTTGAAAAACTTTCTTTCAACGAGAATAATGAACGCATTATCTGTGAAATGAACGGAAAACACGCTGATATGCTTATGAATATAAAAGTCAAGCGTTTTGACAGCGGTGACACTTTCACATTATATGATGAGGACTGCGAAACTGCTTTCCTTATTCTTTACGGCGATGTTGACATCAGTTGGAACGGTGAAAACAAAAATATGGTAAGAGAAAACCCCTTTGTTAAAGCATCTTACTGCTTACACGTTCCGAAACAGACAGAAGTTACCGTAAAAGCAAATAAACCCTCTGAAATTCTTATACAACAGACAGATAATGATATTATTTTTACACCTGTTTTTTATACACCCGATATGATTCTTTATCAGCATTTCGGTAAAGACCAATGGGACGGTGCAGGTTACAGAATTGTTTCAACTGTTTTTGACCACGATAACGCACCATATTCAAATATGGTTCTCGGAGAGGTTTATAACCAACCGGGACGTTGGTCAAGTTATCCCCCTCACCACCATCCGCAACCCGAAGTTTATTATTATCAATTCGATAAACCCCAAGGTTTCGGGGCGGCATTTGTAGGTGATGACGTTTTCAAAAGTGTTCAAGGCAGTGCGGTATATATTCCCGACGGCAAAGACCACGAACAAGTTGTTGCTCCGGGTTATGAGATGTGCTATATCTGGATGGTGCGTCATCTTCCCGATGACCCTTGGCTTAAAACAACAAGATTTGTTTCCGAAGAACATCAGTGGCTTACTAAATAAATTATTCTTTTAGGAGTGATATAAATGCCTATTATGACTATGGGTCAGGCTCTTGTTAAGTTTCTTGACAATCAGTACGTATCCTTTGACGGCAAAGAAACTAAGTTCGTTGACGGTATTTTTACAGTTTTCGGTCACGGTATAGTTTGCGGTCTCGGTCAGGCTCTTGATGAAAACAGAGGCTCCCTCAAGGTTTATCAAGGAAAAAACGAACAAGGTATGGCACACGTTGCCACAAGTTTTGCAAAACAGCATAACAGAAGAAAAATAATTGCTTGCTCTTCTTCAATAGGTCCCGGTGCTGCTAATATGATTACGGCAGCCGCTACCGCTACTGTTAATAACATTCCCCTCTTACTGTTCCCTGCTGACACATTCGCTTGCCGTCAGCCCGACCCTGTTTTACAACAGTTCGAGCAACCTTATTCATTATCAGTAACAACAAATGATGCCTACAAACCTGTTTGCAGATATTGGGACAGAATTGTACGTCCCGAGCAACTTATGTCTGCAATGATTAACGCTATGCGCGTTCTTACCGACACAGGTAACACAGGTGCGGTCTGCATTGCTCTTTGCCAGGATGTTGAGGGCGAAAGTTACGATTATCCCGAAGAATTCTTCAAAAAGAGAGTACATAAAATCACAAGAATTGCTCCTGCAAGTGATGAAATCTCCGATATTGCCGAGATTTTAAAATCTGCAAAGAAACCTCTTGTTATTGCAGGCGGTGGTGTCAGATACTCTGAAGCAGGCGAAACTTTACAGAACTTCTGCGAAAAGCACAATATCCCCTTTGCAGAAACACAAAGCGGTAAATCTTCCGTTCTTTCTTCACATAAACTCAATATGGGCGGTGTAGGTGTTACAGGTAACCTTTCTGCTAATCTTATCGCCAAAGATGCTGATGTTATTATAGGTGTAGGTACACGTTTCTCTGACTTTACAACTGCTTCAAAATCACTTTTCAGAGATGATGCGAAGTTCATAACCGTTAACACAGACAGATTTGATGCATACAAACTCTCTGCAACAAAAGCCGTTTGTGATGCCAAACTCGGTATAGAGGCTCTTGATATTGAAATAGACGATTATAAAACAGAGTACACAACTGAAATTGAAGATGCAAAAAAAGCCTGGGATGAAGAAATGCTTCGCCTTTCCGAATATAAATACACGGAAGATTTTGAACCTATCATAAAAGCCAGATACGAAGATACTATCCCCGAATTTGTAGAAAAAACAGGCGGTACTATCACACAGACTGCTGCTCTTGCACTTATAAGAAAAATAATCGACGATGATGCTATCGCGGTTGCGGCGGCAGGTTCACTCCCCGGTTGTATGCAAAGAATGTGGACTACCGACAGTCTTTACACCTACAATATGGAATACGGCTATTCCTGTATGGGTTACGAGATAGCAGGTGCATTAGGTTCAAAACTTGCAGAGCCCGACAGAGAAGTTTACGCTTTCTGCGGTGACGGCAGTTACTTAATGCTTCACAGTGAACTTGTTACATCAATCCAGGAAAACAAAAAAATCAACGTTCTTTTATTTGATAACTCAGGCTTCGGTTGTATTAACAATCTTCAGATGTCAAACGGTATCGGAAACCTTGCAACAGAATTCCGTAAACGCGATGAAAACGGAAATCTCCTCGGTGAAATTTTCCCCATTGATTTTGCTAAATGTGCTTCCGGTTACGGTGTAAAAACTTATACCGCAACAACTCTCGAAGAACTTGAAGCGGCACTTATTGACAGTAAAAAGCAAGTTGTTTCGACACTTATTGATATAAAAGTACTTCCCAAAACAATGACCGACGGTTACGGTGCTTGGTGGCACGTCGGTATTGCATCAACTTCATCAAATAAAGCGGTCAATACCGCATTTGAAAATAAAGAAGAAAATCTTAGAAAAGCGAGGAAATTCTGATGCTTGATAAAAACAAAGTAAAACTCGGTATTGCTCCTATCGCCTGGACAAACGACGATATGCCTGACCTTGGAGCAGAAAACACATTTGAACAATGTATATCCGAAATGGCACTTGCAGGTTTCACCGGTTGCGAAGTCGGTAACAAGTACCCTAAAGATACAACTGTTCTTAAAAAGGCTCTTGACCTTCGCGGTATGCAGATTTGTAACGCCTGGTTCTCAACTTTCCTTACAACTAAACCTTACGAGGAAACCGAAAAAGAGTTTATCAAACATATTACATTCCTTAAAGAAATGGGTGCTAAGGTAGTAGGCGTTTCCGAACAGGGTCATTCAATTCAAGGCACCGACCTTTCGATATTTGATGATAAATATGTAATGAACGATGAAGAATGGGATATGCTTTGCACAGGTCTTAACAAACTCGGTAAAGTTGCTAAAGATATGGGCATTACACTCACTTTCCATCACCATATGGGTACTGTTGTTCAGACTGCGGCTGAAATAGACAGACTTATGGAGAATACAGATCCCGAACTTTTCAATCTTCTTTTCGATTCAGGTCACCTTGCTTATTGCGGTGAGGATTATATGTATATTCTTAAGAAATACATCAAACGCATTAAACACGTACATCTTAAAGATATTCGTCCCGATGTTATCGCTGACGTCAAGGCAAAAGGCGAAAGTTTCCTCCAGGGTGTCAGAAAAGGTACTTTCACAGTACCCGGTGACGGTGTTATAGACTTTGCGCCTATTTTCGATGTACTTGCAGAAAACGGTTACGAAGGTTACGTTCTTGTAGAAGCAGAACAGGATCCCGCTATCGCTAACCCCTTTGAGTATGCAGTAAAAGCGAGAAAATATATTGCTGAAAAAGCAGGATTATAATTAAATTAAGAACCAAGAAAGGTGAAAATATAATGTCAGCAGAAAAACTTAAATATTTTTGCAACGGCGAGTTTGTTGAATCTAAAACAGATGTATGGTACGACCTTCATAACCCCAGCACAGGCGAAATAACAGGTTATGCACCTTGCTGTACAAATGATGAAGTTCTTGCCGCCGTTGAGGCTGCAAAGGCAGCATATCCCGGTTGGAATGCTACCCCTGCAATTAAAAGATCACAGATTCTTTATAACGTTCGCAATCTTCTTATTGAACATATGGAAGAACTCACAAGACTCGTTGCCGAAGAAAACGGCAAAGTTTGGTCAGAGGCTGAGGGCGACGTACTTAAAGCAAAAGAAGGTACCGAACTTGCAACACAAGTCCCCTCACTTATGATGGGCGAAAGCCTTATGGATGCCTCAAAAGGCTACGACACAGTTTTATACCGTGAATCAATGGGCGTTTTCGCAGGTATTGTTCCAGTTAACTTCCCCGCAATGATTCCTTTCGGTTGGATGGTTCCCACCTGTGTCGCTTGCGGTAACACTATCGTATTAAAAGCCGCTTCACTTACGCCCAGAACTGCCTTAAAAATTGCAGAACTCTATAAAGATGCAGGTATGCCCAACGGCGTTGTTAATATTGTTACATGCTCAAGAAACGAAATCAACACCCTTCTTGACCATCCCGATATTAAAGGTATCACGTTCGTTGGCTCAACACCAGTAGGAAAACTAATTTACGAAAGAGCCGCAAAAGCAGGCAAGCGTGTTCAGGCTCTCTGCCAGGCTAAAAACCACGCTCTTGTTCTTGAAGATGCTCCCATTGAGCGTACCGTTGCAGGTATCATTAACTCTGCATACGGTTGTGCAGGTCAGCGTTGTATGGCACTTTCCTGCTGTGTTGTTCAAGAGTCCATTGCAGACGAATTTGTTGCAGAACTCAAAAAACAGGCTATGAAAATCAAAGTCGGTAACTCAGTTGATAAATCATCAAAACTTGGTCCGATTACATACAAAAAGCACTACGAAGAAGTTGTTGCAGACATCGAAAAAGGTGTTAAAGAGGGCGCAACTCTTGTTCTTGACGGCAGAAACCCCGAACTTCCCGAAGAACTTAAAGACGGTTACTTTGTCGGCCCCACAATCTTTGATAACGTAACGGAAGATATGACAATCGGCACAGATGAAGTTTTCGGTCCTGTTCTTTGCGTTAAGAGGGTTAAAGATTTCCACGAAGGTCTTGCGGTTATGAATGCTAACCCCTATGCTAACGGCTCTGTTATTTTCACTCAGAACGGTCACTATGCCCGTGAATTTGCACGCCATACTCACGGCGGTATGGTCGGTGTAAACGTCGGTATCCCCGTTCCTATCGGTTTCTTCCCCTTTACAGGTCATAAAGATTCATTCTTCGGTGATCTTCACTGTCTCGGTAAAGATGCCTACCGTTTCTTTACCGAAAGCAAATGTGTAACTACACGCTGGTTTGATGAAGAAGAAATCAAGAAAACAGAAGTTTCAACATGGGACGGAACTATCTGATTATTTTAAAAGTGAAAGGACATAATAATTATGCTTAACATTGGTATTATCGGTGCAGGCCGTATTGGTAAGGTTCACCTTGAATCAATTTCATATCACGTAAAAAATGCAACAGTTACCGCTATTGCAGACCCATTTATGAATGACGAAACAAAAGCATTCTGCGAAAGTTTCGGTGTTGAGAAAATCTACACAGATTACAAAAAAATCATCGAAGATGAAACAATAGATGCAGTTCTCGTTTGTTCTTCAACTGATACTCACGCTCCGATTTCAATTGAAGCAATTAAAGCAGGCAAACACGTTTTCTGTGAAAAACCGCTTGCTAACACAGTTGATAAAATTCTTGAAATTGCAGAAGCCCTTAAGGCTCATCCCGAAGTTAAATTCCAGGTTGGCTTCAACCGTCGTTTTGACCATAACTTTGCCGCAGTCAGAAAAGCATATGATGAAGGCAAAATCGGTGATGCACAAATTCTTAAAATAACATCACGTGACCCTCAGGCACCCCCTGTTGGTTACTGTGCGGCAAGTATCTTCCTTGATATGACAATTCACGATTTTGATATGGCTTGCTTCCTTACAAACAGTGACGTTGAAGAACTTTATGTTTATGCAGATGCTCTTATCAATCCCGGTATCCGTGAATACGGTGACTTTGATACAGCCATCATTTCAATGAAAATGAAAAACGGTGCTCTTGCAGTTATTGATAACTCACGTCAGGCAATGTACGGTTATGACCAAAGGGCTGAACTTTTCGGTTCAAAAGGTATGGTTAGTACATCTAACGATACACTCTCAACTGCAGTCATTTCAGATGCTAACGGCGTTACAGGTGAAAAACCCCTCTATTTCTTCCTCGAAAGATATATGGGTTCATTCTCGGAAGAGGTCAGACAGTTCGTTGACTGCTGTATAAATAACAAGGAAACACCTGTTGGTATCCATGCCGGTCTTCAGTCGGTTAAGATTGCTCTTGCTGCTGAGAAATCCGCCAACGAAGGCAGACCTGTTAAACTCTCGGAGATTAAATAAAAATGTCAGACAACAACTATGATATTATAGTTATAGGTGCAGGTTGCGGCGGTTTAACCGCCGCAGTTTGTGCTGCTAAAGAAGGCAAAAAAGTCCTTTTACTTGAGCGTCACAATGCTCCCGGCGGATTTACTTCCAGTTTTGTCCGCGGTAGATTTGAATTTGACGTTTCTTTACATCAACTCTGCGGATTTTCAAAAGAAGCGGGGCTTGGTGAGTTGCGCCGTATTTTTGATTCAATAGGTATCAGCGAAAAAATCAGTTGGACTGATGTTCCGGATGCATTCAGACTTGTAAGTAAATCATCTGACGGCACAAAAATTGACGTTACAATGCCCTTTGGTGTTGAAAACTTTATAAATGCTATGGAAACTTATGTTCCCGGTAGCAAAAAGTCAATGGAAAAACTCTTCAATCTTGCAGAATATATTGAGAAAGCGACCACTTATTTTTCAGAAAGCGACGGTCAGTATAACCTGAGAGAAATCCGTCGTATTATGAAAGAACACGGTAATTTTGTGAGAACTGCACCTTATTCTGTTAACGAAGTTCTTAATGCTTTAGGCGTTCCGCAAAAGGCACAGGAAATATTTAATGCATACTGGATGTACCTGGGCGTTGACTGCGACAGACTCAGTTTTACACACTACGTTTCTATGGTACATTCTTACCTTAAATACGGCTCCGTTGTTCCCACGTTCAGAAGTCACGCTTTAAGTATGGCTTTAGCAGGTGCGCTTGAAGATCACGACGGTGAAATACGCTATAATTCCCACGTTTCAAGAATACTTTTTAAAGACGGACACGCAAGCGGTGTTATCCTTAAAAACGGTGAGAGAATAGAGTGTAACCACATTATCTGTACTTGCTCCCCTACAACCGCTTACTCAAAGATGATGAAAAAATCGGATGTACCCGTTTCAGCCGTAAAGAGAACTAATGCACGTACTTACGGTGCGAGAGGCGCGTGTGTTTACCTCGGATTAAACCGTTCTCCGAAAGATTTGGGAATTAAAGATTATTCCGTTTTTATAACTGATAGTGCCGATACTGCGTATCAGTTTACACTTATGAAATCCATAGATTCAAACAATGCTCAGGCGGCTGTTTGTTTAAATATTGCAAATCCCGACTGCTCCCCTGCAGGAACTACTGTTTTGTGCCTTACAACACTTTATACAGATAACTGTTGGGCAGACGTTTCCCCCGAAAATTACTTTGAAGAAAAGGATATGCTTGCGGCTCGCCTTATAGCAAACTATGAACAGGCAACAGGCATAACTATCCATAACAATATTGAGGAACTTGAAGTGGCAACCCCTGTTACTTTCGCAAGATACACAAATACTCCGCAAGGCACAATTTACGGTTATTTCGGTGATGATTGGGACGGTATAGTACCGCGAATTATGACCGAAGCCACAGACTGTGACACAAAAGGTTTACGGTTTTGCGGCGGTTGGGGTGCTCAACTTTCGGGTGTGAGTTCATCAGTAGCCTCGGGCAGAAATGCGGCTTTCGCAACCTTGGGTGATATTGAAGAAGAAAGGAGCGAAAATAATGAAAAATAAAGTCATTGTTCGTTCCTCTTTTAAAGATATTCGCAATTTCACAAGCATTCCCGAAACACGCAAGGGAATTATTGCGGAAGCACCCGAAACACCTTTAATTGCAAACTACGCAGTAAACTCTGTTGCAAACTTTCTGCATCCACCGACACAATACCTTAAAGTTAAACAGGTTGCAGAAATTACAAGAGATGTAAGAGCGTACATTCTTGAGCCGGATACTACTCACGGCACTGCAAAACTTGCCTATTTCAGACCTGGTCAAAGTATAAGCATTACGATGAAAATCGGTAGTGCGGTTGTTTCAAGACCATATACACTTTGTTCTTCACCTTTAAGATCCATTGATGATGAATATGTAATAATTGTAAAGAAAAAGCCCGACGGTTTTGCTTCACACTATATTCTTAACAACTGGCGAAAAGGTACCGAAATTACTGCATCTTCACCTTTCGGCACATTCTACTACCAACCCTTAAGAGATTCCAAAAATATTGTAGGTGTATGTGATAATCAAGGTATTTCAGCATTTTTATCAATGGCTGAGGCAATTGCTGACGAAAGTTTTAAAATTGATTTAACACTTATTTACTCTGCAAGAAAACAAAGTGAAGCCATTATGGCGGAACGCCTTGATGAACTGGCGGAAAACTCGCCTAATTTCAGAGTTATATATGTTTTCAGTGATGAGCACGTATTTAAGTGCGAACGCGGTTTCGTTACCAAAAGCCTTATTGAAAAATATGCACCGGGTTCAAAATACAGTTTATTTGCTTGCGGGTCACAAACACTTTATAACCGCATTCTGCCGCAGATTGCGGAACTTAAATTAGAAAACAAATTCATTCGTTTCGGCTTAAACGGTCAAATCGAAAACCCTGCAGGTTTGCCTGATTTTCCGAAAGATGCGGCAGATAAAACTTTCCTTTGTAAAGTCATGCGCAACGGTAAACTTATAGGTACTGTTGCCTGCGCCTCTACTGAAACTTTGCTTGTCGCGTTAGAGCGCGAGGGAATTGAAGCGCCCTCTTTGTGCCGTTCGGGTGACTGCGGTTTTTGCAGAGCAAAACTTATTAAAGGTCACGTGTTTATTCCGAATGGCATCGATTCAAGGCGTCTTGCAGATTCCAGTTACGGAATTATACACCCTTGCTGTTCTTACCCTATGAGTGATATGACACTTGTTATAAATTAAAAAGTTACAGTTAAAGCCGCATCATCTCAATTTTGAGATGGTACGGCTTTTATAATTAAGTATTGAATTTATAATTTTTATTTTTTCCTATCAGAGATACATTCCTTCATAGTGCCAAATAGAGACAGATCCGAATTGACATCCTCAACATCACAGGAATAATGCCAAACCATCATACCGCCAAAACCTCGGCTCATAGCATAAGCTGTTTTATCATATACAGTCTGACAAGAATTAAAATAGGCTTCACCGTATTCAGTTTCGCAAACATCGTTATTCCGTTTTAAAACCTCGGCATAATCTTTGTACGTTGGCCAAAAAGCACCGCTATCCGAAGGTCTACCGTAAAAAGGAACACCTAAATCTATTTTTTCTAAATCTATATTCTTATCCTTTGCAGCATTATAAGCGGAAACCGCAGTTGAAAAAGAAGAGTGGTTTCCTTGTGCGTCAAATAAATCATATTGCATAAACTCAAGCATATCGACAGCTTTACGCGCTTTATAATTCAACCCTAAATCCCACTGGGCAACAGCAAGACCGATTTTTATATCAGTTATAGAATCAAGATTTACAATAAATTTATTAAAATCTTTCCAATACTCTTTTTCAATAGGATATTCATAATCAAAGAAAATGCCATCAAAATTATATTTTTCGGCTAAATCTGCAAAACCTTTTTCCAATTTCCCGCTTTTGAAAGCTGCAGTGTGTTTTTTAGCCTGATTATTCATTTGTTCGTTCCAATCTGAAATACCCTCATCACTTCCGGGACCTAAAACATTGAAATAAATACTTACATCTTTTTCACCTATTGCAGAACGCACATTTATAAGTGCATTTTCAAGTTTTTTCTCATCTACTGAAATTATACCTTGTTCATCGAAAGTTACACAACCGAAAATGATGGCATCGGTTACTACATCAAAACATTCAGGGTTGACAGAGCCTTCATCTTGTATTGTATCTGCAACGAAATAAGAAGTCACACGAAAGTCTTTGTCAGTGCAGGTTTTATAACTCAACTTCAATTTCTCAACGTTACCTTCAACAGTAATATTTAATGAATCTGTTTCAATTGTCTCAAAAGCGCAAAAACGATATAAATCGTTTGAAGTTCTGTCATAAATCACTTCACCGTCAGCAGAAATTGTGACCCTTGCCATTTCCTCGGATTCAAAATCTATTTCAACGGTATTAACAGGCTGTTTTTCAAAATCAACAACAATTTCACGCGAATCAATGTCAGAAACCACCGTTACAACATTTGTATTCGGATCACGTAAATTCAAAAAAAATGCAATAGCACTTCCTGATACAACAACACTTAAAAACACAACCAGGAGTGTAATAACCTTCTTCTTCATAGAATGCCTCTCACAAAAATTTAATGATTAAATAAAAGGTAAACAGATAACTTTTTTAAAAATAATCTCTCAAGAACACAAAATATTCGGGTGCGTGAAACTTCGGTAGCATAGTGGGTATAAGCGCAAATAAATGCTTATCCATTTCACCGCCATCTGTTTCCAAGCGGTATGCATTGAAATAAATTTCACCCACACCGCTTAAAATACAGTTTTTATTGAAACTGACGGTTGCAATATATCCGTTATCAGTTCGCGTAACGTCACTTTTCACAAAACAATTATCAACGAAATGAATATCTAAAATCGGCTCGTTGTTTTCGTCAAAACCGTGGTTTACCATTTCAGCAACCATTAAATCATTATTCGGGCTGATTTCGATTTCATAGTAAACCTTTCGTTCGGGGTCAGAGCCTATAAGCACCTCACAGGCATCGCCCTCAGAATGAATTTTATTGTAACCGCTATGAGGACAATAAAACTCGGTATGTTCTGCAGTAAATACAAAAGTAACTATATTATTTTTTTCAGATATATCAACAGTTGTATTATATGTAGCCGAATTTCCGTCACGGCAATTTTTCAATTCATAAAGCATATTTTCTTTTCCTTATTCATTCTCAGCCGCAATGCGTTTAAGACCATCAAAACCTATTTTTACGCTGTCATAGGGGTCTTTATCATAGCAAAGGTCTTGCTCTATAACAATGTACTGAACACCGATTTCCTTACAAGCGCGGTAGCACGCACCAAAGTCAATATTGCCTGTACCGCATTCTGCAAACTGTTGCTGATTATTTACAATACGCAAATCTTTAAAATGGCATACTTCTACCCTGCCTGCAAGTTTTTTAAGATAATCCGCAGGGTTAACACCACCTACCTGCATCCAATATGTATCAGGGATAAAGTGAAGATCGGGTGCTTCCTCAATAAGTCTTTCAAAAGTGCGTTTGCCGTCGTAAACTTCAAATTCAAGGGCGTGGTTATGGTAGCAAAGTTGTTTCCCCATTTTCTTCATATTTGCGGCAATCTCGTTGCACTTCATAATAAAGCCCGTAACACCCTCGAAAGATTCATGAACAGACCCGGGCATACAACCTATACCGATATTATCGCAATGGATAAGGTCGTGTTCGTGAACAAGAGCCTCAAGGTCGTTTTTCATTCTGTCATAGGGTTTATGAGTAACACAAACGTCCATTTTATATTTATCAACGAGTTCCGCAACTTTTTCGGGATGAATATCACCGATAGCGGAAATCTGTATAACATTACAACCGATGCTGTCAAGGAATTTGAGTGTAGTTTCAAAATCCTCCGCATTTTTGCACTTATCACGCAAAGTAAAAAGTTGTACACCAAGTTTAATATCGCTCATACTAATACCTCCGAAGCGTTAAAATCATTTATATTTTATCATACATTTTTTTAATGTAAAGAGTTTTTATCAGTATACTGAACAAAATTTATCAACATACTTGATTTATTTTTTACAAGTATTATAATAAAGAGTAAAGAATTTATTTTTTTACATAAGAAAGGATTTTTTATGGCTAAATATCTTATAGTTAATGCTGACGACTACGGAATGTGTAAAGCGGCAAACGATGCTGTTAACGAACTTTTCCTTGGCGGTTGGCTTAAATCGGCAACAATTATGATGCCCTGCCCTGCAGCCGCAGACGCAGTTGAATTTTCAAAGGCTCATCGCGAGTATGCTATTGGTATACACACCACACTTACAAGCGAATGGGGTAAATACCGTTGGAAACCTCTTACAGACGGCAAAACACTTATTGATGAAGAAGGCTTTATGTGGCACGAAAGTGACCAGGTTGAGAAAAATGCTTCTTACGAGGATATTGAAAAAGAAGTTCGCGCTCAGATAGACCTTGCTCACAGTATGGGTATGAAACCCTCACACGTTGACAACCATATGGGTTCTCTTTACGGTCATTACACCGGCAGACTCGGTCTTTCTAAATTAGCACTTAAGATTTGCGGTTCCTACGGCTATGCATACCGTCTTTACACAAAGCACGATAAACGCATTTGTCCCAACGGCACACCTTACATACTTTACAGTGCAGTAACACTTCTTTCAAAACATTGGGGTAAAAAATACAATGTTGTTATCCCCGACTATCTTCTTTTCCCGGATTGGAATGACGATATGCGTGTAAGTTACGAAGTTTACCGCGATACCATCCTCAAAATCTGGACTGATATTCCCGAAAACGGAGTTACCGAAACTTTCGTACATCCTTCTGTTGAAAGCGACGAGCTTAAAGGTATTACAGGCAGATGGCAGGACAGAGTCTGGGAATACGAACTTATGAAAGACCCTTATGTTCATAAGTATCTTAAAGACCACGGTGTTGAACTTATCAGTTACCGCGAACTCATTAAAATGAAAGGCGGCACTGTTAAGGGCTGAGCAAATTAAATCCCCGCAAATTGCGGGGATTTTTATATTTAAAACACTTGAATTTTAAAATTATATATGGTATTATAATGCAAATGCGTTGAGCAAGAGAGTAGAAGTTTACTACTGTTACAGAGAGATGTGCCCGAGGCTGTAAGCACATTACAAAGGTTTACTTTGAAGTTCACTTGTGAGCAGCGTGGCTGAAACTAAGTAGGCTTCGACGGGTGTAACCGTTACATTACAGATGAGTGTTTGCTCTAGATGAAAAGAAAGCAAAAATTAGGGTGGTACCGCGGAGTTTGTCTTCGTCCCTTTTGGGATGGGGGCTTTTTATTTTTAATGCAAAATTGAAAATAAAAAATGCAAAATTTTGGGGCGCAACGCGCCGATTGTAACACTTATTCTTACAACAAATATTGCAAACACTTAAATAAGGTACTCCCAAACATTTCAATGCTAATTAAATAATTTAATTTTTATATCAGGTGAAAGGATTGAAAAAAATGCTCGAAAAAGCACAACAGTTAAAACAGCAATTCGAGGAAAAAGTTAAGGTTGCGGCTAACCCCTCAGACCTTGAACAGTTAAGAATTGAATTCTTAGGTAAAAAAGGCTCTGTTGCTTCTCTTATGAGCGAACTCAGAAATGTTCCCAACGACAAGAAAAAAGAAGCAGGTCAAATCATCAATGATGTTAAGCAGTTCATTGAAGCAACTATTAAAGACAAAAATGTTGAACTCGTAAAACTGGAAGAAGAACGCCTCATTAACGCTGCCGAAGATTATGATGTTACCTTCCCCATTGCCGAGGATAAAGGTTCATATCACCCCATCACACTTGTTCAGCGCGAACTTGAAGATATTTTTGCAGGTATGGGCTTCTCCATTGAAGATTATGATGAAATAGTTGACGATTACCACTGTTTTGAGGCTCTTAACATCCCCAAACATCACCCCGCACGTGATATGCAGGATACTTACTACCTCAGCACAAATCAGTTGCTTAAAACTCATACTTCTGCTGCTCAGAATGCTATTCTTAAAAAATACACTTCCGAACTTGAAGCAGACAGACCCATCCGTGTAATCTTCCCCGGCAGATGCTTCAGAAATGAAAAAATCGATGCTTGCCACGAAAACACATTCTTCCAGATGGAAGGTGTTATGGTTGATAAAGATATTTCTATCTCTAACCTTATTTACTTTATGAAAACCATGCTTTCCGAAGTTTTCCAGCAGGATATTACCGTAAGACTTCGTCCCGGTTTCTTCCCCTTCGTTGAACCCGGTTTTGAACTTGATATTCAGTGTACTATTTGCGGCGGTAAAGGTTGCCCCTCTTGTAAAGATTCCGGTTGGCTTGAACTTTGCCCTTGCGGTATGATTCACCCTAACGTACTTACAGCCGGCGGTCTTGACCCTGAAAAATACACAGGTTTCGCTTTCGGTCTCGGTCTTACAAGACTTGCAATGATGAGATACGGTATTAAAGATATCCGTGTATTCAACTCTTGCAACCTTAAATCACTTTCACAGTTTGAAAACACAACTTTCACACAACCCGAAAAGGAGGTCAAATAAATGTTTGTTTCAATTAACTGGATTAAAGAATATGTTGACCTTGAGGGTCTTGATATTAAAAGCCTTATAAACAGTTTTACCCTTGCAACTGCAGAAGTTGAGGATATTATTGTTAAAGGTGAAGATTTACGCGATGTAGTTGTAGGTGAAATCATTTCTATCGAAAATCATCCCAACTCAAAGAAACTCCACCTTCTTAAAGTTGACGGCGGCGACAGAATTTATGATGTTGTTTGCGGTGCGCCCAATGTACGCGAGAACATGAAAATTGCTTTCGTAAAAGCAGGCGGCAGAGTTCCTGCAGGCGAAATCACAAAGGCAACTGTTGCAGGCTATGAATCAGAAGGTATGTGCTGTTCCGCATTTGAACTCGGTCTTTCCGACGATAAATCAGGACTTTTGGAAATTGATGTTGACGCACCTAACGGCACAGACCTTAAAGATATTTACCCCATTGAAGATATTATTTTTGAGGTTGACAACAAATCTCTTACAAACCGCCCTGACCTTTGGGGTCACTACGGTATTGCACGCGAATTCGCTGCACTCACAGACAGGGAGTTAAAACCCCTTCCCCTTTCCGATCTCGCTTATGACGGTGACGAGAAGATTAAAGTTACAGTAGGCAGACCCGATCTTGTTTACCGTTATTCTTGCATTAAGATGGATAACATCACAAAGAATGTCAGTCCCATGTCAATGCAGATAAGACTTTACTACTGCGGTATGAGAGGTATAAATCTTCTTGCCGACCTTACAAACTACATTATGCTTGAAATGGGTCAGCCCACTCACGCTTTTGATGCTAACAAAATTGATGAAATTGTAGTCGACACTCCCAAAGAGGACTGCGAATTCACAACTCTTGACAATACAGAGCGTGATATAACAACCGACACTCTTCTTATTCAGAACGGCTCAACACCTGTTGCTATTGCAGGTATTATGGGCGGTCTTGATTCTGAAATTGTTGGGGATACTGATGCAGTTGTTCTCGAATGCGCAAACTTTGACGGTATAAGCGTCAGAAAATCTTCATCAAGACTCGGTCTTCGTACAGATGCTTCTGCAAGATACGAAAAAATGCTTGACCCTGAAATGACAGTTACTGCCGCAAAGCGTTTTGCATATCTTCTTAAATCTATTGATGACGGTGCAAAAATCGCTTCTCAACTTACAGATGAATATGTAAGAAAGTATCCCGAAATTTCCATCACTTTCGATAAAGCCTACGTTGATAAATATACGGGTATTGATATTACTGAAGAAAGAATCGTTAAAACTCTTACTGCGCTCGGTTTCGGTGTAGAAAAGAACGGTGATGATTTCACAGTAAAAGTACCCTCATACAGAGCAACTAAAGACGTTACCATAAAAGCCGATATTATTGAAGAAATCACAAGAATTTACGGCTACGATAACTTCAGTATCATAACAACAAAAAGTCCTCTTAAACCTGTTAAGAGCGCCCCTGTTCGTGCTGAAAGCAATGAGATTAAAGATATTCTCGTTAAACACTATAATCTTCACGAAGTTCACTCATATATTTGGGGTGATGTGAGAAAATACAAGAAACTAGGTATCGAAGTTGAAGAAAACGTTAAAATCCTCAACATTGAAAGTTCCGATAACGGTACTATCCGTAATTCAATGATACCCACCCTTTTACTTGCTGCTTCCGAAAATAAAGACTTTGCAGAAAGTTACGGCATCTTTGAAATCGGCAGAGTTGTTGACGGAATTAAAGCAGACGGTACTGCAAACGAGCGCCGCCGTTTAGGTGTTGTTCTTTACGATAAAACCGTATCTGAAAAAGACCTTTTCTTCAAAGCAGTTACTATTGTAAACAATCTCTTTACGCAGATTAAGCACAAAAACCCTGTGCTTAAAAAGGTTGCTCCCCTTCACGCTTGGCAACATCCCAAGAACACAGCGCTTATTTCCTGTGACGGCGTAGATATTGGTACTATCAATACTCTTCACCCCACAAACGCACAGAAGGTTGACAAAGTAGCAAAGGTTGTTTGTATTGAAATTGATGTTGATGATTTCATTACCGTAAACGGTGCAAACATCGATTTCGTTGAACCCTCAACCAAACAGTCAACATATTATGACCTTTCACTTATAATGAAAGAGGGTAAAACTTTTGCTGACCTTGCTGAATGTTGGAATAAACTCTGCCTTGAAGAACTCGACAGCGTTAAGGTTATTGACACTTACGACAACGGCGAAATTAAGAGCGTTACAGTTAGACTTATTTTCTCATCCAAGGACAGAACACTCGAAATGGATGAAGTTCAAGGTTGGATCGATACCGTTCTTTCAAATCTTAAAGAAATCGGTATTGAAATGAGAGCGTAATTAACCGATTTTTAATAATTTTACTGTTGTAATTTCAATCGGAATAGTTTATAATATTGAATATAGTTTTAGGAGGTGTATTTATGACAGATAAAACAATCCAATTCACAATTAGTGATGACCACGAAAAAGAGATGCGTGAGATACTTGTTTCAGTTTATAATTCTTTAGTTGAAAAGGGTTACAATCCTACCAGTCAGCTTGTAGGTTATATACTGTCAGAAGACCCCACCTACATCACTACTCATAACAATGCCAGAAGTCTTATCAGAAAAATTGACAGAGATGAACTTCTTCAAGTTCTTCTTAAGGCATATCTTAATTAAGGAGTGTTTAGTTTGGCTGATACTCAGACAAGTTTTCTTACCTACAAAGGTAAACCCATCGTGCGCAAAGATAACACAATTTACTACGGTAATATGAGTGACCCCTTTGTTATAATGCTTTCAATCGCTTCAACACACGAGGTTCACGGTGTTAATATCGCTGACAAAGTTATTGTTCAGCTTATAAATACCGACCCCTCAATAAATCCCCTTGAAGCAATTGTTAAAAGAACCGAAAAGAACGGTTTGTATGCCGCAATTGATATTGCATCAATTTGGCTTCAGCGTGCATTAAAAGCAGAATAAAAATTAACAACCCAAGTGTTCAAAAAGCACTTGGGTTGTTTTTTTAGTATTAAAATGTTAATCGGAAACTTTAAACTCCGCATAAACCAAATGCGGCCTGCAAAAAGCCCTTATTGGCAAAACGCTGTAACCGATACCTCTGCTTAAAACAAGTTGGGTATCCCCCATTTTGTACAAACCGCTTGTATATGGCGGAAAAGTTACTTGGTCAGGTGCCATAATCGCTTTGCCGAACAAAGTCACCTGGCCGCCGTGGGCGTGACCCGAAAATACCAAATCAATATTGTATTTATAATATACCGACAATGTTTCGGGGTGATGTGCAAGCAAAATATTGTACTCGTTTTCTTTCATTGAAAATTCATTACACAAAATTTCAGTTCTTTGAAAAACCTGTTCATACCCACCGTAAAAATACGGGTCATCAATACCGTAAAGATTGACAGTGTCACCTGCAGAATTTTCTATTACTGTTTTACCGTTACGCAGAACTGTAACGCCAACCTCCGATAACCCCTCAATAAGTCTGTTAAATTCATCCTCGTCATCATTTAACACATTGGATTCATGATTACCGGTAACATAATAAACAGGTGCTATTTCACAGAGTTTTTCTGCAAACTCCAACGCAACGTCAACTTTTGTATGAGTACTGTCAATAATATCGCCCGTAATAACAATAATATCCGGTTGTTCTTCGTTCAGACTGTCAAAAATCTGATTATCAACAATATCAGAATTACGGTTGTGATAATCGGAAATATGTGCAATTAGGTAATTGTGGAAACTTTCGGGAAGTTTATCAGTAACTATATGAATTTCCTGTACATCCACCGAGAAATTACCGTAAACTAAAAATACAATACCTACAACAAGAAAAACAGATATTATACTCAGTACAATTTTTTTATTTAAAAAATTTTTCATTAAAGAATTTCACCGTTTTCAATAGCGGTAATCTGGTCAACTCTGCGCTGATGTCTGCCACCCTCAAACTCTGTATTAAGGAAAACGTCAACTAGTTCGCAGGCAAGACCTCCACCTATAACACGCGCACCCATACAAAGAACATTAGCGTCGTTATGCATTCTTGTAAACTTTGCACTGAAATAATCTGAACAACAAGCGGCTCTGATTCCTTTTACTTTATTTGCAGCCATAGAAATACCGATACCTGTACCGCAACAAAGAATAGCCTTATCTGCCTCACCACCTGTAACTTTAAGACAAGCCGTCTGAGCAAATTTAGCGTAATCAACGGAAGCAGTTGAATCTGTACCGCAGTCTATGTACTCAACACCTTTTCCGTCAAGAAAAGTCTTAATTTCTTCTTTAAGAGGGAAACCTGCGTGGTCTGATGCTAAAACTATCATAATTAACAACCTTTCAATTATTATTTTTCTTTTTTAATTCGCGCTCCGCCTGAGAAAGACGAAGATAATTCGGTAAAATATCACTTGCTTCTTCACCTGTAAAATCGCCGTTTTCCAATTTCTCGGCGGCTATTAAACAAACGTTAGCCGCGGACTGATAACGAACGGAAAGCGGTGCTATTGCTACACCGGGAATAACATCTTTTAACTTTTTATACGTAACGTTTGCGCCGTCACCGATTAAAACAACAGGCTGTGTAACAGTTTTTAACTTTTCAGCCAATTCATCAATTGTAATTGCTTCGTCCTCTGTAATACGCTCAAAACCGTTTAAACAGTTAAACTGAGCAGTATAAACCTGATTACAGCGCGCATCCATAACAGAAACTGCATAACAACCTGTATTTTCAAGAGGTTTCGCAATTACTTCCAATGTTGAAACTGTTACGCATTTTTTATTAAGCGGTTGCGCAAGGCCTTTAACTGCAGAAACACCGATACGCACACCCGTAAAAGAACCGGGACCGTTTGAAACTGCAAAAATGTCAACATCTTTAATATCAACACCTGCGGATTTAAGCGCACTGTCTATCATAGGCAAAAGTGTCTGGCTATGAGTTAAACCTGTATTGGAAAAATTCAGGGAAAGTATTTTTCCGTCGGAATAAACGGCTGCACTTGCCGCAGTTGCGGTACTGTCAACGCCAAGAATCTTCATAAATACTTTCACCACTCATTCTCAAAATACGGCTTTCATCATCTTCACCGCGTAATATTTCAATTTTAATAAGTTTTTCTTCGGGTAAAGCGTTCTCTATATTTTCGCTCCACTCCACCGCAAGAACACCGCCCCAGTCAAGATAATCGTAAAACCCTGTGGAACATAAATCCTCAAAGGTAGTAATTCTATACATATCGAAGTGATAAAGAGTTTTTTCACCGTGATATTCGTGAACAAGTGAAAATGTAGGGCTTGAAACGTCCGCCTTTATACCCATACCCCTTGCAAGACCTGCGGTAAATCGGGTTTTACCCATACCCAGACCGCCGAAGTAAGCGATAGTTTCGCCGCCTGTCAGAACTTTACCTAACTGTTCAGCAAACTGCTCGGTCTGTTGGGGTGAATTTGATACAACTTCTACCATAAGTACCTCAAAAAAAAGTAAAACACTTGAAATAAAAATCTAATATATGTATAATAACAATATTACGAGTCAAAATCAAGGGGGCAATGCCTTGAAAAAAATATTTTCACGTACAAAACGGTTTGTTTCAGAAACCGATAAAATATTATTTATTCTTATAATGGCTGCATCCATCTTCGGTGTTTTGATGGTTTACAGCGCAACAAGATGCAACCTGGAAGACGGTCAGTTTATATCCCGTGACGCAACTGTTATGATTATCGCCGCCGTTGTGGGTATTATTATGACGCTAATAATTTCAGCGATAGATTACGAACTGATAATGAAACTGTGGCCTATTATAGGCGGTGTATGTGTACTGCTGATGCTAATAACCCTTATATTCGGCGTAGCACCGGAGTCCCGACCTGATGCAAGGTCTTGGCTTAAATTCGGTTCTATTTACTTTCAGACGTCGGAACTTGTAAAAATCGGCTATGTTATTACATACGCCATGCACCTTGAACTGTGTCGCGACACCATAAACAAACCTCTTTCCGTATTTCTTTTGGGTGTACACGCCATTATTCCTATAGGCTTAGTTGTTCTTACAGGTGATATGGGCTCAGCACTTGTTTTTATGTTTATGACAATTGCTATGCTTTACTTTGCAGGACTGCATATCGGATTTTTCGCCTGTGGCGGAATTTTAGCGGTTGCGGCTTCGCCGTTAATATGGATGTATGTTTTCGGCGACTATCAGAAAAACAGATTTTTAGCACTTTTGAGACCCGAAGATTTCCCTGCCGAAAGTTATCAGCAGTTAAAAGGTTTAAATTCGCTCGGTTCGGGCGGTTTCTTCGGACAAGGTTTATTTAAAGGAACTTATACACAGGGCGGTATAGTTCCCGAAAGTGAAAACGACTTTATTTTTACTGCAATAGGTGAAGAAACAGGATTCTTCGGTTGCTTAATTGCGTTAGGTCTTTTGTTCTTCATTTGCTATAAAATGATACAAACAGGAAAAAAAGCAAGGGACTTTTCCGCACAACTTGCCTGCTACGGCATAGCGGCTATGATCGCTTCGCAAGTTGTTATTAACATCGGTATGTGCCTTATGGTGCTTCCTGTTATCGGAATTACTCTCCCCTTCTTCAGCGCAGGCGGTACAAGTACACTTTGCCTGTATATAGGTATCGGACTTGTTTTCAGTATATACCGATTCAACCGTTCGCGAGAGGCAGTTAACTTCAGACTAAGCAGAATTGCTTCACCATTTTCAGAAATATAAAAGTAACACCTTTATGAAAGCAAAAAACTTTCATAAAGGTGTTTTCTTATTCTGCTTGATACGGCTCGTATGTTATTTCTCTTATTTCATAAATTTTCAGATTAAAACCGCCCATACTCTCACGAACAATCATTCTTCCGTTAGTTTCGGGCATTAACTCGTCATCTAAATAAATCATCTTGTCATAATATTTCGTTTTTACTGTTTTATTTTCAGAATTAATAAAAAACACTTCACGTATAATACTTTTCGGATAAAATCTACACTCTGTAATTTCTGTTTCATATTCAGAAAACTCTTTGGATGCAGTCAATTTATTCAATGACGGATACAGAAGAAAATTCAATGCAACATATGCAACCAGAATTCCTAAAAAGATTTCTTTGCCGTACTTTTTATTCCAAAAATCTTTACCAAACAAAAAAACGCTGATTAAACAAGATGAGAAAAGTGAAAAAACAACTATGTACATCAAATAACTATATGTCAAATAGTCGCCACCCACAAATATGCCGTACAAAAACACGATAGTTACAGAAGAAAGCAACCCCAAAATAACCGATAACAAAACTTTAAAAAGTGTATTGTTTCTTAAATATTCAAATAATTCTTTCACCCTGTCACCACCTAGAGTTTTGTTATTTATAGTTTCTTGAGTTTCGCCATTTTAGCCATTATCTTTTTTGTTCCGCAATTGTCGAATGCGATTTCGAGTACCATATCGCCACCAACTGAGTTGGCATTGATTATAAGACCTTGTCCGAATGTTTTATGTTCAACGGTATCGCCCACTTTATAATCAAGTTTAACAGGCTCTGATTTTTTAGCGGCAGTATTATTACTGAAGCCTCCTCTTGAAAATCCGTGAGCAGATGAAGATGAGTTGGATTTTTGCGTACCCGAAAAACCGTTTCTTTGAGATACACCTGACTGTTTACTGCTATAACCTCCGCCGTAGGAAGAACCGAAACTGTTTTGTGACGAAAAACCACCGAAAAAGCCTTGCTGAGACGAGTTAAGGTTTGAATCGGTAAGTTCTTCGGGTATTTCTGAAATGAAGCGTGAGGGCCTTGTAATTGAAGTATTGCCGTAAATCATTCTTGTACGGGCATTGGTAATATGAAGTTTTTCCTTCGCCCTTGTAATTCCGACATAGCAAAGGCGTCTTTCTTCTTCAATTTCAGAGGGGTCATACATAACTTGATTTCCCGGGAAAAGACCCTCCTCCATACCCACAATAAATACCACGGGGAATTCCAGACCTTTTGCAGAGTGCAAAGTCATCATTACCACTGATTCAGAGTCGGCATTATAATTATCAATATCAGTCATCAATGCAACTTCTTCCAGGAAGCCTGTAAGCGTACCGCCCTCGTTTTCTTCCATATACCTTAAAAGGTTTGCAAGAAGTTCCATAACGTTCGCCTTGCGCTCTTCTGCAGTTTCTTTATCAAGTTCAAGGTACTGCATATAGCCTGTTTCGTTTATAACATCATCAAAGAAATCCTGTATTTCTTTTTCTTCAAGAGATTCGGCAAGTTTATTTATAAGATTAGTAAATTCGGAAAGTTTACCTGCAGCCCTTGAAAGCATAGGATAGTCGTTAGCGTGTGAAATTACGTCGTAAAAATTTAGGCCCAAGCCATCTGCAATAGAGGCGGCATTGTTGATGGTTGTATCACCAATTCCCCTTTTCGGCTCATTTATAATGCGGCGCATACGCACAGTATCCGAGGGGTTTGCAATTACAGAGAGGTATGCAAGAACATCTTTAACTTCTTTACGGTCATAGAATTTATGACCGCCGAAAATCTTATAAGGAACTGCGTTATAAACCAAAGCGCGTTCAATACTGCTTGACTGCGCATTGGTTCTGTAAAGAATTGCAAAGTCAGAAAGACTTCTGCCTGTGGCAACACCGTTGAGAATTTCATCGGCAACGTAGCGACCTTCATCGCGTTCATCGGAAAGAAGTCTTACAAGAATCTTATCTCCGCCCTCTTTTTCCGTCCACAAAGTTTTACCTTTTCTGCCCTGATTATTCTTAATAACCGCATTCGCAGCATCAAGGATTATAGAAGTTGAACGGTAGTTTTGTTCAAGACGGATAACTTCGGTATCTTCATACTGATTTTCAAAAGAAAGAATATTCTCAATAGTTGCACCACGGAATTTATAAATACTTTGGTCATCGTCACCCACAACGCATATATTTCTGTAACCGCTTGCAAGAAGTGAAGTGAGTACATACTGAGCGTGGTTAGTATCCTGATACTCATCCACCATTACATAACGGAATCTGCGCTGATAGTACTCAAGAACGTCTGGGTTTTCTTTAAGAAGTTTAACGGTGTTTACAATGATATCGTCAAAATCCATTGCATCGGCTTTTTTGAGCATTTCTTCATATTTTGCAAAAGCCTGTCCGATAAGTTTTTTATTCATATCATAACCCGCGGCATTAGTGTAATCATCGGGGGTCATAAGTGAATCTTTAGCCTTACTGATTTCTGAAAGAACATATTTTACCGGAAGACGCTTTTCGTCAATATCAAGAACTCGCAAAACTTCTTTCATAACGCGCTTTGAGTCGTCTGTATCGTAAATTGTGAAGTGTTTTGAAAAACCTATTCGTTCGGAATCACGGCGTAAAATACGGACACAGCAAGAATGGAATGTACTTGCCCAAACGTCGTTCCCTTTTTCACCGAGCATTGATTCAAGCCTTGATTTAAGTTCGTTTGCCGCTTTATTGGTGAAAGTAATAGCCAATATCTGCCAAGGCGCAGGTGCATCAACACTTAAAAGGCGTTCGATTTCAAAAGGAATTTCGCCACCGTTATTTATATAATTTTCAAGCAATTCGCAATCTTTTTCGTTAGGAACTCTATATGTAAAATCCGAATTATATGCATTACCGTATTTTATGAGATATGCTATTCTGTTTACGAGAACCGTGGTTTTACCCGAGCCTGCACCCGCAAGAATGAGAACTGCACCGTTTACGTTAAAAACGGCGCGTTTCTGCATATCGTTCATTCTCGAAAATTCTTTTTCTATTAGTTTTCTTCTTAACTGAGTAAATTCCATAAAAACATCCTTAACTATTATTTATTATAACTCTCTCGACTTCGCAAAATGTTTTTTCAACTGCTCTTACAAGTTCCGAAAAAGCGCAACTTACAGAATATTTAAGTAAGGGTTGCTTAGCACTTTGCAATGAAAATTTAACTTCATTTAATATTTGTTTTTTCGTTCTGTTGCATAAGGCCAAACTTTCAGACAAAAGTTTCATTGTTTTATCGGTTAATTTAAAATCACCGAACATCGAAAAAACATCATTTTGTTTATTAAACAAATCGCCGATTTGCCCGATAAAACCGAAAGAACTAGTATCAGCGAGCATTATAAAATCATAAAGATTCGTAACTTGCCACAGTTCCTCATTCAGACAAAACGACAATTTATAAATATCGTTACGCTCAATTGGCGCAACAAATTCATTCATTAAACTTTCGGATAACTCTGTTTTAATACCCGAAAACCGAATAACTTCTTTTTTAAAATCCTTACTGCTGACCGCAAAAGTATACGAATCCTTAACACAGCAAGACATATCTTTTAACGTCTTGAAATAATCATAAGACTTTTTCAAGCGCACCTCAAATTATTTATTATATAGTGAATTACCCTCGGAATCTATTGCTACAATAAGCGGAAAATTTTTCACATTCAGAGATTTTACCGATTCACAACCCAAATCTTCAAAAGCAACAACTTCGCACTTTTCTATACACTCGGAATACAATGCACCTGCACCGCCTACAGCCGCAAAATAAACTGCACCGTAGGTTTTCATCGCTTCAATTACTTCAGCGCTTCTGTTACCTTTGCCTATCATTGCCTTTTGCCCCATTGAGACCAAAAGGGGTGAAAAAGTGTCCATTCGCGAAGAGGTTGTGGGACCGATACTGCCGATAGCAAGACCGTTCTTTGCGGGAGTGGGCCCTGCATAATAAACAACGGAGCCTTCAATTTTAAAGGGAAGTTTACCACCGTCGCGAATAATTGAAACAATTCTTTTGTGGGCGGCATCTCTTGCGGTGTAAATAACACCCGAAAGGCTAACCCTGTCGCCTGCTTTTAAAGTATGTACCCATTCATTTATATTTTCGGTATTTAAATTATATTCACTCATTTTTCGTCTGTACTATTATTATCCTTTGAAAAATCGTATTCAACCTCAGGTGCAGAAGTTTCCGCAATCATACCTGTTTCGGAAATAAGCAGTTGAGCAGTTTTACTCATATCACCTGTAAGGGCTTTAATTCTTAATTCAACTTCTTCAACAGATTTTGTAAAACTGCGTGCAATTTCACCGATACCTGCCGAAAGATCATCTATTTTAACTGCCGTATCACCTATAGCGGCATAAACAGACTTAGTAACGTTATTTGCTCTTTCGCGGGCAGCCTCCACCAATTCTTCTGAGTGAACTCTGGCATCAAGCATTGCTGCACCGACCTGTCGCTCTAAATCTTTCTTCTTTTCACACTCTGTTTTAAGGCGCTGAACCTCAGAACGCAAAAAATCAAGTTCTTTTTCAGTTTCCTCACTAATACTATTGTTTTGAGCGTTATTCTCAAACTCTGCTATTTTTTCATCTCTTTCAGAAATTTCTGTTAAAAGATTTTTTATTTCGGTTTCTTTGGCATCTATCTGCGATTGAAGTTCAGTATTGAGAGAAGTCTGAGCAGTAATTTCACTTCTGAGATTACCGATTTCTTCAATTTCGGCTTTATATTCGGAAAGTTCAGCATTTAACTGCGCACACTTCTCGGAAGAATCGGCGAGTTTTTTCTCAACTTCATTTTTTTCGTCAAGGATTTTATTAACAAAATCCATAACTTCCTGTTTATTAAAACCACCGAATGCTTTAGTTTTAAAAACTACATCGTTAGCCATAGGTTAAACCTCCGTTTTATCGCGATAAGACACACTTATCATTATACTTAAAACATTATAACAGATGAAAATATATAAAACAACAAAAATATTCTATTTTCTGTTTATTTTTCAAAAGAAATATTGTATAATAAAGGAAAATATTGTCGAAAGGTTGTGTCAAAATGAAAAAATCGGCTAAAGTTTTATTAGGTACTGCTTGTGCTTTCACAGGTGTGGGCGTTGCTATGAACATCGGTGTTCTTTCAAGAGTTTCAAAAAAAATCAGTGATAAAATGAAAGAAATTGAAGAGAAAAAGAATCCTACCGACCCCAACGCCCCCGTTGCACTCCTTGAAGCAGAGGGAAATGCCTGGTTAGACACACAGGAATACGAGCATATCGTTATTAAAAACAGAAAAAATGAGCCTTTACATTCTTACGTTGTCAAGGCAAAAGAACCTTCTGACAAATGGTTAATTTGTGTTCACGGTTATACAAGCGAGCCTAAGAGAATGGGAAGTTATGCTTTACACTACCACGATAAAGGCTACAATATCCTTTTACCTGCTTTGAGAGGACACAATATCAGCGAACAAAACCATATTACAATGGGCTGGCTTGACCGACTTGACATTGTTGATTGGATTAAGTACATAATAAATATATACGGCGATGTTCAGATTGTTCTACACGGTGTTTCAATGGGTGCTGCCACTGTTATGATGACAACGGGCGAAGATTTACCCGAAAACGTAAAATGTTGCGTTGCCGACTGCGGTTACAGTTCAGTTTGGGATGAATTTAAAAACGAAATCAAACAGACATACCATACACCGCCTCTTCCCGTGCTTATTCCCTCTACAATCGTCAGCAAAGTTTTCCACGGCTTTGGTTTTAAAGAGGCATCTTGCGTAAACCAACTTAAAAAGTCGAAAACACCTACTTTATTTATACACGGTGAGGAGGACCTTTTCGTACCCTACAGAATGTTGGACCTTAACTATAACGCTGCAGCCTGCGAAAAAGAGAAACTTTCAATACCCGATGCAGAGCACGCAAACTCCCACCTTGTTCACCCCGAACTTTATTGGAGTAACACATTCAGATTTATTGATAAATACGTTAAATAAATCAAGATTTTTAAAAAGCGCTCTGAATATTCAGGGCGTTTTTTCACAATATAAATACCAAGTTACACACTTTTTACAAAAAAACACGTGGAGTGTGTCAATATATTAACAAATATATAATATTTGAAAAATTGCTTGAATTTAATCGTAATCTGTTGTATTATATCTACGATTACATAATCGGTAATTTTTGGATATTTTATTACAGGAGGTCATATATAATGTCAGCATTAACAACCAACAAAAGCGTACTTTCCTGGATTGACGAAAAAGTTGAGCTTGTAAAGCCCGACAAAATCGTTTGGATTGACGGTTCAAAAGAACAAATCGAGGAACTCAGAGCTACCGCTTGTTCAACAGGCGAACTTATAAAGCTCAATCAAGAACTTCTTCCCGATTGCTACCTTCACAGAACGGCAGTTAACGATGTTGCTCGTGTTGAAGGCAGAACTTTCATTTGCGCTTCCACTAAGGAAGAAGCAGGCCCCACAAACAACTGGATGGACCCTGCAGAAGCATATGAAATGCTTTACGATATTGCCCGCGACAGTTACAAGGGCAGAACAATGTATGTTATCCCCTATTCAATGGGCCCCATCGGCTCACCTTTCGCAAAAGTAGGTATCGAACTTACTGACTCTATCTACGTTGTTCTTAACATGGTTATCATGACAAGAGTAGGCAAAGAAGTTTTAGAAGTTCTCGGCGACAGCAATGACTGGGTTCGCGGTCTCCACTGCCGTTGCGATATCGACGAAGAAAAGAGATACATCTGCCAGTTCCCTCAGGACAACACAATTATCTCTGTTAACTCAGGTTACGGCGGAAACGTTCTTCTCGGTAAAAAGTGCTTTGCACTTCGTATTGCTTCTTACCAGGGTTGGAAAGAAGGTTGGCAGGCTGAGCATATGCTCATTCTCGGTATTGAGAATCCCCAGGGCGAAGTTAAGTACATCTGCGCTGCTTTCCCCTCTGCTTGCGGTAAAACAAACCTTGCTATGCTTATTCCCCCCGAAAGTTATCAGAAAAAGGGTTACAAAGTATGGTGCGTAGGTGACGATATTTCCTGGATCCGTAAAGGTCCCGACGGCAGACTTTACGCTATTAACCCCGAAAACGGTTTCTTCGGCGTTGCTCCCGGCACAAACGAAAAATCAAATCCCAACGCTCTTGCTACAACAAAGAGTGGCACTATCTTCACAAACGTTGCCCTCAATAAAGATACAAACACAGTTTGGTGGGAAGGTCTTGACAAGAATCCTCCTGCAAATGCTGTTGAATGGAAAGGCAACCCCTGGAACGGTCAGGAAAGCGAAGAAAAAGGCGCACATCCCAACAGCCGTTTCACTGCACCCGCAGTTAACTGCCCCTGCCTCAGCCCCGAATTTGAGAACCCCAACGGTGTTCCGATTTCTGCTATCGTATTCGGCGGCAGACGTGCAAAACTTGCTCCACTCGTATATCAGTCACGTGACTGGAATCACGGTGTATTCGTTGGTTCAATTATGGCTTCCGAAACAACTGCTGCAGCAGCCGGTGCAGTAGGCGTTGTTCGTCGTGACCCCATGGCTATGCTTCCCTTCTGCGGTTACAATATGGCTGATTACTGGCAGCATTGGATCGACATCGGTGCTACACTTGATCCCGATAAGGCTCCCAAGATTTTCAACGTTAACTGGTTCCGTAAAGACGACGAAGGCAACTTTATGTGGCCCGGTTTCGGTGATAACCTTCGTGTTCTTGACTGGATTATCGACCGTTGCGAAGGCAAAGTTGATGCTAAAGAAACAGAAATCGGTTATATCCCCTACGCTGAAGACATAAACATTGAAGGTCTTGAAGGCGAAGTTACACTTGATTCTCTTAAGAGCATCCTCGAAGTTGAAAAAGAACTCTGGCAGGAAGATGCAAAGGGTATTGAAGAATTCTACGCAAAATTCGGCGATAAGATTCCTCCCGTACTCAGTGCAGAACTTGAAACTCTTAAAAAGAACGTTCAATAATTTTATAATAAAGGGTTGTGCCTTTGCACAGCCCTTAAAATCTTTAGTAAAAAATATATTTCAGAAAGAAGTAATTCTGTATGTCTAAGTTGACAAGAGATAATAAAGACGGTATTTATTCACTTATGCTCACCCCCTTTAATGAGGACAGAAGCATTGACTATGATACATACGAAAAATATGCCGACTGGCAGGTTGAACAAGGTGTTGACCATCTTTTTGCAGTTTGCGGCAGTTCAGAAATGACTTTACTTTCTTTAGAAGAAAGACTTAAACTTGCAACACTCACGGTTAAACACAAAGGCAACACAACCGTTGTTGCTACTGCTAACATTGAAGCAACTAAAGAAGAGAACCTTGAAGAAATCAAGAAAATGGAACAGACCGGTGTTGACGGTATCGTTCTTACAACAAAAGGTTTTGGTGATGATGACGATAAATTAGTTTCATATATCCGCGAACTTGCATCAAACACTACACTCCCCGTTTTCCTTTATGAGTTCCCCGGTTTCCAGCCCCACTTAATGAGTGGCAAAGCATACGGCGAACTTACAAAAGACGGTCTTATCTGGGGTATTAAAGATACAACCTGTACAATGGAAGGCATTCAGTCAAAAATCGACAACAAAGGCGATTCAACAATTATTCAGGCTAATATGCCTTATCTTTGGGATGCTTATGTTGCAGGTGCTCGCGGTGTTATGGCTACACCTACATCTTGCGGCGGTGCTTTCTTCCAGCGTTTCCACGAGGCTTTTGTTGCAGGCGATATGGCTCTTGCCGAACAACGCTACAACGAAATTATACTTCTTGACAATGCTATTGACAGTGGCTTCTGTGCAAGTGCTAAGGAACTTATCAGACTTCAGGGTGTTGATACATTCAACTGGTACACAAGAGGCTCACACGACCTTTCAGGCGCAAGACTTCGTTCACTTAAATCTTTCCACGATTGGTGCGTTGCAAACGGCTTGATGAAATAATTTTTAACCTTCACCGCGGTAGTTTTTCTACTGCGGTGTTTTTTATTAAGAACTTGTTAATTCCTTGATTATATTTTCACCTTATGTTATACTTGCATTGTTATGGAACGAATATGGATACGGAGTGAATCGGATGATAGATATTAAAGGTCATATTCTTGCGGAATTTGGCGGTTTTTTGGGTAGATGTGAGCATATTAAACTTAACATTTACTCACGCAGAGCAATAAAAATGCAGGAAACTTGCATCAAACGCCTTATGCGTAAAAATAAATCTACCGTTTACGGTAAACTGAACAACTTTAAAGATGTTAAATCTATTGAAGATTATCAGCGCATAGTTCCATTATCTACATACGCTGATTATGACGAATATGTATGGCGAATGGCTAACGGCGAAAAGGGTCTTATCACCAATATGTTTGTCAGACGTTTTACCGAAAGTTCAGGCAGTACAGGTAAACAGAAACTCGTTCCCCTCTCCTATTGGGCAGAGTGGGTTTGTCAGTGCTTCAGTTTCAGTGCGCCTGTGGGCTGTGCTGTTAAATGGTTTAAAAAACAAGGCAGACGTTTACCGCCCCAAAAAGGTCTTTTAACTGCAGAAACAGGCAGACGCAAGGTAAAAGGCGGTACTATAAGTTGCCTTTCATCCATTCCGCTTTTAAATCTCCGCCCCCTTGTTCCGTTTTTTACTACATCGCCCAAGGAAGTGCTTTTCCCCGCCTCCGACTGCGATATGGATATGCACTACTTAAAACTTCGTTTTGCCCTTATAAATAAAAAGACAAGTTATTTAGGCACAGTGTTCATTACAACGCTTGAATCAATGTTCTTTTATATGGAAGAAAATTGGGAAATGCTTTGCGATGATATAGAAAAAGGTATTATAAACAACAGTATAAAAATGCCCGAAGAACTCCGCAAAAAATATAACAAAAAACTAAAGCCTATGCCCGAACGTTCTGAGGAACTGCGCAGAGAATTCAAAAAAGGTTTTGACAGTTCTCCCATTATTCCGAGAATCTGGCCTAAAGTTGAGTGGATGTACGGTATGGGTACAGGCGCACTCGCCTTTTATGCCAAGAAATTAAGGCGATACATAGGTGAAGATATGCCTATACACTATTTAGGCTACACCGCAACCGAGGCTTTTATGGCTGTGCCTGTTGAACTGAATTCTTACGAGTATGTTCTACTCCCCAATAACGGTTTTTATGAATTCAGACCTATTGACTGCGACAGTTACGATAATCTTCTTACTATTAAAGACCTTGAAGTAGGCAAAGAGTACGAAATAATACTTACTAATATGAGTGGTTTTTACCGTTACCGCATTGAAGACGTAATTAAGGTTACGGGTTTTTATAATCAGTCACCGAAAATCACTTTCTGTTACAGACTTAATCAGATAGCAAACATAAGCGGCGAAAAAGTCAGTTCGCTTGCTTTTGATGAAATTGTTGCAAATCTTTCGGAATATATGGACGATTTATATATCGGTTACAGTATTTATCCCGACCGCAGTACTTCCCCGGGTCATTATGTATTGTTATTGGAAACGGCTGATCCTGTAAGTGACGAGAAAAAGTCGCGCTACAATGAGGCTTTTGAAAAGATGCTTTGCAAGGGTAACGTAAGCGTTGAACCACTTATAAAAAGCGGTGCTTTGGGTCATTGCGAAGTTAAATTCTTAAAACACGGCACTTATGACGATTACCGCGAAGTTTTAAGGAAAAGAGGCGCAAACCTTAACCAAGTTAAACCCATTAAAGTTATTGATAACGAAGAGAAAAAAGAGTTTTTCTTCGCCCACGTTATTGATGAATAAGGTGATTTTATGCCAACTGAATTTGATAGCGAAAAAGAAATTATTTCTTTAAGAAAAAAAGGTTTAACAGACGAAAAAGTAATTAAAGACCTTATAGAACACAAAAAAAATAATCCCTGTCTTTTAAAAAAGCGACTTCCCTGTGAAATGTACGATAAAGTTAACCTTATGTGCCGAAAGTATATGGACAGAATGGCACGTTTTGAAGTTGACTATGATTTTCATATTGATGAAGAAGCCTTTAAAAACGTTGCAATATGCTGCCTTGAGTGTGCGCCTTTTATGCACTCACAGGTCATAAAAAGCCCTATAACTCCATATTGGAAAGTAAGGGACTACAATATAAACGATATGATTTTCGCTAAAACAGTTGACGATATAGAAAAGGCAAAACAGGAGTTTTTTGCTAGAGAAATTCCCCTTTCAAGCAACGTTCAAATGAATATAGGTCTTTTCTATTACGAAAATAAAACATACGTCTGTTTTATTTGGAACCATATGTGTTTTGACGGTGGCGGTTACAAATCATTCTGGACTGATTTTTGCAAGAATTATTCCGATTATGTTTTAGAGTGTAAATCACCCATAGCATTTTCAAGTAAATCGAGAAAATATACGGAAATTTATAAAGATTTAGATAAAACAACTGCTAAAAAAGCGAAAAAACAGTTTGCCAATATCTCCCCTCGCGATAATCACACAATGCCATTTGAAACACTCGAGAAAACAGATAACGTTATAATTGTTTCAAGAGAAATTGACGAACCCCACTTCACGAAGGCTATAAATTATGCTAAATCAATAGGTGCTACCGTCAACGATATACTTGTTGCGGCGTACATTGATGCATTGGGTAAAGTATCGGGAATGAAGGATAACGAAAGTATCAGCATTTCCTGTGCTACGGATTTAAGAAGATACATAAAAGACCCGACATCAATCGGTTACACTAACCACGTATCATTCATACATTGCGCCCTTAAAGAAAAAGGTAAAGATATAAAAGAAACTCTTAAAAACGTTTCAAACAAGACTAAAGAGTTGAAACAGGATGAGTTTATGGGTTTACACGGTTTACCGCTTTTAAATATCGGTTACAAAACTATGGTTTACTTGCAAGCGGAAGCGGTTGTTAAGATGTTTTACAAAAACCCTACCCTTTCCGTCAGCAACGTGGGTGCTATTGACACCAAAGCGTTTTCTTTGGCAAATAATCCGCCTTTTTCTGCGTTTGTTGCAGGTGCTGCAAAGAACAAGCCCTGTGCCGTTATGACGGCTTTGAGCATAAACGGTGTGTTAAAGGCATCAATGTGTTTACGCGGTACAGAAAAAGACAAAGAAGTTCTTGAAAGATTTTTCGACGAATTCAAAATATCAATTGAAAGCATATAAAAAACCAAGGCAGTCCGAGGATTGCCTTGGTTTTCTTTTATTCATTTACAGGTAATTTTACAATAACCTTAAACAAGTCGCCGTCTATTATAATATCAAGTTTACCGTTCTGAAGGTTGCATAAATCTTTAGCAATGGAAAGACCGAGGCCGTTACCCTCATTAGTTCTTGATTCATCCCCTCTTACGAATCTTTCTGTCAGTTCACTTGCGGAAATATTAAGCGGCTCTTTAGAAATATTTTTAATTTCAAAGCAACCGTAATCCCCCTCTTTGTAAACAGATGCGTAAATTCTCGTATGGGGTGCAGAATATTTCTTCGCATTACTGAGAAGATTAGATATAATTCGGTATGTTTTAGTGCCGTCTGCAAAAACAACAGGCGGTGTTTCAGGCTCGCTGAACTTAACCTCGTTACAGTTATTTTCAAAATCGGGGGTAAATTCAACTATCGCTTGCACTGCAAGTTCAGAAAGATTTAACTTTACTTTATTAAGTGTTACGTTTCCCGTTGAAACTTTCGATGCTTCAATTAAATCTTCAATAAGCCGTTTTAATTTTTCGGACTGCTGATTTATGACGTCAACATATTTCTTTGCATCCTCATCCTCAATATCGCATTTAGAAAGTAAATCAGAGTAAGAAATCAAGGAAGTCAAAGGCGTTTTAAGGTCGTGAGAAACATTGGTAATAAGTTGGGTTTTCATATGCTCTTTTTTTATTGCTTCAGCAACAGCCTTATCAAGAGCCTCATTTTTCACTGTAAGATTATTTGCTAAAATTTTCAAAGATTTCGGAATATCTGTGCGCTTAAACACCACGTTCTCGTTTTCAGATGATGCAACAATAATTCTGTCAAGATTATTGATGTAATCAACAAGCAAATAACAAATACCTACATTGAAAATAAGGCAGAAAATTCCTACTATAATCGCGAGAACCGGCCCCCAATACGTGCAGGCAACTGCAAAAGATACAATCAGAACATTCGCAAGAATGTATCCTGCAAAAAGAATAATAAACCTTAATTTGAAAGCCTTGGGCTTATATTCAAATACTTTAATAAGTTTACGTAACAGTTTAGCAATACCTTTAAACAACTTATAAATAACTGTGTTTTTAAAATATGATTCGCCTGCCTTCTTTGTTCTTACTACGGATGAAAGCCACTCGGTAACAACAGCAAGACAAAGAACTAAAAATGCGCAAATAATAACCATATTCTGCGGTAAATGAAACGTTACTTCATCGTAAATATCGAAAAAGAAAGCGCCATAAATAAAAACTAAACCGCACAAGGCACCACAAGATAAAAGAGTATGTATATCATTGGGGATTTTTTCAATAAAACATACTTTAGGTTCCTGCGAGTCTTTTCTGTTACCGATAAGCCTGAGCCATACAACAAGCATTATAATGAAAAGCACCAACAACGCAACCAGTTCAATTATAAGTTTATTTACATTATCGGTTGTTACGGTATTATAGGATTTAACAATATTGCCGTAAACGTCACTGCCTTTAAAACTCTCGTCGAAATACAGGCAAAGTTTTTTTACATTATTATGTTTTAAAATTTTCTCAAGGTTACTTAAAGAAAATCCTTTAACGGTTACATTCTCTTCATTAGAAAGAACATAATATTTGTTGTTACTCAGATTTGTAGGTATTTCTTTAATATTACTGAAAACTTTTCCGTCAAAGTCAACAATATAGTATTTAAGGTTTACCCTGTCCTCAAGACGCGATTTTGCACCGTCTGCCTGGTTATAACTTACAACCGAGGCTTCAACCTGATTATCAAATTGCCTTTCAATTTCTTTCTTAGCTTCATTTTCACTTAATTTATAACTGATTTCAAAAGCGAAAACAGGAAACTCCCCATTATAACCTTCAGTATCTACGGTGAAGCCATCCTTATAAAAAGACCCTTCAAAAGCAGAATCTCGCACCAGCGCTTCGTATTTTATATAACCTTTTCCGCTTTCAGTATTAAGTGCATAACTTGCAAGTTTAATGTTTTTCGGTGCAAAGTGCGGAACACCCACATACTCATCAGCGTCAGCGGGAAGTGTTAATTTTACTTCTGTTTCGGAAACATTATCACTAATTGCAACCTGTGTGGCTTCGACATAGGTAGAATCTTCAACAACATCATCCACTTCTTCTACTTCGTCCTCATAGGCGTAATACTCAGCATCCCAATTATCAACGGCAAAGGTTAATTCTTGCTCAATGATTACTGCTTTAGTAGTTAAAAAATCAGACAATGCCTCGCCAACAATTGTTTCTTTTTGAGAATTCACTTTTTCTTTATATTCATTTGAATTCACCGTGCCGATAGCATGAGCATCAAAAAAATCAGACTGGAACTGCGTCAGAAACACATTTGTTTCATACAGACTTAACGGATTACCCTTAAAATAATTTTCAAGGCCCATTACGTAGCAACCGAATATAATTTTAACAGCCACCGTGAAAGACAGGCAGAACAACGTTATTGCAATCAGCCAACATAAAAATTTTGTGAAAAATGAATACTTAAATTTTCTCAACTTTGTATCCAAGACCCCACACCACCTTTAAATATTTTGGTTCTTTAGGATTGATTTCTATTTTTTCACGGATGTTTCTGATATGTACCGTAACAGTTTTCTCTGTATGAAAAGCAGGCTCATTCCAAACTGCTTCATAAATCTGTGTACTTGAAAGAACTTTACCCATATTTGTCATAAGGTACTCGAGAATATTGTATTCCCTTGCAGTAAGTTTAACACTATCGCCGTCAACAAGAACTTCTTTAGTTTCTGTGTTAAGGGTTAAACCGCCCGTTATAAGCATACTGTCGGTTTTCTTTATACTACCGAAAGAAGTATAACGCCTTATCTGAGAACGCACCCTCGCAATAAGTTCCAATGGATTAAAGGGCTTTGTAACGTAATCGTCACCGCCAAAGCCTAGACCCGTAATTTTATCGGTATCTTCGCTTTTCGCTGAAAGGAAAATTATGGGGAAATTATATTTCTCCCTAATTTTCAAAGTTGTTCTCAGTCCGTCAAGGCGGGGCATCATAATATCAAGCACCAAACAATGTATCTCGTTTTCTGCTATAACATCTAATGCTTCCACTCCGTCTGTGGCAGTAAGAACTTCATACCCTTCGTTCTCAAGGTAAATTTTAATTGATTCAAGAATTGCAACGTCATCGTCACAAACAAGTACACGGTACATTTTAAACCTCCGTTAAGAAATCTTACCTTGGCTTGATTTAACCACACCGAAACCAAAATAAATCAAGGAAAAAGTAAAGATTAAGTAAAGTTTATGAGTTTATTTTAATACAACTACCCTCCCATTTCAATAGAAGATATTGCAAAGTATTGATATTGCTTTAATTTAGTTGTATTATAAAATCAGATTTATAAAAGGTGTGAAGTAAATGAATACCGTACATATTTCTTTTAAAAATGCATCAACAACCAACAACGGTATATTTGAAGGTTGGGGTACAAGCCTTTGTTGGTGGGCGCACAGGATAGGTTATTCAGACGTATTAACAGAAAAATCTGCAGACATCTTTTTCGGTGAAAGCGGTTTGAATCTTAATATTATGCGTTACAACATAGGCGGTGGCGATGACCCGACACATGCACACATTAAAAGAACTGATTCTAAAGTTCCCGGTTGGTTGAAATATGATAAAGATAAAGACGAGTTCATTTACGATTACAATGCGGACCGAAACCAACTGAATGTTTTAAAGGCGGCGTATAAAAAAGCCGGTAAAGATGCATTTGTTGAAGTTTTCTCCAACTCTCCCCCGTATTTTATGACAAAAAGCGGTTGCTCTTCGGGAAATTTTAACCCAAACGAAAACAACCTCAAAGAAGAATGTTATAAAGATTTTGCGGAATATATTGCGGATGTAACGGAGTACATAAACAATGTTCTTAATATTAAAGTATCCTCTGTTTCCCCTATGAACGAACCTAACACGGACTATTGGAAACATTTCAGCGAAAAGCAGGAAGGTTGCCATTACGACTGCGGTGAAAGTCAGAACAGAATCATTTTGGAAACTGCAAAGGCTATAAAGAACAAAGGTCTAAATCATATACAGATAGTTGCAAGCGATGAAACATCAACTGACAAGCAATTGGAAGAATATTTAAACTACACAGACGAAGTAAAAGCAGTTATTGACAGAGTCAGCACCCACACCTACGGAACAGAAAAAATAGCGGAACTCGGTAAACTTATGAAAGAAGAAAAACGAAACCTCTGGATGAGCGAAACCGACTGGAGTGATACCACAGGTAAAAATGCAGGTGAAATGGGTGCGGCACTGTGGCTCGCTAAAAAAATAATTTTTGATATAAATAACCTTTCACCATCTGCCTGGGTAATCTGGCTTACAATTGACCACCACAAGAGTAAGGACGGTTATCTCGGTAACAAAGACTCAGGTTTTCCCTCAACGAAAAAGGGCTATTGGGGTCTTGCCTTTGCAGAACACGATAAAAAAGAAATCGTTATAACTAAAAAGTACTATGCAATGGGGCAATTCAGCAAATTCATTCGCCCCGGTGATACAATAATACATTGTAACGATAATACGCTTGCAGCATTTAACAGTAAAACCAATGAAGTTAAAATCGTTTGTGTCAACTGTTCTGCAAAAGAGTTGCCCATTACTGTTGACTTAACAGACTTCAAAAAAAGTAACCGCAACGTAAAAGTAATAAGAACAAGCGGTAATTTAGAAAACGGTGAAAATTGGGCGGTATTAAATGACTTAGAATTAACTGACAACACTTTTTCAACCGATTTAAAAGGCAACTCTGTAACTACGTTTATCGTTGAATAAAAATGACTCTGTATTACAAAAACCGTAATACAGAGTTATTCTTATAATATTATTTCAATTCCGATAAGGGTCATTAAAAGAGTGGGAATGCCAATAATAAGCCCGTTTTTAACAAAATCTTTAAACGAAAGTTTAATTCCGTAAAGTTTTAAAATTGATGACCACATTATGCCTGCCAAAGCCCCAACAGGTGTTAAATATGCACCGATATTGGACCCTGCAACAGATGCAAAAACAGCCTTGAGGTACGCATTCCCGATAAGTCCTGTACTGTTTAAAACAGAACTGAACAACACGCTCATAGGTATGTTATTTATAACATTTGCTGTTAAAACGGATAAAAAGCCGTATGTAAATACAGAATTTATACTATTTAAAAATTCTGCAATTATTTTAGTTGCTCCAACATATTCAAGCGTTAGAACCAAGGTAAACATCGAAAGAACAAAGGGCACAAGTTCAAAAGGAAGCCTTACAAACGTACTGTATAAAACTTTTGGTTTTTTGTGCCTTTTTATGTAAACTAAAACAACACATAAGAAAAGCGACACCGCAAAACCGCAGGATATTAACCACATAGGAAGTCCTATATATGAACTTACAGTCAAAAACACTGTACATAAACCTAAATGGATAAGACCGAGGATAACGAGTTTTTTGTCACGTACTTTCCCCTTTTCACTTACCACATTAACTTCCTGTGATAATTGCTTTCTGAACAGGAAATATAAAACAAAATATGATGTTAAACCCGCCACAACAGTAGGTATAGCCATATATTTAAAATATTCAATAAAATCAATATCCGCAAATGATGCAAGGTAAATATTAGTCGGGTTGCCGATAATCAGAGCCATACTCCAGGTGTTAGCGGCTACAAACTCAGCAATTAAATACGGTAAAGGGTTTATTTTCGCTTTCTTTGAAAAGAAGCAGATAAAGGGTGTAAATGTTAAAATAACAATATCATTAGATGTAAAAACCGTCAAAACAGACACCGTTATGTAGAGCAACGTGAAAAGAACTTTTTGACTGCCGTTTGCTTTTGACAGCACAACATTAGCAAGGTATCTGAAAAAGCCGAGAACATCAAGAAAAACCGATAGCGATGTCATACTGAAAAATAAAATTAAAATTTTTATTGGATTAACTGAAGAATCAGCGGTTAATCCTTTAAGAAGTTCGCTAACAGGTATACATCCGCCTACAAGTAAAATAATTGCACCCGCCAATGATACTACCCAATACGTAGCAAACTTTAATTTTCCTATTTTTATATCGGGTTTAAATAATACACAAAGCAGCATTAAAAGTGCCGTAACTGTGCAAACCGAAATTGCAAAAACCATATTTCCCCACCAAAACACCAAGGCCTAAAGAGCCTTGGTGTAATAAAAAATTTAATTATGCATCGTGAATTTCATTATGAAGTTCCTGAAGCGATTTAATGTCATCATTAACGCTTGTTTTGACTTTGTGAATACCGTCTGCAGTAGCAAGGGCTGCTGCCATAGTTGTAATGTAAGGAACTTTCGCTTTAATAGCGGCCTTACGAAGATAACTGTCGTCTGTCTTGCTATCTTTACCAACAGGTGAATTAACAATTAAATCGACCTGATTATTAGTAATAATATCAAGAACGTTGGGTCTGCCCTCATCGAGTTTTTTAACCTTTTCGGCAGGGATACCTGCTTCGGTAATTCTTACATAAGTATCGCCTGTTGCAAGGATTTTAAAACCGTCATTATAAAGTTTCTTTGCAACTTCAACGGATTCAACTTTATCTCTCTTATTAACCGAAATGAGAACTGTACCGCTTAACGGAAGTGTTGATTGAGTTGCTTCCTGTGCCTTATAGAAAGCCTCACCGTAAGATGCGGATAAACCGAGAACTTCACCTGTTGAACGCATTTCAGGACCAAGTACAGGGTCTACCTCCTGGAACATATTAAAGGGGAAAACCGCCTCTTTAACGCCATAATAAGGGATAACCTGTTCTTTAAGGTCTGCCACGGGAGAAGGTCTGCCTGTAAGTTCGGATGTAATAATGTCAGTTGCGAGAGGTACCATTCTGATATTGCAAACCTTTGAAACTAGCGGAACGGTTCTTGATGCTCTGGGGTTTGCTTCAAGAACATAAACCTTACCGTCCTCAATAGCGTACTGCATATTCATAAGACCTTTAACGTGCATTTCTTCAGCAATTTTTCTTGTATATTCCTTGATAGTTTCAACATTCTCTTTACTGATATGTTTTGAAGGAATGATACAAGCAGAGTCACCCGAATGAACACCTGCAAGTTCGATATGCTCCATTACAGCAGGAACAAAAGCGTGTGTTCCATCACTTATGGCATCTGCTTCGCACTCTAATGCGTTGTTAAGGAAACGGTCAATAAGAATGGGTCTGTCGGGTGTAACACCGACAGCGGCTTTCATATAGCCTACCATACTTTCATCGTCATAAACTACTTCCATACCCCTACCGCCAAGAACGTAAGAAGGACGCACCATTACGGGATAACCGATTTTAGCGGCAATTTCAAGTGCTTCTTCTACATTAACAGCCATTCCCGATTCGGGCATAGGAATCTCGAGTTTTTCCATCATTTCGCGGAATAAATCTCTGTCTTCTGCAAGGTCAATAACTGAGGGAGGTGTGCCGAGAATCTTAACACCGTTTTTCTCAAGGTCTGCGGCAAGGTTAAGAGGAGTCTGACCGCCAAACTGTGCAATAACACCAACGGGCTTCTCTTTGTTGTATATACTGAGAACATCTTCGAGGGTAAGTGGTTCAAAGTAAAGTTTATCGGAAGTATCATAGTCTGTTGAAACAGTTTCGGGGTTACAGTTTACTATGATAGTTTCAAAGCCGAGTTTCTTAAGAGCCAAGGAAGCGTGAACGCAACAGTAGTCAAACTCGATACCCTGTCCTATACGATTAGGACCGCCACCGAGAATCATAATTTTCGGTTTTTCTTCAGAAACCGGGTTCCTATCAGTTCCGTTGTAAGTTGAATAATAGTACGCGTTATTTTCAGTACCGCTAACGTGAACGCCTTCCCATTCCTCAACTACACCGAGTTCTACTCTGCGGTTACGAACATCATCCTCGCTGATTTCAAGAAGTTTACTGATATATTTGTCGGAAAAACCGTCTTTTTTAGCAGAAATAAGAAGTTCATCAGAAGGTAAAGAGCCTTTTGATTTAAGAAGTGCTTCTTCTTCATCCACAAGTTCTTTCATCTGCTCGATAAAGTAATGTTTAACCTTTGTAATTTCGTGAATTTCTTCAATTGTTGCACCTTTACGAAGAGCCTCATACATAATGAAATGACGCTCACTTGAAGGTGTAATAAGCAGTTTAAGTAGTTGTTCTTTTGAAAGGTCATTAAACTCTTTAGCGTAACCCAAACCGTAACGGCCTGTTTCAAGACTTCTGATGGCTTTCTGGAAGGCTTCTTTATATGTTTTACCGATACTCATAACTTCGCCGACCGCACGCATCTGAGTACCGAGTTTATCTTGAACCGCTTTAAACTTTTCAAATGCCCAACGGGCGAATTTAATTACAACATAATCGCCGTCGGGAACATATTTATCTAAAGTTCCGTATTTACCGCAAGGAATATCTTTTAAAGTAAGACCTGTTGCAAGCATTGCAGAAACAAGAGCAATGGGAAAACCTGTTGCTTTTGAAGCAAGTGCAGACGAACGGGAAGTTCTGGGGTTAATTTCGATAACAATAATTCTGTCGCTGACAGGGTCGTGTGCAAATTGTACGTTAGTACCGCCGATAACCTGAACAGATTCAACAATTTTAAATGCCTGCTCTTTCAAGCGTTTCTGACAATCTTCGGAAATTGTGAGCATAGGCGCAGAGCAGAAAGAGTCACCTGTGTGAACACCGAGAGGGTCAATATTTTCAATGAAGCAGACGGCGATCATATTGTTGTCTTTATCGCGAACAACTTCAACTTCAAGTTCTTCCCAACCGAGAATAGATTCCTCAACAAGAACCTGACCTACAAGGCTTGCCTGCAGACCGCGGGCGCAAACAGTTTTAAGTTCTTCTTTATTATAAACAAGGCCACCGCCGACACCGCCCATAGTGTACGCAGGACGTAAAACAACAGGATAACCGAGGGTATCCGCAATTCGAAGTGCATCTTCAACAGAATACGCAACTTCACTGCGAGCCATTTCAATGCCCAGTTCATCCATAGTCTTTTTAAACTCAACACGGTCTTCACCGCGTTCGATAGCATCAACCTGAACACCGATAACCTCAACGTTATATTTTTCAAGCACACCTGCTTTATTGAGCTCAGCGCAAAGGTTAAGACCCGACTGACCGCCCAAATTAGGAAGTAATGCATCGGGGCGCTCTTTAGCAATAATCTGCTCAAGACGTTCAACGTTCAAAGGCTCAATATAAGTTACGTCAGCAGTTTCGGGGTCAGTCATAATAGTAGCAGGATTAGAGTTAACAAGCACAATTTCATAACCGAGTTTGCGAAGCGCTTTACAAGCCTGAGTGCCCGAATAGTCAAACTCACAAGCCTGTCCGATTATAATAGGACCCGAACCGATAATTAAAATTTTATGAATATCTGTTCTTTGTGCCATACAAAAACCTCCCGACAGATTATTTAGAAATATTATACTAGCATATTTTTTGAAAATCAATGAAAAACATACAATAAGTTTCTGTTTTACATAAAAAAGAGCGCGGTTTTCTGCCACGCTCTTAATAAATTTAATTCAATAAACCTTCCATAAGATCGGTTTCGGTAATACCGTTGTTTTCAAAGCGAAGTGTTTTTATTTCAAACTTTCCGAATTCAACACTTATTTCACTATCTTCAAAGCACACAGTTGCTTTTTGTGCATTCTCAGTGGGATTGAAAAGTCTTAAAATATAACCCTCACCTAAATCTGCTTTTTTAAAAGCAGTAACGTTAATTATATCGTTATCTTTAATACGAACAGGTGACTCAGGAATTTCACCCACACCTGTGGGATAAAACGAAAGAACCATAGGTGCCATATTAAAATGTTGTGCGATTCTTGAGGCGTTATTAAGTATTTCGCTTTTTTCACCAAAGCAGAATTGGAACGAGTAATCTCTTTCACCCTGTTCAATATACGGCATTGATCTATCCTGCGGTACTACTACCCTACCGCCTATAGGATGGGCACAGTATGACGGTGAACGCAAAAGAGTTATCTTAAGACTTTCGTTTTCGTCATCAAAAGAAGAACCGTACACTCCGTTATTTACCGCAAGAATAGCAGATTTATCTGAACAGAGTGCAATATATTTCTGTGAAACATTTTCCTCAAGTCCTGTTTTAAGTACCTCTCTGCCATAAGGATGCTCCCCGATACATTCATTTGCCCCAAAGCATGAAGGAACATTGAGTTTTACTAATTTCTGCTTTTCATTCCAATTGATTCTGACATCAATTTTCAAATCACCGTCATTGGAAATAATGTATTTAACAACTGCTCTTGAAGTCTTATAACCGAATACTGCTTCGACAACAAGACGAACATCACCGTTTTCAATAATGTGAACACTTTCAAGAGGCTCAAAAGTATGGCAATACTCGGTTGTTTCATCTTTAGAAAGCAGTTTGAATTCACCGATTTTACTCTTCCAAGCAGTCTCTTCCATATACCATGGGTCAAAGTTATCATCCCAGATTTCAAGAGCAAATGCGCCCTTTTTCACGAACACTGTACCTTCTTTGATAACAGAATCAACAAGTCCTGTTATTTTACTGATTTCAACCTTAAAATTGCCGTTATCAAATATGAAATGTGTATCGGTGGAAACAACCTGATTTTCAGGCTTTTTAGGTACTCTCGTAAAAGCACATTCAAATCTATTCAATTTCATAGGTTCAAGTGTAGCATTAAAAGTTACCCTTTTACTCCATTCAATAGGAATGGTGCTATACTCTTTTTCGCACTGTGTGGGACAAATATTACCCTTTTCATCATACATATCGGGCTTCATATACACCTCATCCCACACCTGATCCCAAAGCATAAATTCACAAACGAAGTCACCTTTTATCTCATAAGGATAAGGGTTATAAACAAAAACAGGGATTCTGTCCTCAGGGGCTTTTTCCTGCCCTGACGCAAGTGCAAAGAAAGCCTGTGCTTTAATCCTTGAAAGAATTTCAATTGCGTGGTCAAGCATTCGTAGGCACATTTCTTCCGCAGGTTGAATAGATGACCCGGGAAGCATATCGTGAAACTGAACCGTCAAAATATCGTACATCGCTTCAGCCAATTTATCATTGGGATATTTCATTAAACCCGCACTCGAAGCGTGAGAGCACATTGATTCTGTAAGAAAATATGTATTTTCAGTAAGACGGTATTTTTGTTTTACACGAATCTGAGTTGTATAACAACCCGGAGCCCAAGGGTTAAGACTTTCTGAAAATTCGGGTAAAGTTCTTTTCTCAAGAACTTCTTTAAGATATTCTTCTTCAGTTGAATGAACAACTTCAACACCTTTTTCTGCTTGCTCTTTAATAAGAACTTCAAGGTCATCCAAATCTTTTTTAGAAGGTCCGCCACCGTGGTTACCTATACCCCAAAGGCATAGGAAAAAGTCATTTTCGGGGCAATCATCTATCATTTCAAGAACTTTCTGTGCGGCTCTGCCTCTGCCTGAGTTATAACCCCCCGACATTCTGATAGCGGTGATTTCCGAACCGTCATAACCCACCCATTTAAACTCATTAGCAGGCAAAGTTAAAAATCTTCTGCTCGGACGCATAAAAAGATAACCCTCGTACCCACTTTTCTTCATTATCTGTACAAGTCCTCGACTGTGCCCAAAGGGGTCAGCATTAAACGCAACTTTGGGAACAACACCGAATTTTTCTTTAAAATACTCTCTACCGGTCATTATCTGCCTTACAAAAGCCTCGCCCGAGGGCATATTGCAGTCAGGTTGTAAATGCCAACCGCCTATAATGTGCCATTTACCGCGTTTTACAAGATCTTGAATGTGAGCGAATAACTCTGGGTCAAATTCCTCAATCCATTTATAAAGCAACGCTTCATTATGGCAGAAAACAAATTTATCGTATTCTTCACAAAAATCAGCAGCGATGCGGAATGTAGATAGTGCTTCCGCCGCACCTTCTTCCCACTCCCATTGCCACACAGGATCTAAATGCGCATTACAGAGCAAATGTAGTTTTTTCGACATATTCTCACTTCCAAAATCGATTTATGAAATAATAACAGAATTAAAGATTGTAGTCAAGATTCACTTTAACGTATTCATCAATTTCAATACTGTCTTTTGTAACAACTGAATCAACCGCTAATATTTTTATCCCTTGTTTTTCCGCTTTCCTCAAAGCATCACCGAAAGCACGATGGGTTTTATCGTTTGGGATAAAAATATTAACACCTTTCATTTGTATAACAAAAAGTATATATGCTTCGTAACCCTCAGAAATACAGGAAACAAGTTCGTTAATATGTTTTATTCCGCGTTCTGTGGGTGCATCGGGAAACATTGCGGTTCCGTTACTTTCAAGTGTAACACCCTTTACTTCAAGAAAAATTTTTCTGTTTCCGTCTTCTATGTAAAAATCAAATCTTGAATTTTTATATTTAACTTCACGGCGAATTATTGCATTTTCAGAAAACAAAACGCCTCTTTTTAACCATTCTTCCGCTGCATCGTTTGGAATTTGAGAATCCATATTTATTAAAAGCGTTTTATCTTTTGTTACTTTTTCAACACAAATTAAGTCATACTTTGTTTTTCTGTTTTCGTTATCGGAAACATAAAGATATACTTTCGCGCCTTTAACCAGTAGTTCCTTACATCTTCCGGTATTTTTTACATGCACTGTTTCTTCTTTGCCGTCAACGAGGACTTTTGCAATAAATCTGTTAGGGCGTTCTATGAAAACGCCCTCTTTAATTTCTTTATATTTTATAAAACTTCCTCCTGTCTTTTCGGTCAGTTCAAAAGAACGTCAGAAACAAGCATAAGGCAAAAACCAACCAGTAACGCATAAGTAGCACCGCGTTCGTTGCCATGTGCGTGTGTTTCGGGTATAATTTCATCACTTGTAACATAGAGCATTGTACCGCCTGCAAACGCCAAAGCAAAAGGCAATATAAATGATGCAACACTTACTGCAAAATATCCTAAAAGTGTACCTATAACTTCAACAAGACCTGTTGCCATAGCGCATATAAATGTCTTTCTCGGCGAAACACCCGCCGCTATCATAGGTCCGATGATAACCATGCCTTCGGGAATATTCTGTAACGCAATACCACCTGCAATAAGAAGTGCTTCACTTGTATCACCTGCACCGAAACCGACACCTGCGGCAATGCCTTCGGGAAGATTATGGATAGCAATTGCCATAACAAAAAGTAAAACTTTATTTAATTTATCGGTTCCCGTATGTTCTTCGGTATCAAAACCTACCAATTTATGCATATGAGGAACAAGTTTATCAATAAGATTAAGACAAAGTGCGCCTGCAAAAATACCGATAACGGTAATTATTATACCGTATTTTCCGCCATACTCAACAGACGGTATTATAAGACCCAGAACTGCCGCTGCAAGCATAACTCCCGCGGCAAATGATAAAACAATATCGCTGAATTTATGAGAAATCTTTTTAAAAATAAAACCGATTACAGAGCCGATCATTGTAGCACCGCCGACTCCTAAAGCGGTGAGTAAAACAAGTCGCATATTTTCCTCCGAGTTATATATTTAAAATCGAACAGCGCATTCTCTGCGCGGTCAACCCCTAATATGATATGCACATTTCAGATATTTGCTATATCTGTATTTACGGTTTTCACGCCCAATTAAATTTATGTTCCTTTGCACCTGCCTCAAAATGATATTTTGCAATGCCCAGGTCCATTTTAGAATACGGCCCGAAAAGTGCTTTTGCTTTAACGTTTTCTCCCTTTAACTCAAAATGAAATTTTTGTTGATTCATAGCAGTAGGCGCAGTTAATACCGCATCCATTGCATTTTTAAACCATTGTGGCATTTCACCTTCACAACTGCACAATTCGGTTAAGGGCTTATTTTTATGAGGTCTGCCTTGGTGAATACCGTATCCCAAAGAGATAACAATATAAAATTTTTCGCCTTTTTTGATTTCCGGTTTCACTTTATTCTTACTGTAAGTCAACGCAACCCAACAGGAGTTTATACCAAGACTTTGAGCAATAAGCACAAGTTTTTCACCGTAATACCCCACTTCTTCATCTTTACCTTTAGAGCCAACGGCAACAATATAATCTGTACAACCGCTAAAATGACTGTAAGAAGCCATTTTACCCGAAAACGCCTCGGGTTCATTTGTAACAAGAGTGAATCTTAATCCACTTTCATTATTAACATCATCAATCGCTTTATTTAAACTTTCTATATGCTCTTCTCTTAAAGGCTCATCAGTATATCTTCTTACCGAGTGTCTTTCATACATTGCTTTAATAATATCCACAGGAACACCTCCGAATTTGTATTACAGTTTAAGAATAATTACATCGCTTATAACTTTTTATTAATTATAACACATTTTAAAAGACATTTATATATTGTAGAAGATTTTTTTATGTGATATACTGAAAACATATTTCAAGGCGGTGAAATGAATGAAAAAATTAAGATTCGGTATTGTTGGTACAGGAAACATTGCACACAGATTTGCAGAAGCAATAAAAAATGTCCCCGAAGCAGAACTTGTAGCGGTTGCGTCAAGAACAAATGAAAATGCCAAAAAATTTGGTGATGAATTTAACATACCAATAAGATTCGGCAGTTATGAAGCGATGGCAAAATCTGATTTAATTGATGCAGCATATATTGCTGTTCCTCATTCAGGTCACGCAGAATGTTCAATACTTATGCTCAACAACAAAAAACACGTTATCTGCGAAAAACCTTTGGCAGTTAATGCTAAAGAAGTTGAAAAAATGATAAATGTCGCAAAAGAAAATAATGTTTTTCTTATGGAAGCGATGTGGGCGCGTTTAGTCCCCGGCACTATTAAGATGTTAGAACTCATAGAAAGTGGCTTATTGGGCGAAATACGCGGAGTTGAGGGCAAATTCTGTTACACAATGGACCAAGATGAAATGGACCATCATGTTTTAAAAAACGAAAACGGCGGTGGTTCACTGCTAGATGTAGGCTGCTACGGTTTGAGTTTTGCAAGTTGGTATTTAGGTAAAGATATTGAAACAATTAATGCTCTGTGCGATAAATATAATGATGTAGACAGTCATACCTGTGTACTTATAAAATATAAAAACGGTGCTATTGCAGACCTTTCAAGTGCCGTTCTTTTAAGAAAGCCCAACGAGGGTTACATATACGGCACAAAGGGTTATGTTCACTTCAACCGTTTCTATGCCCCGCAAGAATTGGAGATTCGGTTACTGGACGGCACTTGTGAAAAAATCCAAGTTCCTTACCTCGGTAACGGCTTTGAAGAACAGATAATTCATATGTGCGAATGTGTTGAAAAAGGGCTTACGGAAAGTCCGATAAATACATTCGAGCAATCAATTTTTATCGCAAAGCAGATAGATGAAATAAGAAAAACAATTGGTATAAAATATCCACAGGACTAAAAGAGGTAGTTATGATTTCAATACTCGCTGTTATTTATGTTGTTTTTATATCCCTGGGCCTACCCGACTCCCTTTTCGGTGTCGCCTGGCCTGTTGTACACAAAGATTTTCTTGTGCCCGAAAGTTTCGCATCTGTTTACAGTATCATAACAGGTGTATGCACAGGCGGTATCAGTCTTATCGCAGGAAAACTTATTAGAAAATTCGGTACACCCAATGTAACATTTGTATCAATTCTTCTGACGGCTTGCGGACTTCTCGGTATAAGTTTTGCACCGAATATCTGGATTATGATGATTTGTACCGTAGTTATGGGTTACGGTGCAGGTGCAATTGATACGGCTCTTAATAACTACATTTCCTTACATTATGAAGCAAGGCATATGAGTTGGCTTCATTGCTTTTGGGGTGTGGGTGTAACAATAAGCCCTCTTATTATGGCTCAATTTCTTGACGGTGATGGGGGTAACTGGCGCGGCGGTTACAGAACAATCGCTATAATGCAATTCTGTATTGCATTATTAGTTATATTTTCATTGAAAAAATGGAAAAAACAAGATAAAACTGCCGATAATATAATAGAAGAGAATACAGAAAGCAATAAAAAATCCGTTAATATTTTTAAAATTAAAGGTGTTATAACAAGCATTCTTTCCCAAGGTCTTTACTGCAGTATGGAGTTCCTTATAGGTACCTGGGGTGCATCCTACCTTGTAAACTCGTTTGCTGCTTCCCCTGATGTTGCGGCAAGGTGGGTTTCCCTGTACTACGGCGGTATAATGTTAGGTCGTCTTATTTCCGGATTCATCTCAATTAAAGCAGATGATAAAACTCTTATACGCGGTGGTATTATTACCGCTTTCATTGGTATACTAATCCTTATATTGCCTATTGGTACGGCTTCATTTGTTGGTCTGCTACTTATCGGTATCGGTTTCGGACCAATTTTCCCGAGTATACTTCACAGCGTACCCGACAGATTCGGAAAAGAATACTCTGCAGATATTACAGGCTTTCATATGGGCGGTGCGTACGCAATCGGTTTTGCGGTGCAACTTGCTTTCGGTTATATTGCAACAGCAACCACATTTGATATTACTCCCTTTGTACTTTTAACATTTATAATTTTACTTTTTGTTGCAAATGAAATTACTTTAAAACTTATAAAATCGAGGTCTTTAGTAAATGAAATCGGCTCTGATTCTTGAAGGCGGCGGAATGCGAGGTTTATATACTGCAGGCGTACTTGATGTTTTAATGGAAAATAACATCGAAACTGACGTTGCCGTAGGTGTTTCCGCAGGTGCGCTTTTTGGAATAAATTATAAATCCAAACAAATCGGACGAGTTCTGAGATATAATCTTAAATATGCAGATAACAAAGAAAATTTAGGCATAAAATCATTATTAAAAACAGGCGATTTGATGAGTAAACAGTTTTATTTTGACGATTTACCCTTCAAGCTGGATGTAATGGACACAGAAACTTACAGGACCTGTAAAACAGAGTTTTATGCGGTGGTAACAAATCTTAACACAGGACTGCCCGAATACAAGTCAATTTATGACCTCGAAAGCGAAGAATGTATGGAATATTTAAGAGCCTCGGGTTCACTCCCCTTTGTTTCTAAACCTGTTGCGGTAAACGGTGTTCCTTACCTCGACGGCGGTGTATCGGACAGTATACCCGTAAAGCATTATATAGACGAAGGTTATGATAAAATCATCGCTGTTTTAACAAGACCTTCGGGATTCAGAAAAAGCGGAGAAATACACGGAACTAACATTGCATATAAAAAATATCCCGATTTTGCCAAAACATTAAAAAACAGAAATAATGATTACAGTAAGCAATGCGATTTAGTTGACGATCTTGAAAAAGACGGTAAAATTCTGGTTATTCGCCCCACAGAACACATAAAGGTTAAAACAACAGAAAAAGACAGAAACGTTATTCAGAATATGTATGCCCTCGGTGTAAAAGATTGCACCACTAAAATACAAGAAATCAAGAGTTTTTTGGAGGTAAACATATGAGTGAAAGAGTGATATATAAACATGTTGCGGTTATAGGCATTGACGGTATCGGTAATTTTAATACCAAAACGTTTACGCCTAATTTTGATAAAATATTTGAAAACGGTGCCGTTACCAACTACGGTCTTTCAATGGACCCCACCATAAGTGCTGAAAATTGGGGAGCAATGCTCCTTGGTGCTGAGCCCATAGTTCACGGACTTACAAATAACTCTTTAAGAAATCACGACCATAAAAGCGAAATATTGCCATCATTATTCAAGAGAATTAAAAATGCTGTTCCCGATGCTACATTTGTTTCATACTGCAACTGGAATCCCATTAACATCGGTTTAATTGAAAAGGATTTAGATGTAGACAAGTACACAAATGAAAACGACAGAGAACTTACCGATAAAGTTATTGAACGCATAAAGGACAAACCCACGTTCTTATTTGTTCATTTTGATGAGGGCGACGGTGCGGGCCACAGATACGGCTACGGCAGTAAAGAACATCTTAAAACAGTTACATACGAGGATGAACAGACAGGACGAATTTTCAAAGCATACGAAGATGCAGGAATAATTGATGATACGTTATTCATCGTTATTTCAGACCACGGCGGATTTGAAAGAAGTCACGGCGGATATTCGGATACCGAAAAATATATTTTCTTCGGTGCAAGAGGAAAAGGAATCGAAAAATCACAAGTTCAAAATATGAGAACAGTTGACCTTTACGCAATTGTTCTTTACGCGTTCGGTATTGAAGTACCCGAATATAATTTAAAAGGTTTCTGTTCACAAGTTCCTTTAGGAATTTTCCCTGAATACAAGGGCGAATATGTTAAAATCGAGGGCAAACCGTATATTCCCGAAACAAAACCAACTCCGGACTACCGTTCCGAAAAAGGATTAAGTTCTTTTATCCCCGAAAGAAAAACTAAACTCGCTTTATTCTTTGATAACGATTTCAATGACATTACAGGCAAACACTCACCTGTTCAACACGGAACAGTTAAATTTTATTCCGAGGGCGTACGAGGTGCCAGAGGCGAGTTAGGAAACAACGGTCACCTTGTTTACGATACTGTAAAATTAGGCTCAGAAAGTTTCACAATAGCCCTTTGGATAAAAATCGACCGCAAGTTAATTGACGAGCCTGCCATAATAGCCAACAAGAACTGGAGTGGCAGACGTTGTACAAAAGGTGTACTTCTTGCACTGAGATGTTCAAACACTGCTTTAAATATCGGTTGCGGTGACGATGACTTCGACTTTGTTACACCTTTCCCGCCCGAAATATCAACAGGTTGGGTTCACGGACTTTTTGTAGTAGACAAAGAAAATCGCAAAGTTCAGACATATTACAACTTTAATCTTTGCCACGAAACAGAATTAGAACCGCAATACCTTGTTGAACTTGATAATCTCCCCTTTACTGTGGGCAACGACGGTTTAGGAACATACAATAACGAAATCGAACAGATTTTTAATATTGATGATTTGTTTATCTTCGACGGTGCTTTTGGCGAAGACGAAATTGAACAACTGAAAAAATACTATAATATGTAATAATCGAGGAAAAAAATGTTAAAAATACTTATTTGTTTAATTGCCGGTGCAGGTGCAGGTTTCGGTACGGGTATTGCGGGGCTTTCTGCTGCCGCAGTTATTGCACCGATGTTAATAACCTTTTTAAACGTAGAGCCTTATGAAGCAATCGGCATTGCGCTGGCTTCTGATGTTCTGGCTTCTGCAGCATCTGCCTACACCTACAAAAAACACGGTAATATTGATGTTAAAAACGGTATTGTAATGCTAATAACTGTTATGGCGTTTACGGTTATCGGTAGTTTAGCGGCATCATACTTACCCCAGACAACAATGGGGAATTTTTCAAAATTTTCAATGCTTCTGATGGGTGTAAAATTCATTGTAAAACCCGTTATGGCGGCAAAAGAAAGCAATATCAAAAGAACTAAGAAACAAGCAATAATACAATCTCTTATTTGCGGTATACCAATAGGTCTTATTTGCGGATTTATAGGCGCCGGCGGTGGTATGATGATGCTTATAATACTTTCCACGGTTCTCGGTTACGAATTAAAAACAGCCGTAGGAACAAGCGTTTTCATTATGACGTTCACCGCATTAACGGGCGCGGTTTCACACTTTGCCATCGGTGGCGGTATAACAGATTATTCAATACTTATTCTCTGCATTGTTTTCACCCTTGTGGCAGCGCGTATAACCGCAAAATTTGCTAATAAAACCACACCTAAGGTTATGAACAGAGCGTTAGGTTTCGGGCTTTTAATAATGGGTGTGGGTATGTTGGTTTTTGATTATCTCACATAACAGCAAAACAGTAGCGCAACAAAAGTTGTGCTACTGTTTTTTATGTAAAATAATTTAATTTTCTTCTTTCTTTTTTCTGTCGTGGATTATCATTCCTACAACGGCAAACCCCATCTGAATAAGGTGCGTTATAAGGACAACATAGTTCATTGAAACAATATCATATGTACACCACATAAGCATATTCATAATATTCCAAAAACGATATTTAGCACCGTTTTTCTGACCGATGCACATAACAAAGGCAAGGCAGCCTAAAATCGCAAGTGCACAAAGAACAATCTGAACCGGTATCAACTTAAAACCGCCCTCAAAAATGACCATATTTTTGAAGTTAACAGCAATATTGATACCAACAAAGGCTAAACCGTAAAACACCACCATTGGGCGCGGTACAGGCTTGTTTTTACTGTCAAACAGGAAATTGATAATTGAGAAAACAGCACCCGTAAGGCACGAAGCCGCGCCGTTAATACCCTGTCCTTGTAAAAGATAACCGATAGCAACAAAAGCGTTACTGAGGAAAGCAAGGATGAGAATAACCTTCATACTTTTACCCTTCAACAAGTACGAAGCAATAATTGCACCCATACCAAGAAAAACAAAAATCGAACCAATCGGCTCAGCAATTATACCTTGGATATAATCCAAAAACATTTCTTCCATAATAAACTCCTAAACAAACAAAACTTTGCAAATTATAACATAATAATTACGTTAAAACAAGTACGAAATTTCATTATCTGCATAGTGGATTAACTGTTTTTCATATATTCCTGTTTTTCTCTCTTTAATTGAATGATTTTTCTCAAAGAAAAGCCGACGAATACAACAGAAAAAACAAGAACGCAAAGCCCTAAAGAGACAAATATCATACTATCAATCAGTAACCTGTTCTGAGAAGTAACTGCGTCAATAACTATATCATTATTGTGATTTATCTGAATAACACAATCGGCTTTATAATTAATGAAAATTCTTACATTTTATCACACCAAATATAAATCCACAATCAAGTACAGCGGTCTCAATGAAACTTGTGAAAACTACCGGAAGTTATTATTCTTTTATAAACACTTTATCCCTAATAGTAAATATTGACTGTTAATGCCATAAAAACTCACCTATTACTTCTCGTTTATCGAACTGATTATATCAGTTTACCCTACCGATCATATCAAGAGGAATTTCTTTAAAATCGGGAGCGTCCTTTCTGATTTCATCAATATCCTTGATATTATAATCTCCGTTATCGGGATCGACAAAGATTTCATCGCATTTGCCTACATTAAATATTACGTTTTCGCTTATATCGCTAAACTGCCATACGGAGTTGTAAATCTCGCCATATTCCATATTTTTATTGATGATAATATTATTTTTGAAGGTGCTTGCAGGGTTGGGAATATAATCAGGCGAATCTGATTTTGAAACATCGTCTGTGCAGTTCTTGTATTCGGGGAATGCATTTTGCCAGGTTTCACTCTGCCAGGGTGAATTATACAGTGCTTCCCACATATCACCACTGTCTACGTAAGCGTGAGTAAACCACCCGTTTTCAAGAGCACCCTCTCTTGCTCTGTCATCAAATCTCAGAGCATTGTTGCCGGGGTTAACGATGATGTTATTGGTTATGATGTTATCTCTGCCGCCGCCGACGTGAATTGAGTTGCTGGGAATATTGATAAGAAGATTGCCGTAAATCTGATGACCCGAAACCGCATCATCAAGATAAATACCGTCGGGTCTGTGATTTTCCGAACCGACGTTATAAATACAATTGTATCTTACAACATTGCCGTACCACACCCAACTTCTTCCCGAATAAATTGCACCCGCATCATCCGAAAGAAGACATACATCGTGGATAAGATTATATTCAATAATGTGATTGTTACCTTTATATGTAATTGCTTCGTGAGGAGAGTTCGCCATTTCGTTGTGAGAACAAATATTTCCCACCCCTTCAAGAGTAACGGCAGGCTGATAGGTCTGGTAAATTTCCGACCAATCGTGGATGTAATTGTTGTCAGCCTTGCTGTTACCGGGAGTAAGGGTTTCTGTATCACCGCCGGAAATAATAATTCCGCCTTTTCCGGTACGGGTGATTTCGTTATTATATGCAAGGTTATTGCTTCCGTTCATAACAAGAGCATTGCCTGCAACATTTTTGATAAGACAATTCTGAACAGAGTTGTTATTGCCTGTTACAACTACACCGTCACTTCGTGTTCCTTTTACGGTTAATCCGTCAAAGGTGATGTAATCAGCCTCAGAATTTATTACGGGATTGAGTGAGAGAGAAAGAATAATTTCTGCATTATCCTTATTTTCAGGTTCCCACATACAAAGGAGTCCCTTTTCTCTGTCGAGATACCATTCTCCGGGTGCAGAAAGTTCTTCAAGAACATTGAAAAAATAGTACGGTGCATCTTCTTTTGTTCCGTAAAGACTAACAAACCTGGGAGAAAGTTCGCGAGTATCTTTATTAAAACTTCCTATGGGAGTTGAAGCATCCGCCCAGTCATATTTCCAATAGCCGAACATCCACACATCATCAAGGTTTTTCCAGCCTGAAATTCTCTTTGCAAGTTCAGGATTCACTTTGTAAATATCCGGTTCGGGATTACGGATTTCATACCAATCTTTAACCTCTGTAAGCGCACCGTCGGATTCCTTGCCCAAGCCTGTTTTTACAACTTCTTCGGTATAAAGATATTCATTATCGGGGTATCTTGCAACGGTTTGTCTGATGTCATCAACGAAAAGTTCGCAATAAAGAGGACCTGTATAATCGCCGTCATAATTATCTGCTGTATGGTAAGAGCCGATTGCGTAAATTTTACCCCAATCGTCGCTTGTGAGCGAATACGGTGATTTTGTAAGGTCAACGACCACAACCTTTTCCTGAGCATCGGCAGAAAGTCTTTCTGCAATTTCGCGATAACTTTTTACATTTTTAAAGTCGTAGGTATCAAGTGTTATACCACCATTGATAACAACCTCACCGTTATAAGAACAGTATGTTACGGGACATTCCTCTGTACCTGAATCCTCTTTGGTAAAATTAAGGGAAGACACACGGTATTCACCGCCTTCTATGCAAACCGTAATACCGTTTTTGCCTGATTTATCTGTATTTCTTACAGTTTCAACCGCTTTTTCAATTGTCAGAAACGGTGAATCTTTTGTACCACTGTTTTCATCATTGCCGTTTGTACTAACATAAAAATCGCCGATAATCATTTTATCATCATTCTTTTCTTTTGATACTGTTGAAATAACAGGTGTAGGAGCAGTGTAATCTTCGTAAAGCAAAACGTAAATATGTGATTTGATATATGAATGACTTCCGAAGAGAAAACCGATAACAATAAGTACGCTGAGAATCACTTTTAAAATCTTGTTGTTGAATATCCTGAACACACAAAGCAGAGCCATAACAGAAGTTATAATGAACGTGAGATACACAGGAATAACCATTGCCGCCAGTTTAAGTTCGCCGTTGCCGATTACGGCATTTATCAAAAACATAAGTCCTATAAGGACAAACGCAATAACCAAAGCCGTAAAAACTGCATTTAATACTTTTTTCTTTTTATCTGCTTTTTTGCTCAGCGGTATTGAAAGCAATGCTCCGCCAAGACAAACAACAAAGCCGAGAATAAACTGAAGCGGTGTATATTCATAGCAGAGATATTGCATATGGTAGTAATACAAACCGACAATTGAAAAAACTATGCCTAAAACAAGACAAATTGTTCCGAATATTTTTGTTTTTATGGTTTCCTTCATAGAAATAAATCCCCCTTGGATTCTGGTTGGTTGAAATAATTATAATATTATAAAATAAAAAATGCAAGGCAAAGCCTTGCATTTCAGACTGTCGAAGAAGTCCTTGATTTTTTGTGTTTACAACTTGTTTTTGTCAAAAATTAAAATGACGCGTCAAAATGGATTTTTTGAACTACAGCACAGCTCCGTTTTCTGTGAGCATTTTTTGTAATTTTTTTATATCGACAGTATGCAGATTTTTATTTGTGTTATGCGCTATGGCAACCGCCGTACCTGCAGCTTCACCCAGGCAACAACAAATCGGCATTATTCTGACCGATGCCTGAGCCTCGTGTGTCGCAGAAATTGAGCGACCCGCAACAAGAAGATTATCATATTCCTTTGGCAAGAGAGAGCGGTAAGGAATTGTATAAAACTCTCCGTCTGCAAAATACCTGTGACTTGTTCCTGTTCCCGTAGGACTGTGAATATCTATATCATAATTGCCGAGTGCAATTGAATCCTCAAAGCGGGTACAGTTGATCAGTTCATCACCTGTGAGGATGTGAACACCTTTAAGTTTTCTGCTTTCCCTGACACCGATATTTACAGCAACGGAAATTAAAGCACTTTCAGTAAATGCATTTGAATTCTCCTTCAGAAATCCGATAAGCTCATGAATTTGTTTCCTTGCAACAACTTCCGCCTTGCTCACGTCAAACGGATTTGTCGGATCAAGCATAACGACACGGGTGGAGTTGAAGTGCAGAACATCTTCACCCACACCGAAGAAAACAAGAATATTCTCTCTGGGATTTGTTATTTCTCCCTTTGCCTGTTTCTCCTTGTAAAGCTCTTGCAAACGGGGTCTTTCTTCGGTAAAAAGGTCAAGGTCAACTCCGCTCATTCTGAAACATGTTGTCATCGGCTGACAAAGGCTGTCGCTTTCACGACCCAATTGATAATCACAACCGGCAAGATAAAATAAATCTCCGTCACCGGTTGCATCAATAAAGAAATCCGCTTCAACTGTTATTTTTTGTGCTTTTGCAGTGATTTCAACAGATGAAATTTTTCTGTTATCGGTTTTTACATCATATACAACAGCGTGAAAAAGAACGTCAACGCCTGCTTCGGCTGTCATATCATCAAGAACTATTTTGAAATATTCCGAATTGAATTCGTGATCTTTGCAGTCATCAACATATCTGTCGTGACGCACTTTCATTTCCTTAAAAATTCCTTGAGAGAGATATTTTTTGCCAACATCGTTACCGTCTTTTTGCTTTGTCCAATAAGGCATAAAGGGGTAAACAAGGTTGTTGGAGATTGCACCTCCGAGACAGCCTGATTTTTCTACAAGCATAACCTTCAGACCTTCACGGGCCGCACTGACTGCTGCTGCAACACCGCTGAGTCCTCCGCCTGCAACAATAAGATTGTATTTCATAATAATACCTCTGACTATAAAAAGTATAAGTTTTTCCGAACTGATTATATCACATATAAGCAATAATTACAATCAGGTGCGGGTGTCAAAAAAATCAATGCGAAGCATTGTATGTAATCCGTCGCAGACGGAATGTAATCACAACGAAGTTGTGTATGTATTCATTTCGTAGAAATGCATGTAATCAATCCGAAGATTGCATACACCAAGGTGATGACATACAGCTTCGCTGATTACATACGCCTGACGGCATTACATACCAATCCTTCGGCTTGGATAAAAAAATCAAGGACTTCCGAAGAAGTCCTTGATTTTTTGTGTTTACAACTTGTTTTTGTCAAAAATTGAAATCACTCAAAACAGCCCGATAAATTGGAATTTGTCAATCAGAAAACACCGTTATTATATTTTTTCTGCACGCAAAAAATGCAGATAAATCCGATTATTAATCCAACAATTAATACTGCAACCGCAACCAATGTAATCTTTTCCGAATCTCCCAGCAGACTTACTATTCCGCTAAGCAAAAGTGCCGTTGAAATAATAAACATGGCTTTTCCGAAAGATTTTCCGTATGCGGCTTTATCGGTAACGTTTGTTTGATGATAATCATGAATCAAATTGGTTTTTCCCCGATATATCGCAACACCAAGCACAGCAAAAAGTACCGCTGTCAAAAACATAATTATCGAATATGTAATCATAATATTACCTCTGTAAATTGGAAGTTGTTGTTCTGTACGAAGCGGGTATCAT
>JAGAJB010000001.1 GCA_017626295.1 Clostridia bacterium | reverse complement strand
AAAGAACTGCAAGGCATGGGCGTGAAGCCGGATATTATCGTTCTCCGTTGTGATGAACCGTTGGAAGAATCCATATTCAAGAAGATTTCGATGTTCTGTAATGTAAAGCCTGATTGTGTTATTGAGAATATTACCCTGCCGAACCTTTACGAAGCACCGCTTATGCTTGAAAAATCAAACTTTTCTTCGGTTGTTTGCCGTGAACTTAGTATTGATGCACCCGAACCCGACCTTGCGGAATGGACGGCAATGGTAGAGCGTATCAAGGCAAGACCGCACTATGTGGATATCGGTATTGTGGGTAAATATGTGGGACTGCATGATGCCTATCTTTCGGTAGCAGAGGCACTTCGCCATGCCGGATATTATCACAACACCCATATCCGTATCCATTGGATTGATTCGGAAGAAATTACGGGTGAAAATACCGATGAAATACTGGCTGGTCTTGACGGAATTCTCGTTCCCGGTGGATTTGGCAGTCGCGGAATCGAAGGTATGATCCTGGCGGCAAAATATGCAAGAGAAAAGAATATCCCGTATTTTGGCATCTGCCTCGGTATGCAAATTGCCGTGATTGAATACGCGAGAAATGTTCTCGGCATCAAGGACGCAAACTCCGGTGAGTTTGACGAGTTGTGTAAGCACAAGGTTATCGACTTTATGCCGGGTCAGAGCGATGATATCGACAAAGGCGGTACGCTTCGACTTGGTGCTTATCCCTGCAATATCAAAGTGGGTACTACGATGGAACGTTGCTACAGTTCTGTAAATATCAGTGAACGGCACAGACACCGCTATGAATTCAATAACGATTATCGTGAAGTCTTCGAGAAAGCAGGTCTTACGCTCAGCGGCTCTTCTCCTGATGGAAGACTGGTTGAAACGGTAGAACTTACTGAGAGACCCTTCCATGTAGGTGTCCAGTATCACCCTGAATTTAAGAGCAGACCCAATAAAGCGCATCCCTTGTTCAAAGGATTTATCGGCGCAGCATTTGAACGAACAGCCGGAGGTAAATCATGAGTCTTCACGAGGAATGTGGCGTATTCGGAGTTATCGCAACTGAACCCTGTGATGTAGCAAACATTTCCTACTACGGACTTTATGCGCTCCAACACAGAGGTCAGGAAAGCTGCGGTATAGTCGTCAATGACGACGGTGTATTTGTTTCCCATAAGGATATGGGGCTTGCCAGCGAGGTTTTTTCGCAGGATATTTTATCCCGATTACCGAAGGGTACGATGGCGGTTGCTCACGCGCGGTACGGTACGACAGGCGGTACCAATCGAAATAACTGCCAACCAATTGAAGTGAACCATCAGAAAGGCAGAATGGCATTGGCTCACAACGGTAATCTCAGCAATGCCGCTGAACTTCGCAACGAGTTGGAACTTTCCGGTGCCATTTTTCATACCACAAGCGATACGGAGACTATCGCCTATATTATCACAAAAGAAAGGCTGAAAGCACCGTCGATTGAGGATGCAGTCAGTCAGACAATGAACACGCTTGACGGAGCTTATTCCTTAGTGCTTATGTCGCCGCAAAAACTGATCTGCGCAAGAGACCCTTACGGCTTCCGCCCTTTATGCTATGGCAAGACCGCTGACGGTATATATGTTGTAGCCTCCGAAAGCTGTGCCATCAAGGCAGTCGGTGCCGAGGTGGTCCGTGACGTAGAGCCGGGTGAAATTCTGGTGTTCAGTAAAAACGGTGTGGTGTCACGCCGTGAGCACTGCGGCAAAAAGGATAAAAAACTCTGTGTGTTTGAGTACATCTATTTTGCCCGTCCCGATTCCGTTATTGACGGTGTTTCGGTACATGCTTCCCGTGTAAGAGCAGGAAAAATCCTTGCGAAAGCACATCCTGTAGAGGCGGATGTTGTGATCGGTGCTCCAGATTCGGGACTGGACGCGGCACTCGGTTTCAGCGCGGAATCTGCTATCCCTTATGGCATCGGACTTATCAAAAATAAGTATATCGGCAGAACCTTTATATCTCCCGGACAGGGGGCAAGACTTGACGGAGTGAAAATCAAGCTTGCTGCCGTTGAGGAAAGTGTAAAAGACAAACGTGTGGTTTTAGTGGATGACTCTATCGTTCGCGGCAACACGATGGGACGAGTAGTAAGACTGCTTCGTGATGCCGGTGCAAAGGAAGTCCATGTTCGCATATCCTCACCACCGTTTCTGCATCCGTGTTACTACGGAACGGATATTGATTCAGAGGAACATCTGATCGCCTGCAAATACAGCATCCCTGAAATTTGTACCCTTATTGGTGCGGATTCTTTAGGATACCTTCCGGTAGAAAGTTTATGCGCTCTTACAGGAACCCACGGTTTTTGCAGTGCTTGCTTTAACGGTGATTATCCCACCAAGATTCCGACAGATACCCGAAAGGATCGATTTGAGCAGCGGTTATCAGACAGGCAGAAAGAGGTATAAAGATGGTAAAAGAATTTGACAGAAAAATTATTTTGGAGGACGGACAGGAGTATTACGGCTATGGCCTTGGCGCACATAATGAAAAGGTGTGCGAAATCGTCTTCAACACCTCTATGGTCGGGTATCAGGAGATACTGTCCGATCCTTCCTATACCTACCAGGCTGTCGTTATGACCTATCCGCTGATTGGCAACTACGGCATGGCGGATGATGACTATGAACGGGATACGCCTACTCTTGGTGCACTTGTTGTCCGTGAATATAACGATGAACCCTCCAATTTCAGAAGCACCGCCACCTTGTCGGAGGTTATGGAGAAATTCGGCATCCCCGGTATATACGGCATTGATACAAGAAAGCTGAACCGTTCTATCCGGGACTTTGGCTCTCGTAAGGTACTGATAACCGATATTTTTACCCCCTTGGAAGAAGGAATTGCGAAGCTGAAATCTACTGACATCCCCACCGATGCGGTATCCCGTGTAAGCTGTGATAAGATTATGATTTCTTACGCAGAAACCCCAAAATTTCATGTGGTAGCCATCGACTGCGGTATGAAAATGAATATTGCGCGGTCATTAAATAAGCGTGGCTGCAAGGTTACGATCGTACCGTGGAATACTCCGGCAGAAGCTATTATGGCACTTGATCCCGACGGCATCTTTATTTCCAACGGCCCCGGCGATCCTACCGATGTGCCTGAGACCATCCAAACTACTAAGAACCTGCTCGGTAAATATCCGATTTTCGGTATTTGCCTCGGTCATCAGATTATATCCCTGGCTTACGGAGCAAAAACATATAAACTGAAATTCGGACACCGTGGCGGAAATCACCCGGTACGAAATTTGGAAACGGGTAAAATTGAAATCACTTCGCAAAATCACTCCTATGCGGTGGATGCAGACAGCCTGAACGGTACGGATTTGATCGTTACTCATATCAATCTGCTTGACAACACCATTGAGGGTGTGAAATGCGATAAAGATAAAGTATTCAGTGTGCAGTACCACCCTGAGAGTGCGCCCGGTCCGCAGGACAGTGCCTATCTCTTTGACCGATTTATAGAAGTAATGGAGGAACAAAACAATGCCTAAGAGAACAGATATAAAAAAAGTGCTTGTTATCGGTTCCGGTCCTATCGTAATTGGTCAGGCGGCAGAATTTGACTACGCAGGAACGCAGGCTTGTCTTGCCTTAAAAGAAGAAGGTTATGAAGTCATTCTTTGTAACTCTAATCCCGCAACCATTATGACCGACACCTCCATTGCAGATAAGGTGTATATGGAGCCGTTGACACTGGAATACATTGCAAAGATCATACGTTATGAGCGACCTGATGCCATATTGCCCGGTATCGGCGGGCAGACGGGTCTGAACCTTGCGATGCAACTCGAAAAGAAAGGTATCCTTGCCGAGTGCCGTGTGGAATTGCTCGGAACCCGAAGCAGTTCTATTGAGCGTGCGGAAGACCGTGAGATGTTCAAAGAGCTCTGCGAGGAATTAGGTGAACCCGTACTTCCTTCCGATATTGCAAGCTCGATGGAAGAGGGCTTGGCAGTTGCACAGAAAATAGGTTATCCTGTTGTTCTTCGTCCCGCTTTCACGCTCGGCGGTACGGGCGGTGGCTTTGCCGACAACGAGGCGGAATTCCTGCCACTGATGAAAAACGCCCTTTCACTCTCTCCGGTAAGTCAGGTGCTTATTGAAAAGAGCATCAAGGGTTATAAAGAAATTGAATACGAAGTTATGCGTGATGCGAACGACACAGCCATCACCATTTGTAATATGGAAAATCTCGACCCCGTCGGCATCCATACAGGCGATTCCATCGTAGTTTGTCCTTCACAGACGCTTACTAATAAAGAGTATCATATGCTCCGTGACAGCGCACTTAAAATCATCCGTGCGCTTCAGATTGAAGGCGGCTGCAATGTGCAGTTTGCGCTTGACCCGAACTCTTTTCAGTATTATCTCATTGAGGTAAACCCGAGAGTTTCGCGATCTTCCGCACTCGCTTCCAAAGCAAGCGGTTATCCCATTGCCCGTGTATCCGCAAAGATCGGTGTAGGTATGACGCTGGATGAGATTCAGATTGCAAACACGCCCGCCTCCTTTGAGCCGACACTTGACTACGTGGTTACAAAAATGCCGCGCTTCCCGTTTGATAAATTTGCTGATGCCAACAACGCTCTTTCCACGCAGATGAAAGCCACCGGTGAGGTTATGAGCATCGGCAGAACGGTGGAAGAAAGTCTCTTGAAAGCGGTACGCTCTTTGGAAATCGGACTTTGCCATCTGCATCACCGTAAATTTGACGGTATGAGCGAGGGTGAGCTGCTTGATTATATCAAGAACGGAACCGATGACCGAATCTATGCCATTGCCGAGCTTCTGCGCCTTGGAACAAGTGTTGACAGCATTGCCGAAGCAACTGCGATTGACCGATTTTTCATCCGAAAACTGCGGAACATTGTGGAGGAAGAAAAAGAAATCAAGGATAACCCCGGTGATCTCAAGGTGCTTCGTGAGGCAAAGAAAGTGGGTTTCTCTGATAAGGTGATTGCTCAGTTCTGGAATATGCCGGAGACCGAGATATTCGCATTAAGAAAAGCAAACGGTATTATTCCTGTTTATAAGATGATCGACACCTGCGCTTCTGAATTCGAAAGCTATATTCCGTATTTCTACTCCACCTATGAGGATGAAAACGAATCAGTCATTTCGGATAAAAAGAAGGTTATCGTGCTCGGCTCCGGGCCGATCCGCATCGGTCAGGGCGTTGAGTTTGACTATTCTACTGTCCATGCGGTACAGACCATTAAGGCATCGGGTTATGAAGCCATTATCATCAACAACAACCCCGAAACCGTTTCCACCGACTACACCTGTTCCGACAAGCTTTATTTTGAGCCTCTGTGCGTGGAAGATGTTATGAACATCATCGAGATGGAACAGCCGGAGGGTGTTATTGCAACCCTGGGCGGTCAGACTGCTATCAATCTGGCAGAACCTCTCAGAGACCGTGGAGTGAAAATCATCGGCACCGACTGTGATGCTATTGAGCGTGCGGAAAACCGTGATGCCTTTGAAAAACTGCTCATTTCCTTGAATATTCCGCAGCCGAAGGGTCTGGCAGTAACCAGTATCGAAGCCGGCATTCAGGCAGCCAAAAAAATTGGTTATCCCGTGCTTGTCCGTCCCAGTTTTGTGCTCGGTGGCAGAGCTATGCAGATCGTCGCCAAGGAAGAAGCACTTCGTAATTACCTGAAGACTGCCGTAGAAATTGACGAGGATAAACCTGTTTTGGTGGATAAATACATTCGCGGCAAAGAGGTTGAGGTGGATGCCATCTGCGACGGCAAGTGCGTATTTGTCCCCGGCATTATGGAGCTTGTGGAGCGAACCGGCGTACATTCAGGCGACTCCATCAGTGTGTATCCGTCCTACAGCCTTTCGGATAAGGTGAAAAAGACTATTCTTGACTATACAGAAAAACTTGGACTTGGTATTGGTATCATCGGTCTGTTCAATATTCAGTTTATTGTAGATGAACATGATGATGTGTACATTATCGAAGTGAACCCACGTTCTTCGAGAACCGTTCCATTCCTGTCAAAAGCCACCGGATACAGCCTTGCGGATATTGCGACTCGCTGTAACCTCGGTATGTCTCTCGCAGAGCAAGGTATCTTTAATATCTACCCAAAGGAAAAGGAACGTTATTATGTAAAGGCACCGGCATTCTCTTTCTCAAAACTTCGTGGTATGGATGCTTATCTCTCGCCCGAAATGAAGTCCACCGGTGAAGCTATAGGATATGACAAAAAACTGCATCGTGCGGCTTATAAGGCGATGGTGGCATCGGGGCTTACGCTTCGCAACTACGGAACGGTCATTGTCAGTGTCGCCGATGAAGATAAGGAGGAAACTTTGCCTCTTATTCGTCGATTCTACAATATGGGCTTTAATATTGAAGCCACGACGCTGACAGGCGAATTTCTGAAGGCAAACGGTATCCGAACACGTATCCGCCATAAGCCCAGTGAAGGCAGCGAAGAGGTTCTGGATTCCATCCGTGCCGGCTATGTCAGTTATGTGATCAACACCCGTGCCATTCTTTCGGGAAAACACTTTGGCGACGGTATCGCTATCCGTCAATGTGCGGCACAGAATAATATTACGATGCTCACCTCACTTGATACGGTGAGAATGCTTCTTGACGTGTTGGAGGAGGTTACGCTCGGTATCTCTACGATTGATGCAAAATGAGGTGAATCAAATGAAATTTACAAAAATGCACGGGCTTGGAAATGACTATTTGTATGTTTACGGTGAAGTCCCCGGTAATGCGGCAGAGTTATCAAAAAAGCTTTCTGAGCGGCATTTGGGTGCCGGTTCAGACGGAATGATCTACATTTCAAAGTCAAACATTGCTGATTTTAAGATGCGGATATTCAATGCGGACGGAAGTGAAGCCAAAATGTGTGGCAACGGTATTCGTTGTGTAGGCAAATATGTTTACGACAAGGGTTACACCGATAAAAAGTTTCTCAGCATTGAAACGTTATCGGGTGTTAAATATCTGACACTGCAAATCGTAGGAGGTAAAGTAAAAACCATAACGGTTGATATGGGACAAGCGGAAGTTGAAAAGGCTATGAATCTCACGGTCGATGGTGAAGCAGTATCGCTTTTTCCCGTATCGATCGGCAATCCCCATGCAGTCATTTTTGTAGATGATATTGAAAAAGCGCCGCTTACCAAACTTGGACCGATAATTGAGCATCACGAAGCCTTTCCTGACGGTGTGAATATAGAATTTGTACAAGTGTTGGGAACCGATAAACTTCGTATGCGGGTATGGGAACGCGGCAGCGGTGTTACGATGGCGTGCGGAACCGGTGCCTGTGCATCCGTAATGGCTGCGATTGCCGCAAAGCATTGTCATTATGATGAGACTGTTTCAGTAGTGCTTGACGGAGGAATACTGAAAATTAAAATTGCAGCGGATAACACCGTACAAATGACCGGCCCGGCAGAGACGATATATGAAGGAGAAACAGAGATATGCTAAAACCAAACACGAGATATAAGGAACTGAAAGACTCTTATTTATTCAACACAATTTATCGCAAAACAAACGAATATCTGGCAGCAAACCCTGATAAACAGGTTTTAAGAATGGGCGTTGGCGATGTATCCCTTCCTCTTTGTGATGCGGTTATAAAAGCACTTCACAAGGCCGTTGACGATCAGGCAAAGGCCGCCACATTTCACGGGTATATGCCCGAAATCGGTGATGCTTCTCTGCGCCGTGCCATTGAGGGCTATTATAAGAAAATGGGTACAACCATTGCAGCTAACGAGATTTTCGTTTCCAGTGGTGCCTGTGATGACCTCGGCGATATTCTGGAACTGTTTGATCGGGATAATTCCGTTATGGTAATCGAACCGGCATATCCCGAATACGTAGATACTAATATCCTTGCGGGAAGAAAGATCATTCATTTAGCTTCCGGTGAAGAAAACGGTTTTTTGCCCGAACCGAGTGAAGCAGCGAAAGCGGATATTCTTTATATCTGCTCGCCGAATAATCCTACCGGTGCTGTGTTTAACCGTAATCAGCTGCAGGCTTGGGTGGATTTTGCCAATGAGATCGGTGCCGTTATCCTGTTTGATGCGGCGTATGAAATCTTTATTGAGGAAGAAAATGTTCCCCACAGTATTTATGAACTTGACGGCGCGGACAGATGCGCCATTGAAATTTGCTCACTCTCAAAAACAGCAGGTTTTACAGGAACGCGCCTCGGTTATACCGTTGTCCCTCGCAATCTTGTTTACGGGGGAATGAATCTGAATGAGATGTGGTCCCGCAACCGTGAGACCAGAACAAACGGTGTTTCCTATATCCTTCAAAAAGGTGCCTTGGCGGTATTTACGCCGGAGGGACAGCAGCAGATCCAGGATAATCTTCGTGTATATAAAGAAAACGCCTCCTGCTTTATAGAGGCGCTGGATGCTGCAGGCATTTGGTACACAGGTGGCAAGAACTCACCCTATATCTGGATGAAATGCCCCGGCGGTATGAGCGGTTGGGAGTTCTTTGATTATCTACTCAGAGAAATTCAAGTTGTAGGTATTCCCGGTGATGGCTTTGGGGAGTGTGGAAAAGGCTATTTCCGTTTCTCCACGTTCGGAAAACCCGAAGAAACCAAGGAAGCGGCAAACAGGCTCTGCAAGCTGCTTACAAAGGAGTAAATGGTATGAAGGTTTCGTGTTTGCAAATGAATATGAAGATCGGTTGTCCGGAGGATAATTTTGCACACGCAGAACAGTTAATTTGCAATGCGATGAAGGATAACCCCGACGTATTGGTATTGCCTGAAACTTGGAATACCGGATTTTTCCCGAAAGAAAACCTTGTCAAGTTATCCTGTAGGAACGGCTATGAAGTAAAAACCCGTATTGGAGAACTGGCAAAAAAGTATAAAGTAAATATTGTTGCCGGATCGGTTTCCAATGTGCGAGGAAGGAAAGTATATAATACCGCTTTTGTTTTTGACCGAGATGGTATATGTATTGCCGAATATGATAAGACGCATCTGTTTACGCCCATGGGAGAAGATGATTACTATACTTGTGGCGACCACCTATGTCGCTTTACTCTCGACGGTGTAAAGTGCGGTATTATCATTTGTTACGATGTGAGATTTCCCGAACTGACACGTAATCTTGCTTTGCAGGGATTAGATATGATCTTCGTTGTATCACAGTGGCCGAAGGAACGCATCTTCCATTTGCAAACACTCACTGTTGCCAGAGCAATAGAAAATCAAATGTTTGTTGTATGCTGTAACTCCTGTGGTACAGCCGACAAAACCGTATATGGCGGTCATTCAGCCATCATAGAACCATTTGGAAAAACTCTTGTACTTGCCGGAGAGGATGAAGAAATATTAACTGCTGAATGCGATCTGCAGATACTTAACGAAATTCGCAACAGCATTCCTGTGTTCCGTGACAGACGTTCAGAGCTTTATAAAATTAAAGAATGAAAGTGGTTTGAATATGAGTAAACAAATGTCAGAATCTTTTCCTGTAGGTGTGCTCCTGGCAATATCCGGTGGACTTATGGATGCATATTCATATCTTTATAGGGGACATGTTTTTGCAAATGCGCAGACGGGAAATGTTCTGATGTTCAGTATTCATTTGTCAAAGGGAGAATGGATGTCATCATTACATTATGCGCTTCCTATAATAGCATTTTTAAGTGGAGTTGCTTTGTCAACATGCATTTGTCATTTTTGCAAACAGCGTGAGTTGTTACACTGGCGACAAATCTGCGTTTTATTTGAGGCTGTGATTTTTTTAATAGTTGCTGTTTTTTCGCAGGAGATGAACTTACCCGCAAATTGCCTTCTTTCTTTGGCTTGTGGCATTCAAGTAGAGACATTTAGAAGGGTTGAGAATGAAAATGTTGCAACAACCATGTGTATAGGAAATATGCGTTCGGCAATTCACAGCGCGATAATGTATGGTCTCGTAAATAATCATGAGTATAAGCACAGTACATGTATTTCTTTCTCTATTGTATTGTCATTTGCATTCGGTGCGATTATGGGCAGTATTTTGATTAGATATTTTGGTGCATTTTCCATTAGCTTCGGTTCCGCTATAATGCTGGTATGTTTTTTCTTAATGTTTGTTACACCTTCAGATAAAAGAAACAAACACATTAACAATATGCACAATTAACCGATTGGTGAACTGTACCGTAACAAAGGAGGCTTTTTAATGAGAAATTATAAGATTGAATTTGAAAACAGAGTTGCTTTTATACAATCTGTTCTCAGTGAGAGCGGAGCAAAAGGCATTGTTTACGGCAACAGCGGCGGCAAGGATTCTGCTTTGGTTGGTATTCTCTGTAAAGCGGCTTGCGACAATACGGTGGGTATTATCTTGCCATGTACTTCTAAAAGAAACTACGATGAAGATACTGCCGATGCCAAAGAGGTTGCCGAAAAATATAATATCGAAACCCGAACTGTTGATCTGACACCTGTAAAGGAAGCAGAACTAAAAGCCCTTGACGGTGTTGCTACCTTAAATGCGGCAGCACTTTCCAATATAGCACCGAGACTTCGTATGCTCACATTGTATGCGGTTGCTGCAGCGGAAAACCGACTGGTTGCCGGTACGGGCAATAGAAGTGAAGCTTATGTAGGTTACTTTACCAAGTGGGGCGACGGTGCTCACGATTTTAATCCCATTGCAGATCTCACCGTTACAGAGATATATGAATTTTTGCGCTATCTCGATGCTCCGAAGTGCGTTATAGAAAAAGCTCCATCCGCAGCACTCTTTGACGGACAGACCGATGAAACGGAAATGGGCGTAACATATGCCGAGCTTGACAGTTATCTTTCCGGCGGCGATATTCCTGAGGATAAGAAGATAATCGTTGAGCGTATGCACAAAACAAGCGAACATAAAATGAAAGGAATTTCAGTTTATACATTTAAATAAAACATCAAAGCTCCCTGTTTCGGCACTAAACCGATTCAGGGAGCTTTTTTCGTTATATAGTAATCCTCACCGCAGATACACCGCCCATTTCAGACTTTTTCTCCATAAAACCTTCGGGCATCTTGTCTTCATAGCTTTCCATATAAGTCGCCGAGCCGAGATAAGCAGAGATGTTAGTCCTCGGTATAAGCACCCAATCAGAGTCAGGCTCTTTGTTTGCGATGTAGTATTCTGCAAGTGTTATCATAAGCCTTTCGGTTTTGGCATCCGCACCGTAAGCCTTGATTTTTTGAAGCTCTTCATCTGAAAGCACAACCGCCTCAGTACGAAGCGGACCGAGAACAAGTGCATCTGCAATAGCCGTGTCAAAAAGCAAAGGAAAATCAGCAGAAGCCCTGTTATTTTATATCGAATACTGATACTGTATCAGTTTGTTAAGCAAGACCAATATCCCGTCTATGATGGTATTCATGAAACTATTGTGTCTGTTGCGGATTGGGAATTGGCACAGCAGAGACGAAAGAAATTAGGTGTTAAACGAGAGAAGATTTACAACCTTGACCACGAGCATTTATTATCAGGATTGCTCCGCTGTCCTGTTTGTGGTGCGGCAATGTACGGCAATATTAACCGTAAGAAAAAGCCGGACGGTACAATCTATAAAGACCACTTTTATTATGCCTGTAAGCATCGTATGAGGGTTGACGGACACAAATGCGATTATCACAGACAATGGAATCAGACAATCATTAACGGTGCTGTTGAAGAGGTAATTGAAAGGCTTGTATCTAATCCTGAGTTCGAAAAGGCCTTGTGTGAAAAGATAAACACAAGAGTAAGTACAGAAGGTCTTGAAGAAGAGTTTGCCGTATTTAAAAAGCAACTCAATCAGCTTGTTATGGCAAAAAGAAAACTTGCATCTCAAATGGATACCCTTGATGTTACAGACAGGCATTATGATAAAAAGTATCAGGATATGCAAAACAGACTTTATGATTTCTATGATGAAATAGAGATTGTAGAAGAACAAATAGCCGAATTGCAATCCCGCATAGCAAATATCAAAGAAGAAAAAATATCAGGCGAAAATGTCTATCTTTTTCTGCATTATTATGGTACAATGTACAAAGAGTTTACCGATGCTGAGAAAAAGAGGTTTCTTAATACCTTTATTGAAAGCATTGAGATATTCAAAGAAGAGCAGCCCGACGGCAGACTGTTAAAGTGTATCGATTTCAAATTCCCCGTCTTTTATGACGGGGATGAGAATGTGACACATATCTGTTGGGACAGTGAAACAACAGTTGAAACTGTAGCGCTTTTGCAGCGTACAGTTTCAACAACTAAGTTTGCCCTGTCGGGCAAGTGATGTTGCTGTGCAGTGAAGTTACTACGTAGTGATGTTTGCTTCGCAAGTGTTTTGGCAAACTTAACTTCACTTTTTGTGAAGCAAAAAACATCACTATGATACAATCATAATCATATAAAAGTTTTTAATTTACACAACCCCCTTGACTACAAAATGATATAGGAATAAAATATAACATTATTTTTTATTTTACCGCAGAATATCTGCGAATGGAGTGGTATATATGATAAAAATCGGACTTTACGGCTACGGCAACATTGCAAAAGGTGTTGAGTGTGCAGTAAAACAAAATGACGATATGGAGGTTTCCTGCGTTTTTACAAGGCGCGACCCGTCAACAGTTAAAACTATTTCGGGTGCTCCTGTTTATAAAACAGATGACGTTTTAAATCATAAAGATGATGTTGACGTTCTTGTAATGTGCGGTGGCAGTGCTACTGATTTACCTGAGCAAACACCTGCAATGGCTAAGTATTTTAATGTCGTTGACAGTTTTGATACACATAAAAATATCCCTGTGCATTTTGCTAATGTTGATGCAGCGTCAAAAGAAAGCGGAAAAATCGGTATTATTTCTGTGGGTTGGGACCCCGGTATGTTCTCACTTAACAGACTTTACGGCAGTTGCATTCTTAAAGACGGTGCGGATTACACTTTCTGGGGCAAGGGTGTCAGCCAGGGTCATTCCGATGCTATAAGACGAGTTGAAGGCGTAATAGATGCAAGGCAGTACACTATTCCTGTTGAAGAGGCCCTTGAGGCTGTTCGCAGCGGTTCTCAGCCCGAACTCACCACAAGACAGAAACACACAAGAGAATGTTTCGTTGTTGCCGAAGAAGGCGCAGACCTTAAAAGAATTGAAAACGATATAGTTACAATGAAAAACTATTTCGATGAATACGATACAACTGTTCACTTTATTTCACAGGAAGAACTCGACCGCGACCACAAGGGTATTCCCCATGGTGGTTTCGTTATCAGAACAGGAAAAACAGGTCAGAATCTTGAACACAATAATGTTATTGAATACAGCCTTAAACTTGATTCTAACCCCGAGTTTACCTCCTGCGTAATCGTTGCTTATGCCAGAGCAGCATACAGACTTAACAAAGAAGGCTTCAGCGGTTGCAAAACTGTTTTTGATATTCCTCCGGCATATCTTTCAGATAAAAGCGGTGAAGAATTGCGTAAAATGATGTTATAAGGGTGCTTAATATGTCCGAATTATACAACTCAATATGTATATCGTCCGTAAAAAACACAACTTTGGAACTTATGAATCTGGAAAAATCGGATTTTTTAGAAAAGCCTAATCCCTTCCTTACTGCGTTGGCAGAAAAAAAGTTGAAAGGTGAAAAATGCGACAGAGCAATTTTTTATAACCCCGATGCAGTTGCTTTGTGGATTTATCAGAAGTATACCGAAAAATTTATCGGTGCGGCGCTTTGTTCAGATGTTTGTGTTCCTATGCTTTCCGTTATGCCAAGTGTTACTCCCGTGTGCTTTGCTTCAATGTACACAGGCGTTATGCCCTCTGTTCACGGTATTCAGCGTTACGAAAAACCAGTTCTTGCTACGGAAACAATTTTCGACTGCTTTATTAAAGCAGGTAAAAAATGCGCTATTGTTTCAACGGAGCGCGACAGTATTTCTCTTATATTCCTTGAAAGAGAAATGGATTATTTTATTTATGATACCCCCGAAGAAGTGAATGAAAAAGCACTGAGTCTTATTGATGAAGATAACTATGACCTCATTGTTATCTATAACGGTAATTACGACGGCCGTATGCATAAGTTCGGTCCCGAATCAGAAGAGGCTTTTGATGCACTGCATAAAAACCTTAATTTTTACTGCAGCATGGTTGAGAGGGTAAAAGAAAAGTGGAAAAAACATAATGTTTTTTACGGCTTTATGCCCGACCACGGATGCCACGAGATAGACGGCGGCTGCGGCTCCCACGGACTTGATATGGAAGAAGATATGAATGTTATCCATTTTTATGGGATAAAAAAGGCTGAATAATAAATCACCCATCGAAAGATTTTTCGATGGGTGATTTGATTTTACTCCTTTATCTCTCCTGCTTTTTTTAGGCAAGTTTTTGAAATAACGGGGCCTACAAGTTCATAAATAAGCGTTCCGCAAAGAATAACCGTGCGGATTTCCGTTGCGTGTTCGGGAACAACGCTTGAAGCCGCCAATGAAAGACCGATAGCAACACCTGCCTGGGGGATAAGTGCGGGTCCTAAATATTTGCGGATATTCTTATCAGATTTACAAACTATGGCACCTAAAGATGCACCGAACATTTTACCGATAACACGGAATACAATGTATATAACGCCAACTAAACCAACAGCAGGAAGAACGGAAAGTTTAAACCCTGCACCTGATGCCACGAAGAATAACATAAATATAGGCGGTGTTATTCTGTCGGAAAGTTTCATAATATGGTTAACGTCGGGGGAGAAGTTTGCCACGATTGCACCCATTGACATACAGAAAAGAAGCGATGAAAAACCGCAAAGTTCCGAAAGACCCAGACCCATAAAAATAAATGCGATTACTATGGAAAGTCTGTTTCCGTCCTTTTTGAAGTGTTTTAACGGCACAAGGAAAAGGAAACCCAGAATTGCGCCAACTACAAGCGCGCCGCCGATTTCAATAACAGGTTTTAAGATAAGGTCAGCAGTGCTTGCACTACCGCCGGAAAGTGCGGTTGCAATTGCTATAGAAATTGAATACATAATAAGGGCAGTGGCGTCGTCTATGGCAACAACGGAAAGGAGTGTTTCCGTAACAGGACCGCGAGCCTTGTACTGTTTAATAACCATAATTGTTGCCGCAGGTGCGGTTGCCGCCGCAATTGAGCCGAGAACCAATGAGAATGTTGTACTGCAACCTATTAGTTTCAAACCCAGAACAACGAATACTACGGCAAATAATGATTCAAGGGTAGCAATAATAATCGGTGTTGCACCTACGCGCTTGAAGTACGAGATTTTAAATTCGTTACCTATTGAAAAAGCAATGAAACCCAATGCCGCATCGGAAATAATCGAAACGGAATTCAAAAAGTCATCATTAAGTATTCCTAAAACGCTGGGTCCTAACAAAAGTCCTGCAAGTAAGTACCCCGTAACATTGGGGAGTTTTATTTTTTTTACAAGTCTGCCAAGCGCCATACCGATAAATATCATCAGCGCAAGGTTTATAAATGTATTAAGGGAAATATTTTCAAACATCAGTGTTTAATTCCCTCCACATAATCAACGGGTATGGTGAAAAGTATACCTGTATCGGGTTTATCGAGTCCGCCCGTTGCTTTGTTTACTATGGCGGAGATTACTTTGACATCTTCATCCTTTGCTACCATGATGATTGTTTTGTTTTCTTTGTGTGAAGGTGAAAGCAAACTTCTTAAAGACACGAGGAAATACATATCTTCATGGTCGTGGTCTGAAAGTTCCTGTACCATTCCGCGGCTGTCTATAATTGTAGCACCGGGAATGTTGTTGTTTCCGAATTCTTCAAGTATTTCATCAAGACATTCGGTTTTGTTGAGAATTATTGTTACAAGTTTCATATTATTCCCCCTCAACCCCTTTCGGAGTTAATTATTCAAATATTACATATTGCGTATGTATTTTAGCACTTTGTTTTTTCGTTTTCAATACAATTATTTTTATTTATACTCCTATTGTCAGAATTTCAAATGGAGTATATTCAATTGTATCCGTTTCGCCCTCGATATCTTCAAGCATATTGAGTAGTTTGACTTTTTGAGATAATTTTATTTTACCGCGTTTTCCGTCCTGTTCCGAAAGTCTTATAACGGTCATTGTACCGTCCTCACTTTTCTTTACTGCCTGTAAATAAAGAGGCTCGAATGTAGGCATATTCCACTGACAGTCCGATTTAACAAGAGGCGTGTTATACTGAATTGCAAGTTTATTGATACCTGCATTTACCGCATCACTTTCGTGGGGAACTATCATATAACAGAAACTGTGCTCGCCTATATCCGATGTAACGTCGGGGCGTTCCGTAGCGCGAAGAAGCGACAAACTCATTGAATTATCCAGGAACCCAACTCCGTATTTTCCGTCGTTTATAAGAGCAATACCTCCACCCGATTCTGACATATCGCACCATTTATGGTGGCAGGTTTCAAACCTTGCCTGTTGCCAGGTTGTGTTACGGTGTGTTTCGCGTTCAATGTAGCCTGCGGAAGTGTCGCACACTGCTTTTCTTGTTAGAATATTGCAGTCGAACTCCATTTTTGCAAGTTTATGCTTTTCATTCCAGTTAACATTACTTTCAACTTCAATTCCGCGACTTCTTCTGAAAAATCTTATATTCATTTCCCATTCTGATTTTTCGGTTGCAAGTATAACCGTAAATGTTACGCTTTCCCCGTCACTTTCCGAAACTTTAACAGGTGATTTCACCTCTAATTCTACCTGTTTTTCGCGGTAATTGGGAAGAATATCCCATGCATCATAGTTACCGGGGCAGTCAACATAAAGTTTAAGTTTATTAAAGTCACCCTTTACCCATTCCCTGCCGAGTTCTTTATCATAAAGTGACTCCATAGAGCCGTCGGAATTTAATTTTGCTATATAGAAAGGTGTTTCTATTACATTTGTGCGAACTTCAAACCACTCACCCGAAAAATCGGTTTTGCGAAGATTTGCAGAGGAAAGCGGTTTCATATTGGGAATAATCCAGTTACCCTTTTCGCCGTAGCGTGTTGCAGTACCTTTTTTATTTTTCACGAATGTAAGGGCATCGCGGTTAAAGTTAAGGGTATTAAAATATTTACTGCCTGTGCCGATTATTTCATCAAGTGCTTTTTCCACTTCCGAATAATCTTTCATTGCATCTTCGTAAACTGGGTGAATATGTGAGCCGGGCAAAATATCGTGGAACTGATTGACAAGGAACTTTTTATAAAGTTCTGTTATTTCTTCTGTTTTATCTTCACCGCGCATAACACAGAGCATTTCCGCTGTTCTGAATTTTTCTTCAATTCTGCGGTTTGCACGCTTTATATTACTTTTTGTGGTAAATGTACCGCGGTGCATTTCAAGGTAAAGTTCCCCGTCCCACACCTGAAGATTTTTATTATCTTTAAGATTCTTTTCCAAAAACTCTGCTCCGCTTGTGTGGGTGCATTTCGGCATTACGGAAATTTTATCGAAACGGCGCATAAGTTCAATCATTTCTTCGGTACAACCCGAACCGCCGTCACCGTAACCGAACATATTAAGTGTCTGCCCGCCACTGTCCTTATCAATATATGCCTCCCAGTTTTCTTGAATCTGGCTGGGCATATTCCAGGTTATGAAGTGTGTGGGCGGAACACAGGCGTATACGTCACTGCCGTCAATACCCCGCCATATAAAATTATTATGGGGAAATCTGTTTGTATCGTTCCAGGTTGACATTTTATTTGAAACAAAATAGTCAACACCGCTTTTTTTGAGAATCTGGGGTAAAATCCAACTGTTACCAAAAACATCGGGAAGCCAGGCGTTATTAACTCTTTTCCCGAAAAATTTCTCGTAAGTTTTCTGACCGTACAGGCATTGTCTTATAAGGCTTTCCGCATTGGGAACATTGCAGTCGGGCTCGACATACATAGCACCAACAGGCTCAAACTGACCGTTTTTAACCTTTTCTTTAAGTTCCTCGAACACTTCGGGATAGTATTTCTCGAGAGTTTCATAGGTGTACGGCTGTGTGTGGGCATACTTAAACTCGGGGTATCTGTCCATTAGGCGAAGTTGAATAAGAACTGTTCTCAAATTCTTCTGAACAGAGTGTATTCTGCGCCAATAATATGCTATATCAAGGTGGGAATGTGCCACAAGTGCTACGTCGCCGCTGCCTTTATACGTATCATTACTGTAAATTACATCTTCAATGTACTGCTTTGCTTCTTTAACACCTGTTAACTCGTCGCCCTCAAAGTCGATACAGTTCATAGCATTATTAAGTTCTTTATTAAGAAAACTTCTGTAATCCTCGTTAAACAGTTCGCTTTTTGCAATATCAAGAAGAAGTTCAAAATCATAAACGAGGCTCTGAACATCATCATTTATTGTGCAAATATACGCACCCTCAAATATCTGACGGCATCCGCGAACAGAAAGGCTTTCGGGGTTGCGCTCGTCATCGGGTTTACTGCGGTTGTAACCCATCATTTCAAAATGCAAAGTATCATTAACGTCTATGTAGGGTGACAAAAGCATTCTTTCGCGGTTAGGGTCAACACCGCCTATATATTTTCCGTTTACCTTAACACAGATTTCTGCCGCTGTTTTAAGTGAAAACCACAGTTCTTTTCCCTTTAATTCTTCGGGAATTTTCACTTCCGCTTTTATAAACGCGGTTCCGTCGGGAGTGAAATACATATCGCCCCTTTTAAGCGGACGGTAATCATCGGAATAATATTCAAACTGCATTTCGTCAACCTGACGCGCATCGCGAATAAGGAGATTTTCAATCTCCCACTTTTCACCGTAAATGTGCCTTTTGAGCCAACCGAAACGCAAATCTGTCCACTCTTCAGGACGCATGGAACGCCTTACAACTTTAATATGTGCCATAAACTCACCTCACACATCCTGAAAATAAGGCTTTTTGCGTACAGCCGTTACTTTAACAATTTTCTTTAAATCTCTCTTTATCTCTTGTTCAATCCACTCGGTACAACGGTGAAGAATAAGGCATTTTGAACATTCACCTCTGAATAAAAGTGTAAGTTCGCTATTCTCCAGTGAAACAAATTCCACCCAACCGCCGTCACCTTGAAGTTTCGGGGCAAGTATATTATTTATATATTTTTCCATAATTTTCGCCTCTTTCGGCTTTGTTTTAACACTGAAATCGTACCATTTTAAAGTACCTTTGTCAACTTATGATACTTCAAAAACTTGATTTTAAAGAATAATGGTGTTACAATAGTTAGCAACAACTAACTTTTCCTATTGCAATGGTGATTTTATGAAAACAGGTAAATTTAAAATAACAGGTATGACCTGTGCCGCCTGCCAGGCTAATGTAACGAAAGCCGCTTTAAAACTTGACGGCACAATAAATGCTGATGTAAATCTTCTTTCGGAGCAAATGACCGTTAGTTTCGATGAAACCAAGTTAACCGAGCAGGATTTTATAAACGCTGTAACCGACATTGGCTACGGTGCGACCCTTTACGGCGAAAACGGTAAAAAAAGCACATTAAAATCAGAATGGGCTGACCGCAAGAAAAACGAAGAAGAAAAAGAAAGCAATATGAAAAAAAGGCTTGTAAGTTCTGTTGTTTTTCTTGTTATCCTTATGTACATTGCTATGGGGCATATGCTGCATCTTCCGTTACCCTCAGTTTTGGAAGGCACTGAAAATGCCCTCGTTAACGCCCTTACACAGATGCTTTTAACCGTTCCCGTACTGATAATAAACAGGAAGTTTTTTATTTCGGGATTCAAAGGACTTATAAAACGCGCCGCTAATATGGATACCCTTGTTGCGTTAGGGTCTGCCGCCTCCTTTTTGTACGGTGTTTTTGCGGTTATGATGATGGCTTACGCTGGCCCCCGCGGTGATTTAGACGTGTTAAAACACTATTCTCACGAACTGTATTTTGAATCAAGCGCAATGATTTTAACACTGGTTACGGTGGGTAAATACCTTGAAACCCGTTCAAAAGGTAAAACAAGTGACGCTTTAGGAAAACTTGTTGAATTATCCCCTAAAACTGCCTGTGTTATAAGAAACGGCAAAGAAATAACCGTGGAAGCGGAAGATGTTAAAATCGGGGAAGAACTTATAATCCGCCCCGGCGAGAGAATTGCAGTTGACGGCATTGTAACGGAGGGTATGGGCTATGTTGACCAATCCGCAGTAACGGGTGAAAGTTTGCCTGTGGAGAAAACAGTGGGTGACGAAGTTATTTCTGCCACACTTAACAAAAACGGAACTTTCCGTATGACCGCCTCGAAAGTAGGCGAAAACACAACACTTTCGCAAATTATCCGTCTTGTTGACGAGGCAGGCTCATCGAAAGCACCTATTGCAAGGCTTGCAGACAAAGTAAGCGGTATTTTCGTCCCTGTTGTAATGGCAATTGCCCTTGTCACTTTCATAATATGGCTAATTACAGGCGCAGAGTTTGAAAGCGCGCTTTCTTTCGGTGTTACGGTGCTTGTTATATCTTGCCCCTGTGCATTGGGTCTTGCAACTCCTGTTGCAATTATGGCAGGAACAGGCAAAGCCGCCGAAAACGGCATATTGGTAAAATCTGCCGCCGCGTTGGAAACTCTCGGAAGTGTTGATAAAATAGTTCTCGACAAAACAGGAACCGTAACGTCAGGTCAAATGAGTGTCAGCGATATAGTTGTTACTGATAAAACTCTTTCAGAAACTGATTTTCTCAAACTCTCCGCCGCCCTCGAAAAAGGTAGCGAACACCCACTTGCTGCCGCAGTACGAAATAAGGCGGAAGAATTAAAACTTACTCTCCCGGAAGTCTCCGATTTTACAGCCCATCAGGGTAAAGGCGTAAGCGGAACTATTGATAACAAAAAATATATTTCGGGTAACGTAAGATTTCTAAAAGAAAACAACGTGGATTTTTCGGATATTAAAAATAAATTAACCGAACTTTCTTCACAGGGTAAAACACCGCTTATATTTGTAAGAGATAATGAAATAATCGGCATTATTGCCGTTTCAGACACTATACGCGAGGACAGTAAAAAAGCAATTTCCACGTTTAAAGCGCTGGGCAAAAAAACTGTAATGCTCACAGGCGACAACAAATCTGCCGCAGAGTTTATTGCAAAACAAGCGGGAATTGACGAAGTTATAGCGGAACTTTTGCCGGCGGATAAAGAAAAAAATATTCGTCTTTTACAGGAAAAGGGTGAAAAAATCGCCTTCGTCGGTGACGGTATCAACGATGCCCCTGCACTTAGAAGGGCAGATGTGGGTATAGCAATAGGCGCAGGCACGGACATTGCAATAGAGTCTGCGGATATAGTTCTTATTAAAAGTTCACTGATGGATGCGGCTAAAGCCGTAGAACTCAGTAAAGCCGTTATGCGTAACATTAAAATGAATCTGTTCTGGGCATTCTTCTACAATGTTTTGGGAATCCCACTTGCCGCAGGCGCACTTTATCCTCTTCTTAGTTTAAGATTAAGCCCTATGATAGGTTCAGCCGCTATGAGTATGAGTTCCCTTTGCGTTGTCACAAACGCTTTAAAACTCAGATTTTTTAAGTCAAAATATAATAAAGAAAATAAAGAAATCGGCACGGAGAATACACCCCAAGCCGAACAGAAAGGAAAGGATATTATGGAAAAAGTTATTAAAGTGGAAGGTATGATGTGTCCTCGTTGCGAGGCTCACGTAGTTAAAGCCCTTACCGCCATTGACGGTGTTGAAAGCGCCGTTGCAAGCCACGAACAAAACACCGCAACCGTTACACTTTCAAAGGAAGTTGCCGTTGATGTTTTAATTAAGGCTATTGTAGAAGAAGGCTACGAAGCGAGTATATAAATGCAAAAATACTCCGGTTGTTCAGAAAACAACCGGAGTATTTTTTATCAGTTAATTACCTTATCATCAACTTCTTTATGAGCCATTTCAACGAATGTTTCAACACTCATTGTACCCATATCTCCGGCTTTTCTTGCACGGACTGCAACTTCGCCGTTTTCGATTTCCTTATCGCCGAGAACAAGCATATAAGGAATTTTCTGAAGTTGTGCTTCACGAATCTTGTAGCCTGTTTTCTCTGCTCTGTCGTCAACAGTTACGCGGAAACCTTCTGCTTCAAGTTTATTCTTAAGTTCATAGCAAGCGTCGTGGTGTCTCTCGGAAATGGGAAGAATTCTGAACTGCTCGGGAGCAAGCCACAAGGGGAATGCACCTGCATATTTTTCAATAAGAAGAGCAAGTGTTCTCTCATAACAACCGATAGACGTTCTGTGGATAATGTAGGGATTTTTCTTTGTACCGTCACGGTCAACATATTCCATACCGAATTTTTCAGCAAGCATCTGGTCAATCTGAATTGTAATAAGGGTGTCCTCTTTGCCATAAACGTTCTTAATCTGAATATCAAGTTTAGGACCGTAGAAAGCGGCTTCACCAATACCCACTTTATAATCGAGACCTATGTCGTCGAGGATTTCTTTCATAACACCCTGGGCTTCATCCCACTGCTCTTTAGTACCAATGTATTTTTCTTTATCATCGGGATCCCATTGTGAGAAACGGTATGAAACATCTTCATAAAGACCGAGGGTTTTAAGCATAAATATGCAAAGGTCAAGGCAACGCTTGAATTCATCTGCAAGTTGTTCGGGAAGGCACATAAGATGACCCTCTGAAATAGTAAACTGACGAACACGAATAAGTCCGTGCATTTCGCCTGAAGATTCGTTTCTGAAAAGTGTGGATGTTTCAGCAAGTCTCATAGGAAGGTCGCGATATGAACGCGCTCTGTTAAGGTAGGCTTGATATTGGAAAGGACAAGTCATAGGACGCAGTGCAAAAACTTCGTCATCTTTTTCTTCATCACCTAAAACAAACATACCGTCCTTATAGTGATCCCAGTGACCCGAAATCTTGTAAAGGTCGCTCTTTGCCATAAGAGGAGTTTTTGTGCGTACCCAACCTCTTCTTGCTTCTTCATCCTCAACAAATCTCTGAAGAGTCTGAACAATAAACGTACCCTTGGGAAGAAGAATGGGAAGACCCTGACCGATAGAGTCAACCGTTGTGAAAATTTCAAGTTCTCTGCCGAGTTTATTGTGGTCGCGTTTTTTTGCTTCTTCTATTCTTGCAAGATGTTCTTCGAGTTCTGCAGCCTTAGGGAATGCAGTACCGTAAACACGCTGAAGCATTTTGTTATTCTGGTCGCCTCTCCAATATGCACCTGTGCAAGCGGTAAGTTTAAATGCCTTAACTCTGCCTGTTGAAGGGATGTGAGGTCCTGCGCAAACATCAGTAAACTCACCCTGTTTGTAGAAACTGATAGGCTCGTTTTTGCCTGCATGTTCTTCGATAAGTTCAACCTTATAGATTTCGCCTTTTGCTTTCATTTCCTCAATGGCAGCCTGAGGCTCCATCTCAAATTTTTCAAGAGCAAGGTCCTCTTTTACAATTTTCTTCATTTCTGCTTCAATTTTTGCAAGAGTTTCGGGAGTGAAAGAAGTTTCGCAGTCTATATCATAATAAAAACCGTTATCAATTGCAGGACCGATAGCAAGTTTTGCTTCGGGGTAAAGGCGTTTTACAGCCTGTGCAAGTATGTGAGATGCAGTATGCCAGAAAGCGTGCTTACCCTCTGCACTTTCGAATGTGAGGAATTCGAGTTCACAATCCTCTGTAATAGGTGTACGAATATCCGCACTTTCTCCGTTAATACGGCAAGCACAAAGGTTTCTGAAAAGACCCATACTTATATCCTTACATACATCAACAGGAGTAACGCCGCTTTCGTATTCTTTAACATCGTCACGAAGTTTAATTTTAATCATATATATCATCCTTTCGTTTAATTATAAAAAAACAGACTCCATCCTACTTGTAAAAACAAATGGGATGAAGTCTGATAACTCCACGGTTCCACCCAAATTATATAACACTGTGGTTATATCACTCGAGATGCCTTAACGCGGCTTAAACGGCAGTGCTTATCTTTCGCTTCGCACCGCACTCGGAAGTGGTCTTCGGGATAATTCCTTTCGCACCTTTCACCAGCCGATGCGCTCTCTGAAAAGGTTAAGTATCCTTACTTTCTCCGTCTGCGATTTAAAATATCTTTATTAGATAATAACTCTGTTTTTTAAAATTGTCAACAAAATTATTCTTCTGTTGTTTCAGTTTTTTTAGGCTGAATTCTACCGTAAAGTGAAGATGATGCAGCATCAATTTTCTTTTCACGGGGCTCCTTGGGTGTTTCGGGAACATAAGGAGCACGTCTTTCGCGGTTACCTCTGCGGTCATTTCTGTAATTACCGCGTTTTTCGCCGCCTTCGGGAGTGATAACAACTCTGCGTCTGTCACCCTCGCCTACTGAATGTGATGTCACGCCCTCAATTTCCTGGATAGCGGTGTGAATAATTCTGCGTTCATAGGGATTCATAGGTTCAAGAGCAGTACTTCTGCCGTATTTTGCAACACGGAGTGCCTGGCGTTTAGCAAGACCTCTGAGAGTTTCTTCACGGCGTTTTCTGTAATCACCTACATTAAGTGCAACGCGCTTGTTATTATCGTCTGCACGGTTTACAAAAAGTCTTGTAAGATACTGTAAAGCATCAAGAGTTTCACCGCGTCTGCCGATAATATTACCGTAATCCTCTTCGCTTACGATTTCAAAATAAATATCTTCTTCTGTTTCTTTAGCAGTAACTTTTACATCCTTGAAGCCCATACCTGCAAGGATAGATTTAAGATACTCTGTTGCAGCATTTTCCTTTGCTTCAATACCTGCAAGGTCTACTTCGGGAGTTACTGCCTTTTTGGGAGTTTCCTTTTTAACTTCCTTTTTGGGTTCTTTTTTAGCCTGGGGCTTCTTATCGTTCTTTTTATTTGAATTCTGCTCTTTTTTCTCTTCCTTTACGGGAGCAGACTTCTTGGGTGCTTCGGGTTTAGCCTTTTTCTCCTTAACACCGTCATCGTATGATGCTTTCACTTTAGCTTCCGCACCGCCGAAAAGACCGAGAATTTTCTTTTTGGGGAAAGTAACAATTTCAACTTTTACATCCGCATCAATGGGCGCATGTAAATTGTCAATAGCCATTTTTCTGGCTTCTTCAATTGTAGGCGCTACGCCTATGGCTTCTTTTATCATAACTACACCTTATTTCTTTTCAATGTCAGCACGACGTTTAGTGTTGTTCTCTTTTGAACGTCTTGCAACAGTTTCGTCAACCATCTGTTGAGCAATTACCTTCTTGGGACTGTATACGTAAGTAAGAACAACCTGCTGAATAAATGCGAATATGTTTGAAATAATCCAATAAACGCCTATACCTGCAGGGAACATAAATGTAAATACAAGTGACATAACAGGTGACATAAATGTCATACAACCCATTGAAGGGTTCTTTGCCATTTCGGGATTCTGTTTGCGTTGCTTCATATACATAAATATTGAAGACAACATTGCAGTAAGGAATGCCAGAATGGGAATTATCCAAAGTAAACCGGGGTCAGAACTGTCGGGCTTTGAAGTCAGGTCGATACCGCCGATTAAAAAATTATCCTTAAGTGTTACAAGTTCATTTACATCCTCGGCACTTACACCTGAAGTACCCTGGAATGTTGATGAAATCTTGTTAAGAATCTGAAGTTCAACACCTCTTGAGTTCTTGCTGCTGTTTTCAACAACAACCTTTAATGCGTTCTGCAATGCCGTAACTTTCTCCTGGCTGAAACGCAAAACGTAAGTAATGGGTGAATAGATAACTTCATAAAGACCAAGCATAACAAACAACTGCACAAACATAGGTGCGCAACCCATATTTGCTGCGCCGAAACCTTCACGCTGATAAAGAGCCTGGGTTTCTTCCTGTATTTTTTGTTGGTTGCCTGCATATTTCTGTTTGATTTTATTTACCTTTGTATTAAGGCGCACCTGCTTTGCGCTGTTTTTTTGCTGACTTACCGATGCAGGTAAAAGCAAAAGTCTGACTACGAGTGTCAGTAAAACAATAGACAATAAATAACTGTCTGTAAGTTCATACAAACCGCTGAGTGCCAAACCAAAAGGCCACGCGAGTATTCCTCTCATTGAATCTAAATCCTTTCCGTTAATTAAAAGGAGTTATTTCTTTTTCTCCTTTTTTGGTGGAACGGGGTCAACTCCGCCGGGAAAGAGAATATTACAACGCATCAACCGTCTTATTGCAAGTAAAGAACCCTTCAAAGCACCGTGTACCTCAAGGCATTCCAGAGCATATTGAGAACAAGTGGGGTAAAAACGGCAACGGGGACCGAAAAGGGGCGAAATTTTCCGCTGATAAAACCTTATGACTGACATAAGAAATTTTTTCATAAGCCTTTACTCCTCTTCTTTGAGCATACCCTGTTCTGAAAAAATTCTATGCATAATTTCTGCAAGACGTGTGCTTTTTACATACTTCGTCTTAGAGCGCGCAACAATAACAATATCATAACCGGGTATAACATTCGGGCATACGCTTCTGAATGCCTCTTTTAAAAGTCTTCTGGAACGGTTACGCTCCACTGCGTTACCTATCTTTTTACTTGTAGTTATACCAATACGGCAAATTCCCGCGCGGTTCTTTGAGTAATAAATAACCAACGCAGGATCAGTAACTGTTTTGCCCCTATTATATAACCGACGAAAATCGGTGTTACATTTAAGTGTGACGAAGTCTGACACATTATTCTCCTTCGGGTGTTTACCCGACCGGTCCTATGACCTTAGTATGTGAGCTGCTTTCTGCCTTTTTTACGGCGGCGAGCAAGCACCTTGCGACCGTTTCTGTCTGCCATTCTTTTACGGAAACCGTGTTCCATCTTTCTGTGTCTTTTTTTGGGCTGATAAGTTCTTTTCATTTTTCGTTACTCCAATCTATTATTCAGGTAGTATTTACGAGGTAGTAGAAGTAGTAGTAAATTTAAAACCTGTATTTTATAAAACCCGCAACCGGACAGTTGCACATTGCATTATATAAAAAATCGCAAAAAAAGTCAATACCAAAAATAGATTTTATTCCTTACAATAACTAAGCATTTTGCACATCAAATCGGGTGTTTTTTCAGTCATACAGTCAATTGTAATTGTTGACCTAAATATAGTATATTGAAATTGTACCGTAATCATAAAGGAGGTAAACTATGAAACGCTTTATTAAAACTATTTCCGTAACTTTAGCTTTATTGCTGTTCCTCTTGCCCATCACGGTTTTCGCAGGAGTTACTTCCGAGGGTAAAAATTATGTTATGGAGAGCAGCTATGCAAATGTTGACTGGGATAACTGGAAAACTTACAAAGTTCAGCTTCACTGCCACACCAACGCCAGTGACGGTTATCTTACAGTAAAAGAAGTTGTTCAAAAAAGTTATGACCTGGGTTACGATGCTGTCGCCATCACAGATCACGGCACTATCAACAAAGGCTGGAATGTAGTCCCCGATCTTGTTCCGATTATCCGACTCGTTAAATACGAACGCACGGAACTTGCGGACATTGTTCCTTTGACGGATGAAGAATACAACGCATATCTTAACGGCACAGCACCAACCACAAACGGCACTGTTCGTGAAAACGGTATGCTTGACATTCCTAAAGGAATTGAACTGAACGCGGCAACACCTATTGCCGATTGTCACCTTACAGGATATTTCAGCGATTACGGTCAAGGACTTATAGGTGTTTACGGAGATTATGAAACACCTTCTAAAGGTGTTAAGGATGCCGGCGGTATCTCAATGCTTTCCCACGTAGGCGAATACGTATACACGGACAAAGACTCCGAAAATTATGTAGGCCAACCCGTTGACGAATATTATGTAAATAAGTTTTCGCGACTTTTCCTTGATAATGCAGGTTCTTCCGTAGGTATGGGTATTAACAGCGCAACAGATGCCCACACCCGTTGTGACCGCATACTTTATGACAGTATTCTGCAGAAAACAATACCACACGGTGTCGTTCCCTGGGGATTCACATTCTCCGACTCACACGATGAGGCTTCGCTTAATAACGCGTACACTATGCATTATATGCCGGAACTTTCAAATGTCGATTTAAGATACAATATGGAAACCGGTGCTTTCTTCTCCGTTTCCCATTTTTCAAACGGTGTGGAGTTAAACGGTATGAGGGAAATGCCCGAGTATATTGAAGAAGAAGTCGATGCATACTCCAACGATACTCCTCTTGTAACACGTATAGACATTGATGAGGAACTTGATACAATCAGCATCGAAGGTGAAAACTTTGATACAATTACTTGGGTTTCTGACGGTAAAGTTCTCAAACGCGGCGGCCTTGAAGCAACAACTCTTGATTTAGATGATTTCAAAAAGATAGGTTGTTACGTTCGCTTCTATATAACAGGTGAACACGGTATCTGTTATTCACAACCGATAGTTATCCGTGAGGAAGATGTTGCTTTGAAGAGCGAAGAAGTTCCGCCCACCATTGATACATCGGTTTATCTTCGCAAATTGATAACCTTCCTTGACAGAATACTTTTCCAAAACAGCGTGATTGTTGATATATTTAAAGATGTAGTTCTCGGATATTGATAAAACAGTAAAAAGGTGTCATCCTCGGATGGCGCCTTTTTTGTTTCATAAAAAAACAGGAACCTGCTTTCACAAGTTCCTGTATGTTTATTATACCTGAAAATTAATCTGCTGTATAGGGAAGAAGAGCGATCTGTCTTGCTCTCTTAATAGCAGTAGTGAGTTCTCTCTGGTGGTAAGCACAAGTGCCTGTTACACGGCGGGGGAGAATCTTTGCTCTGTCGGATGTGTAGCGGCGAAGCTTAGCAGCATCCTTATAATCAATCTTTTCAACCTTCTCAACACAGAAAGCGCAAACTTTTTTGCGGCCTTTCTTGTTAGGACGGCGATCGCTTTTATCGTATGCCATAATAAAATTTACCTCCTGTTAGAATCAGAACGGCAGATCATCATCGTCAGCAACTGTGGCGAAATCATCTATGCTGCCGTTGGTAAAAGATGTAGCAGCTGTCTCGGTTGCTCTGGGAGCACCGCCTGTGGAAGACTCGCTTTTTGAGCCACAGAAACTTACATTGTCGGCAATAATCTCGAAAGTTGAACGTTTAATACCGTCTTTTTCGTAAGAGCCTGTCTGAATAGCACCCTGAACGGCGATCATAGAACCTTTTGAGAAATATCTTGTTACAAACTCAGCAGTCTGTCTCCATGCAACAACATTGATGAAGTCAGCCTTTCTTTCTTCACCGGGTTTTACATAACCGCGGTCAACTGCAACTGTAAATCTTGTAACGGAAACTCCTGAGGGAGTCTGACGAAGTTCGGGGTCAGCGGTAAGTCTGCCCATAATAACTGCACAATTAAGCATCTTTCACACCTCTTATTTTTTAATTACCAAAGAACGAAGAACGCCGTCTGTGATTCTGAGAACACGTTCAAGTTCTGCGGGGAAACCAGCTTCGCAAGTGTGGTTGTAAAGAACATAGTAACCGTCTTCTTCATCGTTGATGAGATATGCAAGTCTACGCTTACCCCACTCGTCAACGCTGTCGACAGTGCCGTTCTTTTCCATCATTGCTTTGAACTTTTCGGAAAGAGTTTTAGCAGCCTCTTCGCCGTTTGCTAAAGAATAAACAATGATTGTTTCGTAACTGTTTGACATCGTTTGCACCTCCTTATGGACTCCGGCTCTTATAGATATCGATTTAAGAGCAAGGAAATAATCGCCGCGGACATTCCGCGACGATTACGAATTATAACACTATTTAATCAATAAGTCAAGCATTTTATCCATTTATTTCAAAAAGCGTCCTATACCCAACTGATTCATAAGAGCCATAAACCAATCGTAAATAAAACTTACTAAACCTGCTACGCCTGTATTAACAAGAATACCGTTAACATTATCATCTACTACGCTTTCAAAACCAATTACATAATCAGCCGCTACAAAAGGTTCTTCTTCGTTATATTCGGCAGATGTACCGTTCATAACTTTGAAACTGTAAACTTTCTCACCTATTAGTGCGGTTGTGTTATCTTCCATTTCGTAATTAACTTTCACTTGCATAAGTGCGTTACTTACTTTCGGAAGTTTACCTGTTAACTGAATTTTCACTTCTGCGCCGGGGTCAAGTGATTTTATACCCATTGTATGAGCAATAAAATCGCAACCCTCAAACGTAATTGATGTGATTTTAACAGGGTAAGTATCTGATAAATTCTTTACAATAATATAATCATCCTGTGAACTTACATAACCCTCCCCACTTCTGTCAAACTTAACAAAAACTGCATTATTCTTGTTTGTAGAAGCGTGGAACTGAGGATAATCGGGATCGGAATGAACGTTTACTATTTCATCAGTCAACAAATTTTTAAGAGCAAGACTTCTTGAATAGGGGTCGTGGAAAGTCATTCCGTGGAAAAGTTCATCAACAAACCAAGTATTCTCGGGAAGGTATGCAGTTGAAGCATCAACCTCAAACGAGGGTGAAACGTGGTCGTGGGTGGGGTCATCACACATTGTACCCGCACCTGTGTATCCGTCGTTAAAACGCTGACCGTAAGGAGCACAGATTGCGCCTGTTGAATCCGTTGTTCTTATAAGAGCATCTGCATTTGTTCGCAAACCTGTAACACAGGGAACACCCGAACCCGCAATAATCGAAATATTTATTCCGTACTCATTAAGGCATTTCTGAAGATTTTCGTGATAATGCGCCATAATTTCGTAGTGAACCATATCACTCTTTTCGATTATAGCCGCATTTTCAACAGGGTCCAGCATCTCTGCCTTTAAATCATCGTAATATTCAAGGGGAATAAAATCCCATATACTTCCCCAATTTCCTATAACCTCGTGAATATAGGGAACAGCCGCTTTCACAACGTTATCGAGAAAACCTAATTTTTGCGCTTGGACGAGCCACTCATATTGACCTTCCGCCTCAAAACCGTGTTCAAGGTAATGCACAAGCATATATTCATCAACTGCAACATCGCCTGTCATAGCATCATAAGCCATTCCTGCGCCACCGATAGCGGGAACTGTAAGAACTGCGTTATCCACATCCTGTTTATATCCGAAAAGAGAAAGATATACAGCAGAAACCTGACCGCCGTGAGAAACAGCAATAATGTTAACCTTGTCTTTACCTGTATACGCTTTAACTTCCTGAATATACTTATCAAGACCTGTCGCGCAGTCATATACACTCATTCGCCAGTCGTTTGTGTAGAAAAACATATTTTCTTCGCCTACATATTCGGCTATCTCAACACATATTTTATCTTCATTGATGTACTCGGCAGGAAGATTATTTTCCAGAATATAAGCCATATTGGTTTCTTCAATTTTGGTATTTTCCACCACAAGATTATATTTACTTGTGCCGTCATCATTGACTTTCATATATTCAAGTTCTGCGGAAATTTCTTCACCGACTACGCGACCGAGATACTCTGCATCACCTTTGGCAGTAAGAACAAGACCTTTGCCTAAATCGTAGATTCTGTTTATAACTCTGTTTAAAATAGAGTCAAGATTAACGCCCCATACACGGGTTCTTTCGCCGTTTTCATCAACAAGAGCCAACTCGGAACTGCTGTAACCGGCAACCATAATAACAGGATAGTCGCTGATTTCACCGTTAAACTCTACCGCAGCGCCAACGCTTGTTAATAGAACTGAACTAAAAAGAATAAGACTTAAAAGTATCGCTAAACCTTTTTTGAACATAAAACAGCACACTCCTCTGCACTCATTATAATTATGTATACTGAAATTATATCATCTCACATTCCTTTTTTCAATAATTTAAAATTGTCAACTTAACAAAATGTTAATACAATATTTTATAAAAAAGCCACAAAGCAAAATGCTTCGTGGCTCCATTTTTAATCGTCGAATTTTGAAATAAAGGCTTTTGTTCTTTCGGATTTAGGATTATCGAAAACTTCTTCGGGTGTACCTGCTTCTTCAATAACGCCGTTATCCATAAATATAACCTTTGAGGAAACTGCTTTTGCAAATGACATTTCGTGAGTAACAATAACCATCGTCACTTTATCTTCCGCAAGACTCTTTATTACCTTTAAAATTTCCCCTGTAAGTTCGGGGTCAAGGGCAGACGTAGGCTCATCAAAGAAAAGAATTTTCGGTTCGAGCATCAAGGCTCTTGCAATAGAAACACGCTGTTTCTGACCGCCGGAAAGTTCGCAAGGATAATTCCCCAGTTTTTCGGAAAGTCCCACTTTTGCAAGAATTTCTTTTGCCTTGCTCTCAATATCTGCAAAAATTTCTTTTTTATTTTCTTTGTAATCTGCTCTTTCTTTTGCTAAAAGTTTAGCCGCAAGAGTAACGTTATCAAGCACATTATATTGAGGGAAAAGATGAAACTCCTGGAAAACAAGACCTACAAGAAGTTGACGTTTTCTCTTTTCGGCAGCATTTTCTTTATGCTGATTACCGTCAAAAAATACAACACCGTCAACGCTTATATAACCGCTGTCTGCAGTTTCAAGTTGATTTATACAACGAAGAATAGTTGTTTTACCGCTACCGGAGGAACCGATAATACTGAGAACTTCACCTTCATTGAGTTCAAAACTGACACCTTTTAAAACTTCGGTTTTTCCGAAACTCTTCTTTAAATCTTTTACTTCAAGTATTGACATATAAAAAGCTCCTTTCAACCTCAGTTTTTATAGTAATCAAGTTTCTTTTCGATTTTTCCGAAAACAATAGTAAGAATACCGTTAAATGCAAGGTAGAAAATACCCGTTGCAAGAAGGGGCCACAAAATACCGCTTGATTTAATGAATGTCTGACCTGCCCAGATAAGTTCGTAAACCGAAATAACTCTCGCAAGGGATGTATCCTTAACAAGCGTTATAATCTCGTTGCTCATAGGGGGGATTATTCTTTTTACTACCTGCATAAGAACAACCTTAAAGAAGGTTTGTGTTTTGGTCATACCGAGGACCTGACCGGCTTCATACTGACCTTTGGGAATACCTTCTATTCCGCCACGGAAAATTTCTGAGAAATAGCAGGCATAATTTATTACGAATGATACTATAACTGCCAGAAATCTATCCATAACCTGCCAAGAAGACATCCATAAAATGGCAGGGTTTGCGCTACCGCTGTTTGCTGCCCAGGTAGCAAGGAGCCCGGGACCGTAAAAAATAATTATCAACTGCAACATAAGAGGTGTGCCTCTTATAATCCAAACGATAAACTTAACAAAATATTTCAAAGGTTTAAACTTACTCATTGAGCCGAAACTTATAACAAGCCCCAGAGGGATAGCAAACAACAAAGTAAGTGCAAAAATCTCAAGAGAGACCCCGAAACCTTCAAAAAGAGATTTAAAAACTTCTGATACTACTACCATATCTTCTCTTATTAGCACCTTTCATCAAATTCAACTGTGTCTTTACAATACTCAAGGCAGAGTACCCAAACGGGTGCTCTGCCGACAGTTTTTTGAGTTAAATCATTTTACAAGTGTAAGTTCGTACTTATCAGCAAGTTTATCGAGAGTGCCGTCTGCCATAAGTTCATCAATAACTTTGTTGATTTCATCACATGTGTCAGAATCTTTTCTGCAACCGATACCGTACTGTTCTTCGTTAAGAGAAGCAGTCTTGGTAAGGTCTGCATAACTTGTGCCTTTACCTGTCATAGCATTTGCCATTGTAATATCGATTACACAAACGTCAGCAGCACCGGACTCAACTTCAAGAAGTGCATCAGACTGAGCAGCAACTGCAGTTACATTAGCAAAACCTTCAACACAATCTTCACCGGCTGAACCTGTTTCTACGGCAATTTTTGCATCTTTAATTGCGTCAAGAGAGTTATATTTCTCTGCATTTTCAGCCTTGCAAACGATAACCTGTGCGTTAACTACGTAAGGATCGGTAATTGACATTGACTGTTTGAGTTCGTCGGTAATTGTCATACCATTCCAAACAACGTCAATTGCTTTTGAATTAAGTTCGTTAACTTTCTGATCCCAATCGGAAAGAACGAAGAATTCAGCCTTAACACCAAGTTTTTCGCAAACTGCTTCAGCAAACTCTGTGTCAAATCCTGTCCATGAGCCGTCTTCTGCTTTGAAGTTCATAGGAGCATATTCTGTAATACCGATAACCATTGTGCCTTTTTCTTTTATGTATTCCATATCGGATACAATTTTCTGACCATCATCCTGTTTGTCATCACCGCAAGCGGTAAATGCGCAAACAATACCGAAAACAAGCACAACGCTCATTACAATTGCTAAAATTTTCTTTTTCATAATAGATTCCTCCGTAAACGAATTACATCGCTTTTATTTTGTGGTGGTATTTTAGCACTTTAACGCGCTAAAGTAAAGTGTTTTTTTGAAATTTATTTATGTTTGTATATATTGACATAACAATGCGTGTTTTATTTGAGTTTGGTTGTGCGTTTTTACAAAATAAAACGGTTGATGTTTTTGTAAGAACATCAACCGTTTTCTGATTATTTAAGTTTAGTTTTAACGATTTCTTCTGCTTTTTCGAGGGCTTCGGCGATTTTTGTTATGTCTTTACCGCCTGCCATAGCGGAGTCGGGTTTGCCGCCGCCTGAACCGCCTGCAACTGCCGCAACCTCGCGTACAATGTTACCTGCGTGTGCACCGTTTGCAATAGCGGATTTTCCGCAGTAGCAAGCGAATGAGCAAGTGCCTTTTGCGCTTTGTTCAGCCGCAAGGATAACTACAATATCGTCGCCCTTGTCCTTTGAGGAGTCGAGCATTGAACGTAATGCGCCTGCGTCAGCCTCGCCTAAGTTTGCAGTAATAAGTTTTACTGAGCCAACTTCTTTGCAGTTATCAAACAGACTGCCGGCTTTCTGTTTTGCAATTTCTGCTTTGAGTTCTTCAAGTTCTTTTTCTTTATTTTTAAGTTCCTGTGAAAGTGAAGCGGCTTTGTTAGCGAGTTCGTTAACATTACCGAGTTTCATAGCAGAAGCAGTTTTGTGGATAAGTTCTTCGCGGGAGTTAAGGTGATTTATAACCCCGAGGCCTGTAATACCCTCAATTCTTCTTACGCCTGCTGCAACGGAACTTTCTGAAACTATACGGAAAAGACCGATGTTACCTGTGTTCTTAACGTGTGTACCACCGCAAAGTTCGGTTGAAAAATCGCCTGCAGACACAACGCGGACAACATCACCGTATTTTTCACCGAAGAGAGCCATTGCGCCTTTTTTCTTTGCATCTTCAATGCTCATTTCTTCTGTTACAACATCAGTTGCAGAAAGGATGATTTCATTAACTCTGTTTTCGATTTTTGTGATTTCTTCGCCTGTAAGGGCAGAGAAATGTGAAAAGTCGAAACGAACAGCATTTTCGTTTACAAGCTGACCTGCCTGTTCAACGTGAGTGCCGAGTGTTTCTCTGAGTGCTGCCTGAAGTAAGTGTGCAGCGGTGTGGTTTCTCATAATTGCCTGACGGCGAGTAACGTCGATAGCACCTTTTACTTTGTCACCGACTTTAATAGCGTCGCCTTCGGTAAGTGTACCGTGGTGAAGAATTGCACCCTCTGCGGTTTTTGTTGTGTTAGTTACCGTAAATACGTTTCCGTTAACTGTAATAACACCTGTGTCGCCAACCTGTCCGCCGCTTTCTGCATAGAAAGAAGATTCTGAAAGTACGATAACAGCATCGGTATCTTCACCTACGAAGTCCGCCTTTTCGCCGTTTGCGGCAATAGCGAGAACTTCTGCTTCACATTCAGTGGAAGTATAGCCTGTGAAAGATGTTGCACCGCATTCTTTGAAAGAAACGTCAGAGCCTTTCCAACCCTCTGTGCCTGCAACTTTACGTGATGCTCTTGCAGTATCCTTTGCATTCTGAAGAAGTTTCTGGAATTCTTCGTCATCAACACTCATACCGTTTTCTTCAAGAATTTCACGGGTTAAATCGATGGGGAAACCGTAAGTGTCCTGAAGTTTGAATGCATCTGCACCTGAAAGAACGGAGCCTTCTGTCTTTTCAATCATATCGTTGAGAAGTGCAAGACCGCTGTCTATAGTTTTATAAAAACTGTTTTCTTCCATAGAAATAACTTTGATAATATAATCTTGTTTTTCACGGAGACCGGGGTATGCGCTCTCATTTTCTTTAATAACTGTTTCGCAAACTTCTGCAAGGAAAGGACGGTCAATGCCTAAAAGTCTGCCGTGACGTGCGGCTCTTCTGAGAAGTCGTCTTAAAACGTAACCTCTGCCGTTATTTCCGGGGATAACACCGTCACCTATCATAAATGTTGTTGAACGGATATGGTCTGTAATAACACGAAGAGAAACGTCGCTCTTTTCGTCAGCGTGGTATTCGATACCTGCAATTTTAATGATGTGCTTCATAATGTTCTGCACGGTGTCAACTTCAAAAAGGTTATCAACACCCTGTGAAATAACTGCAAGTCTTTCAAGACCCATACCTGTATCAATATTAGGATTTGCAAGGGGAGTATAGTTGTTTTTGCCGTCGTTTTCAAACTGTGTGAAAACAAGGTTCCAGAATTCAACGTATCTGTCGCATTCGCAACCGACTTTACAGTCGGGAGAACCGCAACCGAATTCTTCACCGCGGTCGTAGTAAAGTTCCGAACAGGGTCCGCAAGGTCCCTGACCGTGTTCCCAGAAGTTATCCTCTTTACCGAAACGCACCATATGGTCGGGTTTTACGCCCACATCTTTTGTCCAGATGTCGTATGCTTCGTCGTCATCAAGATAAACGCTGCAGTAAATTCTGTCAGGGTCCATTTCCATAACCTCTGTGCAGAATTCCCAAGCCCACGGAATAACTTCCTTTTTAAAATAATCGCCGAAAGAGAAGTTACCGAGCATTTCAAAGTATGTGCCGTGGCGTGCAGTTTTACCTACGCGCTCAATATCGGGTGTACGAATACACTTCTGGCAAGTTGTAACTCGTTTTCTGGGGGGAGTTTCCTCTCCTGTAAAGTATTTTTTCATAGGTGTCATACCTGCATTGATAAGAAGGATACTCTTATCGCCTTGAGGTACAAGGGGGAAACTGGGAAGCCTTAAATGGCCTTTGCTTTCAAAGAATTTAAGGTATTTTTCTCTTAATTCGTTAAGACCTGTCCATTCCATTGTTTAGTCACTCCAATCATAAAATTAAAAAAATGCGCTTTTTTACAACACGGGACGGAATAACCGCGGTACCACCCGAATTGTGCAAAACGCACCACCTTACAGCGACAGTTAACGCCTGTCAACGTGTTGTTTCCAACAAGGCTCAGCAAGCAGCAAACTTTTTGACGGCAGAAAACTCGCAGCAACCGTTTCCTCTCTGAATGCCGTATCAAAAAATCATCTTGCGTCACAGCCGCAAAAAATATACAAATATATTATATTCAAAATAACTGTAAAGTCAAGTTTTATTTGGAACTATGTTATTGACACTGAGCGTCTTTTGTGGTAATATGCACAAGCAAACAAAATATTATACTGCCACCGGGTAGTTGATGATTTTTCATCCGTGTACACATCGTTAGGTCTTAGAAGATGTGTAGACGGATTTATTTTTTAAGGTGAAAAAATGAAAATAAGAAACCCCTTTAAAACTCTCAGTAAATTTGAACTTGGTTTATGGATTAGTTCACTGATTCTGATAACCGTTACTTTTGTTGTGGGCGCTGAGTTTGATTTTCTTGTACTTATCGCTTCTCTGATAGGTGCAACCGCACTTATATTTGTTGCAAAAGGTGACCCTTTGGGGCAAGTTTTAACAGTTGTTTTTGCACTGATATATTCTGTAATTTCTTACAGATTCCGTTATTTCGGCGAAATGATAACGTACTTGGGTATGACTTCGCCTATGGCAATATTAGCGGCGGTGGAGTGGTTCAAAAACCCTTTTGAAAAAGGAAAGAGTGAAGTAGAAATAAAGAAACTGTCCAAAAAGGCTTGCGTAATTCTTTGGGTACTTACTTTAATTGTTACTGTGATTTTTCACTTTATTTTAAAGGCATTTGACACACCAAACCTTTTTATGAGCACTGTTTCCATAACAACAAGTTTTCTTGCATCGGCTCTTACGTTTTTGCGTAGTCCGTTTTATGCTCTGGCGTATGCGGGTAATGATATTGTGCTTATAGTTTTATGGATTCTCGCATCAATTGTTGACACGTCTTATATACCTATGGTTATGTGCTTCGTAATTTTTCTTATAAACGATTCCTACGGTTTTATAAATTGGCGAAGAATGAAAAAAAGACAAAACAATAAAAGACAGAGCAAATTGACTTGAAATCAATTTGCTCTGTTAACTTATAAATATTTTTCTATACTCTCAACCACAGGTGTAGGGTTACTGAGACCGTGAGGATGGTGGTTACAACAGGGTTTTATGAAAATGTCAGAGTTGATTCACCAGACTCTTACACCGTCAATATGCAAAAACCGTGCTGTATAATAATCGTATGTGTTTAATGGTCTGTCCAAAGCATCGTAAGTATGTGCCGCAATTAAAATCTCGGGCGATGTGGCAGTGACTATAAGTGTATGGTAAAAATCACCGTTTGCTCTGCCAAGTTGAATTATATCGCCGGGTTGTATCTCTCCTTGCGATACTTCTATTGCATAAGGGCCGACGGAAGTATTGGAAATTAAAAAATTATAAAGATATGCCACACCTGTCCAGGAGGCAGAACGGTCTGAAAGTGAACGGTAATACCAGCCGTACACAGGGGTATAATTCATTATTTTTGACCCCGCGTATATACATTGGGAAGCGAAATTCGTACAGTCACCGCCGATATTTTGAAAATCATAAAAAGCGGGGTTGCGTTTTAGCGCCCATTCACGTGCATATGCCACTACTGTATTTCTGTCATAAACAGATTCTCTCATAAAATCTCTCCTTTGTTTATATTACGTAGAAATTCATAAGAGGTTAATTTATAAAACAAAAAGTGATAGAAGACAACATAGTGTCTGCTATCACTTTTTTCGTCAGTTTTCAGTTATCGATTTTTCTGGTCGTTTCTTTTGTTCTGATCGTTTCTGTTATTCTGGTCATTTCTGTTCTGGTTGTTTTTGTTGTTCTGATTGTTCTGGTTCTGGTTGTTTCTGTTCTGCTTGTTGTCCATAATTTCACCTCCTCATTAGGTTTCGAGAATAGTTTTTGTAGTTTGTCAAAAACTATTCCTGTAAGTCCGACAGGAAATTAAGAAAAATTTTGTAATAATGAGGAGTGTAATTATGCTGCTGATTAAAAACGGAATATTGCACACAATGGAGCAGGAAGAACCCATTGAAAGTGATATTCTTATAAAAAACGGAAAAATTGCAGAAATTTCCCAAAACATTCAAAAAACAGAAAATATGGAATGTATTGAAGCAAAGGGGCTGAATGTATATCCGGGGTTTATAGATGCCCACAGTCACCTTGGCATCTGCGAAGATAAAGCAACAGTTCCGGGCGATGTAAGTAACGAAGGAACCAACCCTGTAACTCCGTACATCCGCGGTATTGATGCGGTTAATCCTATGGATAGTGCATTCCACAACGCTTTGGCAGTGGGAATAACAGGTGTTATGGTAGGCCCCGGAAGTGCCAACCCCATTGGCGGTCAGTTTGGATTTATCAAGACATACGGAAGGTGTATTGATGATATGACAGTTCTTGCCCCCTCGGCTATAAAAATCGCTTTCGGTGAAAACCCTATGACTAATTACGGTAACTGCGGTAATGCTCCCTCAACCCGAATGAGTATAGCCTCGTTTATCCGTGAAGAACTTTTTAATGCGAGAAAATATCTTGACCAAAACGGCGAAAAAGATTTTTGTATGGAATGTTACCGTGATTTATTTGAGGGAAAAATTCCCTTGAAAGCACATGTTCACAGGGCAGACGATATATTAACCGCAATACGAATTGCAAAAGAATTCGGTTTGGGATTAACTCTTGACCATTGCACAGAAGGTCATCTGATAGCCGAAAAAATAGCGGAAAGCGGTTTTCCTGTAATAGTTGGTCCGTCCCTGGCATCAAGAGATAAAAAAGAAGTAAGTCAGAGTGACTTCAAAACACCGGGTGTACTGAAAAAAGCAGGTGTTACTGTAGCACTCACTACCGACCACCCTGTATCACGGCTTCAGTATTTACCTGTTTGCGCAGCCTTTGCAGCCAAAGAGGGTCTGGGAAGATACAATGCACTGCGCGCTATTACAATAGATGCGGCTAAAATATGCCGTGTTGATAACCGCTTGGGCAGTATTAAAGTAGGTAAAGATGCAGATATTGTAATTTATAACGGCGACCCTCTGGACATTTTTTCAACTGTTCACACTACTATTATTGACGGAAAAATAGTCTGGCCCCAAAATGAATTGAAAATTTAAAATATTTTACACATAATGACAGAGAAAGGAACAAAAGATTCCTTTCTCTTTTTGCTTGACAATTTTCTATAAAATTTCATCATACATAATTTTTATGATTTTAGTGCTGTTAAGGCAACACGCGGTATTGTTGCTGTGGTAATAAGCCACAAGAAAATAATCTTCGCTTTCAAAAATTGCAGGATAACAGTATCCGTTATTCAAGTCATCTTCTATGTAAAAAAGATTTTCTCTTCTGAAAGTTTTGCCGTTATCCGTACTTACTGCCAGGGTGTACGGCGTACGACCCCAGAATTCTTCGTCGTCATCTCTTAAAATATGTTCGGGTATGGGGTTAAATACCGCAACGGTTAAATTTTTGCAGTTTTTTACAAGCATAGGGGAACAGGGTGAAGAAAAGAATGTGTTCGGCTCCGGTGCTGACCAGGTTTCGCCATTATCATACGAAAAACTTTGGAACTGAAAGCCGAGACCTGTTCGTATATAGCACCATAATATGCCGTCGTTCATTTCAAAAAGCCCCGGTTCCTGAAAGCCGTTAGGGTCATTTTTAAAAGGACATTTTAATTCGGTCGATGCTTTTTTCCAGGATTTTCCGTCATCGTCCGAAAAGAAAAAGCAAACTTCACCGGGCGGAAAATCCGCAGAATCGGTATGAACGGTATGCCTTGAAGCAGCAAAAAGAATCCTGCCGTTTTTCAGTTTTATTACTCTGTCGTTATTTAAAACATAATAGTCCTGAATGTCGAGGCAGTCTAAACAGTTGATAGGCGAACTCCAGTTTTCGCCCTCGTCAGCGGAACGGGTAAACAGAAGTTTATCTGTTCCGTCTGTATTTTTTTCTATATAGAAAGCGCCTACATCGCCATTGTTCATTCGTAAAAACGAAAGACTCATAATGTTTACGGAGTTTTCCGATTTTTCAAATAGTGTTCTTTTTTCAGTCCAGTTTTCACCGTCATCATAAGAAAATACCGCAGAAATTCCCGCGTTTTCCTCATCCTCACGGCTGTCACCCATAAACTCCGTATATCCGAACATTATATTGCCGTTTTTAAGTCTTATAAACGAACCTTCACCGTTTCTTGTGTTTTTGCCGCAGGCAGGGATAAACAGCACTTGTTTTCCGATTTTTTTCATATAATCACTTGCTTTACATCTGCTCTAATATATATTTTTTAACTTCTTCTAATTTGCTTTGTTTCCAAGTACCTTCCTCGGCTTTTTCTGCTAAAGGGCAAAGTATAAAGAAATCCAATGTTTCACCGGGTACTCTGCCTGTACGCAAAGGCTCAGAGAAATGCTCTTTCCACTTTTCTTCCGTGGCATTTTTAAACTCCTGGGGTTTAAGGTAAGCCATTTGTCGCTTTGTGGCGGCAATGTGCATTTTTGCAGACAAAGGCGATAAAAGATTAAATTCTTCCTCTTGCACATCTGTAAAAATCGGCGGAAGTTCATCTTTTACAATGTGTTCGGGTCCGCGTAATATTTTTAAACCCATAGGTTCATAAGAGAATTCTTTTTCCGTAAAGTTCAGTTTAACTATCAAACCGAATTCGGTGTTATACTGCGACCTCTGGTAATCCGTATCAAAAATAAAATTACCTAAGGAATAAAAAATAATTTTATCTCCGACGGTTTCGTAGTTCATAGGCACGTGGGGATGGTGACCCACAACAATATCCGCACCCATTTCAAGATATTTGTGATACCTTTCCCTTGTGTACGGTGAGGGTAGGGGAGTAAACTCTTCGCCTGCGTGGGCTACTACAACACACCAACGGCAAGTTTTTTTAATATCGTTAATGGTCTGCTGAATTGCGTCTAAATCACTCCAACTGTAACAACCGGCTTTGTTTTCGTCGGCTTTTCGGCAAGCGCGCTGATAACCCACACCAAAAAGACCGATTCCCCCTGCTTCGTTGATGATTACAGGCTTTCTGGCCTCGTGAATGTTCATTCCTGCGCCGATTGTCTGAACGCCGTTTTCTTTAGCGATATTAAGTGTGCTTTCTATACCGAATTCCCCTGCATCCATAATATGATTATTACATATATTCCAGATGTCGGAGTTCATTTTCTTCAGCACTTTTACGGCAGCGGGGTCGATAGTGTGAAGCAGTTGCTGCACACCGCTTTGGGTTGTGTTTTGAGGTACTTCTGCTATTGGTCCTTCAACGTTTGTAATTACATGGTCTGCGCTGTGCAGAAAATCGAGAATCTCTTGGGATATAAGTTCCTTATCATCCCATTTGCCGTACATATATCGGTCGAAACCTATGTCGCCTGTAAAAACCAAAGAAGTTTTATCTTTCATAAATAAATCCTCACTCTAATTCAAATCCGTCGTAACATCCTTCGGGTATTTCTTTTATTATAGCATATATTAAATGTTTTTCAAAGGTTTATACATCATTCTGTAAACAGCGTAACAGGACCGTATAGTCCGCCTGACACAAAGTCTTTTGCATAATCCGACTCAACCTCAAAATAGGGTGATAATTCTTCTGTTTTCCACTTGTCAAAGTAATCGGTGTGAACATATAGGTTCGCTGATGTATTAGTCACAATTATTTTCAATTTATTCTCTTTATCGAGTACATCGGCAGGTATTTTTAATCGGTACGGTGGCATCAAAGATGTTCCTAAAAATTGGTCGTTGAGATATACAGAAGCCGCAAAATGCACATCACCAAGGTTGATTTCGCCTTCTTTACCTACCTTTTCAGCGGGGAGAGTAAATGTTGTTTCATAAACACCGCTGCCTGAATAAGCACTGCCAATTAAACAGGACCAATCACCAAGACTTATAGGAACTGCTTTGTCGGAGTGTTTAATATTACAGAATCCGTTTTCGTTATAGTTGAGTTCAAGTTCTTTACGGAACAGGAATTCGTTTTTAATATCAAATTTTTTTTTGAAATCTTTTTTGTTTTCCGCACTCAGAATTTCGTCTGTCAGTAGTATTACAGCCGTTTCACCTATTTGAAGTGAAAGGTTCAGAATACCGTTTTCAGTTTGTAAATGGTGTAATTTACCGTTTTCAAGATCAAGAAGATAACCCTTTGATGAGGGAAAGTGAATCTGATAATCGCCATTGTCCCCCGTTTCTCTGAACAGACAGAAAATTTCTGCGTTTTCCGCCTTTCTGTGCATTGCGCGCAGGCCTTCACCCTCAACTCTGATTACAGGATTGAGAGTTGTAAGTTCATAAGAAACTCTGCCGCCGCATTCAATAAAACTATTCAACGCTTTTTGTGTGGCATCGGGAATGAAAGCGCCTTCGGGGATGATAATGTGTTTGTATTTCGCTCTGCCAATGTTCATAGAGCCATCCTCAGTTATTTCAGAAACCTGCAAAACATCATCGTCAACAATATCAAAATCTACCATCATATTTTCAAGCGTTCTTCCCAAGGTATCGAATTTCTGTGCTGTGACCTCTGCTTTCAGACCGCCCTGAAAATCAGAAACGGGATAGTAAAGCCCTGTTTCGCAGATACGCTCTCCGAGAGAGGATATATACGACAACCGTTCTGTATAACGGTTGAACTGACCGAGATAACGGCAATACACCTGATTTTCAGTAAAAACAGGCAATTCCTGTGCAAGAAGTGCGCCTTTGCGTCCGAGAGGGAAATTGAAGGGATTGAAAACGTTTATTCCGCGTACAGCCTGGTATCCTACGGTATACCGCATTATATCGTAAGTCAGCCCAGGTCCCGCTACACCGAAAATCTCACTCATTGCAAGTTTTGTGCCGTTCTGTGCGGCAGCAGATGAAGCGTACCTCGGGAAAAATCCGTTGTAAGCGTTCATATCATTCTTGATTTTTGTTTTGTTTTCCGGGTAAAGTTGACGCCAGATAACATCGACACCGGGAATATCAAAGCACCTCAGAGCACGCATCAGATTAAAGTTATTGCCGCCCCAAACACAACCAAGGGGATTGTGGTCCATATCCATATGTCCCGTAAAAGCAATACCGCGCTCGTTTGCCCATTTTCTGCAAGGTGTAAGAAAATTATCACAGAACATACGGCTGCACAAATTGTACCAACGGTGTAATACGTGAACATTTTCCGCTGTTGTCGGTATGTTTTCTGCAATCAGCGGAAGATACGGTAATATTGATTCGCCGTATGTGGCTTCATATTTCTCTGCTAACTCTTTGTTAAAGGGTACGGACGGTGCTTTCGGCTCGTCTGTAAATACGGCTGTAACAGTTTCACCAAGCACCTCTTTCATTGCAGATGCATATTTTTCGTGAGTAATTTTAATAAAGTATTCCGTTGCATCTTTATTGAGTAAATCGGGGTAATCAGCATTCCCGCAAATTGCTTTTTCTGCAACATACTCGGTTACAACGGTATCATCAGAAAAAATGTAACCATCTTCAATAAGTTCATTATCGTTCAAAAAAGTTGCTAAAACATCGGGTGTTGCTTTTTTATATACCTCTCCTGCTGAAAAAGAGCGTTCGTAAAATTCCAACGTCTGTCGGGCATATTCAGGATGGTCTTTCAGAACTTTTCCGCATGCACTACCCGAAGGCCAACCGCCTTCGTCATAAATCCAACAGTTCATACCAAGGAGTTTGCCCTTTTCTACAGCATAGACACATAGTTCAAAGTATTCCGATGTGAGATAGTCGGGTGTAAGGTTAGTCGGCATACTGTCGGGTCTGAAATTTTTCGGCTCGGGAAGAATATAAAACGCCCGTATGCCGAGATTCTGCATCTCGGCAAGTTGAACATCTATAATTTCGCGAGTGCAGATGTCATTCCATACCCATACGTATACAGGGGAATAGGAAACATCGGGCGAATTAAAACTTTCTATATCAAATTTATTGTTAAACATTATTCATCAGTCCTTTTAGAATTCAGACTTTTGTATCGTATCTGTTTTGCTTTTTTAACCTGTTTATAAATAATTTCAAAGTAATAATCATTATTAGATATAGCACAGCAAGCAGAACGGGATATACTTTTATACCGAAAAGTCCGCTTATAAGACTAACCGTAGGCGGTGCAAGCATAACGCCGATGTAAGCAAAGGCTATCTGTGAACCCATAATAGATTGCGATACTTCTTTGCCGAAGTTGTGGGGTGTCAGATGTATCATATTGGGGTAGATAGCACCGTTACCCCAGCCCACAAGGAACAAACCGACCACGGTAACTGCACCCGGCAGGGGCAGAAGCATAATTGCAATGGCAGGAGCAAGAACGGCGACGCCTATGCCGATGCGTTTCCAGGTGCTGATTTTTTCGGAAAGCAAACCTGAAACAAAACGCCCAATAGACATTCCTGCATAATATACGGTAAGTGCAAGCGCACCGTGTTTTGTTTCAAATCCTTTTTCTGTTACAAGGTATGTACTTCCCCATACTCCGCAGGCATATTCAATTGCGTTTGTGGTGAGCATAATAATCCATACCTGCCGTACCTCTCTCTTTTTAGCCATCTGCAAAAGAGTCAGATTTACACCTTTTTCCTCTTCTGTTTGTTGGTTTGAAGAGGTCTTTTTCCACAGGGGAAGGGAAACAATCAATAATACTGTGATAACTGCCTGTACATAGAAAGCATAGCGATAACCGCCGCGCCAACCTACATTGCTCAGAGCCTGTGACATAAGGTAAGGGCTGAGGGTTACTCCCACACCGTAAAAACAATGAAGAAAATTCATATGGCTTGCTTTACAGTGAAGTGCTACATAATTATTAAGCCCGGAGTCAATTGCACCTGCACCGAGGCCGAGAAGAACCGCTAAGGGTATCATAAACCAAAATGAGGGCGCCACAGAGAACCCGAACAAAGCCGCCGCAGTCATAGCAGTACTGAAGGCGGTAACCTTAGCCGTTCCCAATTTATTGAGAATTCCCGCGCTGAACATACTTGATAACACGGTGCAACCCGAAATGATAAATGTTAGGATACTTACTGCTTCAACGGGAACGTTCATTTCAGTATGGATAGCGGGCCAGGCAGAGCCGATAAGAGAATCGGGGACGCCGAGACCTATAAATGCAATATATATAACAATCAATAAAAAAACCATAAAACCTCCGAATAATTTCTACTGTTGTATTTTTAAAATAAATTGAGTATTCACAAGTCACATTCCTTATGAATACTCAATACGGTGCGATATGCTTTACTCACTCTAAGGGTATTTTTCCAAACTATTTGCATAATAGTATAGAAAAATGAGATTGTCAAGACAATAATAGCCGTTTGTATTTGAAGTTAGATAACTTGCTTATTGTCTTGCGCATGTTAACAATATCAGTCAAAAGGAAAGTGCGTTATATCGAAATTGCCACCTACAACTAAAAGTTGTAAGTGGCGTTTTTTCTGAATTTTTTAGCAATGTTCGGTTATCTTTATAACGTTCCAATTTCCGTCCGCATTCTTTTCTATTTCCCAAAGAGATACAATGTCCCACGTGCCTGAAACGGTCTCGCCATTTTCACCAATAGCTTGCTGAGAATATTCAACAAACATATATCCATGGTCCTTGTCTATATGAGCAGATAAAAGTTCTAAAGAATGTGTTTCGTAAAATGCTTGTCGTTCATATCCTTCTTCAAAGTAATGCTTATCCCAAGCGTATTGACCTAACTCTCCGTAGAGCTTCAAATTTTCTTCGTAAGTATGCGTAGTGTCTGAAAAGGCGGTAAGACTTGCCTTATTAAGAATATCTATTGCTATTTTTCTGTCACCCGGAGTACCTATATATGCTAACATCCACCTTTGCTCAGTAGTAAATGAATCATCCCACTTGCGTTGGTAAACCCTGTAAACAGGAAAAACCTGAAGAGAAACAACAACAACTAAAACAGCAAGACATATTAATATTGTGGCAACACATATTCTTTTTATAAGTTTTTTTCTGAGTTTCTTTATAACCTTAACAATAGTTTCTTCATTGATTTCTTTTTTTTCAGCAGAAAAGTTAGTTCCATTCTGCATGCTCTGATAATCAGAAGAACAAGTCGGACAAATTTTCAAATGTTCTTCAATAAAATCAACTGTATCCTCACTGACCATTTTTTCAGCATAAAGAGGCAAAATATCTTTTATAATGTTGCATTCATTTTTCATAGATTTGTTTCCTCCAATTTTTCTTTAATCATATTTCTTGCTCGGTGATAGGTAACGCATGCCCAGTTATCGGATTTATCAAAAATTTGTCCGATTTCTTTGAAATTTAGTTCAGCAAACACTCTCCACATAAACACTTCTTTATATGGTTCGGGAATCGTATGAAGAGCATTCTGAATGAGTTTGGATTGCTCTTGGTTACTGATTATTTCATTAACATCACATGTAAAATCTTGTATATTTAATACTTCAAGATTATCTATGTTTTCAGTTTTTGAGTTTTTCTTTAAGTATGTAAAATAACAATTTTTTGCTATCTGGCATAACCAAACACGAACATCACATTCGCCTTTGAACTTATTAATTGAACTCAAAGCTTTGAAAAAAGTCTGGCTTGTTATTTCTTCAGCAATATTTTCATCTCCGGAGAGTTTACGAATATAAACAAACACATCATTGAAATAAGTTCTGTAAATTTCTTCAAAATCCATATCGTTACCACCACCTTTCACTTATATGACTGCAGAAAAAAGAAAATCTTACAAATTATTTTAAATTTATGCTAACATATTGCTTTGTAAAAGTAAAATGGAAATGTGTTCAGTGTTTACTTATGTTCAAAATTTTCACTGCATAATTCAAAGAATACGAGTAACTGCACTTTGTAATTATTGCTTTTTAAAAATCTTAGTGATATAATCAAGAAAAACACCGGTGGTGATATGTTTTGAATTTGTTACATATGAAATATGCCGTTGAAGTTGCAAGACTTGGCTCTTTGGGTAAAGCATCTGAAACTTTGCTTATTGCAACGCCTAATATAAGCCGTTCAATTAAAGAACTTGAAGCAGATCTTGGTATATCTATTTTTGAACGAACCACCAAAGGTATGGAACTTACTCCTGACGGAGAGCAGTTCATAAACTTTGCCAAAAGAATTCTCGGTCAGATTGAACAGGTTGAGGATTTCTATAAAAAAGGCACAGCTAAAAAACAGGAGTTTTCTATTTCTGTTCCTCGTGCTTGTTATATCTCTGAGGCCTTTGCAGAATTCTCAAAATCACTTTCAGGTGATGCGGCGGAAATATTTTATAAAGAAACCAACTCCCAGCGAACAATCCGCAATATGCTTGAGCATGATTATAAATTAGGTATAATACGTTATGCTGAAAACTATGATAAATATTTCAAATCAATGCTTGAAGAAAAAGGATTTCAGTATGAGTTAGTAACAGAATTTACATATTCTCTTATTATGAGTGCAGATAATCCGTTGGCAAAAAAAGAAAATATATCGTATGACGACTTAAAGGACTACATAGAAATTGCTCACGCAGACCCTTATGTTCCCTCAATGCCACTTTCAAAGGTTGTTAAAGAAGAATTGCCCGATAATATCAACCGAAGAATTTTTATTTTTGAAAGAGCAAGTCAATTTGATTTGCTGTCAATGAATCCTGAAACATTTATGTGGGTTTCTCCTGCACCTCAAAGTCTTCTTGAACGATATAATTTGGTTCAAAAGGAATGTGGCGATAATAAGAAGGTATATAAAGACGTTTTAATTTATAAAAACGGATATAAGCTTACAAAGATTGATCGCCAATTTATTACTTCTTTGTGTGAATCCAAGAGAAAACATCTGAAAAAATAAAATTCTGTATCAATGTTTTTTACCGATTTGAGTATATTGTACTCAAGTCGGTTTTTTATTCCTTTGGGTGTTATCATTTTTGATAATACCGCTTATATGTTTTAAGAATTCCAATATCCGATAAAGGTTGTTAAAATAATAACAAAGTTAACAAGGGCGAAGTGTGAACTAAGCCCACCCCAACAATGTAATTATTATTAGGAGGATATAAATGGACATGAACTACGAAATTGTTGACAGCGTTGAAATGCTTCAGAAAGCCATTGAACGCACAAGAGAGGCGCAGAAGAAATTTGCCACCTACACTCAGGAGCAGGTAGATAAAATTTTCCTTGCAGCTGCTTCTGCCGCAAACAAAGCAAGAATCCCCCTTGCAAAAATGGCTGTTGAAGAAACAGGTATGGGTATTGTAGAAGATAAGGTTATTAAAAACAACTATGCTTCCGAATATATCTACAATGCATATAAAGATGCAAAGACCTGTGGTGTTATTGAAGAAGACAAGGCTTTCGGTACAAAAAAGATTGCAGAGCCTATCGGTGTTGTTGCCGCGGTTATCCCCACAACCAATCCCACATCAACTGCAATTTTTAAATGTCTTCTTGCTCTTAAAACAAGAAATGCAATTATAATCTCTCCTCATCCCAGAGCAAAGAACTGCACAATCGCTGCTGCAAAGCTCGTTCTTGAAGCAGCAGTTCAGGCAGGTGCTCCCGAAGGAATTATCGACTGGATTGATGTTCCTTCTCTTGAAATGACAAACACAGTAATGAAAGAAGCAGATATTATTCTTGCAACAGGTGGTCCCGGTATGGTAAAAGCTGCTTACTCCAGCGGCAAGCCTGCTCTCGGCGTTGGTGCAGGTAACACACCTGCAATTATTGACGAATCTGCAGACCTTCTTCTTGCGGTTAACTCAATTATTCACTCAAAGACATTTGATAACGGTATGATTTGCGCTTCCGAGCAGTCAGTTATCGTCCTTGAAAGTATCTACGAAGCAGTTAAAACAGAGTTTGCAAGTCGCGGTTGTTACTTCCTTAATGACGCAGAAACAGAAAAGGTAAGAAAAACAATCATCATTAACGGCGCTCTTAATGCAAAAATCGTTGGTCAGCCTGCTGCGAAGATTGCAGAACTTTCGGGTGTAACTGTTCCCGAAGGAACAAAAATCCTTATCGGTGAAGTTGAAAGTGTTGATATCAGCGAAGAATTTGCTCACGAAAAACTTTCTCCCGTTCTTGCAATGTATAAGGCATCTTCTTTCTCAGAAGCACTTGATAAAGCAGAACAACTTGTTGCGGACGGCGGTTACGGTCATACCTCTTCTGTATACCTTGACGAAGTAACTGAAACAGAAAAACTTAATGAATTTGCTGCAAGAATGAAAACCTGCCGTATTCTTGTTAACACACCTTCATCACACGGCGGTATCGGTGACCTTTACAATTTCAAACTCGCTCCCTCACTTACTCTCGGTTGCGGTTCCTGGGGCGGTAACTCAGTATCCGAAAACGTTGGTGTTAAACACCTTTTAAATATCAAAACAGTTGCAGAAAGAAGGGAAAATATGCTTTGGTTCCGTGCACCCGAAAAGGTTTATATCAAGAAAGGTTGTCTTCCTGTTGCTCTTGATGAGCTTCGTACAGTTCGCGGTGCAAAGAAAGCATTCATCGTAACAGACACCTTCCTTTATGAAAACGGCTATACAAAACCCATTACAGACAAACTTGACGAAATGGGTATTGCTCACACAACATTCTTCGACGTTCAGCCCGACCCCACTCTTAAAAATGCAAAGAGTGGTGCAGCACAGATGGCAGCATTCAAACCCGATACAATCATCGCTCTCGGCGGCGGTTCCGCAATGGACGCTGCAAAGATTATGTGGGTTCTTTATGAGCATCCCGAAGCAGACTTTATGGATATGGCAATGCGCTTTATTGATATCCGTAAGAGAGTTTATACATTCCCCAAAATGGGCGAAAAAGCATACTTCATTGCAGTTCCCACCTCTGCAGGTACAGGTTCTGAGGTAACACCCTTCGCAGTTATTACTGATGAACAGACAGGTGTTAAATATCCTCTTGCAGACTATGAACTTCTTCCCAATATGGCAATCATTGATACTGATTTTCATATGTCAGCACCTAAGGGTCTTACAGCGGCTTCCGGTATTGACGCAGTAACTCACGCAGTAGAAGCATACGCTGCAATGCTTGCAACAGATTATACAGACGGTCTTGCACTTCAGGCTCTCAAAAACATATTCAAATATCTCCCTCGTGCATATGAAAACGGTCAGACAGACATTGAAGCAAGAGAAAAAATGGCAAATGCCGCAACAATGGCAGGTATGGCTTTCGCAAATGCTTTCCTTGGTATTTGTCACTCAATGGCACATAAACTCGGTGCTTTCCACCATCTTCCTCACGGTGTAGCAAACGCTCTTATGATTGAAGAGGTTATTCGCTTCAACGCTTGTGAAGCACCTGCAAAAATGGGTACATTCTCACAGTATGACCATCCCCACACTCTCGCTCGTTATGCAGAAATTGCTGATTATCTCGGGCTTGGCGGTACAACGGATACCGAAAAACTTGAAAATCTCATCAAAGCAATTAACGACCTTAAAGCAACGGTTGGCATCAAAAACACAATCAAAGATTACGGAATTGATGAAAAAGTGTTCCTTGAAAATCTCGACGAAATGGTTGAACAGGCATTTGACGACCAGTGTACAGGTGCTAACCCCCGTTATCCTCTTATGAGCGAAATCAAAGAAATGTATCTCAATGCTTACTATGGCAAACATTTCACAGAAAAAGCAAAGCCCACAGCAGCAGATGTCGCAACAGGTATGACTGCAAACGCAGTTAAAACACCTTATACAAAAGGTAAAAAAGCGTAAGAGAAGGGAGAAATAAAAATGAAACTTGATAGAGTTATTGCAGTAAGAAATAATAAAACTATTTACCGTGACGGTGATAAATGCGTTAAGGTTTTTGATGAGGATTACTCAAAAGCAGATGTTCTTAACGAAGCATTAAATCAGGCAAGAATTGAAGAAACAGGTCTTAATATTCCTAAAATCGTTGAAGTAACAATGGTTGAAGGCAAATGGGCTATAGTTTCAGAATACATCAAGGGTAAAACTCTCCAGCAACTTATGGATGAGGATACAGAAAAGAAAGACGAGTATATCGAAATGCTTGTTGACCTTCAACTCCAGGTTCACTCAAAGGTTTGTCCGCTTCTTAATAAACTCAAAGATAAAATGAACCGTAAAATCAGTTCTTCCGAACTTGATGCAACTACACGCTATGACCTTCACACAAGACTTGAAGGTATGCCCAAGCACAACAAGGTTTGCCACGGTGACTTTAACCCTTCAAATATAATTATTGCCGAAGACGGCACAGCATATATTCTCGACTGGTCTCACGCTACTCAGGGTAATGCTTCTGCAGATGCCGCAAGAACATATCTTCTTTTCTGGCTTAACGGTGATATTGAAGGTGCTAAGAAATATCTTGATTTGTTCTGTCAAAAGAGCAATACAGCAAAGCAGTATGTTCAGAAATGGATGCCCATTGTCGCCGCTTCTCAGTCAGTTAAGGGCAATGAGAAAGAAAGAGAATTCCTTCTTTCTTGGGTAAATGTTGTTGATTACGAATAATCAGATAAGGAGTTAAAGAAATGAAAGTTACAGTTTGTATCGGTAGTTCCTGCCATATTAAAGGTTCTCGTCAGGTTGTTGAACAACTTCAGTACCTTATTAAAGAAAACAATTTAGGTGACAAAGTCGAATTAGGAGGCACATTTTGTATGGGCAAATGTCAGCAGGGCGTTTGTGTAACCGTTGACGACGCTTTCTTCTCAGTAACACCCGAAACAGTTGAAGAATTTTTCAACGATAATGTAAAAGGAAAAGTATAAAATGATAATTCAGGTTTGTGTTGGCAGTTCGTGCCACTTGAAAGGTTCTGCAGAGATTGTTGAACTTTTTCAGAAAGCCGTTGAAGAAAATCATTTGGAAAACGAAATAACACTTGCCGGTAGTTTTTGTATCGGCAAGTGTAATCGTGTGGGCGTAACAGTTCAGGTAGATGATGATATTCACACCGGTATTACAAGAGAAAATTTTAAAGAATTTTTCAAGGAAAACGTTTTAACAAAAATCGAAAGGGTGTAACGGGAAATGCCTAATTGTTTAACACTAAAAAAATCCAACTGTAAAAACTGTTACAAATGTATTCGCCATTGTCCCGTTAAGGCAATACGCTTTTCGGGAAATCAGGCTCATATTATCGGAAACGAGTGTATTCTCTGCGGTCAGTGTTTTGTTGTTTGTCCTCAGAATGCAAAAGAAATTGTTGATGAAACCGAAAAAGTAAAAGTATTTTTGCAGGCAAGGGAAAAGGTTATAGTGAGCCTTGCTCCCTCGTTTATTGCGAACTACGATGGCGTTGGAATAAATTCAATGAGAAAAGCCCTTAAAAAACTCGGCTTTTATGATGTTGAAGAAACCGCTATCGGTGCAACAATTGTTAAAAACGAATATGAGAGAATGCTCAAAGAGGATGACAGAGATATAATCATCACATCCTGCTGTCATTCCATAAACTTGCTTATTCAGAAACATTTTCCTGCAGAATTGGAGTATCTTGCAGATGTTGTTTCACCTATGCAGGCACACTGTATGGATATAAAGCAACGCTACCCTGATGCAAAAACAGTTTTCATCGGACCTTGCGTTTCAAAAAAAGACGAAGCAGAATATTATGAGGGTATTGTTGATGCAGTTCTTACATTTGAAGAACTTACAAACTGGCTCAAGAATGAAAATATTGAACTTGAGGCAGAAAAAGATAATGATGATTTCAGCCGTGCCCGTTTCTTCCCGACAACAGGCGGTATTCTTAAAACAATGGCACAAGACACGCCCGACTATACATACCTTGCCCTTGACGGCGTTGAAAACTGTATGGCGGCTCTCAGGGATATTGAAAGCGGAAAGGTTCACAAATGCTTTATTGAAATGTCAGCCTGCGTCGGTAGTTGTATGGGTGGCCCCGTTATGGAAAAATATCACCATGCAGAAACCGTTACAGATTACCTTACCATCGCAAATTATGCAGGTAAAAAGGATTTTGAGGTTTCTCAACCTAAAACGGCAGAGTTGAGAAAGCAGTTTGAATATATTGAACACAGGTATCCGCAACCCTCTGAAATCGAAATCAACAGTGTTCTTCGCCAGATGGGTAAATTTAAACCGTCTCAGGAACTTAATTGCGGTTCTTGCGGTTACAATACCTGCCGTGAAAAAGCGGCGGCTATTTGTCAGGGAAAGGCTGAAATTTCAATGTGTTTGCCTTTCTTAAAGGATAAGGCGGAAAGTTTTTCAGACACTATTGTTAACAGTTCACCCAACGGACTTATTGTTCTTAATGAGAATTTAGAGGTTCAACAGATAAATAAAGCCGCAAGAGAAATTATGAACATACGTTATGCTTCTGATGTTCTCGGCGATTATGTTATCCGTATTCTTGACCCCACAGTTTTTGAGAATGTGTTGAAAACAGGCAGGGGAGTAAGTAACCAGAGAGTTTATCTTGCAGAATACAAAAGATATGTTGAACAGACTGTTGTTTATGACAGAGATTCACATCTTCTTATCGGTATTATGAGAGATGTTACTGCCGAAGAAGAACAGCGTGAGAGAAAAGAAAATATCAGCCGTCAGACAATTGAGGTTGCCGATAAAGTTGTTGATAAGCAAATGCGAATTGTTCAGGAGATTGCTTCACTTTTAGGTGAAACTGCCGCAGAAACAAAAATCGCACTTGCAAAATTAAAGGAGTCGATTTCTGATGAATGATTTATGTGCAGATATCGGTTACAAAAGTATAAATCATTACGGTGAACAACTTTGCGGAGATCATATTGATATAGTTGAACCCGATGAGGATTCAACTGTGGTTGTGCTTTCTGATGGTCTTGGTAGCGGTGTAAAAGCAAGTATTCTTTCAACACTTACATCTAAAATTATTTCAACAATGCTTGCAGAGGGTTTATCTTTGGAAGAATGTGTTGAAACAATTGCTGCAACTCTTCCTGTTTGTTCGGTGCGTGGCGTTGCTTATTCCACGTTCACCATTATTCATCTTAAGAATAATGAAACTGCAGAACTTATTCAGTACGATAACCCACACACCATAATAATCCGCAATGAAAGTAATTGGGACTATCCCAAAACAGAAATGAATATAGGCGGTAAGAAAATATTCAAGTCGGTTATTCAGTTGCAGGAAAATGATATTTTTATTGCTATGAGTGACGGTTGCCCTCACGCAGGTATAGGCACAGCCTATAACTTCGGTTGGAAACGTGAGGATATTGCGAAATTTATGGAAACATTGGCGCCTGTTGGCTATACTGCAAAGAACTTATCAACAATGCTCATTGATGAGTGTGATAAACTTTATGACCATAAGCCCGGTGATGACGCAACTGCTTGTGTTGTTAAAATCCGTAAGAGAGTTCCTATGAATATGCTTTTCGGACCGCCCTCAAACAGAGATGATGCAGACAGAATGATGAGCCTTTTCTTCTCAAAAGAAGGAAAGCATATTATCTGTGGTGGTACAACATCATCTATTGCATCAAAATTCTTGAGAAAGCCTCTAAAACCGACTCTTAATTTTGAAAGCAGTGATATTCCGCCTGTTGCAGAAATTGAGGGCGTTGACCTTGTAACAGAAGGTGTTATCACGGTCAACAAAGTTGTAGAGTACGCACAAGATTATCTTGGCGAAAACAAACACTATGAGCATTGGAATTTCAAAAAGGACGGTGCTTCACGTATAAGCCGTTTGCTTTTTGAAGAAGCAACAGATATAAACTTTTATGTGGGTAGAGCAATTAACCCTGCCCATCAGAACCCGGACCTTCCCATAAACTTCAATATAAAAATGAACCTTGTGGAAGAACTTTCAAAGTGTTTGAAACAAATGGGTAAACGAATTAAAGTGAGTTATTTTTAATTATGAGTAATATAAGAAAATTTGATACAAAAGTACAATATCTTAAATACAAGGTATTAAGAGAGGTTGCAAGAGAAGCGTGGAATGATACACTTCTCGAAAACCTCATTGACATACCTAAAAAAATAGTTCCCGGTAAAACCTCCACAATGCGTTGTTGCGTTTATAAAGAACGTGCCATTCTTTCTGAACGTGTTAAAATCGCTATGGGCGGTGACCCTGAAAATCCAAATGTGATAGAGGTTATTGATATTGCTTGTGATGAATGTCCTGCTGCAGGCTATGAAGTAACAGACTCTTGCAGAGGTTGTCTTGCCCACCGTTGTGAAGATGTATGTAAACGCGGTGCAATTTCATTTGACCATAATCACGTTGCTCATATTGATAAATCAAAATGTGTTGAGTGCGGTCAATGTGCAAAGGTATGCCCTTATTCTGCAATTGTTAACCGCAAAAGACCTTGTCAGATTGCCTGTAAGGTGAAGGCTATCTCAATAAATGACGATAATGCCGCATCTATTGATAACGATAAATGTACCGCTTGCGGTGCTTGTGTTTATCAGTGTCCCTTCGGTGCAATTTCAGATAAATCATATATCCTCAACGTTGTTGACCTTATTAAGAAAAGTGAACAAGGCAGAAACTACAAACTTTATGCAGTTGTTGCTCCTTCAATTTCAAGTCAGTTCGCTTATGCTAAATTGGGTCAGGTTATAACAGGTCTTAAAAAGATGGGCTTCCACACAGTTGTTGAAGCGGCTTTAGGTGCAGATATGGTTGCAATGAGCGAAGCAAAGGAATTAACCGAAAAAGGTTTCCTTACAAGTTCCTGCTGTCCCGCATTTGTTTCTTATATTAAATCTTCATTCCCTGATTTAGTTCCTTTGATTTCTCATAACTGTTCACCAATGGTCGAGATTTCAAAACACATAAAAGAAACAGACGAAAATGCAAAAACGATTTTTATAGGACCTTGTACTGCTAAAAAGGCAGAAGCACAACTTGAAAGCGCAAAGCCTTATGTTGATGCGGTTTTAACCTTTGAAGAATTGCAGGCTCTTTTTGACAGCCGTGATATTGACATAACAACTCTTGAAGAAGATGTGCTTGACAATGCCTCATATTTCGGCAGAATTTTTGCTCGTAGCGGTGGTCTTACTGATGCTGTAACTCAGGCAATTAAAGAACAGAATATAACAGATTTTGAGTTTAATCCCGTTTCTTGCGACGGTATTGAAGAATGCAGAATTGCACTTCTTAAGAAAAGCAAGAATGCACTTCAGGCAAACTTCATTGAAGGTATGGCATGTGTCGGCGGATGTATCGGCGGTGCAGGTTGCCTTACCCACGGTGAAAAAAACAAAGCAGAGGTTGATAAATACGGCAGAGAAGCTTTTGAAAAAACTATCTCCGATGCAATTTCTGTTTTAAAATAAATTATCCATTCCCACCATTCAAATATAGGTACTCTCCCTCGACAGCCTGACTGTCGGGGGAGAGTATCTTTTAAGGGTATCAAGTCGATTACCGTCAAATTGTTTCAGATAACAAACGTTAACCTGCTTTTTTAATATACGCTGATTTCGGCTGTTTGGTTTATAAGGGTGAGTCATAATAACAAACCCATCACTGATTGCAGGAGTGAGGTGATTTTTTCTCAATGGTTTTGTGGCTTTGTGTCAAGATTACTGCGTTCTGTAACCCTTCCGATTTTTTCTGAAATTGATGCAACAAGGCTCAGAATTTTATCTGTAATCTCGTATGGCGGTGTGTAACCTGACATAAAAACACTCCAATTAACTTGCTTATTATCTTACTACATTTTCTGTGAAATATAAATGATTTTTGGTTGTAATTAAAAAAATAGCAAAAGTATAACGTATGTCTATGCATATGCAAATTTTTTATGAATAGTATTGACAACCTAACTCTAATATGTTAGAGTGTAATTGCAAACTAACTCTAATATGTTAGAGTAAGGAGTGATTATAGTGGATACACCAAAAGTATTTGAAAGTGAATATCGTTTTTGTTTGATTTTGTGGGAGCACGAACCAATCAAAAGCAGTGAGTTGGTTAATCTTTGTAAAGAGCAGTTA
>JAGAJB010000011.1 GCA_017626295.1 Clostridia bacterium | reverse complement strand
GACGAAAGTGGGCTTTTGATGTTAAACTTATCACTGAAAATTCAACTCCTATATGTTTGACGTTTTTGTGGTTATTAACATCATATCATATTTGAGTTGTTTTTTCTTTTTTATTTGTCACCTATCAAGTGTACCATAACAAAGAATACAATAATTTATATATAATTTTGTGCAAAATGTTGATTATTGGGAAAAACTGTGTTATAATTTCAACTTGATATTCAGAAAACACTTTCATTTGAAAGGAACTAAGATTATGAAAAACACAGAGAAATCTATGGAAAAACTCGTTGCCCTTTGCAAAGGCAGAGGTTTTGTGTATGCAGGCAGCGAAATTTACGGCGGTCTTGCAAACACTTGGGATTACGGACCCTTAGGTGTTGAACTTAAAACAAACATCAAAAACGCATGGCGCAAAAAGTTTATTCAGGAAAACCCCTACAACGTAGGTCTTGACAGCGCAATTCTTATGAATCCTCAGACTTGGGTTGCTTCAGGTCACCTTGGCGGTTTCTCCGATCCTCTTATGGACTGCCGTGAGTGTAAAACCCGCCACAGAGCAGATAACCTTATTGAAGATTTTGACGGCACTAATGTTGCAGGTTGGTCAAACGAACAGATGATGGAATACATCAAAGAAAAGGCTATTGCTTGCCCTCAGTGCGGTAAACATAACTTTACGGATATTCGTCAGTTTAACCTTATGTTTAAAACATTCCAGGGTGTTACTGAGGACAGTAAAAACGAACTTTATCTCCGTCCCGAAACTGCACAGGGTATTTTCGTAAACTTTGCTAACATTCAGCGCACAACAAGAAAGAAAGTTCCTTTCGGTGTTGCACAGATAGGTAAATCATTCCGTAACGAAATCACTCCCGGTAACTTCATTTTCCGCGTAAGAGAATTTGAACAGATGGAACTTGAATTCTTCTGCAAACCCGGTACAGACCTCCAGTGGTTTGAATATTGGCGCGGTTTCTGCCGTGATTGGCTCTACTCTCTCGGGATTAAGGAAGAAAATCTCAGACTCCGCGACCATGATCCCGAAGAACTTTGCTTCTATTCAAAGGCTACAACAGACTTTGAGTACCTTTTCCCCTTCGGTTGGGGCGAACTCTGGGGCGTTGCAGACAGAACTGACTACGACCTTACTCAGCATATAAACACATCGGGTAAGAGCCTTGATTATTTTGACCCCGAAACAAATGAGAGATATATTCCCTACGTTATTGAGCCCTCTCTCGGTGTTGAAAGACTCTTCCTTACAATTCTCACAGAGGCTTATGATGAAGAGGTTGTTGATGCTGAAAAGAACGATACCCGTGTTGTTCTCCGTCTTCATCCCACACTTGCACCTTTCAAGTGTGCAGTTCTCCCTCTTTCAAAGAAACTTAATGAACAGGCAACAGAAGTTTTCACAGCACTTTCAAAGAAATTCAATGTTGAATATGACGATGCAGGCTCTATCGGTAAAAGATATCGCCGTCAGGACGAAATCGGTACACCTTTCTGCATCACCTACGACTTCGACAGCGTTGAAGACGGTTGCGTAACAGTCCGTGACAGAGATACAATGGAACAAGTAAGACTTCCCATTGCAGAACTCGAGAAATATATCGAAGAAAAAATTGCGTTTTAAGTTTTAAATAAAAAATCACTCGGCAAATCCGAGTGATTTTTTTGTCATTCCGCCCTTATGGAATCGAAGAATGTATTATACCGTTCGTTCCATTTCTGAACATCTTCGGCGTCATATTTATTCGGAAAAGAACTTTCTGCGACTGTAAAACGCCCTATCCAGACGGCGATGTTCGTAAACATTTCTTTCAATAATGGGTTGTCACGCACAAGGCGGACTTTATCCTTAACTGTTGCAAAACCTTTTGCGGTGAGAATTGCATCGAATTTTTCTTCCATTACTTTGGCAACTTCGTCAGTAGTAACAATGTTTTGTTTAAATAAATCGTTAAGTTGTTCTGCGGTCATATAGTGCAAAAGATTCTTTACAATAGCAATTCTGCAAGCAGAAAAACCGATTTCTTTAAAAAATCTTTTTTCGTATTCCCACAGGTGTTCTGCATCATAAAAACCTTGCGTATCATTTATAACGCAGTCGGCGAGCATAACGCCTGCTCTTATACAATATGCAATACCGGAGCCTTTTATGGAGTATGTCATAAAAGCGCTGTCACCGATAGCCGCATAACCGTCAGCCACCAAAACCGCAAGGGGTTGGCAAACGGGTATGGGCATAAAACTGCCACCCTCTACAAGTTCAGTGCCCATATGGGCATTTTCTTCGTGAAGTCCTCTGAGAATTTCCAAGGTTTCTTTGTCGTCAAGTTCGTGAAATCTTCCTATGAGGGCATCGATGCGATCTTCCTCTGTAACAAGCCACGAAAAGCCAACCGAACCGTTATCGCGAACATAAATATTGTAGGTGGTTTCGGGGTCGGGGACATTGGGCAATTTATTAAAATATGCTCTGTATGTGTGAACAATATCGTATTTTTTAATTTCTCTGTTAACACACATATATTCGGGAAGATTCATTCTTAAAGGGGAGTAAACACCGCAAGCATCTATCACAAGGTCGCAGTAAAATTCTTGCTCGCGTGTTCTAACACCGCAAACTCGGTTACCTAAAATAATGGGCTTAATGATTTCTGTACCGTAAAAAATCTCTGCTCCTGCTTCTTTTGCTAAAGACAGTAAATATGTTATAAGTACTTTTCTGTTTATTAAAATTGATTCTTCCTCGGTGGCAGGCAAGGTAAAGCGGGAAACGTCGCTTTCAAGGGGTATAAAGGTGATTTCGTTGCGTACCGTTTTACATTCGTCGGGAATAGGTATATCCGCATAAACGAAAGCCTCTTTTTCAACAACATCGCTTTGAGGAAGACCGAGAGATTCTTGACGGCTTTTTTCAAAAATTATTACCTCGTGACCGGCTTTTGCAAGTTTTATTGCGGCAACTACACCGCCGTGGCCTGCACCTGCTACGATAATTTTTGACATTCAAAACCACCTCCGATGATGTATATGATATTTTTATTATAGGTTTTTTCAATAAAAATATATCATATTTTAAAAATCTTTACAATATTAAGATATTTTTTACGAAAATGCTTGCAAAATTTTATGTAATGTGTTATATTTCCATTGTAAGAATAGAAACATGAGTGAGAGCAGGGCAACCTGCTCTCATATTTATTGTTTAAAAACCTATAATAAGTTTAAATGAATTAAATAAAAGAGGTGCTGATTTGGCAAAGAACACAGTTTCACTTGTTTGGGATATAGCCGAACCCATTGCTGAGGAATTAGGTCTTATCCTTTGGGATGTTTGCTTTGAAAAAGAGGGAGCAAACTATTACCTTAAAATTTTTATCGATAAAGAGGATGGCATAGGCATTGACGATTGCGTTAATATGAGCCACGCTCTTGACGGTCCTCTTGACGAGGCAGACCCTATCGACCGTCAGTATAACCTCCAGGTTTCATCACCCGGAATTGAAAGAAAACTCACTCGCCCTTTCCATTTTGATTATGCTATGGGCGAAAAGGTTATTGTAAGACTCATCAGGCCTTGTGACGGCAAACGCGAATTTAAAGGCGTGCTTGTTGACTACGGCGAAAACGGCGAGGTAACTATCGCCTTTGATGAAGAGAATACAATGACCGCAGAGAAGAAGGAGATTGCGTTTGTTAAACTTGATGACTTTAGTTTTTAATTAAGGAAATAATAATTTAGTTTATATATCGAAAGGAATGGTAAGAAAAATGGCTAGAAAAGCGGCAAAGCCCACCAATCAGAACAAAGAATTTTTCGAGGCAATTAAGTTGCTCGAACAGGAGCGAGGAATCCCTGCAGATTATCTTCTCGAAAAAGTTTGTGCAGCAATTATAACATCCGTCAGAAAAGAGTACGGCGGCGAAGATGTTGTTTTTGTTGACTGCAATCCCGAAAAAAGCGAATTAAGAGTATACCTCAGAAAAACAGTTGTGGAAGAAATCGAAAATAATTTCACAGAGATTCTTCCCGAAGAAGCAAAGAAATACAGCAAAAACGCTCTTGTTGGCGATATTGTTGAAATTCCGCTTGAAACAAAGCAGTTCGGCAGAATTGCCGCAACAACTGCAAAGAACGTTATCCGCGGTGACATTCACGACGCTGAAAGAGGACTTATGCTCAGAGAGTTCGAGTCAAAGCAGAAAGAACTCGTTACAGGTAAAGTTCAGAGTGTTGACCCCCAGACAGGTAATGCAACTCTTGAAATCGGTAAGGCAGTAGTTGTTCTCCCCAAATCAAGACAGATTCCCGATGAAGTTCTTACAGAGGGTCAACTTGTTAAAGTTTATATTGAAGGCGTTAAGGACACACCCAAAGGTCCCAAGGCTATGATTTCAAGAACTCATTCAGGTCTTGTAAAAAGACTTTTCGAAACTGAAGTTCCCGAAATTTACGACGGTATAGTTGAAATTAAGTCTGTTGCACGTGAAGCAGGCTCAAGAACAAAAATCGCGGTTTTCTCAAAGGATGAAAACGTAGATCCCATCGGTGCTTGTATCGGTCCTAAGGGTACAAGAGTAGGTACTATCGTTGAATCTTTGGGTGGCGAAAAAATCGACATCGTAGTTTACGATGAAGATCCTCAGAAATACATTGCAGCAGCACTTGCTCCCGCAGACGTACTTCTTGTAGAAATCGACGAAGAAAAAGAAAATGCTTGCCACGTAACAGTGCCCGATACACAACTTTCACTTGCTATCGGTAACAAGGGTCAGAATGCACGTCTTGCAGCAAGACTTACAGGCTGGAAGATAGATATTAAACCCGAAAGCGGTTTCTATATCCCTCAAAATTCGTGAGGTAAATATGGCAGAGAAAAAAATACCAATGAGAAAATGCCTTGGTTGCAACGAGATGAAACCTAAAAAGGAACTTATCCGTGCAGTCAAAAGTCCCGAAGGCGAAATTAGTCTTGATTTAACAGGCAAAAAGTCGGGCAGAGGCGCATATATTTGCCCTGATAAAAATTGTTTCGATAAAGCGCGCAAAGGAAAACGCCTTGAACGTGCCCTTGAAACACAGATTCCCGACAGCGTTTATGACGCAATGGCAAAGGAACTCAACTAAGTTGAAAGGACTGTGGCAAAATTGAATATAAAAGATGTAATGGGATTCTTAGGGCTTTGCCGTAAAGCAGGTATGCTTTTATGCGGTCACGATGTAGTCAAGGAATCAATAATTTCATCTAAAGCGCAGTTGGTCTTTCTTTCTTCGGATGCTTCCGAAAGACTTGAAAGGGAAATGCGCCACGCGTGTACTTATAACGGAAAAAATATTCCGGTTTTGCGCACCGCTTGTACAATGGACGATTTTGGCGCAGGTATCGGAAGAAAATCAGCAGTTTTTTCCGTGACGGATACCGGATTTGCAACAAAACTACTTCAAAAATTCGGGGAGGAATAAGATGATAACTAAATATAAAGTTAATGAAGTCGCTAAAGACTTCGGTTTACAGAATAAAGATATTACAGAAGTTCTCGGTAAATATTTTGAGGAACCCAAAAAATCACAGACAGCCCTTGACACCAAGGAACTTGACGTGCTTTTTGACGTTCTTACACAGGAGAACTCCGTAAACAGTTTTGATGCTTTCTTCGCTATGCAGAAGAAAGAAGAAAAGAAGCCCGAAAAGGCAGAGAAAAAAGAACCTCATAAGAAAGCACCTGAGAAAAAGGCAGCAGAAAAGAAAGAAGAGAAAAAATCTGCACCTGAAAAGAAACAGGAAAAACGCGACGAGGCTCCCAAAAAACAGAACGAAAAGGCTAATAATAAGAAGGGCGACAATAAAAAGGCAGAAGAAAAGAAATCTGAACAGCCTGCACAGAAAAAACACGGCGAAAGTTCTCTTAATCCCTTTAAAAAGAACGAGAAGAAAAAAGACGGTCCCATGCAGTCAAGAACAAAGGGTGAAAGACGTACTATCGACACAAGAGCCGAAGACGTTCAACTTGATAAATACAACGAGAAGTATGAAAATATTGCTCCCGTTCACTCTATCAACGATAATGTTCAGACAAAGCAGAAGTTAAAACAGAAGAGTCAGCAGTACAGAAAACAGCAGGGTATGCGCTCAAAACGTAAAGAGAGCGAAGCAGAAAGATTAAAGAGAATCGAAGCAGAAAGAGCAAAGAAAACTCTTGTAATCACAGTACCCGAAGAAATCACCGTAGGTGAGCTTGCGGCAATGCTCAAGAGAACTGCTGCGGAAGTTATTAAGAAACTCTTCTCATTAGGTATGATGGCTACCGTTAACCAGGTAATCGACTTCGATACAGCGGAAATAGTTGCAACAGAACTCGGTGCAAAGGTTAAAAAGGAAGTTGTTATCACTATCGAAGACAGAATTATCGACGACCACGAAGATAACGAAAGCGACCTTCTTCCCAGAAGCCCCGTTGTTTGTGTTATGGGTCACGTTGACCACGGTAAAACATCACTTCTTGATGCTATCAAGAACACTTCCGTTACAGAAACAGAAGCAGGCGGTATTACTCAGCACTTAGGTGCATACAGAGTACACCTTAACGGTCAGGATATTACTTTCCTTGATACTCCCGGCCACGCAGCCTTTACTGCTATGCGTGCCCGCGGTGCTATGGCAACAGATATTGCTATACTCGTTGTTGCTGCTGATGACGGTATTATGCCTCAGACAATTGAAGCGATTAACCACGCAAAAGCAGCAGGTGTTTCCGTTGTTGTTGCTATTAACAAAATGGATAAACCCGATGCTTCTCCCGATAAAATTATGCAGCAACTTACAGAGCATGAACTCATTCCTGAAGAATGGGGCGGCGACGTAATCTGTGTTCCTGTTTCTGCAAAAACAAGAATGAATATTGATACACTTCTTGAATCCGTTCTTCTTGTTGCTGAAATGAAAGAACTTAAGGCTAACCCCAACCGTGCAGGTAAAGGTATTGTTATTGAAGCAAGACTTGACAAGGGCCGCGGTCCTGTTGCAACACTTCTTGTTCAGAACGGTACTGTTAAATCCGGTGATATTATCGTTGCAGGTACTGCTGTCGGTAGAGTTCGTGTTATGACAGACGATAAGGGCAGAAAAGTTGATGAAGCAGGTCCTTCTGTTCCTGTTGAAATTACAGGTCTTGCAGAAGTTCCCATCGGCGGTGACCAGTTCGACTGCGTATCCGATGAAAAACTTGCACGTGAACTTGTTGAACAGAGAAAGAGAACTCAGAAAGAAGAAGAGTTCCGTTCAATGCAGAAGGTTACACTTGATAACTTGTTCGACTCAATTAACGAAGGCTCACTTAAAGACCTTAATATCATCGTTAAAGCAGACGTACAGGGTTCAGTTGAGGCAGTTCGCCAGAGCCTTGAAAAACTTTCAAATGAAGAAGTCAGAGTTAAGGTTATCCACGGTGGCGTAGGTGCGGTTAACGAATCCGACGTTATGCTCGCTAACGCTTCCAACGCACTTATTGTCGGCTTTAACGTTCGTCCCGACCCTGTTGCAGAAACACACGCAGAACGCGACAAGGTTGAAATGAGAATGTACAGAGTTATCTATGACTGCATCGAAGAAGTTGAGGCTGCTATCAAAGGTATGCTTGCACCCAAATTCCGCGATGTTGAAATGGGTAAAGCAGAAGTCAGAAACGTATTTAAACTTTCAAGTGCAGGTACTATTGCAGGTAGTTACGTTATTGACGGTAAAATTACAAGAAACTCAAAAATCCGTGTTGTACGCGACGGTATTGTTATATTTGAAGATGAAATCGCTTCACTCAAACGTTTCAAAGATGACCAGAGAGAAGTTGCCACAGGTTACGAATGCGGTATCGGTCTTCAGAAATTCAACGACATTAAAGAGGGCGATATCCTCGAAGCATACATCATTGAGGAGTATAAAGACTAATAGGAGAATTTATGGGCACTTATAAACAAAACAGAACCGCTGAGGATATAAGACGCGAGATTGCAACTATCGTAAGAGAGTTGAAAGACCCTCGCATTTCCGACCATCTTATCAGCGTTGCCCGTGCTGAAGTAGCATCTGATTCATCTTATGTGAAGGTGTACGTCAGCGCAGTTGAGGGTATTGAGGTCGCTAAAGCAGCGGCAAAGGCTCTCACAGGTGCAACAGGTCTTATAAGGCGTGAAGTGGGCAAAAGGCTCGGTCTTCGCAAAACACCCGAAATGAGATTTGTTGCAGATGACTCTATCGAATACGGTATGAGTATAGTTAAAAAATTAGAGGAACTTTCCTCGGAATCTGACGGCGAATAATTTTTATTCGCCCGTCACCTTAGGTGTATTATGGTTATTGATAAAAATGAATGTGTAAAACTTATAAGAGAGAACGGGGAATTTCTCGTTCTCTCTCACGAACATCCCGACGGTGATACTTTGGGGTGTGCTTTTGCACTTTGTGAAATACTTAAAATACTGGGCAAAAAAAGAGCATTCCTTTGCAGTGACGAAGTTACTGCGGATTTCAGTTATATGACTGAGGGCTTTTCTGCGGATGAAGTTAAAAATCCCTTTGTTATAGCGGTTGATGTGGCTGATTTGAAACTTCTCGGTAACATAGCGGAGGAATACAAAGATAAAATCGACTTGTGTATAGACCACCATATGTCCAATACTTTCTATGCAAAAAACAATTTTGTTGAGGACAGAGCAGCGGCTTGCGAAATTATTTATGAACTTGCCGTTTTAATGGGCGTTGAACTTAACCAGTATATAAGAAACTGTATTTATACAGGCATTTCCACAGATACAGGCTGTTTCAGGTATCAGAACGTTACACCCTCTGTGTTCCGTGTTGCTGCGGAACTTATGGAGCAGGGCGTTGATTCTAAAAAAATAAACAAACTTATGTTTGAAACCAAGTCAAAAAGTTCTTTGCGTCTGGAAATGATAGCAAGAGAAACTCTTGAATATCATTTTGACGGAAAATGCGCCATTATCACGGTTACACAGGATATGTATAAAAAAAGCGGTTCAAATGAACATGAATGTTATCCTATTACTGCGCTTCCCCGACAGATTGAGGGTGTTCTTGTAGGTGCTGTTATCAAAGAGAAAAAAGACGGCTCTTTCGGTATATCGGTACGTACTGAGGACGGCATTGATGCTGCTGAAATTTGCGCAAGGCTCGGTGGCGGCGGTCACAAGGGTGCCGCAGGCAGTAGTTTCAGGGAAACTTATGAAGAAGGAAAGCAAAAACTTCTTGATTCCATAAAAATATCTTTGGACGGTATTTCAAAATGACGGGAATAATACCTCTTTACAAAGGTGAAAACATAACGTCTTTCTTTGCGGTAAGTAAAGTCAGACGAATTGTCGGTGAAAAGAAAGCGGGTCATACAGGAACATTGGACCCTAATGCAACAGGCGTTCTTCCTGTTGCGTTGGGCGGTGCTACCCGTTTCATTGAACTTTTACCAACCCATAAAAAAGCATATAAAGCAACTTTTAAAACAGGGCTGAGAACAGATACCCTTGATATTTGGGGAACTGTGCTTGAAACTTGCGAAAAGAAAGTGACTTTCGGGGAAGTTTTAAAGGCGAGTGAAAATTTCATAGGCGAAATTATGCAACTTCCGCCTATGTATTCTGCTCTGAAAAAAGACGGTGTGCGACTTTATGAACTTGCAAGGCAAGGCAAAGAAGTTGAAAGAACACCCAGAAAGTGCGAAATTTACGAGTTGATTTTAGAGGAGGGAGAAAACGGTGAGTTTTCTCTTTACTGTGAATGTTCCGCAGGTACTTACATACGCACACTTATAAGCGATATAGGTGACGTGTTGGGTACGGGAGCCACAATGACTTCGCTTCTTCGTACTTACGCTTGCGGAGTGGATTTAAAAGACTGCTACACTTTAGAAGAACTTACCGCCTTGCAGGAAAGCGGTAATATTGAAAAAGCACTTATTTCTGTTGATAAACTTCTTGAGTGCTATCCTGCGGTTACTGTTACTGAGAAACAGGCAGTTCGCTTTAAAAACGGCGGTGATTTAATGAGCCAAAGAGTAAAAGGTCTTAAGTCTTTCGGTCTTTACCGTGTGTACGGTTTAAATCAGTTTTTAGGTTTGGGCGAATTTTCCGAGGGCAGTGACAGTTTAAAAGTTAAAAGAGTATATAACAATTTATAACGGAAGATGATTATGACAGAAGGTTTATGCGGCGCATTTGTTGCGTTGGGCACTTTTGACGGATTACATATCGGTCATAAGGCGGTAATTACCGCAGAAAAAACTGAATATCAACGAAAAATTGCGCTGATGTTTACCCATCACCCACAGGTTGACCTGAAAGGTGAAAACCCGGGAGTACTCATTACCGAAAGCAAAGAAAAGAGTGTTCTTGAAGAGTGGGGCGTAACACCGCAGTATTTAGAATTTTCGGAGATTTGTGAACTTTCTCCGGAAGATTTCGTTGATAATGTTTTAATAAAAAAATATAATGCAAAATCCCTTGCTTGCGGATTTAATTACCGTTTCGGCAAAAATGCGGAGGGAACATCCGATACCCTTTTAAGACTCTGTGCCGAAAGGGAAATAAAACTTACGGTTGTTGATGCCGTTGAGTATGAAAATGAACCTGTAAGTTCCACAAGGATACGAAAGGCTTTACGCGATGGCGATATGAAATCCGTAAAAGCAATGCTTGGAAGATACTTTTCTTACAATTTTGAAGTTCTTCACGGTGATGAAAGGGGCAGAATTTTAGGTTCGCCCACTATAAATCAGTTTTTTAGCGAGAATTTCTCTGTACCGCAGTACGGTGTGTATGCATCGTTTACGGTTGTTGACGGCAAAAAGTATCCGTCGGTAACAAATATCGGAATAAGACCTACTATCGGAAACAGTGAAAAACGCAGTGAAACCAATATAGTTGGGTTTGAGGGCGACCTTTACGGAAAATGTCCTGAAGTTTTTCTTGTTGAAAAAATAAGAGGGGAAATGCAGTTTTCTTCTCTTGATGAATTAAGTGAACAAATAGCAAAGGACAGAAAAATTGCTTTGGCGATTTTGAAAGGGGAAGCAATAGATGGAATTTAAAAATGATATAAAAATTTCTCCCTCCATACTTTCTGCGGACTATGCTTCGCTGAAAAGTGAAATCGAAAAAGTTAAACTCGGTGGTGCAGATATGCTTCACGTTGATGTTATGGACGGTCATTTTGTGCCCAATATTTCAATAGGCCCACCTGTTGTTAAATCCATAAGAAAATCAACTGATATGTTTCTCGACTGCCACCTTATGATCAGTAATCCTTATGATTATATCGACTCTTTTGCTTCAAGCGGTGCGGATTTAATTGCGTTCCACGTTGAGAGCAACAGCGACATAGGAGAAACTATTGATAAAATAATAAGTGCAGGGGTTAAACCTGCACTTGTACTTAAACCTGGCACCGATGCAGAGGTAGTTTTTCCGTACCTTTCTAAAATTGCAATGGTGCTTGTTATGACTGTTGAACCCGGTTTTGGCGGACAGTCTTTTATGAGTGATATGCTTTCAAAAATAAAAGTTATCAGAGAAAAAGCGGAGGAAGTAAACCCGAAACTTATGATTCAGGTTGACGGTGGTATAGTTCCCGAAACCGCAAAATTATGTGTTGAAGCCGGTGCGGATGTTCTTGTTTCCGGAAGTTATATTTTCGGAGCAGAGGACACAGCCTCAGCAATTTCATCCCTCAGATAATAAAGGCTTACCGTATTCGTAAAGTTCCGAAACACCTTTTTTGTTACCGACTTGAGATTCACCGAACTCACACAATGAAAACTCTATGTTTTCGGAAAACGTGGGTTTCGGATGGATGATAATGTAAAATTTATTGCGAAGTTCAAACGGCTCAAAGGATTTCAGCATTTGTGATGCCTTTTTGAGAAGAGCAAGGCTATCCACGAAGGCATTTGAATCAAAGGCGCGGAACAATAGCGGTTCGGCGTCCTTTTTCATAATGAGTCTTTTTTTACTCTTGTTTTCGAGTAACGGCATTTGTGTAAAAAGCATAAGGCAACCGCCGTCGTCAGCGGGCGAAACCTGAACAAGAAGTCTGCCGTCGGTATTTATGGGTTTACCTAAAACACGCTTTGCTTCGTCAAGAATTGTCCATATTACACGGCGTGTTTCAATGTTTGAATAATCCATTTCATCATAGGTTATATCAAGTTCGTGCATATCCTCATCGCTGAGGGTTACGGTGATTTTTTCTTCTCCGTCTGCTTCAATTTTCAAACACATCGCCTCCTTTGAATGTTATGATACTCTATTATCATAATACTCAAAGGGCTTAGCCGCAATGATAAAATAATGGAAAGGATTTTTAAAATGAAGTTTGCAGTCAGCAGTTACAGTCTTTCTTCCCTTGTGAACAAAGGCGAAAAAACAGAAAAAGAACTTATTTCCGTTGCAAAGGAATTAGGTTTTGACGGAATTGAATTTGCGGAAATTCATACTCCCGAGGGTACGGATAAACTCCTTTATGCCAAAGAACTTAAAGAAGAATGCGAAAGAGTAGGCATTGAACCTGTACAGTATTCAGTGGGTGCAGATTTCATTTACGGCAGTGACGGTAATCTCCAAGAAGAAATCGGGCGACTTAAAAAAGAAGTAGACGTTGCTGTTATGCTGGGCGTTAAAGGTATGCGCCACGATGCCACAGGCGGTTATAAAGATGAAGATAAAAAGTATAAAGGTTTCGAGCAGGCATTACCCCGAATTATAGAGGGGTACAAAGCCGTTACAGAGTATGCCGAAGAGAAAGGCATAAGAACAATGATTGAAAATCACGGCTATTTTTGTCAGGACAGCGACAGGGTTGAAAGAATAATAACAGGCGTTTCCCACAAAAACTTCGGTGCGCTTATTGATATGGGTAACTTCCTTTGTGCAGACGAAAACCCCGTAAATGCTGTCAGCAGACTTGCACCTTTTGTATCCTACCTTCACGCAAAAGATTTCCATATAAAAAGCGGAAATGCTTTCCCTCCCTGTGACGGTTTCTTTAAATCAAGAGGCGGAAATTATCTACGCGGAGCAGTTCTCGGCCATGGTGAAGTGCCTGTTTTCCAGGTTCTTAATATTATTAAAGATAGCGGTTACAACGGCTATATTACCCTTGAATTTGAGGGACACGAAGATGCTTTACTTGCTTGCAAGTGGGGTCTTAATACTCTTAAAACTATGTGCAAAGCATTGAATTGGTGAAAATATGATTAAAGAAAAAATAATTCTTGCATCCGCTTCGCCCAGAAGAAAAGAACTTATTGCATATATCGGTGAAAATGTCACTGTTTGCCCTGCGGATTGTGACGAAACACTTCCCGAAAATACAGGCGCTCGCGAAGCGGTAGAATATCTTTCAAAAATCAAAAATGATGCGGTGCAAAAAATCTCAGATAAAAACGACCTTATAATATCCGCAGATACGGTTGTAGCCGTAGACGATAAAATTCTCGGGAAACCTGCGGATAAAGAGGATGCCCGCCGTATGATGAAACTTTTAAGCGGTAAAACCCATCAGGTTTATACAGGTGTTACCATTTCCAAAAACGGTAAAGAAATAACGTTCAGCGAAAAAACCGATGTTGATTTTTATGATTTGAAAGAAAGAGAAATAGAAGAATATATCTCAACCTCTGAGCCCTATGACAAAGCCGGCGGTTACGCAATTCAAGGTAAAGCGGGGCTTCTTGTAAAAGGAATAAACGGCGATTACTATAACGTAGTGGGACTTCCTGTTGCAAGGCTCAAAAGAGAGATAGAAAAATTTATTGAGTTATAAACAATATTGTGTTAAAATGTAGATTATAAATAGTGAAAGGCGGTGTATCTGTGGCGGAGAAAACAAAAGAAGTTTATGTTGAACCCCAAGTAACCGAAGAAGATATAGAAAGACAAAGACGTCAGCAGGATAAGGAGTATCTAGGCCCTCGCGAAATGGCGGCTTACATAATTTCGGGTATCGGTGATAAGAACTGGGAAACCTTTAACGGTAATAACGAGTTCTTTTATACTACAACTTTCCAGCACGTCAGCCCTATTACACTTAGCGTTGCACAGTCTTTCTGCAGTATTGTAGATACTTTTGATAACGCTATTTCGGGTCCCATTCTTGACAGAACACGTACCCGTTGGGGAAGAGTTCGACCCTACCTTGTTCTTACACTTCCTTTCTGGATTTTTTCGGCTGCTATGCCGTATTTACTTCCCGACGGACTTTCACAGGCGGCATTGTTTATATGGTTCCTTGTTATAAGGTATGTAGGCTCTATTGCAGGCTCATTCTACACCCCTGCATATCAGGCCGTTTTATATAATCTTACGCCTAACGTAAATGAACGTAACAAACTTATTGCCGCAGATACATACGTAGACCTTTTCGGCGTGTGGTTGCCGTCATTGTTCCCGTTCTTTGTTGACTATTTACCGCGAACCATTCCTACGCGAAGTATTTATTTAGGCGGCGCGATAGTATTTATTATGTTGGTTATAATTTTCAGAGTTTTCGGATTCTTCAGTTTGAGGGAACGCGTTCCCCTTGCTTCAAGAGAAGAGATGAACAGTACAAGTGTCTGGAAATCCGTTAAACAGGTTGCATCTTGCCGTCCTATGTGGGTTCTTATGGCAAAGAACTTCTTCGGTATGGGTAAGGGCACAGGTCAGAGCGTTGCAAACTATTTCTGGCTCAACTGTACAGGTAAACTTTCAAATGCCGCTATTTCGGGTCTTTTCACAGGTTTACCCAGTTATTTTGTTCTTCCCTTTGCAACAAAACTTACAAAGAAAATCGGACTTAAAAACCTTTCGGTTTTAAGTTACGGTTACTGTGGTGTTGTATATCTTATAATGTATTTTATAGGCTATAAGCCCACAGATAACCACATTGTTAACCTTGTTATAATCGTAGTTTTCCTTACTCTTGCAGGTGCTATGAACAGCGTTCAGCGTTATTGCGGTACTGCTTTACAGGGCGATATGTACGATTATGTTGAATGGAAAACAGGTATCAGAAATGAGGGTATGATGAGTGCCGCTATGGGTTACATCACCCTTATTACAAACAATATTTCAACAATTTTAAGCGGTATTATTATTGCGGCAATTAAGTATGAGCCGCTTATGAACTCCTACGGCGTAGTTATACCGCAGACTGACCCCGATATGCTTCAGGCCATCTGGACGGTATTTACACTTGCTCCTGCTATCGGCAGAATCGGTAAAGCGGTTTCTCTTTCTTTCTTCAATGTTGACGGAAAAGTAAGAGAAGAAATGATGGAAGACCTTGCAGTTTCCAGAGCAGCGAAACTTAAAAGTCGTACAGATGACACCGCCGAAACAGAGGAATAATTTTTTCGGAGATACAAAATGAGAATAGTAGTTAAAGTCGGAACATCAACTCTCGCACACAGTACGGGTTGTATAAATATTCGCCACGTTGAAGAACTTTGCAAAGTTCTTTCGGACTTGAAAAACGCAGGCCACGAAGTAATTCTTGTTTCTTCGGGTGCTATCGGAATGGGCATAGGTAAACTCTCTCTTAAAGAGAAACCCAACGATATGCCAACAAAACAGGCGGCAGCGGCAGTAGGTCAATGCGAGTTGATGTACGCATACGATAAACTTTTTTCTGAATACAACCATACGGTAGCACAGATTCTTCTTACAGGTCTTGACTTGGAAGACCCCACAAGGTATCACAACATAAAGAATACTATGAACAGGCTTCTTGAACTCAATGTGCTTCCGATTATAAACGAAAACGACACAGTTAACACCGATGAAATTTCCGTAGGTGATAACGATACATTGGGCGCAATAGTTGCAGTAAGTATGCACGCAGATTTGCTTGTGCTTCTTTCCGACATTGACGGTCTTTATACTGCTGACCCCCACAAAGACCCCAATGCAGAACTTCTCAGAAAAGTTACCGAAATCACTCCCGAAATCGAGGCTCTCGGAGGTAAAAGCCGAAGCGGTCTCGGTACAGGCGGAATGGCAACTAAACTTGCGGCTGCTAAAAAATGCACTGCAAGAGGCACGGACGTTATTATTGCAAACGGCTCAGCACCCGTAGTGCTTTATGATATTATCGACGGCAAAGACGTCGGTACAAGATTTATTTCTAAAAAGACCGAGGACTGATTTTAATGAAATCTACTTCTGTTATTCTTGAGGAAGCAAAGAGTGCTAAAAGTGTTCTTTGCTCTCTTGATACTAAGACAAAAAACGAAATTCTTTTAAAAATGGCTGATTCTCTTATTGAGAATTGCGATGAAATTCTTAAGGAGAACGCCAAAGACCTTGAAAGAGCGAAGGGAACTATTTCCGACGTTATGCTCGACAGACTTGCCCTTTCCGAAGAACGCATAAAGGGTATGGCTGACGGTATCCGTCAGGTTGCGGCACTTCCCGACCCTGTGGGAGAAGTTCTTGACAGGGTTGAGCGTCCAAGCGGAATTGTTGTGGAAAAAACTGCAGTTCCTATGGGTGTTGTTGCAATTATTTATGAAAGCAGACCCAACGTTACGTCAGATGCGGCGGCACTTGCACTTAAAAGCGGTAATGTTTGCGTGCTTCGTGGAGGCAAGGAGGCTTTCCTTTCTGCTGATGCAATTGTGCGCGCAATGCGTAAAGGCATTACTTCAATGGGACTTCCCGAAACACTTATCAACCTTGTTCAAGATACAACAAGGCAGAGCGCAAACGAACTTATGAATGCGGTGGGGTATGTTGATCTTCTTATTCCTCGCGGTGGTGCAGGACTTATAAAGGCTTGCACAGAGAATGCAAAAGTTCCCTGTATTCAGACGGGTACAGGTATCTGCCATATCTACATAGACGAAAGTGCGGATATTGAAAAAGCATTAAATATTGTAGAAAATGCAAAAACAAGCCGTCCTTCTGTTTGTAATGCTTGCGAAGTAATAGTAGTTAACGAAAAAATTGCAAATGAGTTTTTGCCTCGGCTTAAAACAAGGCTTGTTGAAAACAGAATAGAAAAGGGTCTTATCCCTGTTGAACTTCGTCTTGATGAGAAGGCATCGGGGATAATCGACGGCACACTTGCAGGAGAAAATGACTTCGATACAGAATTTCTCGATTATATTTTGGCGGTCAGAACAGTTTCTGACGTAAGTGAAGCAGTTTCCCATATTTCTGCACATTCGACAGGTCACAGCGAAGCTATTGTTACCGAAAACGAAGAAAACGCTAAGATTTTTACAATGTCTGTTGACAGCGCCGCAGTTTATGTTAATGCATCTACCCGTTTTACAGACGGCGGTGAGTTCGGTCTCGGTTGTGAAATGGGTATTTCAACACAGAAACTTCACGCAAGAGGACCCATGGGACTTAAAGAATTGACAACGTATAAATTTATTATAAAAGGTAACGGTCAGATTCGCTGAAAGGGTGATAGTATGAAAAAAATCGGTTTTTTAGGTTGCGGTAATATGGGCGGAGCCCTTGCAAGAGCCGCAATTAAATCCGTTGGCGCTGAAAATATTTTTGTTTTCGATGTGGACACTAAAAAAATCAGAGATTTTGCAGATGAAACAGATGTTAATGTTTCAGATGCAGAGTACATAGTGCTTAATTGCGATTATATTTTCCTGGGTGTAAAACCGCAGATGTTAAAAACACTTTTTGAAAAGGTTGCACCTATTATTGAGGACAGAACAACTGATTTTATTCTTGTTTCAATGGCGGCAGGTGTTTCTACGGAATCCATTGCCGAAATGGCACAGGTTGACTGCCCGATTATAAGAATAATGCCCAATATGCCCGTAAGCGTAGGCGAGGGTATGATTCTTTACACCGCCAATGAGTTTGTTTCAAAAGAAGATCTGGACGGTTTCTGCGATGTTATGAAGTGCGCAGGTGTTCTTGATAAAATTGATGAAGATAAAATTGACGCTGCAAGTTGCGTTTCGGGTTGCGGTCCTGCTTTTGCATTTATGTTCTGCGAAGCCCTTGCAGACGGCGCGGTTGAATGCGGTCTTCCGAGAGATAAAGCAATGCTTTATGCCGCGCAGACCCTTGCAGGCTCTGCCAGAATGCTTATAGAAACAGGCGAGCATCCCGGTAAACTCAAAGATGCAGTTTGCAGTCCAGCCGGAAGTACAATTGAAGGCGTAAAAGCCTTAGAAGAAGGCGCATTCAGAGCAAGCGCCATGAACGCGGTTAAAAGTGCGTATAAAAGAACACTTGAGTTAGGTAAATAAAATCATATATAACAAAAAAGTTCCCGCACCGTTTGGTGTGGGAACTTAATTTTTATTCAACAACAGGTGCTTTGAGAATACCGATTTTTCTTAAAACATATTCATAACTCCAGTTTGCCTTGCTGCTGCGCCAAGCGTCCGGTCCGTGCCAGGATTCTTTTTCGTTCACAAGGTGAATGGGGCCGAATGTGTTATAACGGTGCATATAAAGTGTAAGTTCAAGGATGTGTGAACCGTTTTCAATATCTTTTGCATATACACAGTAAGGAGGATAAACGATTTTACCTATTTCTTCACCGTCAAGTTTTGCGCTTATAACGGCACCGCGATAATCTGAGGCGCAAACTTTAAGTGTGTTGTTCGCTACTTCAACGGGGATTTTGTAGGTAACGTTTCCGCCGTAGAAGGGGAAACCTTGATGTACAAGGTCGCCATAGCCGATTTTTTCGGGAAGTTCGGTAATTGTAGCCATATTACCGCAAAGATTTACTCCAAATTTACCGAGAACAAATACATTTTCAAGGTTAGAACTACTGCCGAAAGGCAATGTTATAACTAAAGTGTTTTCACCTTTTACGATTTCGGGCAACTGAACTTTGAAAATTGAAATATCAACGAAATTACCGAGAATTCTATTGTCAACTTTGTTTCCGTTAAAGGTGATTTCTGCTTTGTCTGCATCTTCGAGAGCAAGCATGGCTCCGTCATAGTTAATATCACTTTGGAACGTGTATTTAAGAGTGACTTTTGTAATGGGTTCTTGTTCGCCGTAAACCCAAGGTTGAACAACTGCACCACCGCGTTCTCTTAAACCGATTTTCTTACGGCACACATTGTCAAGTCGAAGAATTTCCTCTTTCGGTGAGAAGGTTTCTTCATTTTCGAGTTTAAATTCAGCCATATCCAGAAGAAGCACGTTTTCTTCTGAGAGTTCGTAGTCAACTACAGAAGCAGTTGTTTTTCCTTCACCGATGAAATCAACTTTTTTAGAAGTTTCGATGTCGGCTTTACCTTCGCAAAGTTTATAAAGTTTGGAATCGTAGCCGTAGAATTCTTCGTTAATAACAGTTTTGCCGTTTAAGTATGTAACATCGGCAGGGTAAGTTTCAACGTTTTGGGTATCGTATACCGTAACGGTATATTCTCCGGGGATTGTTATTCTTATATCCTCACTCCAAGCGAGGTCTTTGTTGTAAGGCTCTTTATCGGGACAAACGAAAAGCCAACTGCAATCAACATCTTTTCTGAGTTGATAAATGAGGTAGTCGGTAAGACTGCCGTCATCGTATCTGATAGTAAGTGTGCGGTCCGGTTCAAGAGCCGTAAGAATTGCAGAACGTGAGAAGTCAACTTTCTCGCTTCTGTCAAACAATAACTTGCCTCTTTCGGATTCTACCGCATCGCAGAGGGTAGGTGCAGAGCCCATAAATATAAGTCTGCCACCGTTTTCGTGGAATTTTTCAAGTCTTTCAAGGGTTGTTGCCCTTAAAGTTTCACAGTTGGGAACGATTATTGTTGAATATTCCATTTCGCCCACTTTTAAGGGTGAGGATGCTTCCTTGCAAAGTTCGGGGAGAAGTGATTCGCATACAAAGTCAAAATCAATACTGCCTTCAATGAGCCATTTTGTAAGTGATTGGAAGTTTTCGTCGCAACTTTCTCTGAAAACTGCGGATTTATCGTTGGGTCCCCAATGAAGCCAGAAACTTTCAACAGGGTGAATAACTGCAACTTTAACAACAGGTTTACCTCTTGTGAGTGCGGTGTTAACTCTTGCAAAATGGTCCTCTATAACATTGTATTCTTTATACCAGGGCGATTGATAAGAAATTGAAGCGGGATAGTCGCGCTTTGCTTCGCCTGCCATAGCGTACCACGAAAGGTGAGGAACACGTATTGTAATACCTAATGCCGCCTGCCAGTCGCCTTGATGTTTGTATGTTCTGAAATCGCAGTCCCAGCCTGTTACACCGTAAAGTTCGGAAAGAACACCTTCGTAACCGAACTGATGTGCCGCAGATGTTGCCTGCTTTGCGGTTGTGAATTCGTGATGGTTGCAAAGTAAGTCGATACCCGGAAGTTGGAATCCTCTGTAAGAGCGCATTGCTTCGCCGAGTGCCGCGGTCTGACTGTGTAGAGTGGGTTCTTCCATCATATGACCCGTAAGAGCCAGGTTGTTTTTACCGCACCAAGCACCTACTGTGTCAGCAAATGCACTTGCGAAGAGTTCTGCAATAAAATCGTGGTAACGGTAGCGGTGTACGGAGGGTGCGCTGTCTTTCAAATCCCAGAAGATTTCGGGAAGTGTATCAAAAATATCTGCACCGTAAGTTTCTTTGTAAATCTCGGGAACTTTATCCGTCCAGGGCATCATAATATCGGTTTCGGTATCAAAAGAGTTACCCAGAACCATTTTGCGTGTGAACTGAGGTTCGTCTGTGAAAATAGCGGGAACGGTACCGTCAAACTCATCGCCCACTTTTTCTTTATATTTTTCGTGGGTTACTTCTACGAATTTTTCTACGGCATTTTTATTGAGCGTGTCGAGATATGACTGGTCATTGTACCAACTGCTCTGCTGATGGATTTCAAGGAAAGCGTACCATTTTGTACCGGTTGCCTCATCTTCATCATTTATGCGTTTGTAATATTCAAGATAACCGTCTTTATCGAGAACAACGTCGTAGCAAGCAAGGAGTTTACCTTCACCGCTTCTGCCGCCTTCGGCGCGGGAGTCATTATCCGTATATGCTTCTGCTTCTTTTTTTGATGTGAACATAAGGTTTCTTGCTCTGTACCGTTTATCTTTGGTAACAAGACCGCCTGCAGCACCCGAGGGCCACCTGTCCTCGTCGTAGAGCCAGGCGAGCATATCTTCGCTTTTTGCTTTATCAACACAAGCCTTAATAAGTTCCATATATTCGTCACTTAAATATTGGTTCTTAAGACCTGTTCTTACGTGCATATGAAATCCGCCCAGACCCATTTCTTTGAAAACATCAATCTGACGGCAAAGTTCCTCTTTTGTAAGAAGATTATTCCAAGCCCAGAAAGGTGTTCCGCGGTATTCACTTGTAGGATTTTTAAATAATTCATCGCTCAATTTAGAAGCGTTATTTTTCTTGTAAAGCATAGGAAACCTCCCAGAATCAATATTAAGGTAATTTTATCATAGCACTTTTATAAAATCAATAAAAAATACACATTCAACAGCCAAAAAATATACAGTATTGACAATCTCAAATCTAATTGTTACAATATGGAAAACAACGAAAGGCAGGTGGACAAAATGACAATGAATCTTAACTTCCGAAACAGGAGAGCCGTTTTGTCCGTTTGCGATTGATATAGCTATTATCTATTTGTAAATTAAGGCATCTCCGTTTTTCGGAGGTGTCTATATTTTTTAGAGAAAGAGGATTTTAAATGTACGAAACTAAATCTTTAGAGCAAGACAACGTAATTTTTATGTTTTGACAACAGAATTAATGGAGATCTGTATTTGCAGTTTTAAAAAATATTATAGGTGGTTATATGGAGATAACAGTTTATTGTGAAAAATTAAATAGACGTGTAAAGTTATATTGTTATTTTGACTCTAATAATGTTGAATTTTTGGGATGTGATGAGGCGAATGGTGATTGTAGTATGTGCGTGCAAGAGCATCTTGATGAATTCTTTAAAGTGTTAAAAGATATGGCCGAATCACCGTTTTATAAAGAGGAATATTTATGATAAAACAGGTTAAAAACAAGGAACAACTGAATATTTGTCTTGAGATAATCCGTAATAGTTTTATAACAGTTGCGGATGAGTTTGGTTTGACAGAAAACAACTGTCCGTCTCATACTGCTTTTTTGACAACTGATAAACTTGAAAGTCAGTTTGATGATGGCAGACCTATGTTTCTATTTTATCAAGATGCTAATCCTGTAGGTTATTTTTCTCTTGCAAAGTGCAGTGATGAAGAATGGGAATTAAGCAACCTTGCAGTACGGTCTGATTATCGTCATTTAGGGATTGGTAAAGCACTTGTTGATTACGCTATTTCAACGGTTAAAAACTATGGCGGTAATAAAATATCAATCGGCATAATTGAAGAAAATACACGGTTAAAAAATTTGTATTTAAAACTCGGTTTTAACCACATTTTAACACGCAAATTTGAGTATTTGCCATTTGCGGTTGGGTATATGGAATTGGAGATTTAATAATGAAAGAATTTATAAAAGGAATGGAATTATGTGAAAGCTTTTTCAATGAGTATGCAAAACCAATAATTGAAGAAAACTTCCCGGATTTAGAATATTCAGCCGGGTTAATCGGCTATGGCTCTGATGTATTGGGTTATGACGATGCAGTTTCCACCGACCATATGTGGGGACCTCGTTTTTATTTGTTTTTGAGTGAAACTGATATTTCAATGAAGAACGATATCATAAATGCATTATCTGAAGATTTACCCTATACATACAAAGGTTACAGTGTTAATTTCACCGAACCCGACCCAAATGATTGCGGTGTTCAGCATCCTGAATTTATAACCGAAGGTAAGGTTAATCCATTGGTGTTTATACACACTTTTGATGAGTACCTGAACGAGCAACTTGGCACAGCAGATTTAGATAATATTTCACCCTTTCAATGGCTTGCTTTTTCGGAACACAGACTATTATCATTGGCATCAGGCAAGTTCTTTGTTGATGGTCTTAACTGTTCAGAGAAAGTCAAAAAAATTAAGTACTATCCCAATGAGGTCAAATTATATATGATTGCTTCTAATTGGGAGACAATTGCGTCAGAACAGGCATTTGTAAGGCGTTGCGGTGAATGTGGCGATGAAATAGGCTCACAGCTTGTCTGTGCAAGAATTGCAGAACGCCTGATGAGATTATGTTTCTTGTATAAAGATACCTATGCTCCTTATAGTAAGTGGTTTGGAACGGCTTTCAACCATCTTGATATTGATGAAAGTATAAAACAAACAATTCAGACCGCACTTTCGGCAAACACTTTATCAGAACGTGAAGATAACATTGTAAAGGCTCAGGCTATGGTCGCTGATATGCACAACGCAAGCGGTTTGACAGATGTTGTTGACTATGAAATTGAAAGCTATTTCGGCAGAGATATTAAAGTCATTTTTGCAGATAAATTTGCTGAAAGAACAGACGAGAATTTAAAAGGTACAGCTTTAGAAAATGTACCTCTTATTGGTACATTAAGTCAGTTCGGAGGACTTTCATCATTTGCAGATGAGAAAGAGTTTTATCCGCAGATTATGAGATTATACGGAGAATAAAAGAGTGATAGACAGAAGTATTTCATATTACAATTTAATATTAAAATGCAATGATATCTGTACAACGCCTGTTTCGCTATCTGAAGTATATAACTTTAAGATGTATGATGCGGGCGATGAAAAGTATTGGGCAAAACTTGAATATGAAATCGGTGATTTTTTATCCATTGAAGAAGCCGAAATGTATTTCAAGGCAAATTACTGCAACCAAATTGATGAACTGGAAAAGCGTTGTGTTTTTGTTGTGGACGATAAAGGTAATGTTGTAGGCTCTTGTATTGCTTGGCACGATTTAAAAGGTAATAACACAGTCGCTTCACTTCATTGGCTCGTTGTTTCACCTAAATATCAAGGCAAACATATAGGTTTAGTTCTCTGCAAAAAAGTGATGGATATATTCAATGAACGTGGTGAAACTCCCATATATATTCACACACAACCGTGGAGTTACAAGGCTATCCTGCTCTATATTAAACTTGGCTTTAAAATTCAGAAAACTGATACTTTCTCACATTATGAGAATCAATATGAACAGGCTATAAAAACATTAGAAAACATATTAACAGAGAAGCAAATTTTAATTCTTAATCAAAATACAGAGTAATACTATCAGGAGAAAATGAGATGAACATAACAATACGCAAAGCCAAATTTGGCGATGAAAAAATGCTTGCATTTATTCAGACTGAATCGTGGAAGTCTGCCTTTGCGGATATTATTTCTGCTGAAGATATGGAAAGATGTACTGATATTGTAAAAGCCGAAGCAATGTATGAGAATGTATTGAAATCCGGTTATGCTGAAATGTCAATTCTTGAGATTGACAGTAAACCTCATTGCATTGCTGCTTGGAGCAAAGCAAGAAATCCTCAGTTTTCGGATTGTGCAGAACTTATCTGTATTCATAGTTTGAGCAAAAATCAGGGTAAAGGATTTGGCTCAATGATGTTGAATCATATCATTAATGAAATTAAAAATTCAGGATATAACAGTGTGTTGATTTGGGTGTTTGAAAAGAACACTCGTGCCCGTCACTTTTATGAGAAGCACGGATTTGAGTTTACAGATAACACACAGATTTCTTATGATGCGGTTGAAGTTATGTATCGCAAAGAGTTATGTCGAGATTAGTTTAAACCATTCTTTATATATACACGCCTCAAACTAAAATGATACAATATAAAAAAGGAGGCATAACTATGAAACTAACAAAAAAATTACCTTTGTTTTCCATCACAGGTGCATCGTGTGCAGGTAAAACAACTGTTTGTAGCGAACTTTTCAAAAATGAAACAGACTATATTGTTCTTGAAAGTGACATAACATGGAATGATGTTTACAACACACCTGAAGATGATTACAGAGCATATCGCAGAATGTGGATGAAGCTTTGTGCCAACATTTCACAAATTGGTAAGCCCTGTGTTGTGTGTGGAGCTTGTACGCCAAAACAGTTTGAAAGCTTACCCGAAAGAGAATTGTTTTCCGATATGTATTACCTGGCTATAGTTTGCGATGATGAAACTATGATGCAAAGAATGACAGACGGCAGAAAAGTTACCGATGAAAATTGGATTAATTCTTCAATGCAGTTCAATAATTGGTTGAAAGAAAACTACGATAAAACCAAGCCAAACATTGATTTGCTTGATACCTCTAATCTCACTCCCGAGCAAGCAGCTGAATATGTTGATAGGTGGATAAAATCAAAACTAACAAAGGGTTGATTATAATGAATTACGAAAACGCAGCAGATATATTACCTGAGGATTTGCTCAAACGAGTGCAGAAATTTGCTGCCGGCAAACTGATTTATGTACCTGAAACTATAGGTAAACGCTCTTGGGGTGAAACTTCGGGATACAAGCTGTATCTTGCAGAACGAAACCAAGAGATAAAAGAAAAGTTTATATCAGGCTCTACCATTGAAAATCTTGCCGATGAATATAACCTTTCTGTCGAATCAATCAAGAAAATTGTTTACACCAAAAGCGAAAACAAAGAACTGACATACAAGTGTTCTTTATCGTCCGCAAAAGAATTTGCCGAAGCTGGCAAACTTGAAGATTGGGTTCATCTATTTTTACTTTCGGATGGTCACAATAAAGCTTTTTTAGACGGATTAAAACTGTTTGAGAGATATTATTTAGGACCATTAACAATGCCGCTGTCTTTATTTTCTCGTTGTTGCGGTCCTGAAGAAAACATAAAGTATCAGGTTAGTGAAGAATGGTTTGAAAAAAGAGTACAAGCATTAAAAGAAAAATTTAAATCAAATGATGATATGCCACCGCTGATAGTGCATTTCGTTGACCACGGCTTTGAACTCTGTGACGGCAACCATCGCTTTGAAGCACTCACTCAACTCGGTGTAAAAGAATATCCTGTTATCGTTTGGATAACAGAAAAATACGAGTATGATGAATTTGTTAAAAAATATATACCATAAACAAGAAAATCCACACCATAGCAATCAGCTGTGATGCGGATTTTTTTATTTAGCATTCAATACTGGTTGTTAATTTTTTGAACTCAGGTTTTTCCCTGAATTCTTCTGAAAGTGGATATCTGTTTGTCAAAAGATGCTTTACTCTGCTCTGCATTTTACTCGTTCCGAGATTTGTTTTTGTCTTTTCAAAAATTGTACCATTTACAACAGGCGATGTACTTACGGAAATATCAGGTAAACTGTCAAAAGCTTTGGCAAGTCTCACTTCTTCCTCAAAGCATCTGATGGCACTTTCTTCGTCACCATTCAAATATCTCTTTACACCGAGATAACCATAATTGCAAATAATATGATTGAAGCTCTTTCCGTAATCCTCATCGGGCATAATAGCTCTCAACAAATTGATAAAGCTCTCTAAAATTTTTTCATCATAGTCCGTAGGCTCATCATATGTTCTGAACATGGTTTCACCAAGTAATCTTAAAAGCTCAGAAACACCGTTTGCACAGGCTTGTTTTCTTTTTTCTGTATCATTGTGATAAATATACATAGCTTCAATATCTCTTGAGTTCTGCATTAATGGCATACCCGACAATACTTTTTCGGCATGGGCTATATCTACTCCGCTTGTATCAATCACACTTAATCTGCTCAAATACCTGCACATCAGCTTCTTTGCCCAAATTCTGATGCTATCGGTTGTGCACTGCTCTTGAATTAAGTCATAAATATTCTGTGCCTCATCTCTGACCTCAAGCAAACGATTTGCATTGAGCTGTGCATTTGTAAGGCAGTTCAGATATTTTACAAGCAAATCAAAATTGCCGGGGAATTCACACACCGCTTGCTTCATTAATGCCGTCACATCATCGGATTTATGCTCACTCCAAAGCCTTGAATACTCGTTGCAATAATACTGTATTTTATGTTCTTGTTCAATTTTGTTAATGCCGAGAAGATTGTCAACACTTGTGCCGAAAAAAGATGCTATTGCAGGAAGCATGGCAATATCGGGATACGTTTCATTCCGCTCCCATTTGCTTATGCTCTGATTGGTAACCCCGAGAAAATTTGCAAGAGTCTCCTGTGTTATGTTTTTATCTTTTCGCATTGATTTTATTGTTTCGCCAATATTGATTGTCATTTTAGTCAACTCCTTAAAGAAATCAACAGCGCTGTTGTCATCTGTATCGTACCAATTTTTCAGAAATAAATCAATGACTTGTTTGGAGATGTGAAATCAACTAATGGTTGGAATATTTGCGGTGCGGTTGATTGTAAGTTTTTATTTTAATTGAATCACTAATATAAATTCGGTTCTTTCTTGTGTTTCTGTTGTGTTGAAAATATGCGTTTTTGTCGAAAAAAGCAACGTTTTTGCAAGTAGCCTTGAACAAAAAACTAGATTGCTGTACTTTTAATATGTATAGATATAATTTGATTAGCGAAATCAATAAAAAATTGGTTCCATCACCGTCATTTCGACAAATTTCAAAAACATTAAAAATTTTGTGTTAACAGTCCTTGTTGCACTTCTGATATTATTGTACAGACGAGCACCAAGGATGTTTGCCGTATTCGTCCGTGCGATATTATTTACATAGCAATAGAGAACAGAAAATCTGCGGTTTATATTGGCGGTAAAAGGATTGAAACTAATTATTCTTTGGATTATTGAAAGAAAAAACTTAACCCCAAAATTTTTGCACAGCCACATAGCAGTTTTTTGGTAAACCTATGTTATGTGGAAGAAGTTACGAAAGATTTTGTGAGAATGAAACATAAAGCAAAAGACTATTCGGTCTATACATCTTCAAGGAAACTCAATAGTTTTAAAAATGCGTTTTTGAAATTTAATAACGCCCATATATAAATGTACCGGAGAATGCTTTTATAAGACATTATTTTAAAAGCATTCTCTTCTTAATTAAAATCTCCATCTTAACTAAATAAATGCATCTTGAAATGATGTGTTTTGTATGATATTATTAAGTTGTATATATTCAGTTGGTGGAGGTAGAAAATGAAACACGCTGATCTTATTAAACAGATGACACTTGAAGAAAAGGCATCTTTCTGTTCCGGACTTGATTATTGGCACACACCGGGTCTTGAAAGACTTGGTGTTCCCGTTGTAATGTGGACCGACGGCCCTCACGGTATCAGAAAACGTGCCGAAAAAATGGATAAAGACCAGGCAACAAGCCTTAAGGGTGTACCTGCGATCTGTTATCCCACAGCGGCAACAACCGCTTGTTCATGGGACCCCGACCTTATTTATGAAATGGGTGTACTTTTAGGTGAAGAATGCCTTAAAGAACAGGTAAGCGTTCTTCTCGGACCCGGTACAAATATAAAACGTTCACCCCTTTGCGGAAGAAACTTTGAATATTTCTCCGAAGACCCCTATCTTGCAGGCGAAATTTCCGCAGCGTTCGTAAACGGTGTACAGTCAAAGGGTGTGGGTACATCACTCAAACACTTTGCAGGTAATAACCAGGAAACACGCCGTATGACTTGCGATACAGTTGTTGACGAACGTGCTTTAAGAGAAATTTACCTTACATCTTTTGAAAAGACAGTAAAACAGGCTCAACCCTGGACAATTATGAATGCGTATAACCGCCTTAACGGTACATATTGCGCTGAAAATAAGTGGCTCCTTACAGATGTTCTTCGTGATGAATGGGGCTTCCAAGGGATGATAGTTACCGACTGGGGTGCAGAAAATGACCGTGTTGCAGGTCTTCTCGCAGGTCAGGAACTTGAAATGCCTACATCCAACGGTCTCGGTAACAAACAGATTGTTGAAGCAGTTAAGGGTGGCAGAATTCCCGAAGAATTCCTTGATAAAATGGTTGATAACGTCCTCGACGTTATTATGAAGAGCAAAGACGTTCTCGGTGATTATACATACGATGCCGTTGCACATCATCAGAAAGCAAGAGAAATTGCTTCACAGTGTATGGTTCTTCTTAAAAATGAGGAAAATATTCTTCCCCTTAAGAAAGATGCCAATATTGCAGTAATTGGCGAAATGGCAAAGAATCCCCGCTACCAAGGTGCAGGTTCTTCAATAGTTAATGCAATTAAAGTTGACTGTGCATATGATTCAATTGTTGAAAAGGGTGCAAAGGTTACTTATGCTGCGGGTTACTCAACCGCTAAAAAGAATAAAATTCCTGATGAGAAATTTATTGCAGATGCAGTTGAAGCAGCAAAGGGTAAAGACGCAGTTCTTCTTTTCATCGGTCTTACAGAGGAATTTGAATCAGAAGGCTTTGACCGCCGTCATATCGGTATTCCTCCTCTTCATATAAAACTTGTTGAAGCGGTAAGTGCAGTTAATAAAAATGTAGTTGTTGTACTTGCAGGCGGTGCGGTTATTGAAATGCCTTGGGCAGATAAGGTTAAGGGTATCCTTAACAGTATCCTCGGCGGTGAAGCAACAGGCAGTGCGGCAGCAGACATTCTTTTTGGTGATGTTAACCCCTCGGGCAAACTTGCCGAAACATATCCTGTTGAACTTTCCGATACACCTTGCTACAACTACTTCCCCGGAAATACAGCAACCGTTGAATACAGGGAGAGCGTATTTGTCGGTTACAGATATTACGACAGTGCCGAAAAAGGTGTTCGTTTCCCCTTCGGTTACGGTCTTTCCTACACAACGTTCGAGTACAGTGATATTAAACTTTCTGCTGAAAGCATTAAAGATACAGACGAAGTTACAGTATCATTCAAGGTTAAAAACACAGGTAATGTTGACGGTGCAGAGGTTGCTCAGATTTATGTGAAAGATAACGAAAGCACAATATTCAGACCCAAGCAGGAACTTAAAGGCTTTAAGAAAGTATTCCTTAAAGCAGGCGAGGAAAAAGAAGTAAGCATCACCCTCGGCAAAAGAGCGTTTGCATATTATAACGTTAATATTCACGATTGGCACGTTGAAACAGGTGCATTCACAATTTGTGTCGGTGCTTCAAGCCGTGATATTAAATTAAGTGCAGAACTTAATGTTGAGTCAACTGTTGAAGCAATTGTTCCTGATTACAGAGAAACAGCACCTGCATATTATTCAGCAGATATTAAGAATATCCCTGCAGAGCAGTTTGTAAGCGTTCTCGGCAGAGAACTTCCCCCAAGCGAAATCAAGGCATATCCCAATCTTACACTTGTTAATACAATTGAAGATTCTGCAGCAGGTAAAAACGGTGCCAAAATCGTTGGCCTTATTAAGAAACTTGTTGGCGAAGAAAGTATGGCAGCAGGTATTGCCTTACAGTTACCCATCAAGAACCTTATTTCTATGAGTTTCGGCATTTTCAATCCTAAGATGGCTGCACAGCTTCTTGATATTCTTAATGATAAGAAACCCCTTGTAAGAGGTATTGTTGTTATGGTAGTCAAGGCTATTCCCGCGGTTATAAAAGGTATTCCTAACCTTAAGAAAATCTAACAAAAGCAAAAAGAGTTCGGAAAAAATCCGAACTCTTTTTATTATGCAAAAACTTTTTTATACAAACATCTTTTTACCGAGCCAACTTCTGACTTTTTTGCTTTTGTTAGCATATAACCAGAAGAAAACAAGTGCCAAGCAACAAGCGTCAAGTACCAAGAAAATATCGAAAGTTATTATGTGATTTGCGAAGTACAGGCAAATACATAACACAGTGAAAATTATAACCAAATCAATGAATATGTGTAAAACTTTTGATGTCCAATGGCGTTTGCGCTGTCTTATCCAATATAAAAAGTAAACCACGCAAAGAGATGTTATTGCTATTGTAGGTAATGCTATTCCGAAATACCACTTTTCGCCACCTAAATTTTTTGCGTGGAAAACAAAAACGTAAAGAGCAATAGCCACCGTATCAAAAACCCACATCAGATATGGGTGTAATTTTTTTGTAAAGAACGGAAAAACAAAAACTATCCAACACAAAAGGCTTGATGACAGAACGTATATAAACCAGAGGTTTTCGGGGTTTATGAAAAAGTTTAAGAATATACATACAAGGTTAGGAATTAAAAATATGTATGTAACTATGAGCGCAACAAATTTTTGTTTTATATTAGTGGGAATAACAGGGGTTTGAGAGAAAGGTGTGGTAACATCTTTCTCTTCTTTTCGCAAAGGGTTGTACACAGGGGTATCGCACAAGGCACATTTTTTAGCGGTGGCGTCAAGTTCCACTCCGCAATTAACACAATATGACATAATAAATCTCCTGTTTTTTATTCTCTGTTGCTTTCTATTTTTACGTGAACGCCCATTTTTACAAGGGTTGTAAAAAACTCGCGTTCAATATCGTTCTCTTTGTAACAGTTAGCGAAACTGAAAACAAGTCTATCGTTAAAAGAAGAAATACCGCATCTTGCGGCGGTACGCATACCGGGACCGGGGATAAAAACAACTTTTTCGATAAACGGTTTCGTTTCCTCAGGCAGAACAACAGGACCAAGGTTCGTAAGATATGCAGATGTTGTCTGTTCTGCAGAAGTGAGGGTTGCAATTCCCAAGGCAAAGTTTTTTACTGCCAAGGGTAAAAATCTTAAGAAGGGATTTTTTTCAATACGTACGTGCTTTGAAATTTGCGCGTTGATTTTTTTCTCATCTCTTTCAAGGCGCAACTGCAAAGCAACTTGCTGTAAAAGTTCGTCAAAAGAGTATTCGCCAAGTTTTGGGTCTACTTTTACCCTCAAACAAATGGAGAAGTTACGCATGGTCTCAGACGGATATATGTTTCTGAGGTTTATGGGAATCTGAACGGAAACTTCTTTAAGTTTGCGTTTTTCCCGTAATTGCTTACGGCAATGTATATCCATAAGTATTGCGGCAAAAAACTCAGTAACGGTAACGCCTTTTTCTTTTGCTAATTTGTGTATAGCCGCAAAGGACATTGTTCCCGACGTGATGTTGACCATATGTTTCGGCAACTTAGTACCTTTTGCGTGATAAACGTGCTTGTCCGTAATAGGTGAGGAGGCTTTGCTTTTTGCAAATTTCGGGAAATCGTCCGAAAGTTCTTCCGCAGGGGCGCAGATATTTATATCTTTAACAAAACCGCCTGCAGGTATATGGTTCCCTTTAAGTCGCAAATATTCCGCTACGAGTGTACATATAAAGTGTGTGTTGCCGTAACCGTCGGAAACTGCGTGGAAAAGGTCAACGGCAATATGGTTGCCGTGATAGTAAACTCTGAAAAGAAATCTGTCAGATTCCTTGAATTTCACGCGGTAACAGGGGTTTTGGATATCGGGGTTAACGGAAGGCTCCTTAACGGGGTTTTTTTCAAGATAATACCAAAAGAAACCTTTGCGCATACGCACGTTAAAAGAGGGGAAGCGCGGAAGTATGTTTTTTACAGCCTGTTTTAAAATGTCGGGGTCAATTTCTTCTTTTAGTTCAATGGAAACTCTGAAAATATTTGACCATTTATTTGTGTTCTGACCGGGGAAAAGAATACCCGCATTGTCTAAACGAAACCAATCAGGTTGTTGGAACATCTTTTTTTCCGACACTTCAAAACACCTCCGTTTATTTACTAAGGCTATTATACAGATATATATTGCTTTTTGCAACAGCAAAATTTTGTCGTAAATCAGGAGAAAATACTTTCAAAGAATATGTGACTGCTTTTCCCGTAGGGGCGGTTAAATCTGCCCAGTTCATAAAGGTCACCGCCGACAGTAAGGGTATTTGTGCTTTCTCTGCAAGTGAGAGTAACTGTAAAGTTTTCGTTTTTTAAAATATCGAGAACCGTATCATTTCTCAGACCGTAGGGATATGCAAAATAAACGGCTTTTTTACCTGTGATTTCATAAAAATTTTCTTGAAAAAGTTTAATATCATTGCGCACCATAGCCACATATTCCTCTTGCGTTTCGCTCTTGAGTTTTGACATACCGCGCCTTGTTCCCAAAGAGTGCAGATTATAGGTGTGACAGCCGATTTCTACAAGAGGCTCAGAACTCAGTATTTTTATATCTTCAGCATTAAGATATGCGTATCTGTCATCAGTATCGCCGTTTTGTGTGTATAGTTCTGTAAGCGACCCCACAACATTTACGTTCGCTGGGTAAGAATATTCTTCTAAAAGCGGTAAAACTTTTGTAATAAAACTGCGTTCACCGTCATCAAAGGTAATAACTATCGGGTTTTCGGGTAAAGGTTTTCCTTCTTTTACGTATTCGGATAATTCTTTAAACGAAACAGGGTGAATATCATTTTCTTTCATATATTGAAAATCTTCACGCAACAGTTTTACTGTTATTGTGTAATCACCGCAGTTGGATGCTTTTTCGGAAATCTGGTGATACATAATTATCGGTACTGTTACCGAGGCTTGAGCATTTACGGGAATATACGGAGAAAACGTGTTCAGTGTTGCTCCCGAAATCATTATAATACATAACGCAAAAGAAATAACGGCAAGTTGTTTGAAGGTAAAAATCTTGAACATTTTCATCACCCCGAACAGTATATGAAAAATTTTTTTATTTTTTGCAAACAAATGTTTGCTTTTTGTGAAAATATGTGTTATAGTATAAACAGAAAATTTGTTCGGAAAGGTGATTCTATGGAGCCTATTAACGAAACTCAAAAAAGAATATATGAATTTCTTGTGGAGCGCTCTCAGGACGGTGTTCCGCCCTCAGTCAGAGAAATCGGCGCGGCAGTAGGTCTTAAATCTACTTCATCTGTGCAGGCAAACCTTGATGCACTTGAAAAAGCAGGTTATATAATGCGTGACCCGTTGCTTAAAAGGTCTATTCGTATACTTGGCCAGGCTGAGAATATAACACACGTACCGCTTTTAGGTACTGTTACGGCAGGTATGCCTATTTTGGCAGTTGAACAGATAGAGGGTTATATTCCGTATACGGGCAGGGTTTCCCGCGATAAACCTTTGTTTGCCCTTAAAGTGCGGGGTGAAAGTATGCTTTGGGCAGGTATTTTAAACGGTGATATTGTTATTGCGGAAAAAACACCTTATGCCGCCAACGGCGAAATTGTTGTTGCTATGATTGACGATGAAGCAACTGTCAAACGTTTCTATAAAGAAAACGGTCATTTCCGCTTACAACCCGAAAATGATGAGTTTGAACCGATTATTACAAACGAGGTTGTAATTCTAGGTAAAGTGGTTGCTCTGATAAGATATTATTGATAAAAAATCGAAAGGTCTGCAATTTTTGTTGCAGACCTTTTCTTTAAGATTAACCTTGATAATGAAGATATTGTTTGTTATAATTAAGATAATTGATTGGAGGAAAAAAGATGATAATATTTGTGTTGATTCTTGTAGCAATAATTTGCTCCGGGCTTACTGTGGCAAATAAGAATGAGTTCTATTCTGATTATTGCTCACCTAAAAATACCAATACGGTAAATGCGATTTTTTCAATACTGATTTTTTTGAGCCACGCAGTTACTTATGTTGATTTAAACGGAACTTTTGATGCACCGTATTTTACTTTAAGAAAATTTTTAGGTCAACTTGTTGTTATAACGTATTTGTTCTTCTCCGGTTACGGTATAATGGAGTCTATAAAAAAGAAGGGCACATCATACGTCAAACAGATGCCTGTAAATAGATTTTTTAAACTGTGGTATCACTTTGCAATAGTTATAGTACTTTATACTATTGTATCTGTGGGTATTTTAGGTAAGGAATATACACTTAGCCATTATTTGTTATCATACACAGGATACACAACCCTCGGTAACAGTAACTGGTATATGTTTGTAACATTTGCAATGTACATAATAGTAATCTTATCATTCCTTGTTTTCAAAAAGTCTAAAGTTCTTGCAGTTGTTGCAGTTTGGGCTCTTTCAATAGTTTTTGTTATCTGGGAACAGTATATGGAACTTCCTGTGCAGTATTACAATACTGTTCGTTGTTTCCCTGCGGGTATGATGTTCTCGCTTGTAAAACCGTATATAGATAAAATACTTATGAAAAACGATATTTTCTGGTTCAGCGGTTTTACCTTGAGTGTAGCAGGTTTTGCGTATTTCTCACAAAACCGAAACGATTCACAAATTCACTACGGTCTGTTTATACTGTTCGCTTTGGCAGTAATAGTAGTAGGTATGATGAAAATTAATGTTAAAAGTTCTGTTCTGGATTGGTTTGGTCAACATATTTTCAGTTTCTTTATCCTGCAACGCATACCGATGCTTCTGGCAAGACATCTCGGTTATGCAAGAAACGGCATAATATTTATACTGATTACATTCTTTGGTACACTGTTCCTTTCTGTAATATTTGATGCGGCTATGGATAAACTTGATTCAATAGTGTTCAAAAAACGCAAAAAAATAAAAGCATAAAAACAGCGGCTGATGCTTACGTAGCAACAGCCGCTTATCTTATGTATCAATTATAACATATTAAAACCCATAAAACAAGTCTTGAATAAAGAATAGTGTTGTAGTAGAATTCAATGTATATCCAGATAATAAGGGGGAGCATATTTTGTTCGGAAAAGAAATGATAGCCGAAGAACAAAAATATTCTGAAGTTCGTGATTTTCTCGATAAAGAAATAGTACGCCTTGACGCACTTATAAAAGAGTGTCGCGCTAACATTAAAGTACAGGGTGAAGATTTTAACCGCGACAACCCTAACGGCGGAATGTACTCAAAAATGGAACTTACCGAAATACATTACGAAATGGAAAAGCAGATGATTTATGCTGAAGAAGCCGCCCGTGATATACAGTTTTACGGTAAACTTCGTTTAGCCCCTTATTTCGCAAAGGTGGTTTTCAAGCCCGATGGTGCAGGTAAAGAGAAAACTGTCTATATTGGTTTACGCACACTTCAGGACCCGGATACATTCGAGATGTTTGTGTGTGACTGGCGTGCCCCAATAGCATCGCTTTTTTATGATGATTTTGAAGATAAGGCTTATTTTGATGCACCAAGGGGCAGAATGTACTGTGACCTTTTACTGAAACGCCAGTTTAAATTCGGTAACGGCAAACTACTGTATTATGTGGATAGTGACCTTAAAATTGACGACGATATTCTTCGCGACGTTTTGTCATCGTCATCGGGGGAACATCTGAAAGTTATTGTAAATAGCATTCAACGCGAACAGAATAAAGTTATCCGTTATTCCGATGGAGAAAATCTTCTTGTGTGCGGTCCTGCGGGAAGCGGTAAAACTTCCGTAGGTTTCCACAGACTTGCGTATCTCCTTTACAGAAACCGCACGGAACTCGCATCTGCTGAAATTCTGATGTTTTCAAATAATGATATTTTTTCAAGTTATGTTGCGGATATTATTCCCGAACTTGGTGAAATGCCCTTAAACTACGCTTCCTTTTACAGCATTTTTGCGGCAGAAATTCCCACAATTCCGACAGGGGATTATTACTCACTTGCAGATGATATTATTAACGGCAATAAAGACAGGCTGAAAAGCGCGTCATTTAAAATGAGCGAAGAGTTTTTAAATTATCTTGATGTTGCCGCAGAGTCTGTTGAGCCCGAATTCAGCGACGTAAAAGTGTATGATAAGGTAATCATTTCCAAAGAAAAACTTTATGAAAGATTTATGGAGGATACGGAAAATTCACAGAAATCAAGGGGCGAACGGCTTGCGGTATATACCCAGGGCGTTATAGATGAGTTTTTTGTTGAAAACCGTAAAGAGTTGTATGTGATTGCCGACGAGGATACCGCTATTGATGAGGACACATCAAAAATTCTCAAAAGACTTCGTCGCGAAGTTAAGGGGAATGCGGTTGAGATGATTAGGAATGCCACAGTTTTTGACCCTGTTAAGATATATTTTAAAGTTCTTAAAGAATTCGCTGATGAAAATAATTTCCCCGAACTTCTCTATTCTGCAGAATCTTTGAAAAAAGGCTTTGTAGAGTTTGAGGATGCTCTAGGTATAGTGTATGTAAAAACCGTTCTCGGCAGCGGTGCGGTGCTGACAGGGGTTAAACACATTCTTATAGATGAGGCACAGGATTTATCCTTTATTCAGCACAGGATTATCAAGCGTATGTTCCCGAGGGCTAAGTTTACACTTCTTGCGGATACTAACCAGGCGATTATACCTGAACTTAATATAACCGACAGCGAAAAACTTTCGGAAATCTATTCCGCAAAAACTTTAAGGCTTAATAAAAGTTACCGTTCAACAAAACAGATAAATTCTTTTGCGCTTCGACTTCTTGATGAAAACGACCGATACGAAATATTTGAGCGTGAGGGCGAGGAAGTGAAGTGCCGTAAAGGTGATTTTGACGGTTTATGTGAGTTAACTCAACAAGAAGGTAATAACAGTAAAACTCTTGCAATAATTACAAAAACTTCCGATGATGCAAGGAAAGTTTATAAAAATCTTAAAAAGCATATTGAAGGACTTCGCCTTTGCGATAACAAGTCCTGTGAAATGGGTAATGCGCCTGTTGTAATACCGTTATCGCTTACAAAAGGTCTTGAGTTTGACAGCGTTATTGTTGTTGATAAAAACGGCTCTTTCACAAAAGAGGAAAGCAAAAAATTCCTCTATCTTGCATCTACAAGAGCGCTTCACAAATTAAATATTTATTCAATATAAAACAAAAAACCACTTTGCAAATTAAATTGCAAAGTGGTTTTAACTTTATAGTATCAGAACTGTTCGGGAGCCTGCGGAGCGTTAAGAATACCGCTGTCAGCAATTTTGTTGAGTTCTGACTGCATTACACAGTAGTCAACAATACCGAGACCGATAACGCCGAGGATAAGATACATAATTGATTTATCTTCGTGAGGATAACCGATAGCCTGGCAGCCTTCTGCGAATTTCTTTTCAGCAAGGAAGAAACCGACGAAGGGGAGGAAGATGCAAAGAAGTGCTTCTAACATACCTGTATCGTTAACATCTTTAACTTTTACAGCCTCAGTACCCATTTTATAAGCCCAATAGATACCGTAAATACCGCAAGTGATAATTGTGAGAATGATGCATTTTGCAATGCTTCTGTTTTCTAATGTCATAAGGATGACTCCTTTCATATTTTTATAATGCGATTATAACATAATGAAATTACATCAGTCAACAATTTTCGACAAAAAATCAAAGTATATTATTGAAAAACTGTCAAAAAGTGTCAAAAATCAGTTGTTTTTGATGGCTTCATTTACTTCTTTTCGTAAATTCAAAAGCCAACTTTGTTCGTGGGGATAGTTCTTGAACGAAAGAGGAATATCCAAATCTTTTTCGATAAGATTTAATACGTATTTTCTTGAAGTGAGTTTTTCGAGAAGTCTTAATGCTCTTAAATCCTGTAATGCATCGGCAAAAACAAGGTTTCTTAAGGAGTTCAAAGGTTCTCCGTTTTTGCCGGGATATACTACAAAAGAGTCGCCAGAAGGGAAACTTCCCCCTGCATCTGTTACTTTGTAAGGGTCGATAGGGTGTTTCGAATACTGGGCATACCAGAAGTTATGACCCCATTGTAAGAAGCCTTTAGCATCATATTTATAAAGCAAAACACCTAAAACCCTGCTGCGCTGTGAGGGTTGAGAGAAAAGTCTGTTGGGAGCGAATTCTGCAACCTGGCAACAACAGTGGTATGTCCAGAAATTTTTAACTTCTGCTCTGAAAATGTCAGCCGTTTCTTCGGTACATATAGGTGTTTTAACAATGCCTTGGCGGTAATAATTAATGTGCGAAAGAGCATCGAGTGATTTGAAAGTGGGAAATAGACCGTGAAGGAGTTCCGCGGATTTTTTATAGTTTTTAACTTGTTCCTCGTTAGGCTCGTCTGAAACATGAAGCCAGCAACGGTCTTTTATACCGAGTTTTTTGACTTCTTTTTTGAAGGCTTTTGCAAAACTTTCTAAAAATTCGGAGTATGCCTTGCCTGTTGCTTTTGTGTCCCAACCGAAAATACGTTTTTCCTTACCGTTAACCGTTGCAACAACTTTCGGCGCAGAGGTAGCACCCCATTGGGTAAAAAAGTGGGATATTTCAAAGGCTTCTATGCCGTGTTTAAGGCATAATTCAACATATTTTTCAAAGTTTTCAAAGTCAAAAGTGTATTTACCGTTTTTCTTTTCTACTTTTACTAGTTGAACTGTGGGGCGTTCGCCACCGATTGCTGTGTCAAGAGGCGGAGTGAATACAGGTGTAAGAATCATATTCATACCGCGCTCTCCGGCATTTTTTATGTATTTTTCTACTATTTCCCAATATTCGTCAGAAAAGATGTCTACATTATAGTAAGTGCAAAGGCAGTCATTGTGAAACCAGTTGGTATATAAAAGTTCTTGTTTCGGAAGTTCTTTGTCGATAATATTAAGTTTAAATACTTTTTGGGTAACACTTTCGCCTGCGGTGATTTTCACTTTAATATCATATTCACCCGAAACTTGTGCAGTAGGCTTATACTCTACCCACAAAGCGTTCCATTCGCCTTTTTTGAGTTTCACGCTGTCGTTTATCGGTTCAAGTAAATCGGGGAATTCTTTTCTGTTTAAATCATAGTGGAAAGAATCGGAGTTATCGAAACCGTTAGTGCCTGCAGGAATATTGCGTACAAAATAAATTTTTATATCCTCTGCCAGAGGGGAGTCAAGGGAAACCTGCACGGTAGTTTCACTTTTATTCTCTGCAAGCAGTGCTATCTGAAAAGAAAAGTTTTCATTTTTCAAAGAAGAAAATGATGAGAATTCCGTAAAATTCGGCTCAGTATCTTTAAAAACTTTGTTAAGGGAAGAAAGTAAAAGTGCTTTCATAAATTATGCCTCTTTTAACTTTTATTTTACAAAATAATTATAGAACTAAATATAACAAGTGTCAAGAATTACAAGGGATGAATAAAACAGTGAAAATTCATCAATAATTTATAAAAACAAACCTTTTGGTTTACAAATAATTTTCTTTGTGATATTATATATTAGTTATTTTGTGACTTTTCAGGTGAAAGGAGGTTGTTGCATTGGAACACGCATTGACGCATTTTGTGGCTGATAAGGCTCTTTCAAGGATATTGAAATACATTGATAAAGCCCCCGAAAAAAATCTTCTGAAAATTCTTAATGTTGCGGAGAAACATTTCAAAATGTTTCCTCAAAAGAATTTCAAAAAAATGAAAGCAGCAGTTAACGATAAAGATAATGTCTATATGCAGTTGGCAAAAAACATTTTATCGGATATTGACCGTGATTTAGTAAAATCTTTGCTTGTTTCTATGGGCGTTCACGCAGGTTATTACGGCACTAAAACAGTCCGTGCAAACCGTGATAAATATAATTGCAACATACCTTTCACAATTCTTTTTGACCCTACAAGTGCCTGTAACCTTAACTGCAAAGGCTGTTGGGCAGCGGAGTACGGTCACAGTTTGCAACTTTCCCTTGATGAAATGCGCAGTATTGTAAAACAGGGCAGGGAATTGGGAACACATTTTTATATGCTTACAGGCGGTGAACCGCTTATAAGAAAAGATGATATTGTAACCCTCGCAGGTGAAAATCCCGAATGTACTTTCCTGATTTACACAAACGCAACCCTTATAGATAAAAAACTTTGTGACGATATTAAGCGTTGCGGTAATATTACCCTTGCTCTTTCTATTGAGGGTGATGAGTGCAGTAATGATGCGCGTCGCGGTGACGGTGCGTATAAAACCACCATCGAGGCTATGGAACTTCTCAAAAAAGAGGGTATTCTTTTCGGTATTTCCGTTTGCTATACAAGGCAGAATGTGGGCGATGTCACATCGGACGAGTTCCTTGATAAAATGATAAATTTGGGTGTTAAATACGCTTTTTATTTCAATTTTATGCCTGTTGGCAAAAATGCAGACAAAGAACTTATCCCCACACCGTCACAGAGAAAATATATGTATTTCTGGATGAAAAAGATGCGAAACAGCCATACAGGTAAACCGCTTTTTGTTATGGATTTCCAGGATGACGGTGAGTATGTGGGCGGTTGTATCGCAGGTGGCAGAAACTACTTCCACATTAACTCAAAGGGCGACATAGAGCCTTGTGTGTTTATTCACTATTCCGATTCAAATATCAGAACAGATACACTTTTTGAGGCACTTAATAAACCTTTGTTTATGGCATACAGAAAAGGTCAACCTTTTAACGATAACCATCTTATGCCTTGCCCCATGCTTGAAAATCCGCAGATTTTGAGAAAAATTATTAAAGAAACAGGTGCAAAAAGCACCGACCTTGTTTCTCAGGAAACGGTTGATGAACTTTGCTCAAAGTGTGACGATTTCAGCATTGCCTGGGCGCCTGTTGCAAAGGAAATATGGGAAACTACAACACACCCCAAAACACATACCCAATATTACCGCGATACCCCGGAGGGTAAGGGAGAGAAAATATAATAAATTCAAGGCTGTTGGTATACCGACAGCCTTATTTTTATGTCAATATTTACATAAAAACAAGACCTGTTTCGGCTCTTTGTCTATTTACAAAAATCAAGGGGTTTGGTATACTATAATATGTATTATTATCTTCGAGAGGTGTAACCTTATGGAACGAAAAAGTGGTGTGCTGATGCACGTTTCTTCCCTTTGGGGTGATTATTCGTGCGGAAGTTTCGGCAGAGCCGCGATGGAGTTTGTTGATTTTCTTTCGGCAGGCGGTTTTTCGTATTGGCAGGTTTTACCTTTCGGTCTTGTAGATAAGTGCAATTCGCCCTATAAGTCATACTCCACATTCGGCGGTAATCCCTATTTTGTGGATTTAGAGAGCCTTTTTGAAGAAAGACTTATAACATCGGAAGAATTAAATTCTGCCCGACAGAACACCCCCTATTCCTGCGAGTTTGAAAGATTAAGTAAAAAAAGGGTTAATCTTCTTTTAACTGCCTCAAAGCGCGTTAACAATGAACTAAGAGATAAGATAAATTCTTTTATTGATAATAACTCCCATTTAAAAGATTTCTGCAGATTTATGGCTTTAAAATATGCCAACGAAGATGCTGAATGGGTTTCCTGGTCAATAAAAGATTTTGATGAAGATATAGAATTCGGCTGGCGATTTATACAGTTTGAATTTTTTACCCAGTGGGCAAAAATTAAAGATTACGCTAACAAAAAAGGAATCGGTATTATAGGCGATATTCCCATTTACGTTTCCTTTGATTCGTCCGACGTTTATTTCAATAAAAATCTATTTATGATGGACGATAACAACCGCCTTACCGATGTTGCAGGCGTTCCGCCCGATTATTTTGCGGAGGACGGTCAACTTTGGGGCAATCCTCTTTATAAATGGGATGAAATGGAAAAAGACAATTTCAAATGGTGGCAGGACAGAATTTCATTCGCCTTGAATCTTTTTGACGGTGTGAGAATAGACCATTTCAGAGCATTTGAAAGTTTTTGGGCGGTAAAAGGTGATGCGGGAACCGCAAAAGAGGGCAAATGGGTTAAAGGTCCGGGTATGAAACTCATAAACACACTTAAAAGCGTTGCAGGGGATAAACTGATAATTGCCGAGGACTTGGGTGATATAACAAAAGAAGTTATAGAACTCGTTGAAGAAAGCGGTTTCCCGGGTATGCGGGTATTCCAATTCGGTTTCTTCGGCGGTGACACTCCCCATAAACCCCACAACTACATAAATAACAGCGTTGCATATTCGGGAACTCACGATAACAACACCCTTTTGGGTTATTTGTGGGAAACCCCGATGGATATTAAAAACGATATTATGAAATATTGTGCGTGTAACCCTCAGGAGTGGAATGAAAAAGGCTGTCAGGCAATTATCAGAACAATAATGTCAAGTAACGCAGGGCTTACAATTTTTCCTGTACAGGATTTATTGGGTTACGGTAACGATACCCGCCTTAATGTTCCCGGCAGAGCCCACGGCAACTGGCTTTACAGGATTACAAAAGAACAACTCGGACTTATAAACACCGAGAAATATAAAGAATTAAACAGACTTTACGGAAGGTAAAAAAATGGCAGAATTAAAAGATATAACGTTATTCTTACTTGATATGGACGGCACGGTGAATTTAGGTTATGACCCTATTGACGGCGCAAAGGAGTTTCTTTGCACTTTAAAAGAACAGGGTAAAAACTTTATTTTCCTTACAAACAACTCTTCAAAAAGCGCATCAGATTATGTTGATAAAATGCGTTCCTTAGGTTTCCCTTGCGAAAACGAAAATGTTTTTACTTCGGGTATGGCTGCAGGTATGTTTTTGGAAGAAAATAAAAAGGGCAGCAAAGTTTATGTTTGCGGTACAAAGTCACTTAAGAATGAACTTAAAAATTATGATGTTGATATGAGCGAAACAGGTGAGGATGCCGACACGGTGCTTCTCGGTTATGATACGGAACTTGATTATAAAAAAATCCGTACAGTTTGCGATTTGTTGGATGGCGGTGCAGATTATTATGCAACCAATATCGATATGGTTTGCCCTATTGAAGGAGGCAGATACCTTCCTGACTGCGGAAGTTTCGCGGATATGTTTGAACAGGCGGTAAAAAGACGCCCGCGGTTTTTAGGCAAACCCGACAGAACTATGATAGATATTATCGCAAAAGCACAGGGTGTGCCTTACGAAAATATTGCTATGGTAGGCGATAGAATTTATACCGACGTTAAAACGGGTATAAATGCAGGCGTTACCTCGGTGCTTGTTCTTTCCGGTGAAACAACCCTTGAAGATTACAAAAAATCGGATGTAAAACCCGATTATATTCTTTCTTCGGTTAAAGATATTTTAGAAGCAATCAAATAATAGTAGGGAGGATAATATGATAAAGAAGATTATTTCAATAATTACAGTAGTTGTAATGTTATTTACAATAATGGCAACATCGTTTTCTGCCTCGGCTATTTTTGAAAGCGATATTTTATACGGCGATATTGACGGAAACGGCGCAGTGGATACGGGTGATGCCCGCCTTGCTCTTATGGCAGCGGCAGGCCTTAAAAACATCACTGATGAAGATGCGTTTAACCGTGCTGACGTAAATAATGACGGCGCAGTATCTGTTTTTGATGCACGCCAGATTCTTCGCGGTGTATCGGGGCTTGTTTCTCTTCAGCCTTCAGGCGCCTTCAGCGGTTTTACAGGTTATAAGGATGATGTAATTAACGTAAATTCTCCCGAAGCGGCAATTGCAGTTTTCAATACTTGCCTTAACAGAGTAAAGACGGAACATCCGGGTTTTACAAGAAGTGAGGCGGCGGATGTAATTAACTTTAATATTAAAGAAGTTACTCTTGTAGGTATTAACTTCGGAAACTCAGCAGAAAGTGTCGCCCAGTTAGTTAAAGATATGATAATTACGGAAACTGAACCCGAAGAAGCACAGACTATTATTAAAGGCACAAATACATACAACGCAATGTCTGTTGAGGGTGAAGATTATGTTTCTAAACTTTCGGCTGATGATGTTTTCGGTGCAGAGGTTTCTTACGACGGTGCAGGGCTTATGACTATAAAAGTTGCGCTTCCCGACAGTGAAATTGAAAATATCAGTCAGACAGCTTATGCAGATATTTTTAACACGGAGCTTATTAAAGAGGATTCCGAGAGTGTTCTCGAAAGTGTTTTTGCAGCCAACACAATGGAAGACGCAAAACGCAGAAATGTAAAAAATGCCGTTGCGACTCTTGTTTTCGACACCGAAACAGCAAACGTTGTTTCATATACCACTACATATGAAACAGATATGTATCTTGTAAATTCGACAATGGGTATCAGTTCAATTCTCTCTGCTGAACTCAGAGGTGTGCAGTACGGAACAAGAGTAACCGTGACCTACGATAATTTCCAATGGTAAACTGAAATAAATCAAGTTTCAAAACATCTGTTAGGAGTGTTTGTTTATGAAAAAATATGTTCTCGCTCTCGACCAAGGTACTACATCATCAAGAACAATAGTATTTGATAAAAAGGGCAGAATTGTATCCAAAGCACAATTTGAGTTTGAACAGATTTATCCCAACTCAGGTTGGGTTGAGCATAACCCTTACGAAATACTTGATTCACAACTCCGTTCTCTTTCTGCGGCACTTATGAACGGCAAAATTGACCCCAAGGAAATTGCCGCTATCGGTATCACGAATCAGCGCGAAACTACAATTCTCTGGGATAAAGAAACAGGTAAACCTGTTTACAATGCTATTGTGTGGCAATGCAGAAGAACAGCACCGATTTGTGAAAAGTTAAAAGCAGACGGACTTGAAGATTACGTTAAGGAACACACGGGTCTGCTTATAGATGCTTATTTCAGCGCAACAAAAATCAAATGGATTCTTGACAATGTTCCGGAAGCCCGTACACTTGCCGCAGAGGGAAAACTCATTTTTGGTACTGTTGAAACGTGGCTTATCTGGAACCTTACAAATAAACAGGTACATATAACCGACTACAGTAATGCCGCAAGAACGATGCTTTTCGATATTGAAAAACTTTGTTGGGATGAACACCTTTGTAACGAATTGGGAATTCCTATGAGTATTCTTCCCGAAGTTCGTGAAAGCAGTTCGGTTTACGGCTATGTTTCCGAAGATGTTCCCGGCCTTAAATCGTTGGCAGGTATCCCCATTTCAGGTGCTATCGGCGACCAGCAGGCAGCACTTTTCGGTCAGGCTTGCTTTAACGCAGGTCAGGCAAAGAATACCTACGGAACAGGCTGTTTCCTTCTTATGAACACAGGTGACAAGCGTATTCATTCAAAAAATAATCTTATTGAAGGTATCGCCTGGGGTGTTAACGGAAAAGTTACTTATGACCTTGAGGGCAGTGCATTTAATGCAGGCTCGGTTATCAAATGGCTCCGTGATGAGTTGAGGCTTATTTCTGAACCGAGCGAATGCGATTTCCTGGCAGAAAGCGTAAAAGATGCAAACGGTATTTACCTTGTGCCTGCTTTTACAGGACTCGGCGCACCTTATTGGGATATGTATGCAAGAGGTTGCATTGTGGGTCTTACCAGGGGCGTAAACCACGCACACTTTGCAAGAGCCGTTCTTGAGAGTATTGCTTATCAGGTAACAGACCTTGTAGAAGCAATGTCAAAAGACAGTAATATTATTATGAGCGAAATGCGTGTTGACGGCGGTGCTTCCGTAAGTAACGTTATGATGCAAATTCAGGCAAACCTTACCTCATCAAAGGTTAACCGTCCCAAACTTGTTGAAACAACTGCTCTCGGTGCTGCTTATATGGCAGGTCTTGCAGTCGGCTTCTGGAAAGACTTTGATGAAATTGAAAGAGTTCGCGAAGTTGACAGAATTTTCGTTCCCTCTATCGATAACGATACAAGAGAAGCCTCCCTTAAAGGCTGGCATAAGGCGGTTGAACGTTCTAAAGATTGGGAAGAAAGATAAAGGAAATTTATGAATATAGAAACATTAGTTATATTATTCGGCGCATTAACAGTTGCGCTGAGTATAGTTTGCATTGTACTTGTTATTTCTTTGAAAAAGGGCAAGGATAATGATGCTATTTACGAAGAATTTCGCCGTAACCGTGAGGAAATGGCCCGTGCGGGAAAAGAATCACGGCAGGAAACAACGGCGGCTCTCGGTAAAATCGAAGTGAAGTTAAACGAAATGCTCAAAGAAAATTATCAGAGCAGAATTGACCTTACGGAAAAGGTCAGTGCTTCACTTAAATCAATTCAGGAGCAAAATGCTCAGAGTTCCGAAAAACAGACAAGGGTATTTTCAGAGTCCATTGCGCGTATGCAAGAAAGCAATGAGAAAAAGTTGGAAGAAATGAGGGTAACTGTTGATGAAAAACTTACATCAACCCTAACTACCCGACTTAATTCTTCTTTCAAAACAGTTTCGGAACAACTTGAAAACGTTTATAAATCATTGGGTGAAATGAAAGAACTTTCACAGGGGGTTACAACCAACGTAACATCTCTTAACAGAATTCTTACCAATGTAAAGGCTCGCGGTACTTGGGCAGAAGTTCAACTTAAATCCATCCTTGACCAAACTATTCCCGGCCTTTACGTTAAAAACTATTCACCAAAAAACAATATGGAGCGTGTTGAATTTGCAATACGTTTCCCCAACAGTGACCAAAAGGGTGAAGACGTTTATCTTCCTATTGACTCGAAATTTCCTCTTGAGGATTATGTGAGAGTTTGCGATGCGGCAGATAATGCAGACCCGGAAGCCTTGAAAACAGCAAGAAAAGCCCTTGAGGACAGAGTTCTTGCTGAGGCAAAGGAAATAAAGAAATACATCTGCGTTCCGCAGACAACACCTTTCGCAGTACTTTACCTTGCAACAGAAGGTCTTTATGCTGAAATCGCTTCTTCAAAAAGCGGTATTGCCGAAAAATTACAGGCACACAATGTTATGGTAGCAGGACCCTCAACTATTACTGCACTTCTTAATTCTTTCGCTATGGGATTTAAGGCTATGGCTATTAACGAGAAAGCGGACGAAGTAAGAAAACTTCTTTCTGTTGCTAAATCACAGTATGAAACATTCGGTACTGTTCTTGAAAAGGCTCGAAAGAAAATTGACGAAGCAGGCAAATCGCTTGACGAGGCACAGAAACGAAATGACATTATTCAGAAAAAACTCAAAGGTGTAGAGGCAATAGAAAGTTCTGCCGCAGAACAGTTTTTTCAAATAGAAGAATAAAATTACGGTGTATCCGAAAAAATCGGATACACCGTTTCTATATTATTTTGTTTTATTTGGGATAACAAGCATACTGCCGGTTCCGTCAGTGTATTTGACTACAAAGAATTTACCGTCATTTCCTACGTTGTATGCCATAAAGGCTTCGTCAAACAGTTTCTGTGCTGTTGCAAGGTCGGTTATTTCTTCCTGTTTGGGTGACGGTATTTCTTCACTTCCTAAAAGACCGTCTAAGTAGGAATATGTGTCATACTCATCATAATACCACTCATCTTCGTATGAGGAAATATTACAATATCCGCATTCGGTAAGGTAATCGATGATATATGGGTTGTTTTGTGCGAAGTATGGTAAATGACCTTCTTGTTCGCCGTAAACATAAGTTAAATCAACCTGCATCCAACGTGTAACTTCCTCTATATCCGCCAAATGGGCTTTTTCAATCTGCTTTTTCGTTTCAAAATACTTAGTGTACCCATATTTGTCAAGAACTTTAAGAGTGTTAGTCATATCGGAATTAACATAGAATGTGTAACCGAACATATTAAGTGTTTTCGCAGCATCACGGATACTTGTGGTATCTTCAAAGGTTATAACACCTAATTCTTTTTTCGGCTTGAACCATTCTTCAGCGCTAAGGGTACATGCATCTTTATATAGTGCTTCCATCAGTTCTTTATTGAAGGCTTCATAATCTTCTGAGTGAACAGAGTCATAAAATGAACTGATTTTTGTGACATTATAATCTTTTGAAATTATTGACGTCTCTTTGTAAAGCGAAATGGATGACGGATAATAACTTGAATAATCAAAATCGGATTCATAATCATAGTAATATCCAATAGAGTAACTATCGCTTGCGGGAGTATCGGATTGCTTACTTTCGTATAATTCTTTAGCGTCCAGGACATTCAGTATTACACCCAGGCGATCTTTGATTTCTTGGGCTTCCCATATATTCATAAATTCATCTAACGCGGTTTCGCTTATATTTGAATATGAACGGGCGAGCGTTTTGCCGTCTTTCATTGTGTAATATACTTCAAGCCGTACTCCTGTATCTTCGCTTCTGTCATCAATAACTGCTTTATGTATGTTGTGGGCGATTTCAAATTCATACTCTTCGGTTAAAGTAATTGTTTCACCGTAAGACCAGGCGGAAGAGAAAAACTCGTTTTCCAAATTCACATAACCCATATCTTCAAAGGGAAGTGTTATATTAACTGATTCGATTTCCTTTACATCGGGTACCCGTGTTGCGTAGCCGAAACCGCCTGTAAAACCTATTACCATAACGGTAAGTTGCAACGCAATGCCGATACCTGCTGCCGTTGCACCGTAAGCGATTTTCTTAGGACTCCACGTAACTACAAGACAAAAGATAATCGATAAAATTGCACTTAATATTATACCTATTATAAAAACAGGGGCAAAAGGATATGAATTATCTGATAAGTACTCTGCAAAAAGCCCGTACGAATTTACCAATAACAAGGGAAGTGTTATGCAGGATAAAACAAGTGCAACCCTTGATTTACCTCTTACTCCGCTTTGCTCGGCTTTGAAACGGTTAACGAAATAGATTTTACATAAAACCAAGGCTAGTACAGATATAAGTGTACAAACAGTTGCATAAATGAACTCGGGTAAAAAGTCCGTTTTTTCAAAAATAGGGAAACAATCAGAAGATGCAATAGAATAACTGTAACTGCTGAATTCCGTTGTAATGGTGTCGAAAACGAAACTGTTCATCATAGCATCGTAACCGTAAAGGGTGTGTGAAAAAATATTTTCGAGAACACCGGATATGGCTTCCGGAAGAGTCATAATGGAAGCAATAAGCAGATAAGCCTCGGGCTTTCTTGCGGTAAACATATGACCTATAACGCCAATAGCATAACCTTCCAAGAAGGGCGCAAAAGTTGTAAGGATGTTTATAATTACTCCTATAACCAGGTTAAAACTTAAACCTAAATAAAATGCGTTAAATATAGCGGCAAGAACTTTTAAGGCTACGGTAATACTTGTGGCAATCATAACAGGGAAAAACACTTTGTTGAAATACAGTTGTCGTCTTCCCACCGCAAAACTCAACTGAGTATAGCAACTTTTTTTATTAAGCAGGAAGTTGAACTGTAAAACGGCAAAAATCAAGCCTGCAAATAATTCAATACCGGACGCTGCGTAGCCGATAGAGAGATAATAACACGGCGTATAGTACTTGCGTGTTAAACTGAGTGCTTCTGATTTTAGCATTGGAATAAGGCCGGAAACCTCGTCACCGTACCAATAAGTACCGGGACTGAAAAATATATCAGATAACAAACTTAGGGCAAATATGACAATGCATATAATCATAGGAACTGTAAAAAGTCTTCTTATGCTGCCACCTGCTAAAATATCATTGGAAGATTGTCTTGATTTTTTCATTTTCGCTCTCTGCCTCCGTTTCTTCGATAAATACTTCTTCTAAAGTTAAACGTTTGGTTTCAATACTTTGAGCACCAAGTGTGGAGAGTTTTTCCAATTCTTTTTCAACATCCCCACAGACAGTTAAGGAAACTGTTCTTCCTTGGAATTTAAGTTTACGGTAATTTATACCGTTGAAAATTTCCGGTGTTGCAGGTAAATCAAATGTCATAATAACGCGTCTGTAATGGTTGCTTATATCATCAATAGCGCAGTTGAGACCAATATTTTTGCCGTTTATTATTGCAACATGGTCGCAAACTCCGGATATTTCAGCCAAATCGTGAGATGCAATGATTACAGATGCATTTGTTTCATTTATGTATTCGAGTAAAAGTTTTTTCAGTATTTCTTTTCTGTGGGGGTCAAGACCGTCAAAGGTTTCGTCAATAAGTAAATATTTCGGTCTTGACGCAAACGCTATAGCAAGAGACGCTTGTTTCTTCATACCTTTTGAAAGACTGCGCAAACTTGATTTAATCTGAAGTCCGAATAAATCACAAACAGAAGTAAGTATACGTATATCAAAGTCGGGGTAGTATGAAGCGTAATATTTGGCGGCACTTTTTATTGTGGCTGATGGCGGAAAATACAAGTTGTCGGAAAGATAAAACATATTCATTCGGGCACGGTTGTTGTCGAATGTATCTTCACCGTCGAAAAATACTCCGCCGTTGTCTGCCTTAAAAATACCGGCACATACATTTAATAACGTGGTTTTTCCGCTACCGTTAAAACCGATAATACCAAGAACCGAAGCATTGTCTACTGTAAGGTTGATATTATCAATAGCGGTGTAATCACCGTATTTTTTGGTTACTGATTTAATTTCAATCATTAGTATCACCTTTTTTATAGATTTCGTTTACCAGGGTTATTATTCTTTCTTCGGTAACACCTTTGGCTTTTGATGAAGCAAGAATACGTTTTAATTCTGCCTCTGCGCTGTCAAGTACAAATACATTGGCAATGGCGCTTTGACTGATGAATACGCCTTTTCCCGGTACGGAGTAGGTAACCTTTTCCGTTTCAAGTTCTTGAAAAGCACGTTTTACCGTATTGACATTCAGATTAAGGTCAGATGCTAACTGACGTATAGACGGCAATTTGTCATCGGGTTTTAATTCACCAATATTGATAAGGTTCATTATTTGTTCTTTAATTTGTTCAAATATTGGTGTTCTGCTGCGATAGTCTATAATTATCACTTCATCACCTCCTGTTTTGATAACTGTGATATTACATATATCACAGTTTTAAGATAGCATATATAGAAAATTTTGTCAATAGAGAAATTCTAAAAACGAAAACCACAGTACCGAAGTACTGTGGTTTAGTGTATCCGTTTAACACGGGTATTTAACTATTGCAAAAAGAGTAAATCACTTGCCAAGAGAAACATCAATAATATTGAGAATCAAATTGATATAATCAAGAATAACACGGATAAAGTGGTAGTTGCCAAGAGCTTCGTTGTAATCCGCTGTGGATGCAGTTCTTCTTGTGAGAACAGCCCCGCAATCCTGACAAATTGAAGATTCTGTACCATTTTTTAAGAATGTCTGGTCATTGTTTGATGTCCAGTAAACAATTTCGCCTTCTTCATCGATGAGCGGTTCACCATTTTCATCAAGAATAGGAGTGGGAATGTGAGGTTGAGCGTTATGCGCCTCGCCACAACCGTCACAAACGATAGCGTGGTAACCGGGTTTTGCTTCTGTATAAAAGTCAGTTGTTATGCTTACAAAATCTTTTGAAAAAGCATGGTCAACATGTACGGGCAACTTAGCTAGTTCTATACCATCGAAGTAAGCGATAACTTCAGTTGTATTAATATTGAGTTTCTCTTTTTCAGAGGGGTTAGAGGTGAACATATTTTGTGTATCGTTATCATATTCAACTAGACCTGAATAACCGGGTTCATAAATGTAAAATCTTTCGATAGCACCTGTTTCACCCGGACGATCTTCGTAAGCAACGGCAACTTTGGTTTGTACGGCGATTGAAGAACCTTCGAAATTAAATTTTTCGTTATCAAGATAATCCTGCTTTGTAGGTCTCTGAAGAATTTGAATTTCATCAACACAAGGGAACTGCCATACATCACCTGTTATAACAATTTCAATGGGTAACGCAACATTTGATAAAGCACTGTCAACAGCACCCATACCTAATGAAAGGGGGGCCATAAATCCTGAAACATTAACTGTATAGTCAAGAGTGCCAAAAACTTTATCGCTTTCAAAGTCAATTTGTAAAGTGACCTCTAATGTGGTTCCGGCAAAATCTTCTGAATCAAATGCAGCGAAGAAAGCTTCCTCATCAACAAAGTAATCGATACCGTTAGCAACAATAGAAACTACTTCGTATGTGTATGCTTTTGATTCACCGTCTAAAGCGGCGATTTTAGATGAATCAACAACAACATCAACATTGAAAAGTTCTTTGGTAACTTTGGTTGTAGTACCCAAAGTGTAAGTACCTGTAACAGTGTATGAAAGAGCGGGAGTGCTTTCCTCAGCAACAACAGAAACTAAACCAAGGCTTGATATAAGCAAAACCGCAACAAGTAAAACTGAGAGAATTTTTTTCATTGTGCGCACCTCCGATTACCTAATACCTGCAAGTGTTTGTATTAGAGTTACAAGAATCATGTCTAAGTAAAGAAAAATTTGAAGTTCAAACGCCGTCATATCAGTACCGATGATACTAAAAAAGTTTTCGGAATCGGGAATATTCTCTGTTACTTCACCCTTACAGATTTCACAAACACCTGTCTGTGTCTGGGGAAGGAAAAGACCGCCGTCATCATTGGGGATGAACTCAGGAATAGTATGTGCTTCGTAGTTGTGAACTTCGCCACAACCGAGGCAGTATTGACCGTGACCTGCTTCGCCGAGATTTGTAACTTCGCCGAGAACATGGTTTACAGTGATTTCAACAGAACCTGCATACTGGTTTTTGTAGTAAACTTCAACGTATGTTGTTTCTACGTCTTCACCGTCAGCGTTTTTGGCAACTGAAAGGTACTCGTTAAGAGCAGGAACGAAACTGAAATCAGCATCGGTGGGTGTGTATTCAATAGTGTTTTCACCGTCGGAAATAACAAGACCCTGGGGGTTGAAATATTCACAGTCGGTGTAAACTGTTTTTACGGGAGCTGTTACGATGGCAGGAGCAGCATATGACATAACTGCAAAGGGAACTGCAAGCATAACTACCGCCAGTAAAACAGCAAGAGCTTTTTTTGTTCTCATGATAGATTCCTCCAAAATGTATTAGTGTATACTACTAGTGCCTGTATTATAACACAAATATTCCCAAATGTAAATACACAAAATACAGTCAATTTCTTATATAAATTGTATAAATATTGTGTTCTGTTTACAAAATGTGGCAAATATTAAAAAATCGTCAAAGTAGGTTGACTTGCGACAAAACCGATTATATAATTTTTACGGTGATTAAAATGTTGATAAAAGGTTTTCAAAAACTGACTCTTCTTGATTTTCCGGGAAGAACGGCTTGCACGGTGTTTACAGCAGGCTGTAATTTCAGATGTCCTTTTTGCCATAATGCCCTTCTTGTTACGGAGAAGGACGATGCATATTATGATGAAAGCGAGATATTTGAGCATCTTGAAAGACGCAAAAATGTTCTTGACGGTGTGGCTGTTACAGGCGGCGAACCCCTTTTACAAAAGGATATAGAAAGATTTTTATACGAAATAAAAGATATGGGTTATGCAGTGAAACTTGATACAAACGGCAGTTTTCCTGAAAAATTAGAGGGGATACTTGAACTTGGTATCGTGGATTATGTGGCGATGGATATTAAAAACTGTCCCGAAAAGTACGGTATAACCGCAGGTGTGAAAAACTTTGACATAAGTCCTGTTGAGAAAAGTATGGAACTTCTGAAAAACAGCGGAATTGACTATGAATTCAGAACAACCGTTACTAAAAATTTCCATACTGAAGAAGATATTGAAAAAATAGCCCGATGGATAGAGGGCACGCCAAGATACTTTTTACAGAATTTTGAAAATACAGGCAATTTGATTGATAAAAACTGTTGCGGTGTTTCAAGGGACGAAATGCGCGAAATGCTTTCAAGGGCAAAGAAGTTTGTTCCCAATGCGGAGTTAAGGGGTTTATAACGTGTTTTTGAAAACACAGAACATCTTGTTGTGAGTTTCGGCTTTTTAAGGTTTCTGAACACAAGATATAGTGTTCTTAAACACAATATGTTGTGGTATATATATGGGTCAGAACCACAAAAAGAGCAAAAATACACAAAACATAGTGCAAATATATGTGTATATTTACTACATTTCACTAAATTTTAATCAATATCTTGTGTTCGGTCTTAAAAATAATTTTAAGAAAACACAAGATATTGTGTTTTTTCTATTGACAAAGCAGTGTATCTCTGTTATTATCAGTAACAGTCACCTTCGGAAAAGGTCGTATACTGTCCGAAGGGCAACGTTAGGTATAAAACATAAAAATAAAAAAGAAAAAGAAAGAAGGAGAAGTTATGTATCAGGTAATTAAACGTGACGGCAAAATTGCAGATTTTAATATCGAAAAAATCGCAATAGCAATCAAACAGGCTTTTGAAGCATGCAACAAACAGTACAATGACAACATCATCGACTTCCTTGCTCTCAAGGTTACAGCAAACTTTGAGCCCAAAATCAGCAACAACCTCGTTGCTGTTGAAGATGTTCAGGACAGCGTAGAATCTGTTCTTGTCCAGGCAGGTTATGCAGATGTTGCAAAGTCATACATTCTTTACAGAAAACAGCGTGAAAAAATCCGTAATATGAAATCAACAATCCTTGACTATAAGGAACTTGTTGACAGTTATGTTAAAGTAACTGACTGGCGTGTTAAGGAAAACTCCACCGTTACTTATTCAGTCGGCGGTCTTATCCTTTCAAACTCCGGTGCTATTACTGCTAACTATTGGCTTTCTGAAGTTTATGATGAAGAAATCGCCAATGCACACCGTAACGGTGATATTCATATTCACGACCTTTCAATGCTTACAGGTTACTGTGCGGGTTGGTCTTTGAAACAACTTATTCAGGAAGGTCTCGGCGGTGTTCCCGGAAAGATTACGTCTTCTCCCGCAAGCCACCTTGCAACCCTTTGCAACCAGATGGTTAACTTCCTCGGTATTATGCAGAATGAATGGGCAGGTGCACAGGCATTTTCATCTTTCGATACTTACCTTGCCCCCTTCGTAAGAGTAGACAACCTTGACTACAAACAGGTTAAAAAATGCCTCGAGAGTTTCATTTTCGGCGTTAATACACCTTCCCGTTGGGGTACACAGGCACCTTTCTCAAATATTACTCTTGACTGGACTGTTCCTGCTGACCTTAAAGATATGCCTGCTATTGTGGGCGGTAAGGAAATGGATTTCACTTACGGCGACTGTAAGAAAGAAATGGATATGGTCAACAAGGCATTCATCGAGATTATGATCGAAGGCGATGCTCACGGCAGAGGATTCCAGTACCCTATTCCCACATATTCAATTACAAGAGATTTTGACTGGTCCGAAACAGAGAACAACAAACTTCTCTTTGAAATGACCGCTAAATACGGTACACCTTATTTCTCAAACTACGTTAACTCCGATATGGAACCCAGCGACGTTCGTTCAATGTGTTGCAGACTTCGTCTTGACCTTCGCGAACTCCGTAAAAAGAGTGGCGGTTTCTTCGGTAGCGGTGAAAGCACAGGTTCTATCGGTGTTGTAACAGTTAACCTTCCCAGAATCGCATATCTTGCAGAGGATGTTGAGGACTTCTACAGACGTCTTGACAAGATTATGGATATTTCTGCACGTTCACTTAAAGTTAAACGTGACATTATTACAAAACTTCTTGACGAAGGTCTTTACCCCTACACAAAGAGATACCTCGGCACATTCAACAACCACTTCTCAACTATCGGCCTTATCGGTATGAACGAAGTCGGCCTTAATGCAAAATGGCTTCGCAAGGATCTTACACATAAAGAAACTCAGGAATTTGCAAAAGACGTTCTCAACCATATGAGAGAAAGACTATCCGATTATCAGGAACTTTACGGCGACCTTTACAACCTTGAAGCAACTCCTGCTGAGTCTACAACATACCGTCTTGCAAAACACGATAAAAAGCACTATCCTGCAATCATCACTGCAAAAGAGGACGGTACACCTTACTACACCAACTCTTCACATCTTCCCGTTGGTTACACTGCTGACGTTTTCGAGGCTCTTGATGTACAGGATGAACTCCAGACACTTTACACATCAGGTACTGTTTTCCACGCATTCCTCGGTGAAAAACTTCCCGACTGGAAGGCTGCTGCAGATATTGTAAAGAAAATCGCTAATAACTATAAACTTCCTTATTACTCAATTTCTCCCACATATTCAGTATGTTGTAACCACGGTTATATCAAAGGTGAGGAATATGTTTGCCCCGACTGCGGTAAGGAAACAGAAGTTTACAGCCGTATTACAGGTTATTACCGTCCTGTTCAGAACTTCAATGACGGTAAGGCTCAGGAGTTTAAGGACAGACGCGTTTACGATATTGCAAACTCACAGTTGAAAAAAGAAGACAGAACTATCGACCACGCTCACTGCAACTGCCACAAGGCAGAAAAAGCAGAAACGGTTGTTGATGCAGACACAAAGTTCCTTCTTTTCGCAACCAAAACTTGTCCTAAATGCAAAATTGCAGCACAACTTCTTGACAAAAAAGGCATAGCATACGAAAAACTTTTCGTTGAAGAGAACAGGGAATTTGCAACTTCTCTTGAACTCAAACAGGCTCCCACACTAGTTATTCAGAAGGGTGACACATACGAAAAGGTTGCAGACCTTCCTGCAGTTAAGGCATTTATTGAATCTCTTTAATAAATAATGAAATGGGTTGTGAAAAAACAAGTTTTTTTACAACCCATTTATGTAATAGGAGAGTGTAAATTATGTATGATATAATTGTTGTCGGTGCAGGTCCTGCGGGGCTTACTGCTGCGCTTTATGCGTTGCGTGCATCAAAAAGTGTTCTTGTAATTGAGCAGTCAACATTCGGCGGACAAGTTACCTTTTCACCGAAAATCGAAAACTATCCCGGTATACCCGAAATGAGTGGTAACGAGTTTGCAGATAAACTTCTTGACCAGGTACTCAGTATGGGTGCTGAGGTTGAAATGGAAAAGGTTACGGGTATTGTTGATGAAGGGTCAAGAAAACTTGTTTTTGCTGACAATAAAATGTTTGAAGCAAGTGCTGTAATAATCGCAGTAGGTGTTCATCACAGGCAGTTGGGTCTTCCTAAAGAAAATGAATTCGTGGGAAACGGCGTTTCATACTGTGCAGTTTGCGACGGTGCGTTTTTCAAGGATAAAACAGTTGGTGTTGTAGGCGGCGGTAACTCCGCTTTACAGGAATCCGTGCTTCTTTCGGATTTGTGCGAAAAAGTATATGTTTTCCAGAATCTTCCTTATCTTACAGGCGAAAAGAAACTTGTTGATATTCTTTCAAATAAAGATAACGTTGAGTTTGTTTTGGAAGCAACTGTTGCAGAACTTAAAGGTGACAGCGAACTTACAGGCGTTGTTCTTAATACAGTGCAGGGCGAAAAAGAGGTTTCTCTTGACGGTCTTTTTGTTGCAATCGGTCTTGAACCTAAAAATTCAGCCTTTGCAGAAACTGCGGCACTTGATAAAAACGGCTACTTTGATTCGGACGAAAGTTGCGCAACAAAAACCGAAGGTATATTTGTTGCAGGTGACTGCCGTCAGAAAAGCATCCGTCAGATAACAACGGCATCTGCTGACGGTGCGGTTGCAGCCCTTGCTGCTTGCAGATATATAGATAATAAATAATTAATTTTTTGTAAATTGACGGCGAATACTATGTTTTGCCGTCGATTTATGTTATAATGTGAGAAATATCGGAGGAGGTGCTTTTATGGTTGAGATTAGTGAAGAAGAATATGTGAATCTCGATAATCTTGCAGATGGGTTAAGCGAAGTTCATAAATATAAATCCAAACCTCCCAAGAAAGAAAAAAAGCAACCCGCACCGCCACCTGTGGAAGATGACGGACAAAAGACGGAAAAAACTAAATTTAAAAAGAGCGTTATCGCCTTTTTTGTGTTTTCGTTAGTGCTTCTCTTGTCCGTTGTAAGTTATGTGACGGTTGTTTATGGTAATATACCCTTTGTGGTTAAATGGCGTAATATCTGGATAGAAACTGCTATGACTACCGACCAACACAAATGGCTTGCCACGGCGTTTTTCCCGGACAGGCTTGTTGATGAAGTTATGGCGGCACAGGTTGATGTTAAAGACATTGGTGTTACAGATATTTACGGCAACCAAAGTGCCGACGTTCTCGGGCAGGAATATCTTGTTGAAGGCGAAAAAGATAAATTCGGAAACGAAGTTTTTGCTAACAATGTTGAAGAAGGCGTAGTAATACTTAAAGTTGAGAGTACAACCTTTGTGGGTAAACTCGTTTTAGTTGATGACCCCTCAAGAGTTTTTCTCGGTGCGACCGATTATAAAGGCTCACGCGGTGAGTTTATATGCGATTATCTTGAAAAAGAAAATGCCGTTGTGGGCGTTAATGCCTCCGGTTTTATTGACACGGGCGGAACGAGTTTAGGCGGTTTGATTTCCGGGCAATGTGTATCTCAAGGTGAGTATTGGGGAACGTATAAATCAAAATACACACTTTTAGGTTTCGATACAGACAACCGCCTTGTTGTAGGCGGTATGGATAATTGGGAAGATTATAATATCCGTGACGGAATTCAGTTCAGACCCACTCTTATACTTAACGGACAAAAAGTTGTCAGCGATTCTGCAGGATGGGGTCTTCAACCCAGAACTGTTGTAGGTCAAAGTGCCAACGGAGTTGTAATGCTTCTTGTAATCGACGGGCGTCAGTTCGGTTACTCCTTAGGTGCTACTATGGAGGACTGTGCCGATATACTTCTTCAGTACGGTGCAGTTACTGCAGGCGCTTGCGACGGCGGTTCCTCATCGGTTATTGCTTATAACGGCGAAATTATAAATGAACCGTCAACCGATATGCCCACAGGGCGCTATCTGCCGAATGCCTGGCTTGTAAGAAGTAAAACAGAATAATATAAAAACACAGTCAAACGATTTCGCTTGACTGTGTTTTTTCTGTTTTTTACATACTTACGGGTGCATCAATTTTGAGCATTGAAAGTACGTTTTTCATTGTGTTGCGTACGCAGATGCAAAGGAAAATTCTTGCCTGCATAAGAGATTCATCATCAACCATAACGCGCTGAGCGTTGTAGAAACGGTGGAATTTTGTTGCAAGGTCTGTTGCATAGTGTGTAATCTTAGCGGGGTCGTAAGTGTTTGCGGCATTTACGATAACACCTGTAAGTGCTGCAAGGTGAGAAATAAGATCTTTTTCTTCTTCGCTTGAAAGAAGTTCTAACTCTGCTTTTTCGGGGTTTCTTACGGTTACGCCCTCGGATTCGAGTTTCTTTAAGATACTGCAGATTCTTGCGTGAGCGTACTGACAGTAGTAAACAGGGTTTTGGTTAGACTGTTCAACAGCAAGGTCAAGGTCAAAGTCCATTGCACTGCCTGCTTCACGCATATTGAAGAGGAAACGAACTGCATCAATGGGAACTTCGTCAAGAAGATCAACAAGTGTAATTGCCTTACCTGTTCTCTTTGACATTTTTACGGGTTTGCCGTCTTTCATAAGGTTAACAAGTTGCATAAGTACAACGTCAAGTTTGTTGCTGTCGATACCCACTGCTTCCATAGCACCTTTCATACGTGCAACGTGGCCGTGGTGGTCAGCACCCCATACGTCAATAGCAGTATCGAAACCGCGTTTTTCCAGTTTGTTACGGTGGTATGCAATGTCAGCGGCAAAATATGTGGGGTTGCCGTTCTGACGGATAAGAACATCGTCTTTGAGTTCGAGTTTTTCAATATCCTCGTCAGATTTGCCTTCGCGTTTGAGAATTGCTGTCTGAACTTCAATATTCTTGTACCAAAGAGCGCCTTCTTTTTCATAAGTGTAGCCGTTCTTTTTAAGGTTTTCGATGGTTTCTTCGAGTTCACCGCCGTTATGGAGTGAAAGTTCGGAGAACCATGTGTTATAGTCGATTCTGTACTTCTCCATTGCGGCTTTCATCTTGGCAATGTTTTTGGGAAGACCGTATTCAACTAATGCTTTTCTTCTTTCTTCCTCGGAAACTGCGAGAAGTCCGTCACCGTTTTCGTCGATATAACTTTGAGCGAGAACTCTTATATCGTCACCGTGGTAACTGTCCTCGGGAAGTTCAATGAAATCTTCACCTTTGAGAATTTGCTGATAGCGTACCGAAAGAGAAAGACCGAATTTGTCTATCTGATTACCTGCATCGTTTACATAAAATTCTCTTTCTACTTCATAGCCTGCCCAGTCAAGAACTGCTGCAAGGCAGTCGCCCAAAGCACCGCCGCGGGCATTACCCATATGCATAGGGCCTGTGGGGTTTGCAGAAACAAATTCAACGTTTATTTTCTTACCTTTACCGAAATCACTTCTGCCGTAACTGTCGCCTGAAGCGTCAATATCAAGAAGAATATCAGCGTAAAATTCGGGTTTTAAAAAGAAGTTGATAAAACCGGGGCCTGCAACTTCACATTTATCAAAATATGTGCCCTTAAGGTCGATTTTTTCCAGAATACCCTCAGCGATTTTTCTCGGGGGCATTCTGAGAGCCTTTGAAAGCATAAATGCCGCATTAGCAGAGTAATCTCCGTTCTTTCTGTCTGCGGGGATTTCAGTTTTAAAAGCGGGGATTTCCGCTTCAATGAAAGTACCGTCAGCAATATTGTTTTTTATAGCCGTTGTAACGGCGCTGATGATTTGTTCCTCAGCCTTTTTAACTAACTTTGACATATAAACACCTTTCAAATTTCATTTATTTTCATTAACAGATTGTTTTCACCGATAATTTCCGAATTGTTTTCCAGACGGTAGCAAAGAAGAATTTTACCTGAACAGTCAGGAATGTTGGCATTAACACGTTGAGCAACAATATCCATATTCATTTCACCGAAAGGTGTTTTATAGATACAGGAATGTGTTTTATCCTCTTCAATATGAAAAACAGTTTCATAAAGACCTTTTCGGGTCATTTTTATGTAGTTATTATTTACAACTTCTATAACTGTTTCGCTTTTGCCCATTTCTTCGTCAGGTTCTGTATAACTGATGACTTTTATACCGTCAATTGCTTCTAAAGTACCAAAAGCCTTAAGTTTACTGCTGTCACGGTCGTCACAGTATTGTTGTTCGCTTACGAATTCTATTTCAACTTTTCTCATTTTGCGCGTTCCTCAGCGTATTCAATAAGTCTGTCTAAAAGTTCCGCGTAGGGAATACCTACCTGACCGAAAAGTTTCGGGAACATTGAAATAGATGTGAAGCCGGGAAGAGTGTTGATTTCGTTAAGACAGATTCTTCCGTCGTTGCAAAGGAAAAAGTCAACTCGTGAAAGACCTTCACAACCCAATGTTCTGTATGCATTTACTGCGGCGGCGCGAACCTTTTCGCTTACACTTTCGGGTAAATCCGCAGGGATAGCAAGACCTGTGGAGTTATCAATGTATTTTGCGTCAAAATCGTAAAATTCTGCAGTGGGTAAAATTTCACCGATGCAAGAGGCAACAGGTTGAGTATTACCCATAACTGCACATTCGATTTCTCTGCCTACAAGGGTTTCTTCAAGAACTGCCTTGTAGTCGTTTTGGAATGCTATATCAAGAGCCGCAAGAAGTTCCATATGGTTATGCGCTTTTGAAATACCCACGGAAGAGCCTGCGTTTGCGGGTTTTACAAAAATCGGGTAACCTAATTTTTCTTCAATTGCCGCAAGGTTAACTCTGCCTTCGCGGTATTCTGTTTCTGTGAATGCCGCCCATTTAGCACCGTCAATGCCTGCCGCATCTGCAAGGGTGTTGGTTACGGCTTTATCCATACACATACCGCTTGCAAGAAGTCCGCAACCTACATAGGGGATGCCTGCAAGTTCAAAAATACCCTGAATAGTGCCGTCTTCACCGTTTTTGCCGTGAAGAACGGGGAAAATTACATCAATAGCGATTTTTTCATAAGCACCCATATCATTGAGAACAATGAGTGCCTTATCATTTTTATCGGGGGAGAGGATAGCGGGTGTGGTATCTTCATCGTTAAACCAACAGTCGTTTTCGATAGAGTCAACATCACCGTTGTAAAGATACCAGGCGCCGTCCTTTGTTATACCTAGAGTTATAACGTTGTATTTTGAAGAATCAAGATTTCTTAAAACGGATGCTGCGGAACGTAATGAAACTGAATACTCGCTTGAGCAACCGCCGAAAATAACAAGTAAATTTTTCACCATAATCACCTTAATACTTTTTTAATAAGATTACATAAATATACATTTTAAATGATACCACAATAAAACCTGTAAATCAATTATTAAATACTATGATATTTTGATAATACTGTTTACCTTTTTAGATAAAAATGCTACAATATGGGAAAGAAAAAAACAAAAAGGGTGATAAAATGGAGTTAAAAGAAATACTTACCCATGTTGACCACACACTTTTAAAACAGGAATCAACTTGGGGGCAGATAAAAGCGATTTGTGATGACGGAATTAAATTTAATACGGCAAGTGTCTGTATTCCGCCTTCGTATGTTAAAGAATGTGCAGAATATTGTGGTGATAAACTTAAAATATGTACGGTTATCGGTTTCCCCAACGGTTACAACACCACTGCCTGCAAAGTTTTTGAAACTGCGGATGCAGTAAAAAACGGAGCAGATGAAATTGATATGGTTATAAATATCGGTTGGCTGAAAGACAAACGCTATGACGATATTTTGAATGAAATTAAAGAAATCAAAAAGGCTTGCAACGGCAAACTTTTGAAAGTTATTATTGAAACTTGCCTTCTTACCGATGAAGAAAAAATAAAAATGTGTGATCTTGTAACTCAAGCGGGTGCAGATTACATTAAAACTTCAACAGGTTTTTCCACAGGCGGTGCAACCTTTGAGGATATTAAACTTTTTTCGGAAAATATCGGAGAAAATGTGAAAATGAAAGCCGCAGGCGGTATTAAAAGCCTTGACGATGCAGAAAAATTCCTGTCGTTAGGTGCTGAAAGATTGGGCACAAGCAGAATTGTATCCATTGCTAAGTCTGAGCAGGGTAGCGGATATTGATAAATGCAAAATGCAGAATTCAAAATGCAAAATTTCGGGGCAAAGCCGATTTTATAATGCTAACGCAGTTCCGAAATCTGCCATTTTCCATTTGCAATTTGCAATTTAAATTCAAGGAGATTTAAATATGAATGTGAAAAGTAGTATAAAAGAATTTATTTATCCCCCGAAAACCGTAACAAACTCTTGCCACGCTTCAACGGTTTTACCTCTTTCTGACGGTAGCGTTGTTGCCGCTTGGTTCGGCGGAAGTGCAGAGGGAAATAATGACGTAAAAATATGGGTCAGTATAAGAGAAAACGGCAAATGGTCACAGCCTTGCAGCGTTAGTGTTGACGGAGAACCGCTTCCTCATTGGAATCCTGTGTTATTCCTTCGCGAAAACGGAGAAATTATTCTTTATTTCAAATACGGAAAGCCTATTCCCAATTGGGTTACGTATTTCTGTGTATCAAAAGACGGAGGAAAGAGTTTTTCAAAACCGCAGATTCTTGTTCCCGGTGATAATGACGGCGGAAGAGGCCCTGTAAAAAACAAAGCCATCAGATTAAGTAACGGAACTGTTGTTGCCCCCGCATCAAAGGAAACAGTAACAAAAAACTGGAAATGCTTTGTGGATATTTCTTATGATGACGGCCTTACTTTCCAACATTCAAACTTCGTGTTAAGACCTAAAAAGAATCTTAAACCTGTGGGAATGATTCAGCCTACTTTGTGGGAGGATGAAAAAGGACTTCATATGTTTATAAGAACAAACGCAGGGCATATATACAGAAGTGACAGCCACAATGGAGGAAAAACCTGGTGCAAAGCATACGAAACACCTATGGGAAACCCCAACAGCGGCATAGATGTTACTAAACTCGGTGACGGCACGCTTATTCTTATTATGAACCCGATTTTTGAAAATTGGGGCGACCGAGCACCCCTTGTGCTTCTTGCATCAAAGGACGGCGGAGAAACTTTTGAGGAAATCTATCAGTGTGAAAGCACCACAGGTGACCACGAGTTCAGTTACCCCGCAATAGTTGCGGTGGATAAAGTTTTACATATTACCTACACCCATGAGCGTGAGGGGATAGTTTATCAGAGAGTGGAAATTGAATGAATGCAAAATGCAGAATTCAAAATGCAAAATTTCGGGGCAAGCCGATTATAATTCGTAATGCGTAATTAAAGGGGCTGACGCCGATTATAGATAAAGTTGTGGAAATGCGAAACTTATCCTCCTTGTTTCGGCTTTGCCGGAATAGGGAGGGGGACCGCGACGGCGGTGGTGGGTAGTTCTCTCGCGGTAATTCTTCAGTCGGATAGAGCGACTTTTACCTAAAACTTAAAGAAACAAAAATATTTTTCCGTTAAAGTTAAAACTACCATAGAACAGACTTGGTTTTGTCGTTCTATGGTAGTTTGTTTTTTTACATATTTTTTATTACAGTTGTGGTTGAGTTTACGAAAATCTCAAGACCTTTTTTGAGGGTTTCGTCATCAGCCATAAGGCAGGGCATAAGTTTAACAACATCGTTGTTTCTGCCTGCTCTTTCAACGATAAGACCGTTGTTGAAACATTCTTTTACAATTGCTCTTGAAACTGCGTCGGGTTTAACCTTGTTACAGTCAACGCCCCACATAAAGCCGATACCGCGAACTTCAAAACCTTCGTGAAGGTCCGCGACTTTATCAAGATACTCTTTTATAATTGCACTCTGACGCTGAACTTTTTCTTCAACTTTTTCGTTGAGCATAAGTTCAAGACCTGCTTTTGCGGCGACTATTGAAAGTTGGCTTCCGCGGAACGTGCCGTTATGTTCACCGGGTTTCCAGACGTCCAGTTCGGGTTTGAAAAGAACAAGGGCAAAAGGCATACCGTAACCGCCTATTGACTTTGAAAGTGTAACAATATCGGGTGTAATACCTGCGCGCTCAAAGGAGAAGTAGTAACCTGTTCTTGCAGAGCCTACTTGAATATCGTCGCAAACGAGAAGAATATCGTTACGTGTACAGAAATCACGAAGTCCCTGTAAAAATTCGGTGCTGAAAACGTGAATACCGCCATCAGCCTGCACAGGCTCAATAAATACTGCGGCAGGTTTTGAGATACCCGAATGGTCGTCGTCGATAAGTGTCTGCATATATTTTAAAACATCAAGTTCGGGGAACATATAAGGTGTGGGGATGTGTGTGACATCTGTAAGTACAACACCTGCACCCTCGCGGGAATCACGGTCGGTTGTCATAGAAAGAGAGCCGAGAGTCATACCGTGGAAAGCACCCATAAATGCAAAAATGTTGTTTCTTTTCTTAACTTTTCTTGCAAGTTTCAAAGCCGCTTCTACAGCGTTTGTACCCGTAGGACCGGGGAACTGAATTTTATAATTGAATCCGCGGGGTTCGAGAATTTTTTCTTCAAAAAACTCAATAAAATCGCGTTTTGCAGATGTGAACATATCAAGTGAATGGATAATTCCGTCGCTTTGGAGATAGTTTATAATCTGCGCTTTGATGTAGTCATTGTTATGGCCGTAGTTAAGAGCACCTGCACCGCAGAAGAAATCTATATATTCTTTTCCGTCCTCGGCGTAGATAACGGAATCTTTTGCCTTGGTGAAAACTGCGGGGAAGTTACGGCAATATGAGCGTACCTCGGATTCGTACTTTTCAAAAGTGTTAGTGTTCATTGTCATTGTCCTTTCCGACAGAAGCAGCGTCTTGCCGGTTTGCAAAACCTTCTCTGCCGTTGTAAAAATTTCTTTTTCGCGAAAAACAATCAGAACATAAAGATGGAAGAAGCAGCGTCTTACCGGTTTGCAAGACCTTCTCAACCTTTATTTTTCTTTCTCTCGAAATTACAGATACAGTCATTATATCACTTACTTTGCCATATTCCAATAGATATTGTTAAAATTCTTTAAAAATTTTAAGACACAATTTATTACATATATATTGCACTTTTTTTGTGTTTTTGGTAGAATTAAAATGTATAAATTTGTTTTAAAAAAGCACAAAAACTTTGTATAAAGGAGATTTTCAATGGCAGAAGCAATCAAACTGTACCCTCAGTTAACAAGGGTAGTCAGCCATTTCAAAAAGTATGATTTGGAAGTACCCAAGTCACTTCTTGAAGTAAAGGCAAAAAAGCCTGATCTTAGCGATTTTCCCTATCCGCTTCCTTTGCGTAAAAAGGATTATTGCTGTTACTGCGAAAGCAATAACGGCGTTATGTGGTACGGCGGTAAGGGTGGCGTAACGCGCTATAACCCCAATGCCGACAGTCTTACTGATATAGTTATGCATTTCAGTGCAAGGCGCGACCTTTTGGATAATAACGTTTGCGCACTTGTTCCCGATAAAGACGGTGTATGGGTGCTTACGGATAACGGCGCAACCCATATTGATATGGTGCTTATGTCTATGGAGGATAAAGCATACAGACTTCTTGACGAAACACTTACATACGTTCAACGTCATTCAATGGTTAGTCAGAAGCGCCTCTCCGAAGCAGGTAACCTTAAATCCATTCTTCCTTACGGTCATTCCGATAATGACGGTACTTTCTCCGCTGCCTATGCAATCGGTGAAATTTTCCGCTACGTTACTCTTAAAAGAGAGTTGGGCGATTTTGCAGAGGAAACAATGGAAGCACGCAAAATTGCCGTCAGAGCAAGCGAAGCAACACTTCTTCTTATGTATATTGCCGGCAGAGGTGACGGTTTTGTAGCAAGAACATACCTTACAAGCAACGAGCCTGTTCCCGATGACGGACTTTTCTATAAGAAAAACGGCGCAACTGCATCCTGTGTAAACACAACGGATGCAAGAAATAAAAAAGTTGTAGGTCTTGAAGTCAAGGCGGATGCACCCATCCCCGAAAGACTTCGCAGACTTTACACTTGTGACGGCTTTGAAGATACCGACATTACATACAAAGGCGATACAAGCAGTGACGAAATAACACATCACTATCTTCATCTTCTTGTTGCTCACGAATTTTTGGGCAGGGAGGACCCTGAGTATGACGAATTATTAAGAACAGCCGCAGTTAACACAATGACGCACATTATAAAAAATAATTTTGCTCTCAGAGAGGCAGACGGCAACTACACAACCTGGGCAAAGTGGAATCTTGAGTATTTCAACAGTCCGATGGGTTGGGCGGATGCTTCCCTTAATGCAGGTCAACTTCTTATGTATCTGCGCGTTACCATGCACTTAACAGGCGAAAGCGGTATCTGGCAGAAAACTTACGATGAACTTATCGAAAAAGGATACGCAGACCTTACAGTTAAACATTACGACAGATTTAATCAGGTTTGCCTTCAGGGCGGTATAGACTTCCGCGAAGATATTATGTACGGCGACCATATGCTTGCAGTTACTTCACTTTGGGGTCTTATAACCCTTGAACCCGATCCGGTGCTTAAAGAGAAGTTCAGACAGGCATTCAGAACCTGGAGAGGTTCTCTTGCTCCCGAATTCAACCCCGGTTACGATTTCCTTTATTTCCTCAGCGATCCCGATAACGCAAAACCCGATGCAGACCGTATAAGAACTTGGTTCTACCGTTTCAATGTATCTCGTCTTGCGGCGAGTGTTTCTCTCGATAAGCGCAGAGATTATCCTGTACGCACTTACAGAGGCGGTTACAAAGAAACTTCAGCACTTCTTCCGGGTGACGAAAGATTCATTTCAAAATACGACAGGGATCCGTTGGAATATAAGAATGAGGACAGCGGCGGTGTATTCTGTGTTGAAAGTTGTTATCCTTACACATTTGCTTATTGGATAGGACGATATTTTAAATTTATCGAGGAGGGTACAAACTAATGGATAAAACAATAAAACTTGTAGGAAATGCCCACCTTGACCCTATTTGGTTATGGAGATGGCAGGAGGGTTGTGCGGAAGTTTTGCAGACATTCCGCAGTGCTCTTGACAGATTAAAAGAATACAATGATTTCGTTTTTACCTGCTCTTCAGCGGCATATTACAAGTGGGTTGAAGAAATTGACCCGCAGATGTTTGAAGAAATCAGAATAATGGTAAAAAAAGGCAGATGGGTTCCCGTGAACGGTTGGTGGGTACAACCCGACTGCAATATGCCTTCGGGCGAGAGTTTTGCTCGTCAGGCACTTTACAGCCAACTTTATTATTACGAAAAATTCGGTATAACCTGTAAAACAGGCTATAATGTGGACTCTTTCGGTCATAACGGTATGCTTCCCCAACTTCTCAAAAAGGGCGGTATGGATTTCTATGTTTTCCAAAGACCCAATATGAACGAAAACAGTGAAATTCCCGAAAATCTTTTCTGGTGGGACAGTGCCGACGGAAGCCGTGTGTTGACATACAGACTTCCCGACGGTTACGCTGCTAACGGCAAAGAATCTCTTGACAGACGTATTGAAGAAATGAATAAAAGAGCAGAGGAAACAGGCCACGGTATGATGCTCTTTTACGGTGTGGGTAACCACGGCGGCGGTCCTGCAAGAGGGGATATTGAATACCTTATAGAAAACCTTGAACGTGAAGGCTATAATGACCTTGAGTTCTCTTCGCCCGATGAGTATTTTGAGGATATTCTTAATGAGTTCCTTGATTTACCTTCCTGGAGTGACGATTTACAGCACCACGCAAGCGGTTGTTACAGTGCAACTTCACTTATAAAGGCACTTAACAGAAAAGCAGAGAACGCTCTTGCGGCAGCAGAAAAATGGGATACCGTTTCCTCAATCGTTGCCGATTCCAAACCTTGCACAGAGGAATTTGAGAAAGCGTGGAAGAAAGTCTGCTTTAATCAATTCCACGATATTATGTGTGGCTGCTCCATTATGGAAGCATACGAAGATGTTAAGGAGTCCGAGGGTTACGCTTTAAACATCGCTTCCGAAAGTTACAACAACGCAGTTCTCAGAATTGCACGCAAAATAGATACCTGGATTGAGGGTGTCAGCGAACCTGTTTTTGAAGAGCGTCATTTTTCAGGTGCAGACAACGGTTTCCCCAGACCTGTTGTTGTATTTAACCCCCATTCATACGAAGTGGAACTTCCCGTAAGAACACACCATCCCTCTAAAGCGGTTACAGATTCAGACGGTGCGGAAGTTCTTTTCCAGAATGTGCGTTCATCACGCTCAAACGATAACCATCTTGATACATTGTTTATGGCTAAAGTTCCCGCTTTCGGTTATGCTACATATTGGTTAGAGTTTGATAACGAAGCAAGGGCAGAAAAGGAATTAAGCGGTGAGCAGAATTTCTTTATGGAAAATGAATATATGACAGTTGAACTTGACAGTCAGACAGGTTACATCAAGAGCCTTGTTGATAAAAAGTCAGGTGTGGAATATGCAGGCGAAAACTTCCTTGCAATTCCTACTGTTATCAATGATGAAACAACTGACACCTGGGCTCACAATGTGTTCAAATTTCACGAAGTAAAAGGACTTATGGAACTTGTAAGCATTGAAAGAGTTGAAAACGGTGCACTTCGTTCCGTAGTTCGTACAAAGCACAAATTCGGCGAGTCATATCTTACACAGGAATTTATTCTTGCAAAAGGACAGAAAACCTTGCGTGTTGACTGCAAGGCTATGTGGCAGGAAAAATTCACAATGCTTAAATTTGCATTCCCCACAGGTGGCAGCGAAGAAAGTTCAACTTACGAAATTCCCTGCGGGTACATTAAACGCCCCTGTAACGGTGAGGAAGAGCCTGCTCTTAATTGGGCTGACCTTACAGTTACAAAGGACGGCAAGCGCGTAGGTCTTTCAGTAATCAGCGATTCTAAGTACAGTTATGACTGCCCCGGTGCAGAATTAAGACTTACTGCTCTCAGAAATGTAATTTTCGCTGACCATTATTCAGACAGACCCGCGGCAGACTTTAACTTTACTGATGAAGGTCTTAACAGATTCTCTTACGGTATTTATCTCCACGAGGATGAGGCTGAAAACAGCGACATTGTTAAACAGGCACATACATTCAATAACAATGTTGTGGCAGTTCCCGAAAGTTATCATAAGGGCGAACTTTCACAGAAAGAGTCCTTTATTTACACAAACCTTGATAACGTTATTATCACAGCACTCAAACGTTGTGAGGACGGCAGCGGAGACCTTATTGTAAGACTTTACGAAACAAAAGGTATTGAATGTTCAAGGGGTTATATTATGTCAAAACTCTTTGATGGCGGTTTCTGGTACGATATAGGAAAACACGAAATCAAAACTTTCAGAATTGACCGCGAAACTAATGTTTCGGAAGTTAACTTCCTTGAAGGTATTGTAGAATAAAACAAAATCCCCTCTTAAAAAGAGGGGATAACTATGTAAAATATGCCTTGTTTAAATTGATATAATATGATAAACTATCTAACCGTGTTCGGTATTTTTCGGTCTATAAATAAAGCCAATGCGATTTTTATTAAATCGGGGATTATAAAGGGTAAAACACAGACTGAAAGTGTTGAAATAAACGCATCGGTAGTAAGTGTTTTAAGGTAAACTAACATATACCACAATGTTCCGAAAAGGTAACATACAAGTAAACCCGAAACTAATCCTACGGCTTTTACCGTGAACTTATTTCCGAAAACGGCGGTTATAATTAAATAAGTAAGGCTTAAAAATATAAAACCGATTATATATCCGCCCGTAGCACCTAAAAGGTGACCTAAACCTGCGGAAAACCCCGAAAACACAGGGATTCCTAAAATCCCCAACAGGATATAGAGGACGGTGCAGACAGTTCCTCGTTTTCCGCCTAAAACAGAAAGGGCAGTGAAAATCCCTAATGTCTGTAAGGTAAAAGGAACGACGGCGGGTACGGTAATAAAGGAACACACTGCAATTATTGCGGTAAAAAGTGATATGAGTACATAGGTTTTTATTCTGTTTTTTGATAGATGGGAACTTACTTTATCACTCAAATCTTTTCACCTCGCCTTGTGATATTATCACAAGTACCGAATGTTGTCAATTTTAAGGGTTGGTTTCTTCGGGTGCGATAGTTATAAATTTAAAAATTTAAGGAAGAAGGAAAAAAATGGAAACCTTAACAGAATTCGGCTTGAAAATAGTCAGCATTTTTGAAGCGGTTATGGGAATGGATTTCGTATCAGAAATAATTCCTATGCTCATAATGTGGGCAATCGGCGGTTTACTTATCTACCTTGCAATTGCAAAGGATATGGAACCCACTCTCCTTTTACCCATGGGCTTCGGTACAATTCTTGTAAACTTACCCCTTGCACTTACAGCGGGTGTTATTTCGGAACACGGCGCAATTGAAGTTCTTTATAACGCAGGTGTTTCCAACGAATTGTTCCCGTTACTTTTATTTATCGGTATCGGTGCAATGATAGATTTCGGTCCGCTTCTTTCAAATCCGAAACTTATGATTTTCGGTGCAGCGGCACAGTTCGGTATCTTCTTTACACTTTTTGTTGCTTCACTTTTCTTCCCCATCAACGAAGCAGCGTCTATCGCAATTATCGGTGCAGCAGACGGTCCTACGTCAATTTTCGTTGCATCCGAACTCGGTTCACAGTATATCGGTGCTATTATCGTTGCGGCATATTCGTATATGGCTCTTGTGCCCATCGTTCAGCCCCCTGTTATTAAACTTCTTACAACTAAAAAGGAACGCCGTATCCGTATGAAATACGAGGGTAAATCAGTTTCTAAGAGAACTAGAATTCTTTTCCCCATTGTAGTTTCAATTATTGCAGGTGTGGTTGCTCCTTCATCGGCAGTTCTTATCGGTTTCCTTATGTTCGGTAACCTTATCAGAGAATGCGGTGTGCTTGATTCACTTTCAGAAACAGCACAGAAAGTTCTTGCAAACCTTATTACAATACTTCTCGGTATTACAGTTGCAAGAAATATGAATGCAGAAGCATTCCTTAAGAAAGAAACAGCACTTATTCTCGGACTCGGTCTTGTAGCATTTATTGTTGATACTGCAGGCGGTGTTCTCTTCGCAAAACTTCTTAACCTCTTCCTTCCCGAAGGTAAAAAGTTCAACCCCATGATTGGCGCTGCAGGTATCTCTGCATTCCCCATGTCATCACGTGTTGTTCATAAACTCGGTCTTGAGGAAGATAATCAGAACTTCCTTCTTATGCACGCAACAGGTGTTAACGTTTCCGGACAGGTTGCATCTGTTATTGCAGGCGGTATGATTCTTAATTTCTTTGGTAACTGACAGGAGGTAGCGAATTATGTTTAATCTTTTTAACACACTTTCACAGGTTGTTACAACACAAGCAGCTGAAAAAGCTATGGGTCTGCAGTTCACTACCGAAAATATCGGCGAGGCTTTAATGTGCGCAGGCGCAGGCATGGTAGGAATTTTCCTTGTTGTTGGTGTTATTATTTTGAGTGTATCAATTCTTAATAAAGCAGGCTCCGGCAAGAAGAAAGACTAATTATATAGTTATGGATTTTAAAAAATTTATTAACGGAGCATTGGGCAGACCCGAAAAAGGCGACAAGGTTGAATATTTCAACCTCAGAAACAGAGTGTCGGGATATATTCTCACAAAGGCTCAGCGAAATTCACCTACTGCAGGATATAACTACGAGGCGGATATAACAAAATTCTGGAATGAATTCCAAAATTTAAAAGAAAACTGCGGTTATCCGCTGTCTTTTAACACCATTATGATGAAGGTGCTTATTGAGGGCTTGAAAGTGGCTCCGAAACTTAATGCGCACATTAAGTTTAACACAACATCATCCTGCGGTACTCTGGTTATGAAAAAGCATATTGATGTGGCTATGCCCGTAGTGCTGGAAAACGGCGAAACATTCCCTGTTAAAGTCAAGGAAACAGAGAATAAAAGCCTTAAAGAGTTGGCTGAACAAATAAATGATCTTCTCAGGCGTTTAAAACAAACCGACGTTGACAAGGTTATGTTCGACGTTATAACCCAAAGAACTGTGGGTCTTATGCTTAGCGGTGCGGTTGTGCCTACGGTGGCGCAAACGGTCACAGGTTATGTGGGTAAGCACAAAGTTGCAAAGTTCAAAGACCTTTTTAACCCTGCACCAAAAGACGGTTCAATGCTTTTTATGGATGAACTCAACGAGGGTTCCGTGTGTCTTACAAACTGGGGCGTTTTATATGACGGCCTTAACGGTAACGTAACCTATACACCCCTTTTATATCCGCAGACATTCCTTATGGCTATGGGCGTTATAAAAGATAGCGACTATGCTTTCAGAAATGAAAAAGGCGAAGTGGATATAGGAACAAAAAAGTTATTACCTATAACCCTTATGTTCGACCACAGAATAGGCGCATTCAACGATGTTATGCCCTTTATTAAAAAACTTGATGAAATATTCCAAAATCCTCAGATTATGAGAGAATGGTAAAATTTAAGACCGTGTGTGAATTTCAAGTAATTCACACACGGTCTGTTTTTTAATAATATGCTTCACGTTTCTTTTTCTTAATGAACTTGTATATAAGATACGTTACAACAAGCACCAATGTAACGGAAAGACCTACGTAAGCATCAAGGTTAGAGTTACCTTCAATTTTCAGTTCATTCCAAAGCATTGACATATACTGCTGTGTGTCATAATCAAGGTTCTCAAAAATCTGTGTTTTAGGCATTTGTGATTCATCGGGATAAAGAACTTCGTTACCCTTTAAATCGTAATCGTCAGATTCGAGAACAAGTTCGTGAGGGGAGGCGTAGCAAACATAGTTTGCGTTAGCAACCGCAACGTCTTCCTCAAGCATAAAGTTGATGTAAAGTTCTGCCGCCTCTTTATTTTCCGCAGTTTTGGGTATGCACATAGCATCTACGAAAAAGTTTACGCCTTCTTTTGGGTAAACGAAAGCAAGGTCGGGGTTTATATCGTACATTGTAAGAAAATCGCCTGCGTAGTAAGGGGCAAGTGCTGCGTCACCGTGCTCCATTTTGTTGTAAACTTCGTCCATAACGTATGAAGCAACAAGGGGATTTTGCTTTTTGAGAAGTTCAATGGCTTCATCCCACTGAGCAATATCCGTAGTATTAACACTTTGGCCTAAGTAACACTGGGCAATACCGAAAGCATCTCGGGGGTTATTGAACATAAGGATTTTGCCTGCGTACCGTTCATCCCACAAAACGCTCCAACTGTCAGGATTACCCTCAACCATAGTGGTGTTATAAATAAGGCCTACCATACCGACTGTATAGGGTACGGAATAGATGTTATCGGGGTCGTAATACAAATCTTTGTATTTAGGGAGAATGTATTTATAATTAGGAATATTGGAAAAATCAAGTTCAGCCAGCATATTTTCATCAACAAGTTTAGCGATCATATAATCCGAGGGGATTATAACATCGTAGTTAGCGCCGCCGCTTTTTAACTTGTTGTACATATTCTCGTTACTCTCGTAGTTTGTGTAGTTAACTTTTATGCCGTATTTTTCTTCAAAAGCCTTGTTAACGTCGAGAGTGCCGTCCTGACCGTCAGAGATATATTCACCCCAGTTATAAACATTAAGAGTTGTACCTTTAAGGTGTGAATAATCTTTTGCTTCGCCCGTGGCAACAGCAACAGGGGAAATGCACACAAATAAAATTAAAATAACCAAAAGCACAGATGAAAGGCGTTTAATCATTTTTTAGCACCGCCTTTCTCTTTTTTTGAAAGTTTCTTGTCACCGTGAGCGCTTATTATATTGGAAACAATAAGAAGAACAAGGATGGCAAGGAAAATCAAAGTAGAAAGCGCGTACATATCGGGTGTAACACGGCGCTTTGTCATAGAGAATATGCGTATAGGCAATGTCTGTGAGTCTGTACCGCTTACAAAATAACTGATAATGAAATCATCAACCGAAAGTGTAAAAGCCATCATAAGACCCGAAATGATACCCGGCATAATTGCAGGAAGCATAACTTTAAAGAATGCTTGTGCAGGTGTACAACCTAAGTCCTGTGCCGCTTCTGCAAGGTGGGGGTCTGTCTGGCGAAGTTTCGGAAGAACGTTAAGAATTACATAGGGTAATTCAAAGGTGGTGTGAGCAATAATAAGGGTTACAAAACCCAATGTACCTGTTTTACCGAAGAGCGAGCCAATGAAAACGAAAAGGAGCATCATAGATACACCTGTAACGATTTCGGGGTTCATCATAGGTATATTGGTTACGGTCATAATACTGCTTTTAAAGAACTTGTTTTTGTAACCGTGAATAGCCGTTGCGGCGGCAGTTCCCATAATAGTTGAAATTACGGAAGAAACAACCGCAACTATCATTGAGTTCTTGAAAGCGGAAAGTGTCGCAGAGTCATTGAAAAGTTCTTTGTACCAATAAAGAGAGAAACCTTCAAAAACCGACGTACTTTTTCCCGAGTTGAAACTGAAAACTATAAGAACTGCAATGGGCGCGTAAAGGAAGATAAAAACAAGCGCAGTATAGAGTTTTGAGCCGATGGAGGTCTTTTTTGTCATATAATAACACCTCCGTCATCATCCGAAAACCTGTTCATAACGGCAAGGCAGATGAAAATAAGAATCATAAGCACAAAGGAAAGGGATGCGCCTAAGTTGAAGTTGTTTGCAGTCTGGAACTGGGTTTCGATAATATCGCCGATAAGTATAGTTCCCGTACCGCCTAATTTCTGTGAAATATAGAAAGTGCTTACAGAGGGAACAAACACCATTGTAAAGCCCGAAACAATACCGGGAACGGTCAAGGGGATTGTTACGTTTTTGAATACGGCAAGTTTATTTCCGCCTAAATCCTGCGCCGCTTCAATGAGTGAACGGTCAGTTTTCAGCATAACGGTATAAATCGGTAAAATCATATAGGGCAGGAAGTTGTAAACCATACCCACAACTACCGCACCGCGTGTGTTAATTAAGTGTACAGGATCAAGGCTGAAACTTAACGCATTGTTTGCAAGTATTGTGTCATTTATCAAATTTATTGCTGAGTTAATTGCAGTAGTCAAAAGACCGTTATCCTCAAGTATTGTCATCCACGAATATGTTCTTAAAAGGAAGTTCATCCACATAGGAAGCATTATGAGCATAGTCATGGTGCTTTGTTTTTCGGGGCCTTTTGCTGCCATAATGTAAGCAAGGGGGTAAGCAACAAAAAGACATATAACTGTTGCTAAAAGCCCAAGCCAGATGGAAAGTATAAATGTATCGGCATATTTTCCTATGCCGGAAACATTGTCAAAGGTGAATGCCCCGGTTGTATCCGTAAAGGCATAATAGGCAACCATACATAAAGGGACAATAATAAACAATGCAGCCCAAACAATGTACGGAGCGCCTGCCAAACGGGACATAAGTGACGATTTTTTATTCACGTTCAGCACTCCTTTCATTATTTTACGAGTTTATTATTCGTCCTCTTCTTCGTAAACTGTGGCGTCGGAAAGTTCATCAAATTCTTCACTGAATGAACTATAGTCGCCGTAAAGACCGGAGTACTGTGATTTTTTCATAATGTGGATAGCATCGGGTTCAACGTTTATACCGATAGTTGAGCCGACTTCCTGGAATTCAGTAGATTGAATCATCCATTTGAAACCTTTGATTTCAACAATGATTTCGTAATATACACCTTTGAATGTGATAGATGTAACCACACCGGAAATCATAGCATTTTCAACAGGAACAACGTCAACGTCTTCGGGGCGTACAACAACGTCAACCTTTTCGTCTACGCCAAAGCCCTTGTCAAGACATTTGAATTTATGACCTGCCATTTCAACCCAGAAGTCAGCACGCATAACACCTTCGATAATGTTACTTTCGCCGATGAAATCTGCAACGAAAGCATTTTTAGGTTCGTTGTAAATATCGGTGGGCGTACCTATTTGCTGAATAACGCCTGAGTCCATAACAACGATAGTGTCGGACATTGAAAGGGCTTCTTCCTGGTCATGAGTAACGTAAATGAATGTGATACCCAAGCGCTTCTGAATATTTTTAAGTTCTACCTGCATATCCTTGCGCAGTTTAAGGTCAAGTGCGCCTAAAGGCTCGTCAAGGAGAAGCACGCGGGGTTTAACAACAAGCGCACGTGCAATTGCAACACGCTGTTGCTGACCGCCGGATAAAGAAGATATACTTCTGCGCTCAAAACCTTTAAGGTTTATGAGTTCAAGCATTTCGGTAACGGCCTCTTTAATCTCTTTTTCAGGAGTCTTTTTAAGGCGTAAACCGAAAGCGATGTTCTCGTAAACGTTAAGGTGAGGGAACAGAGCGTAACGCTGAAAAATGGTGTTCAACTGCCTTTTGTGAGGCGGAACACCATTTATTATTTTTCCGTCAAAGATAACATCGCCCGAATCAGGTTCCTGGAAACCGGCAATCATTCTGAGCGTAGTTGTCTTACCGCAACCGGAGGGACCTAAAAAGGTTATAAACTCCTTGTCACGGATATATAAGTTCATATTCTCAATAATTTGTTGGCCGTCAAATGCGACGGAGATGTTTTTTAATTCAATAATATTATTGGACAATTATGCAGCCCCTCTCCGCAAATTAAGAATATTTGAAAAAAGAAAATATCTTTATTCAAAAGAAAAAACCACCTACCCAAAGAACATAGAATGCTATTCTTCAAATTGGTGAATTTTATTTGTCCGTGGCATCAACTAAGTGTGAACCCGTGACTGCTGACACGTTATTTTTAATTTGCAATTCTAAATATATATATAATTACATTAAAAGTCAATATTTTTTTGAAAATGTTGAAAAATAAATTTTTTTGTCAAAGGGTGCAATACAGTAAGGTATCCCAGGCAGGAATGTACGGATGGTGGCGCAAATGTATTTTATAATCGGGATTTATATTATTTATGAGTATGGGGAGTGTGAAAATATCTGCGCTTTTATGGTAAACCGCAACATTCAGTTTAGGCGAATATGATTTTAAAATATCCCTTCCCTTTGATAAAATTTCGTTTTCGCACCCTTCGGAATCTATTTTTATATATGTGGGCTGAGCGTTTTCGCATAATGTGTTTAATGATACGGAAGGTATCATTTTGCTGCCGCCTATGGAGGACTGCCTGCCGTGAGCATCAAAAAAGCCAATTTCACCGTCAATATCCGTTACTGCGGCATTAACGGCACAAAAATCTTTTAAGTTTTTGCAATGTTCGGTAAGTTTTAAGAAAGTTTTATTATCGGGCTCTGCGCAAACGATTTTTTCGTATTTTTCACCGCAGTAATGTAAAAACGTGTCTACCGTATCCCCGCGGTACGCACCAATATCAATATATGTTTCGTTTTGCGAAAGCTTGAGTATATTAAGAAAAGCCTCGCTTTCGGGGGTGGTGATTTCTTTGAGAACGGAAAGTTCACCGCCTAAAAGGAAGTTTACGTAACCGCTGTAAATTTTCTTTGAAAAATCATCTGCCATAAGTGAGTAGGCAAGGTCGATTTTGTCTTCGTTTTTAAGAAGAAAGTCTTTATCAAAAATTTCCGTGCCTATAACGGGAACGCAAGGCACAAGTACACGGTGTTTTTCGGAAATGGCGAAGATATTTTCCATAACATCGGGTATCGAAGTGCCGAATGTAACAATAACCGTGAAATTTTCAAATTTTTCTTCAAAATAAGAAAGTGGCATAACCTGAAAACCGCGGAAAGTTCTGTTTCTTACAAAAGTAGTGCTTGCAGTTATACCTGAAAGGGTAATTCCGAGTTCGGTGAGTTTATCCATAACTTTATCAGCACCGTTTCCTGTGCCGTACATTATTATGGGTTCATCTGAATTTTTTAGTTTTTCCCAAACGCTTATATCCACTTGAAACTTCACTTTGATGCCTCCTTTTCCGATTATCTTAAAATTTTATCACATATGTGAAAAATCTTCAATAAAAAATCTCCCTTTGCTCAGCAAAGGGAGAAATCTCAATAATTCCACACACCCCTATGATCACGAAGCCCCACAGAAACTTCATACTCAATCAGAGCTTGTTCGGCTTTGTACCTATGCATATTTTCCAAGGCACTCAGTTTTTCGGAATTTGCGTTTACTGTGTGGCATTGTCTTTTTCTGATACTGCCGATGCGCCACCAGTGGTATTCAATTTTTGCGGCAAGTAGCATTTGATTGAGACTTTTCATAGTTGATTCTCCTTTACAAAAAAGTTAAATAAAAGACATAAAATTTAATAATTTTCTGTTTTCATATCTTTTTATTACATTATACTCATTTACCCTGTCGATATTTGTCTTAATACGGCATATAAAGATAAAAATATTGAAAAAATAAGGAAAATAAATATTTTTAGGAGTTTTATGTGGTTTTTTATACCTTGTAAATACAGGGTGTTTATGGTAAAATACATAGAAAGACAATTCTATACGGAGGGTGAACAGTATGGATAAATTTCTTGAATCAATGGAACTGATTACAGGAACCGTAAAAGGTCTTGAAAATATAAATAACGAATGTTTTTTAAAGGATAGTGCCGACAGACGCCTTATTCCCAACAGAAAAGAAGTTGTTAAAGTTATCAAAGATTTACAGTCGTTGCTTTTCCCCGATTATTTTAAACACAGTGAGGGTAGCGAGAACGTTCTCTCTCAGACGGAACTTCTTCTTAATATTTATAACAGGTTAGCCGAGCAAATTAAGGGTGCGTGTGAATTTAACCATACCGTAATGGACAAAACACCCGAGGAACTTTGCAATGCTTTTATAGAGCAACTGCCCGAGGTAAAAAAATTACTTATTAAAGATATTGAGGCAATTTACGAAGGTGACCCTGCCGCAAAATGCCACCAGGAAGTGCTTATATGCTACCCGGGTTTTTATGCCATTTCCATTTACCGTATAGCAAACGTGCTTTATAAATTAAAAGTTCCGCTTATTCCCCGTATTATGACGGAGTTTGCCCACGAAAAAACGGGCGTGGATATACACGCAGGTGCAACAATAGGCGAGTACTTCTGCATAGACCACGGTACAGGTATTGTTATCGGTGAAACTACCACTATCGGTAACAGAGTCAAAATCTACCAAGGCGTTACCTTGGGCGCAAAAAGTTTCAAAGTGGACGAAAACGGTAATCCCGTTAAAGATATTAAACGACATCCCGACATCGGCAACAATGTTGTTATTTACGCTAACGCAACAATTCTCGGCGGCGATACAAAAATCGGTGATAATTGTATAATCGGCGGTAATACGTGGCTTACACATTCCGTTGAAGGCGGAAAAGTGGTTTACTACAACGAAAAACCTGTAATATAAAAGAAACGAGTTCCGGAATATAAACCGAAACTCGTTTTTGTGTGTTTTAAAGTTTTACAGCGTCCTTGATTTTGACTTTTCCGATGAACGGGATTTTCAAAAAGCCGTTGCATTTATCATCTTCAAATGTAAGGGTGATGTCGATAACTCTTTCGGGAAGAAGCGAACTTGTTGCTTTTGCTATAAGCGTATTTTCTTCTGAGTATTCAACCTGAGCCTCAATGATTTCAACAGGCATATCAAATTCCGCACCTTCAAGGTCTATATCCATACCGTACTTTCCGTCGTTATATGTGATACCGAATACGGCATCGCCCTTGAAGAACATATTATTGATTTTGGCTTTGTATTTGTTGGTGGTATCTATCATCTGTTTTCCCTCCGCAAAATGTATTTGTTTTAAAACGAATCGATGATTCCTGCCGCATACCGAAGAATATTTCGGGAATCTTCGGTTGTAACACCGTTTTGATTATTTACATCAGCAGTTTCAATTTGCTCTTCGTGTGCATCAAGTACAAGCCCTGCTGCAAGGCAAAGAGCAAATCTTGCATCGTATGATGTAATTATACCGTCGCCGTCAACGTCACCTTTTTTTGAAAAATCGTTATTTGTTATAACTATGTATCTTCCGAGATTTTTTGACTGAGCAACCACAAAAGGTGTGTGTGGTGAACGGATAAGTTCAAAAACTCTTGTGCCGTTGGTTCGGTATATTTTCGCAGAACTTATAACTGTGTCTTCGGGTAAACCGCTGAACTGAATAATGAGTTTTTCGGTAGGAATATACTCCTGTTCGTTGCAAGTCAAAGAAATATCGTAAGACTCTATGTGGTTGTATCTTACAGGAACAAGGGAAGCAACTTCTTCGGTCAATACAGGGGTAACATTAAAGTAAAGAGTTTTATCAATCGGTAATGTTCCTTCGGTGTCAATAATCTGTACGCCTGTTTCTATATCTGTAAGTGTACGGGTTTCGGTTTTAAGGTAAGGTGACCTTACGCCCAGATCGTAAACATATTTATATGCCACGGAGCCGGGCACACAGTAAACACCGTCGGTGAAATAGTAGAATTTATCATTTCTGGAACCCATATCACCTAAAATTGCATCCTCTGCAATTATGGATAATGAAGCGGGTAAATGAAGTTCTCTTAAATCAACACAGTTTGCCAAAGCCTTTTTACCCAACACGGCAAGGTTATCGCTTAAGCGGATTTCATTAAGGCTGAAACAACCTTGAAAGGCACTTTGGGAAATTGCGGTAACGGTGTTGTACATATTCACTTTTGTAAGTTTATATGCACCCGAAAAAGCATAAGAGCCGATATTTATAACACTCTTAGGAATTGTGAATTCGCCGCCGATTCCGTTGGGGAATGCTATAAGAGTTGTTTTGTCGCTGTTGTAAAGGATACCGTTTTCGACTACATAGTATTCATTTTTCGGGTCAATATCAATTTCCAGAAGATTTCTGCATTCTGCAAAAGTCTGACCGGAAACAGATGTAACGCTTGCAGGTATTCTGATGTATGTAAGGTCGTTACATTCCTTAAAAACTTCAGAAGAAAGAACTTGAACAGGGAAACCCCCTAAAGTGTCGGGTATGATTATCTTGCTGTCCGTGCCTGTGTACTTGGTAACCAAAGCCCATTTAGGATTTTTTTTCGGTGCAGCAATATATGTAAAGTCGTTTTCGTCAGCAATAACGGGTTCGTCGGCAGTTGTCACTGAAAGAACACCCGCTGAACTTTCCTGTGCAAATGAACTTTGCGGAGAAAGTAAACAAAGTGTAGCAATAGTTAAAGTGAGTGCCAAAGAAACTATGCGTGAAAACTTCAAAAAATCACTTCCTTGTAACATACTATACTAATGTATATTATATAGCACAGATAAATTGATTTCAATAGGAATGTTTATACAAATTTGCAGTTTTATATTTGTATAAAGAACAAAATTAAGACAAAAAGCAAAGCCCCGAAGCGAACTTCGGGGCTGTATTGCTTTAACAATTTTGAGTTTTACTCAGATAGCGCGGGTAACCTTACCGGAGCGCAAGCAGCGTGTGCAAGCATATACTCTGCGGGGAGAGCCGTTAACGATTGCCTTAACTCTCTTAACATTGGGCTTCCAAGTTCTGTTAGAACGTCTGTGTGAGTGAGAAACCTTAATGCCGAAAGAAACCTCTTTGTTACAAAATTCGCATTTTGCCATTGAGCTGCACCTCCTTCTAATAATCATAAAAAATAGTCTAATTTAAGTCTAAACATAAGACAACGAACGTATGATAACACCTTTTTAATGCAAATGCAAGCATTTTTTTCAGAAAATGCCTGTTTTTATGAATTTTTACATATTCATTACAGATATTTTAAATATTTTTTTGAAAATTGCTTGATTTTTATGAATCAATAATATATAATGTTCATCGTAACCGAACATTTGTACACTTTGAAAGGAGTTTCACAATGGCAGAAAGATCAGAAAAGAACAAGGCGCTGGAGACAGCCCTTTCTCAAATAGAAAAGAATTTCGGTAAAGGTGCTATTATGCGTCTGGGCGAAAATATGGGTATGAATATTGAGGCTATACCCACAGGTTCAATAGCACTTGATGCGGCAACAGGTATCGGCGGACTTCCCAAGGGCAGAATCGTTGAAATTTACGGTCCCGAAAGTTCAGGTAAAACAACACTTGCATTGCACGTTGTTGCAGAAGCACAGAAAATGGGCGGCGAGGCAGCATTTATTGACGCTGAACACGCTCTCGACCCCATATATGCATCTGCTTTGGGTGTAGATATTGACTCGCTTCTTGTTTCTCAGCCCGATAACGGTGAGCAGGCTCTTGAAATTACCGAATATCTTGCACGTTCAGGCGCTCTTGACGTTATTGTTGTTGACTCTGTTGCGGCACTTGTTCCCAAGGCTGAAATTGAGGGCGAAATGGGCGACTCTCACGTAGGTCTTCACGCCCGTCTTATGTCACAGGCGTTAAGAAAACTTACAGGTGCTATTGCCAAATCAAACACAACCGTTATTTTCATTAACCAACTTCGTGAAAAAGTTGGTGTTATTTACGGTAATCCCGAAGTTACGACTGGTGGCCGTGCGCTTAAATTCTATTCAACTATCCGTATGGATGTAAGAAGAGTAGAGCAGTTAAAGGGACCCGGTAACGAGTTTATCGGCTCACGCACACGCGCAAAAATTGTTAAAAATAAAGTTGCACCTCCTTTCAAAGAGGCTGAATTTGATATTATGTACGGTCAGGGTATTTCCAAATACGGCGAAATTCTTGACCTTGCAGTTAAAATGGAAATTGTCAGAAAAAGCGGTGCCTGGTTCTACTACGGTGAGGAGCGCCTCGGTCAAGGTCGCGACAACGTTAAGGAATATATCCGCAAAAATCCCGAATTCTGCGCTGAAATTGAGTGTAAAGTACGCGAGAGCATTAAAAATGTTATTTCTGCAAGAAATCCCATTTCAAGAAGAGAAGTTGCTCCTACGGCAACCCCTTCAGAACCCGTAACAAAAGAAAAAGCCAGAGCGAAAATTGACATCGCTGTTGATGACGAATAAAAATGAAAATTACTTCAAAGCCGGGCAACGGCAATAAGGTGCATATTTATATTGATAACGAATATACCCTCACCCTGTACGACGATTTCTGGTACCGTTCGGGGTATTCGGAGGGTCAGGAAATTTCAGATGATGAGCTTGCTTCCTTGAAAGAGGAGGCAGGCTTTCGCTCTGCTTATGAGAAAGGTATAAAATATCTTTCAATGCGTGCATATTCGGAAAGAGAATTGTATAATAAACTAAAGATGAAATTCGGTGATGATGCTTCACGCAGGGCGGTTGATAAGATGCTCCGCCTTGGCTACATAAATGACGAAGAATTTTGTCGGGAATATGCAAAATATCTTTTTGAAGTTAAAAAATATGATATTAAAAGAATATCTTATGAGTTGAAAAGTAAGGGAATTGACTCCGAAATAGCCGATAATACGCTGAAAACACTTGACAACGAGCCGATTCAGCGTATTATAGATGTGTTAAGGTCAAAATACGAAAGAAACCTTGAAACAGAAAAAGACAGGAAAAGATTAGTAAACCGTTTTATAAGAATGGGCTATTCTTACCGCGATATTAAAGATGCTTTTTATGAAGTGGGCGTAGAAATGCCACAATAAATGAGGTGAAAATTATGTCACGAAAAGTCGGAATGATAAGTCTTGGTTGTCCCAAAAATCAGGTGGATGCCGAAATAATGCTCAAGAAACTTGTTGATGCGGGTTATATCCTTGTTCAAGAGGCTGATAAAGCAGACGTTGTTATAGTGAACACCTGCGGATTTATTGAGGACGCCAAGAAAGAATCTATTGATGCCATTCTCGAAATGGCAGATTTTAAATCTGACGGATTACTTCAGAAAATTATTGTAACAGGTTGCCTTGCTCAGCGTTATGCCGACGAAATTTTCTCTGAAATTCCCGAGGTTGACGGCGTAATAGGTATCGGCGCGAATGCTGATATTGTAGCGGCTTGCGATGCACTTTTTGAAAGCGACGAACAGTACAGTTCTTTCCCCGAAAAAGAGGAACTTCCCCTTAACGGAGGCAGAATTCTCACAACACCGGAATATACCGCATACCTTAAAATTGCCGAAGGTTGCAGTAACCGTTGTTCCTATTGTGCTATTCCGTCTATCAGAGGCGATTTCAGAAGTCGCGAGATGGAAGACGTGCTCGACGAGGCGAATATGCTTTGCGAAAAGGGTGTTAAGGAAATTATTCTTGTTGCACAGGATACAACAAAATACGGCGAAGATATTTACGGCGAACTTAAACTTCCCGAACTTCTTCGAGAACTTAATAAAATCGAAAATCTTCAGTGGATAAGACTTCTTTATTGCTATCCCGACAGGATAACAGACGAACTTATTGATGCTATAGCAGAGAATGAGAAAGTATGTCACTATATTGATATACCTATGCAACACGCAGACGGCGAAGTTCTTAAAGCAATGAACAGAAAAGGCGATAAAGAGAGTTTACTTGCCCTTGTGGAAAAAATCAGAGCGAAAATTCCCGATGTGGTTTTAAGAACAACGTTTATAACAGGTTTCCCCGGCGAAACGGAAGAGGCATTTACAACACTTTCCGAGTTCGTTAATGAAGCCAAACTCGACAGAGTGGGTTGCTTTGCATATTCTCGCGAGGAGGGGACACCCGCTTACGATTTTGATAATCAGATTGACCCCGAAGTTGCCGCAGAGCGCGCAGAGGTAATAATGAATCAGCAGTATACTATTGCTGAAGCAAAACTCGATGAATGTATAGGCAAAACTTTGGATGTTCTTGTTGAGGGCTATGACCCTTATACAGACAGTTACTACGGCAGAACATATATGGATGCCCCCGATATTGATAATAATGTTATTTTAACTTCGGGTTACAGAATTGATGACGGTGATATTGTTCCCGTGGAGATTTTTGACAAAGACGAATATTCTCTTATTGGTGAAGCAGTATGAAAACAATGAACTTACCCAACCGTCTTACAATTGTAAGGATAATTCTGACCCCCATATTCCTCGGACTTTTTCTCAGTGATATTGAACATCATTTCCTTTGGGGTTTGATTGTGTTTGCAGCGGGTTCATTCACGGATTTTCTTGACGGCAAAATAGCAAGAAAAAACAATATAGTCACCGTTTTCGGTCAACTTGCAGACCCTGTTGCAGATAAAATTCTCACAACTGCCGCGCTTCTTGCGTTTATGCAATTCGGCCTTTGCAATATTTGGATAATTATGATAGTATTATTAAGAGAATTTACAATTACGTCATTCAGGTTAGTTGCAACGGCGCAAGGTGTGGTAATCCCTGCCAATATATACGGCAAAATGAAAACTGTTTCACAGATGGTTTTTTCCCTTGTGATTATGATACTTGCAGAACTCAATGACTGCGGTATTCTGGGTGCGGGTTTCCCGCTTTCAACAGTTTCAAACGCGCTTCTTTGGGTAACGGCAGTTCTTTGTGTTATCTCAGGAGTAATTTATGTAAAACAGTCACTTAAAATTATTGACTTTTCCAAATAATAACGGAGGATTTATGAAACTTTACAACTCACTTTCCCATAAAAAAGAAAATTTTAAAGAGAATGTACCGGGCAAGGTAAGTATGTATACTTGCGGTCCCACAGTTTATCACTTTGCTCATATAGGAAATCTTCGCAGTTACATTATGGAAGATGTGCTTGAAAAACATCTTCGTTACAGCGGTTACGATGTAAAACGTGTTATGAACATTACCGACGTTGGCCATCTTTCAAGTGATGCCGATACAGGTGAAGATAAAATGGTCAAAGGCGCAAAGCGTGAGAATAAAACCGTTATGGATATAGCAAAATTCTATACGGATGCTTTCTTTGCAGACTGTGCAAAACTTAATATCAAAACACCCGATGTTGTTGAGCCTGCAACAAACTGTATTGATGAATTTATCAATATGGTTCAGGGACTTATTGAAAAAGGTTATGCTTATGTAGCAGGCGGCAATGTTTACTTTGATACATCAAAACTCGATGAATACTATGTTTTCAATAAACACGACAGCGAAGAACTTATGGTAGGTGTTCGCGAAGGTGTTGAAGAAGATACCAACAAACGCAATAAAAATGACTTCGTTCTTTGGTTTACAAAATCAAAATTTGAAGAACAGGCTCTTAAGTGGGATTCACCTTGGGGTGTAGGTTATCCCGGTTGGCATATTGAATGTTCTGCAATAAGCCTTAAACATCTGGGTGACCGTCTTGACATTCATTGTGGCGGTATTGATAACGCTTTCCCCCACCATACTAATGAAATCGCACAGAGCGAAGCTTTTGTAGGCCACAAATGGTGTAATTATTGGTTCCACGTTTTGCACCTTAACACAAACACAGGCAAAATGAGTAAATCAAAGGGCGAGTTCCTTACAGTTTCTCTTCTTGAAGAAAAAGGTTATAACCCCTTGGCTTACAGATTTTTCTGCCTTCAGTCACATTACAGAAAACAACTTGTTTTCTCTTACGAAAATCTTGACGGTGCTGCAACCGCTTACGAAAAACTTCTTAAGAAAATTGCAACACTTAACCCTGTTGAAAGTGATGAACTTGACACAGCGGCTGTGGAAAAACTTACCGCATTATTCAAAGATGCTCTTGATAATGATATAAACACGTCACTTGCAGTTACTGCGGTTTATGATGTTCTTAAAGAGAAAATAAATGACAAAACAAAGATTTATCTTCTTAATGATTTTGACAGAGTTCTTTCTCTTGACCTTGTTGAAGGTGCAAAGAAACTTTCCGAGCAAAAAGAAGATTTTGACGGTGATGATGATTTTGCAAAATATGTTGAAGAGCAAATCGCATTGAGGAAAGAGGCTAAAAAGGCAAAGAATTTCGCGGAAGCAGACAGAATACGTGATGAACTTGCTGCACAGGGTGTTAAAATCCTTGATACCAGAGAGGGTACAACCTGGAGTCGCGAATAATAAAAATAACGGAGAAAAATATATGACGAGTAAAGAACGCGCAAATTTGCGCGCAGAAGCAAACGGTCTTGACCCTATTTTCCAAATCGGTAAAGAGGGTGTAACAGAAGCAGTTATAGCACAGATAGAGGATACTTTTAACACAAGGGAACTTTTTAAAATTAAAGTTCACCTTGAAACTGCTCCCGAAACACCTAGGGAAATGGCGGTTAAAATCGCAGAAGCAACAGGATGCGATGTTATACAGGTTATAGGCGGAACAATTGTAGTTTTCAGAATTAACCTTATTCTTCGCCAGAAAGAAGCAGAAAAGAAAAAACGCCAAAAGGAAAAAGCACGTAAAGAAGCACTTGAAAGACGCGCTGAACGTGCAAGAAAAAAATACAGTAGGTAAAACTATGGATGAAGTAATTACAGTACAGAAAAAGAAGAAAAAAAGAGGTCCGTTTATAGCGGGTCTTATAGTGTTGGCTTTGGCTGTTGCAGGCGTTGTAAGTATTGTAAGTACAGTTATTTCGTATGTGGAAAAAAACAACGATAAAACTGATGATTACACTAAGTACGCTAACTATCTTTCGTGGGTAGTGGGCGTTGACCCCGATTCGTTTTCGGATATTACAAAGGCTGATAAGGACGATTTGCGCAATATTGCAATTTGCACGCTTTTATCCGATAACGTGAAAACAGGAACGTATAACGTCTCCGATAAAGGTCTTATGGTGCCGGTTGCTGATGTTGAAACTTGCTACTATAATATGTTCGGTGTGGATAACCCCATTGTTCACGCCAATGTTGTAGGTTACGGTTATGAGTTTCAGTTTGATGCGGCAAATCAGGTGTATTATGTTCCCCTTACAGGTGTTCAGCCACCTTTCGCAGTTCGAATTGAATCGGTTGAAAAAACAGGCGGTCTTGTAGTTCTCAGGGTAGGTTATGTAGGAACAAGCAATATCGAAGTAACACCCGACGGCACACTTCAAGCGGCTCAGCCTGATAAGTATGCTGATATTACCCTTAAAGAAACCGAAAACGGCTTTAATCTTATTTCGGTTATGACCGTTACGGTAGGGGAGTACGAATAATTAAAAAATTGAGCAGTAAGGGTTTCCTTACTGCTTAGAGTGAATGTGTTCGAACCAAATATGCCTTAAATGTCCGAATTCACGCACCTTTGTAATTTTTTTGTCTTGTAATACGCCAGTATTGCTTCGCCAAAGAAAATCCCAAATGCACGCAAATTCGGGCATTTAAGGTTCTGCGAAGTTTAATACTTGGCAATTTTTTCTGTAACAAGGCAAAACTCGCAGGAAGACTTTCTCCTTTCAAGAGTTTTAACGATGTTACAGGGAAAAGTGACTGTATTAAACCATATTTGGTTCGAACACATTCACTCTAATGTTTATAGGAGAATAATTATGAATTTTTTTGAACTTGCAGCGAAGCGTTATTCCGTCAGAAAATTTAAAAATGAACATCTTGAACAGAGCGTTGTAGATAAAATTTTACAGGCAGGTCACCTTGCACCCACAGGTTGCAACAATCAGCCCCAAAGAATTTTAGTTTTAAATAATGACAGTTCAATTGAAAAGTTGAAAAAGTGTACAAAGTGCCATTTCGATGCACCCACCGCTATGCTTGTTTGCTACAATAAGGACGAGTGCTGGACAAGAAAATATGACGGAAAAACCTGTGGTGTTGCGGATGCTTGTATAGTAACTACTCATATGATGCTTGCCGCATTTGAAATGGGTGTAGGCTCAACCTGGGTAATGCACTTTGACCCTAAAGCAATGAGAGAAACTTTTTCAATTCCACACAATATAGAACCGGTTGCACTTCTCGTAATGGGTTACCCTGCAGAAGACGCAGAACCCGCAGACTTCCATAATCAGTTCAGACCGTTGGAAGAGGTCGTGGTTTGTGATGAGTTTGAAAACAAAGCATTATAATCGCCAACGCAGTTCCGAAATTTGCCATCTGCCATTTCCAATTTGCAATTCAATAAAAATCGGCTTCGCCCCTTTAATTACGCATTACGCATTATAATCGGCTTCGCCCCTTAATTCCTCACTCCTAATTCCTAATTCCTCATTCAATTGTCTATCTTCACCAAAAAAATTATTGTAATATTCTGGGTTTTTTCTGTTAAAACTATAGAAATATCAGAATTTATGTGCTAAAATGGTTGGTGGTTTAATATACCCATTAAATGTAAATTATTTTTGGAGGTAAATTATGAGCAAAAAGTATGTTTATTTATTCTCCGAAGGTAACGCAACAATGCGTGAACTTCTCGGTGGTAAAGGCGCAAACCTTGCTGAAATGACTCACATCGGTCTTCCTGTTCCTCAGGGCTTCACAATTTCTACTGAAGCATGTACACAGTACTATGAGGACGGCAGAAAGATCAACGCTGACATCCAGGCAGAAATTATGGAATACATCGACAAGATGGAAGGCATTGTCGGCAAGAAATTCGGCGACAAAGAAAATCCCCTTCTTGTTTCAGTTCGTTCAGGTGCTCGTGCATCTATGCCCGGTATGATGGACACTATCCTCAACCTCGGTCTTAACGAAGACGTTGTTGAAGTTATGTCTGCTAAATCAGGCAATCCCCGTTGGGCTTGGGACTGCTACAGAAGATTCATCCAGATGTACTCCGACGTTGTTATGGAAGTTGGTAAGAAATACTTCGAACAGCTCATCGACGAGATGAAAGAAGCAAAAGGTGTTACACAGGATATTGAACTTACTGCAGAAGATCTTAAAGAACTCGCAGGTCAGTTCAAAGCAGAATATAAATCAAAAATCGGTAAAGATTTCCCCACAGATCCCAAGGAACAGCTTATGGGCGCTGTTGAGGCAGTTTTCCGTTCATGGGACAACCCCCGTGCAAACGTTTACCGTCGTGACAACGATATTCCTTATTCATGGGGTACTGCTGTTAACGTACAGGCTATGGCATTCGGTAACATGGGTGACAACTGCGGTACAGGTGTTGCTTTCACTCGTGACCCCGCTACAGGCGAAAAAGGCCTTATGGGTGAATTCCTTGTAAATGCACAGGGCGAAGACGTTGTTGCAGGTGTTCGTACTCCCATGCCCATCGCTCAGATGGCTGATAAATTCCCCGAAGCATATGCTAAATTCGTAGAAGTTTGCGGCATTCTTGAAGATCACTACCGTGATATGCAGGATATGGAGTTCACTATCGAAGAAGGCAAACTCTATATGCTTCAGACAAGAAACGGTAAGAGAACTGCTAAGGCTGCTCTTAAAATCGCTTGTGACCTCGTTGACGAAGGCATGATCGACGAAAAGAAAGCTGTTGCAATGATCGACCCCAGAAACCTTGACACACTTCTCCATCCCCAGTTTGATGCAAAGGCTCTCAAGGCTGCTACTCCTGCAGGTAAGGGTCTCGGTGCATCTCCCGGTGCTGCTTGCGGTAAGGTAGTATTTACTGCTGAAGACGCAGAAACTTGGAACGCACGTGGCGAAAAGGTTGTTCTTGTTCGTCTTGAAACATCTCCCGAAGACATCACAGGTATGAAGGCTTCTCAGGGTATCCTCACAGTTCGTGGCGGTATGACATCTCACGCAGCTGTTGTTGCTCGTGGTATGGGTACTTGCTGTGTATCCGGTTGCGGCGACATCAAGATGGATGAAGAAAACAAACAGTTCGAACTCGCTGGTAAAGTTTACCACGAGGGTGACTATATTTCTATCGACGGTTCAACAGGTAACATCTATGACGGTATCATCCCCACAGTTGATGCTGAAATCGCAGGCGAATTCGGCAGAATCATGGATTGGGCTGATAAGTACAGAACTCTTAAAGTTCGTACAAACGCTGACACACCTGCTGATGCTAAGAAAGCTCGCGAACTCGGTGCAGAAGGTATCGGTCTTTGCCGTACAGAGCATATGTTCTTCGAAGCAGAAAGAATCGCAGCATTCCGTGAGATGATCTGTGCTGACACAGTTGAAGAAAGAGAAGCAGCTCTTGATAAGATCCTTCCTTATCAGCAGGGCGACTTCGAAGCTCTTTACGAAGTTCTTGAAGGCAACCCCGTTACTATCCGTTTCCTTGATCCTCCGCTTCATGAGTTCGTTCCCACTGAAGAGGCTGACATCAAGGCTCTTGCAGACGCACAGGGTAAATCTGTTGCAGACATCAAAGCACTTATCGCTTCTCTCCACGAGTTCAACCCCATGATGGGTCACCGTGGCTGCCGTCTTGCAGTAACATACCCCGAAATCGCTGCAATGCAGACAAAGGCTGTTATCCGTGCAGCTATCAACGTTCAGAAAGCACATGCTGACTGGAACATCGTTCCCGAAATTATGATTCCCCTTGTTGGCGAAATCAAAGAACTTAAATTCGTTAAGAAAGTTGTTGTTGAAACAGCTGACGCTGAAATCGCAGCAGCAGGTGTTGATCTTAAGTACGAAGTTGGTACAATGATCGAAATCCCCAGAGCTTGCGTAACAGCTGACGAAATCGCAAAAGAAGCAGACTTCTTCTGCTTCGGTACAAACGACCTTACTCAGATGACATTCGGCTTCAGCCGTGATGACGCAGGTAAGTTCCTTACAGCATACTATGACAGCAAGATTTTCGAAAATGATCCCTTCGCAAAACTCGACCAGAACGGCGTTGGCGCTCTTATGGAAATGGCTGTTGAAAAAGGTAAGGCTAGCGGCAAGAACCTTCACTACGGTATCTGCGGCGAACACGGCGGCGACCCCGTTTCCGTTGAATTCTGCCACAAGATCGGTCTTAACTACGTATCTTGCTCACCCTTCCGTGTTCCGATCGCTCGCCTCGCAGCAGCTCAGGCTGCTATCAAATATGGGGAGGACTAATCTGTACTTCAGTTTTAAGGTTAATTTCGACCAAGCAGAAGCATACAGAAAATCAACAGACCAATATCTTCGTGCAAAACAGTGGGAAGATTTAACTGTTGAAGTCTTTATCTAAAACAATTAGCAGGCATATTACTGTAAAAGTAGTATGCCTGCTTTTTTTATGCCCATTTTGCACCTTTGTCCCTTTTTCATACCTATTATATAATAAGAATGAAAGCGAGGTGTTCAGTTTGAAAAAGCAAAAGTATTACATCAACTTAACAGATCAGGAACGCAGTGAAATCCTATCTTCCCTTTTGATTAAGAAGAATAAACTGACACATCAGGGAAAGTTCACAGATGGTATTGATGAAGTTATTTGTAAGTTAATGAAAGCACGTACTAAGTTATTTAAGGTTAAAATTGTATAAAGTAAATCGGTACATATAGCCGCTTATTCCTAATTTGGAATAGGCGGCTTTTTTTATTTTTCAAAAAAATTTCAAAAATTTTTTCAAACAGACTTAAAAAGTACCCATTCCCATTGCAAATAAGTGAAGGGGTAAGTTCCTGACTCCGATTAGGAACACTTCTTCACGTACTTTGAAAATTGAATAGTCAAGCGTTTAGGACTTTATTTCTGATGATTAGCTACCATAATGGGTACGCCAAGACTTCCAATATAGGAATGAGCGATAACCCCCGTTATAAATATCAGGTTGCCCCTGATATGGCGATGACAGTCAGAATAATAATGATACTTCTCTACGGAGCTGGCGGAGTACCCGGCAGAGGTGAAATTCCTATGATATAGTTTAGCAAACTATTCCCTAAACGTTTCCCGTTCAGCTATTGCTATGCAGGGGTGTCGAGGACAAATACTGCATTTTAACATAAAGACCGATTGTTTATCGGTCTTATACATAGCACCTTATATTAAGATGCTAAATCTAAAGAAAGGAGCAAAAGACGATGCCCCACTGTAACACGATTGCTATATGCAATCAAAAAGGCGGTGTTGGTAAAACGACAACCACCGTAAACTTAGGCGTAGGCTTGGCTATGCAAGGTAAAAAGGTACTCCTTGTAGATGCCGATCCACAGGGCGACCTCACAACTTGTCTTGGATGGCGAGATACGGATAATCTACCTATTGCACTACCTGACAAAATGGTTGAAGTTATGCAAGATAAGTGCAAAGATCCAATGAACGGTATTCTACATCATAAAGAAGGTGTTGACCTCATTCCATCTAACAGCGACTTGTTTGACTTTGAAATCAGTCTTGTAACTGCAATGAACCGTGAAGCCATATTGAGAAACTACCTGAACGAAGTAAAGCACAACTATGATTATATTATTATCGACTGCTCACCTTCGCTCGGTATGATGACTCTTAATGCTTTATCGGCGGCAGATAGCGTAATCATTCCCGTTCAGGCACATTACCTTCCGGCAAAGTGTATGACACAGTTGATGAGAACCATTACAAAGGTTAAGAAGCATATCAATCCCAAACTCAGCATAGACGGTATTCTTTTAACCCTTGTAGACAACAGAACTAACCTTGCCAAAAGCACCATAGATGCCTTGCGTGAGAACTTCGGTAGTTATATCAAGATATATAACACCCACATTCCCATTGCAATCAAAGCGGCAGAGGTAAGTTCCAAAGGCAAAAGCATTTACGCCTATGAACCCAATAGCACGGTGTCTAAAGCCTACACCGAATTTTCAAAGGAGGTGTTAGCCGATGGCAGGAAGAAAGAGCGACTTCACTCTGCCCAAGTTCGATGATATTTTCTCGACTCAGGAAATGAGAGATGATGAAAAGCTCGCAAAAATCCGAGATATTCCCTTAGAGCTGATTGATAACTTCCCCGACCACCCATATAGGGTTCAAGATGATGAAGATATGGAACGGCTCGTTGAGAGTATCAAAGAGCGTGGTGTTATTACGCCCGCTATGGTTCGTCAAAAGGAAGATGGCAGATACGAACTTGTTTCAGGACATAGACGAAAGAGAGCAAGTGAACTTGCAGGATTTGAAACCCTGAGATGCGAAGTCGTTGAACTCACAAGAGATGAAGCTATAATCTTAATGGTAGAAAGCAACTACCAACGAACACAACAGTTACCTTCAGAACGAGCTTTTGCATATAAGATGCGACTTGATGCTTTGGCACGACAAGGAAAACGCACGGATTTAACTTGTGCAACCGAGTTGCACAAGTCGGATGGAAAGAAAAGTCGTGATACGATTGCTGATAAAAGCGGTGAAACAGTACGCAGATATGTTCGGCTAACATATCTTATCTCTGAATTGCTCGACTTGGTTGATAATTCAGTCATTAAAGATAAGGACTCTCTGCAAATGGCATTAAAACCTGCCGTTGAGTTATCATACCTTGATGAAGATTGTCAGCGTGATGTATTTGAAGAAATTGACGTAAACGACTGCACCCCTTCCCACGACCAAACAATCCGTATGCGAAAAATGTTTGAGGAAGGAAAACTCACACCTGAAGCAATCCAAGCCATTATGTCCGAACAAAAACCGAATCAGCGTGAAAAGATAGTCCTTCGTGGTGATCGTGTGCGACAACTCATTCCCAAGAATGTCCCACTCAGTCAAACGGAGGATTTTGTTTGCAAGGCATTGGAGCATTACAACAACTTTTTGCGAAAACGTGCAGAGCGTGACACAAGGTAGATGGAGTACAAATTTTCCATTCCCCTTTCTCACACTCTAACCCCTAATTACAAGCTAACTTACCGAAAAAGATATATACTATCTCCCTGAATAAACTATCTCAAAGTATATGTCTTTCTCATAAAGAAAACGCACAATTCACACTTGAAGGAGGTGGTTGTTATGATTTAAGTTTACCCTCATAAATTCGCACCTTTGTCGGAGTATAAAAATCTCCGTACAATGTGGGTAGAAATGCAAAGGAGCGTGAGTTTATGAAAAAGCACATTTTACCCATTCTGTTAGTTCTGCTGATGATATTGCTTGCAGGATGCTCAAAGCCGAGTGGACTGCCGCAGAACACCGAAATCAGTTCTTCTTCGGTTGGTCAATTTTCGGAGCTAAAACAAGACGAGAATTTAACTGATGAACCGAGTATTTCCACAACGGAAAACACCGCTTCATCGACCGAAAATAAAGTTGTTTCAGAGCCTACCGAAAGCCAAGAAAAAGAGGACAAAAAGCCTGCTTCTTCGGAGAGTAAACCAACGGAAGAAACCCCAAAGACAACCGAGAAAGCCGAAAACAAACCCGCAGAAACAAAGCCTGCTGAAACCCAACAGACTGAGCCTACTCAGCCGAAAACAAACCCGACTGAGGAAAGCAAAGAGCCTGAAACCGAGAGCGAACCTGAACCTGTATATCAAGTTCCTGAACGCTCAGAGGTTGAAGCATTGGTAGCAGCATATATCAATCAGTACCGTTCCACAAATGCGACAGTTTTAAGCGGTCTTACGAGCGTTGCCCGTTACCGCAGTAATCAACTTGTTACGAACTTCGCCCACACGGACGGAATTGATGCTTGCAATGCCTTACAGTATGGTGAGTTCGTGGATATGACCTTGTATGGTATGAGCGAAAGCGACAGTTACTATCAGGGATATAACCGTGAAGCCATTGCCAAAGGTAATTGGACGGGTTCGGCTGATGAGATAGCACAAAGGATCGCTAACGGTTTTAAGAACAGTTCGAGCCATTGGAGTTATCTCGGTTCAAGCGAATATTCATATATCGCAGTCGGTTGTACTTATGACGAAGCAAGTTCAATGTGGTACTGCTGCATCTGTGTGAGCAGTAAAAACTACGGCGGATAACAACAGAATACCTACCCACCTAACGCTTGATGTAACAGTCAGGCGTTATTTTTTTATCTCAAAACAGAAAGGACAAGATGTAATGAAAATTAAGAAGAAATTTCCTAAGCTAATGTCGGCTTTGCTTGCGGTCGTGATGATGATTTCTGCTTTGCCTATGTCGGCATTTGCCGCCGCTGCTTCTGATCTTCCTGCCAATATGACAGACCATTCCATTCTCCGTGCTTTGGAGTACACGGGATATGACGTTCAGCAGCAGATTAAAGACGGCACTCTTTATCAGTCCGGTTCTTACGGTTCAAGAACACCGAGTTCCGTGCTTTCCGATATTTCTTACGGTACAAGCACTTCGGGTAAAGAAACTGTAGCAGACAGTTCTACTCCTACGGGCAAAGCTCCTGATATTGCCCGATATAAGCAGTACGGCTTGTGTTGTGCAAGTTTTGTCACTTACTATGTCTGCAACTACCTTCCTAATATCGAGGGTGCAGATACTCAGTTCATTACCGATGCAATCAATGCAACGGGTTGGAACTCTCAGGCAGTCGTTACTTGGCAGAAAGCCTTGAACGGTCTTGTAGACGAGGGTAAAATCGAGAAAATCGGCACTTCCGCTTCTAATGTAAATAGAAGCAAGCTGACACCCGGCGATTTGATTATTTTCGGTGATTCCGAAAACTCTCATAAGCATATCGCTGTGTATTCAGGCACTTATAACGGTGTTGACTTCATCATCCACGTTGGTAATGATAGAGGTCCCGAAATCTCCCGTGTCGATTGGATGGGACAGGCTGGCGACAAGTCCTCTTATCCTAACGCATATTATCACTTGCCGCAGGAAATCTTTGAGTCCGATGGCGAAATCGAAGTGTATAAGAAGGACACAGACGGCAAGAACCTTGCCGGTGCAGTCTTTGTGGCAACCAACACCGAGTCGGGCAAATCTTATAAGATCGGCCCGACAAACAGTAGCGGCTATGCCAAGACTGAAAATCCCGTACCTTACGGCACTTATACCGTAAAGGAAACCGTATTCCCAACAAACTATCACGCATACGGCAAAACCGAATGGACGGTTACTGTCGATGCAAACAATGACGGTCTTGTTACTATCAATGCAGTCAATGAAGTAGACAATGGCTCGGCTAAAATCGTAAAGACTTCCGAAGATGGCATTGTCGAGGGCGTTACCTTTAGACTGAAAGGCAACGGCGTTGATAAGACTGTTACTACCGATGCAAACGGCGAGGTTCAGATTGATGATCTGAAACCTGGCACTTACACGGTTACGGAAACCGTATTTGATAAGTATGAGCCGCAGGAAACCCGAAGTGTTGTCGTTGTTAGTAATCAGGTAGCGACCGTTACCTTCAACAACGTTCTTAAGCGTGGCGACTTGGAAGTAATTAAGACTTCTGAAGATAACTTGGTTGAGGGTGTTCAGTTCCACCTTTACGGCACTTCTCTCAGCGGTCTTGCCGTTGATGAATATGCCGTTACCGATAAAAATGGTGTAGCAACCTTTAAGGATGTGCTTATCTCCGGTCACGAGTCCTACACTCTTGAAGAAGTGGATACCGCAGAGAGATATATCGTTCCTGACAGTCAGCGTACCGCTATTGAATGGAATATCGTTACTGAAAAGTCTTTCTATAACGAACTCAAGCGTGGCGACCTTCAGGTGAAAAAGACTTCCGAAGATGGCTTCGTTCAGGGTATGAAATTCCACCTTTACGGTACTTCCTTTAGCGGAATTAAGGTTGATGAATATGCAACAACCGACTCCAACGGTATCGCTTATTTCAACGATATTCTTATGGGTACGGGTTACACCATTGAGGAAGTAAATACGCCTATTCGCTATGTCATTCCTGACAGACAGACCGCAGATATTGCTTGGGATGAACTCACCGAAGTTGAGTTTGAGAATATCCTGAAGAAATGGCGAGCTGATGTATATAAGCTCGATGCGGAACTTGCAGGCAGAAGTGATGATGACGAGGGCGGTTTAGTTCCCGTTGACTTAATGCCTATGGCACTTTCCATCACTCCCGAAGAAACCGTTGAAGAACTCGGCTATCCTTACGGCTACACTCAGGGCGATGCAACGCTCGGCGGTGCAGTCTACGGTGTATATAAGGGCGAAGTATTGCTTGACACCTACACAACCGATGAAAACGGCTACTTCCTGACAAAGTATTACCCTTGCGGCGATGATTACACTATCCGTGAAATCACTCCTTCTGAGGGTTATTTGCTTGATCCTACCGTGTACTATATGGAAGCAAGTGCAGAGTTCTATTCCATTGAGCTGAACACTATCTATCCTGATGTGTACGAGGAAATCATTATGGGCGATATTGCCATTATCAAGCATACCGATGACGGCAGCACCAAAATCGAAACTCCCGAAGTTGGAGCAAAGTTTGAGATCTTCCTAAAAGCCGCAGGCAGTTACGAAAACGCAGAGGAAACCGAGCGTGATATTATCGTTTGTGATGAACACGGCTTCGGACAGACTAAGATGCTTCCTTACGGTGTATATACTGTGCATCAGGTTAGCGGATGGGAAGGTCGTGAGTTGATGCCCGACTTTGAGGTGTATATCGCTCAGGACGAAACCACTTACCGTTACCTTATCAACAACGCCAACTTTGAGAGCTATGTCCGTGTGGTAAAGGTCGATGCGGAAACTGAAAAGACTATTCCGTATGCAGGTGCAGCCTTCAAGATTTTCAATCCTGACGGTGAGCTTGTAAAGATGTCTTTCACTTATCCAACACCTACTACAATCGACACTTTCTATACTGATGCCAACGGCTCTCTTGTTACCCCTGAAAAGCTCCCGTATGGCAAGGGTTACTTCCTTGTGGAAGTCGAAGCTCCTTACGGCTATGTGCTTGACACGACTCCCGTGTATTTTGATGTAACGGAAGATAATTCTACTACTGAGGAAAGCGGGGTTACTGTGATTAAGGTCAACAAGGCAAATATGGCACAGAAAGGTACTGTTACCGTAGAAAAGAACGGCGAGGTGTTCTTCGGCGTGAATGTCAACGGTGATGAAGATACCGTAATCTATCAGCCTATCTACAAAGACGCCGCCCTTGCAGGTGCAGTCTTTGAAATCAGAGCCGCAGAAGATATTATCACTCCTGACGGCACTCTCCGTTATGCAAAGGGTGAAGTGGTAGACACCATTACGACCGGAGCTGACGGCTTTGCCAAGAGTAAAGAAATCTATCTCGGCAAGTACGAGGTTCAGGAAATCGAAGCACCTTACGGTTATGTAATCAGCGCCGATGTTCATTCCGTTGAGCTGATCTACGCAGGACAGAATGTGTCCGTGACTGAAACTGCTACCTCTTTCTATAACGAAAGACAGAAAGCAACCCTTTCTATGCAGAAGGTACTCGAAACAAACGACCTCTTTGAAATCGGTAATAACGGCGAAATCAAGAACGTTGTGTTTGGCTTGTATGCCGCAGAGGAACTTGTTTCTACAAGTGGAACTGCCATTCCTGCTGACGGACTTATCGAAGTGATCACTTTTGATGAGAACGGACTTGCAACTGTTAAGACCGACCTTCCTCTCGGCAGCTACTATGTAAAGGAAATCGCAACCGATGAGCATTATATCCTTAACTCCGATAAGTATGAGTTTGCATTTGAGTATGCAGGTCAGGAAATCGTTGCCGTTACCTTGTCTGTAAACGGCGGCAAGCCTATCGAAAACGACCTTATCTACGGTTCTGTTGAGGGTATGAAAACCACCGAACACGGCGACAGTCTTGAAGGAGCAGTAATTGGCTTGTTCAAGAAAGACGAAACCAACTTCACAAAGGATAACGCCTTGATGACTACCACTTCCGCAGAAGATGGTAGTTTTTCTTTTGCCAATATTCCTTACGGTGAGTGGGTAGTTCGTGAGATTGAGCAGCCTATCGGCTTTGTTCTCAACGGAACTGTCTTTGATGTTGTAATCAAAGAGAACGCTCAGATCGTGGAAATCGAAATCGTCAATGAGTTCATTATGGGTGACATCACCTTGACAAAGGTAGATGCCGACTACCCTGAAAACAAACTCTCCGGTGCAACCTTTGAAGTGTATAAGGACAACAACGCAGACGGAGTAATTGACGAGGGCGATGAGCTTATCGGCACACTTACCGAAAAAGACGGTGTGTATGAAATGCTCGACCTTTACTACGGTCACTACCTTGTGAAAGAAACCGTTGCACCCGAAGGCTTCTTGCTTGATGACGGCGTATATTCCGTATTCATCGACACCGATGAAAAGGTCTATGTCATTGAGAATGAAGCAGGCGTAGGCTTTATCAACAAGCCTATCAAGGGTAATATCGCTTTGACTAAGGTGGATAAAGAGTATCCTGACAACAAGCTCAGCGGAGCAACTTTTGAAGTCTACAAGGACAACAACGCAGACGGTAAGCTCGATGACGGCGATACCCTTATCGGTACTCTTACCGAAAGCGAAGTAGGTATCTACGAAATGAAGGATATGAGATACGGTCATTACCTTATCAAAGAAACTGTCGCACCTGACGGATTCTTCCTTGATGAAGGTGTGTATGCCGTATTCATTGAAACTGACGGCACTACCTACTTTGTCGAAAACGAAGCAGGCGTTGGCTTTATCAATGAAGCTATGACGGGTTCTCTCAAGATCGTCAAGACTTCCTCTGACGGCAAGGTTGAAGGGTTCTCCTTCCGCATTACCGGAGCGAATGGTTTTGATGTAACTCTCAAGACTGACGAGAACGGCGAAATCTTCATTGAGGGACTTCGCATTGGTGAGTACACCGTTTCCGAAGTCGCAGATGAAGTATCTGCTCCTTACTCCCGACCTGCCGATAAAAAGGCAAATGTTATGACAGACTCTACAACCATTGTTGAGATGCACAATGTATTTATCGACAATCCTAAGACGGGCGATGATAGCAATATCGGCTTGTGGCTCGGCTTGCTCGGTCTGTCTGTTGTAGGTATCGGAGCTACTGTATTCTTCGGCTTCAAACGTAAGAAGAAGGATGGTGAGCAGTAATGGAACCTAAAGTAATTATCACTATCGTGCTGATTGCTTTCATCATCGGAGGAATTATCTTCCTTCAGGTGAGAAACAAGAAGAAATAAACCTATGGGGCGGATGAAATATTCCGCCCCTTTTCTATTTTACGGAGGCAAGTTATGAAAGACCTAAAAACGATTGAAAGCAGAGTCCGTGCAATTCTTTCTAACCACCAAGAAGCACGAGATGATGATATGATCCTTTATCTTCTCTATTGCAATCGCTACGGTGAAGTCAGAGTTGGCGAACTGCCTTTCGAGATGGTTATGAACAACTATAAGGTGTTTCATATTCCTTGCTTCGAGAGTGTTCGCCGCACCCGTCAGAAAATTCAGGCAGCAACCCCTGAACTCGGTTGCAGTCCTGAAGTGCGTAGAGCAAGAAGAAAACAGCAAGGCAAATACAAAGCCTATGCTACTGACAAGAGAAAGTGAGGTGTTTTCGATGAACACAGAAAAACGAATGATACACTCCTATGAAGTCGTGTCCTCTCTCAAGATTGGCGAAAAGGAAGTTGTACTCGCTATGGACGAGAAAAACACAGACGGCGAAAAGTATATGACCTGCTTTGTGGAGCGTAACGAACTCTTTGAGTTATACCACGAGAGTATGCTTTCCGATGACTATGCAGAGATTGCCAAGATTTACGGCGCTCGTATTGCAAACGAAGCCGAACTGCATATAGAGTCTGTCAAAAAGCTCGGTATTCCTATTACGGTTATTACCGCAGAGGACTGTATTCCTGACCACCATACCCACGATATAAACGGCAAGATAATTGCCATTGATACAAAGCATCTTCGCCCTGAATTTCAGAGAGCCGACCGACAGTTATACCTTGTGTACGGCGGTTCGGGAGCTTCGGCAAACACTCGTGGAAGTGCCGTGTTCTGCACCAATCTTCATACGGGCAAAAATTGCCGTTGGGAGCGATATGAGGTTATGGGCGAAGTCAAACCGGAGTGTATGCCCGAATGGGCAAAGGAAAAGGCTGAAGCCTTAAAGAGAGCCAATAAAAGAAAGAACAAGGAGGCAGAACGATGAAAGACTCATTTACCCTTCAGCAGAAGGTCAAAGTCCTGAATAAGCTCTTTGATGCCAAGTGCAGAACCGAAAAAGAGTTGCAGGCACTTGATATGGAGAGCATTTTGAAAATCCCCAATATCACCATTCAGGATATGACCGTGATTATGGAACTTCAGAAAGCAACCAAAGCAAATAAACTGTTCTCCTACTTGGGTGGTGGTAACGATGAGCAGCCAAGCGAATGACCGCCACGTTATATGGGGCAATATAAACCTAAACTTTGATGATTGGAAAGATGACCTGATGGAGCAATACCCTGACCTTTCCGAAGATGAGCTAATCCAAAAGATGCACGAAATCAATGCGGACTATCTCGGTGATGAGCGTATGAACCTGAATGTTCAGCTCTCTCAACCGATATTGGTCGTTGCGGATATAGGTCGTTGGGACGGTCGATATAGCGGTTATGCTGAAATCAAGTCCGGTAAGATTTGCGACTGCCTTTATACCGAAATGGATATGTGCGAGTGGTATGTCGATAAGTACGGCGACCTTCGTGCGGATGCCGTACACCACGATGGCAGAAACTATTACCTCTATCGTGTGTATAAGGACACCGCTACCGACACCCAAATTGAAAATCTCAAAGCGAAGATCTACGAGGGCAAGGCAACGAGAGCCGATATAACAAGGATCACAAGACGGCTCGGAGATGATATTGCCGCAGTATATGGCTTTCATATTCCCCGACAGAAACAATCAAAAGAGATTGCGAGGTGATACAAAATGAAAATGATAAATGCAGACCAAATCACAACCAATATGAACGGCAGCACTTTGGAGATTTTCATTGACGGCAATCTTGCCGCCGAGATCTCCGATGGTAAAACCGAACTCGGCTTTGTGTATGATGTGCTTCAGGGTATGGATTACGAAATCAACGAGGACAACTTTGTTCTCCGTGCATTTAATCCCGTTGAAGAACTCTACACATATAGGCAGAGTCAGCAGATATGTATGCAGACGGGATTTATCGGTTATATGAGAGCAGACTTCGGCTCTAACGGAAAACAGTTCTTTTCCTCTTGGAACGAATTTAACAAGACTCTCAAAACCCCTGAATTTGCCGCAGACCTTGACTTCGTTATCAATGGGTTCAGGGATAAGGACAGTATGTTTGGCGACCGTGACAAGCTCAATTCTTTCTGTGCTATGCACCCTGAATGGAAAATGGGCGGCGACCGTGAGTATTACGGTGTTCGTGTAGACACTACCAACTACGCCTATATGCTCCGCTTTACCCCACGTCAGGGTGACTACAATATCTACTGCCATTGCTATAAGAAAGAGTGGCTTGATAAGCACCTTGAAAATGCCGAGCGTGGTATCCGTTTCATTGATCCGCACTACAACGAAAGGTTCGTTATTCCTGACGGCGACACTATCCGTATTCAGATGGAAGATAACAAGTACGCAGACTACACTTGCAGATATATTGATGACTACCACGTTGAAGTCGGCAGTCAGTTATATCATATCTGTCAGTTTGCCGAACTGATGGAGCAGAACGGATATAAGACTATTCCGCTTCGTTCCTCTCTGCCAAACACGGCGTATGTGTTCGTTGAGTCCCATAACTGTGTCGGCATTGTTCTCAAGGGCGAAAGCGGATACAGACCTACCGCCATTTATGGCAATACACCCGCCGAAACAAGAGCAGAGGTTGACAAGATGAACGGAAATCTCAAGATAAGCAAGGCTCAAGCTCAGGCTATGAATTGCGGCTCGATGTTCGGATGGGATACGCCTGCCGCCGATCCGAAGAACTATGACGATAAAGGAAACCCCATAAAGCCAAAAAGGAAAAACAAAGAATATGAACGATAAGGAGGTGTTACCTAATGGCTCGAAAATATGACCTGATTTCAGAGTTATACAACCGGACTTGTAAGACGGTCGTATCTTCTCCGCAGAGTTGGCAAGCCTTTTTGAGTTCTGCTTGCAGAAACTATAAGTTACGCTTCGATGAGCAGCTTTTAGTGTTCGCTCAAAGACCTGATGCTACTGCCGTGCTTGAAATTGAGCGTTGGAACGGCACTTTTGGTCGATGGGTAAACAAGGGTGCAACGGGTATTGCAGTCTTTGATGATGTGAGCAGAAGCAGACAGCGACTTATCCATTACTTTGATATTTCCGATACCCACGAAAGCAGATACTCAAGACCTGTCCCTATTTGGACTATGAAGCCTGAGTATGAGGAAGAAATCATCGAAACCCTTGAAAGCACTTTCGGAGCGATTGAGGACAAGAGTTCTCTTGCTTCAGCGATTATGTGTGCCGCACGAAACGCAACGGAAGATAATATCCCTGACTATGTTGGCGACTTGCTTTATACAATCGACAACAGTTTCTTGGAAGATCTGAACGAGGATATGATTGCTTCGCTTTACAGAAAGACCGTTACGAATAGCGTGGCATATATGATGATGGAAAGGCTCGGCATTGATACGGAGGAACACTTCTTCCGTGAGGACTTTGAGGATATTGTCAATTTCAATACCCCCGAAACTCTAAATGCTCTCGGCTTTGCCACAAGTGATATTGCCGAAATGGGACTTGCAGAAATCGCAAAAACGGTTATGTCCCTTGAGAAGCAAAATCGCATAATTGCTGAAAATCAAAATTCTGACTACAATAAAGTCAAAGAAAACCAAACCGAAAGGAGTCTTGAAAATGACCGAACTGACCTACACGATGCAGGGCGATTACAGACTGCCCAATCTGACCTTACCGGAGCAGCCGGAAGTACCGATGGGAAGATTCGCTCAACTGAGAGCGAAGTACCTGAAGGAAAATCGCAAGGTTCT
>JAGAJB010000010.1 GCA_017626295.1 Clostridia bacterium | reverse complement strand
TATCAAGAGGTACAAAATTCGCACTGATTTTGGCAGAAATTCGTCGCCTCGGCTCCTCATTTCTGCCAAAATCATAATAGTTTCTTCTATCATCATATTTTTTTGAGACTTTTTGTCACCTATCATTGACGACTCTACAATAACTCCTAATTAAAATTTCACATTCAACTTGTAGTGTCTGATTTTTTATTATATAATATGTGCAGAAATTTTAAGGAGGTTTTACTATGCCGTATATCAATTTGAAAACGACAAAGAAAGTGTCACACGAAAAATCTGAAAGTTTAAAAACTGCATTCGGAAAGGCTATTGAATGTTTTCCCGGGAAAACAGAGGCCTGGCTTATGGTAGGTATTGAGGACGGTGCTAAACTTTGGTTTAAAGGCGACGCTTCAAAGGACTCTGCCATTGTTGACGTTGACCTTTTGGGCTCTGTTTCAAAAGACGGAAGTTCCGCAATGACTAAGGAAATGTGCAATATTTTGAGCGAAGAACTCGGCATTTCACCCGACAGAATTTATATTAAATACACCGGTTTTGCTGACTGGGGTTGGAACGGCAATAACTTTTAAAAACTAAAACACCCTTGACTTTTTATTTTAAAGTCAAGGGTGTTTTGTAAGTTTAACTTATTCAGCCTTTTCTTCTTTCTTCTTGTGGAAAAGAATTTTGTCAACAGGGAAGTAAAGGAAGAACTGAAGTGCAGAACAAATCATTGTTGCAATATTCTTTGCAAGGGTTTCGTTGCACCATTCAAAGCCTACAAAAATCTCTTTAAGTGTGGGATTGAGCCAAGCAGAGAAAAGAATAAGTGCAATTGTGAAAATTATGTAAATGGGAAGAGCAACCGCAACATTTGCACCTGAATTGAAAGTTTTTTCTTTATTTACGAAGAAAGCAACAATCTGAGCGATGATGTTTGCTACGTTGCTTACAATGAAGTAACCGAGACCGCCTACTGCTACGGGGTAAACAAATACCCACCAACTGAATTCAACTGTGTAAAGTTCCTGAATAGCGGGGATAAGCTGAAGTGTGTTGAGAAGTACGAATTGAACGATCATTGCAAGAAGGCTTACAACGATAAATTTAACAAACTGCCAGATTGTAACAAGAACTGAGCCTTTCTGCTCAGCAGCATTGTCAATGTCTTTTAATTTTGCCATAATAAATCTCCTTTGAATTGTAGTTTTAAAAATTCTACCATATTTAAAATTATAAGTCAACAAATAATGTTGTCAAAAATACTTTGACAAATGTACCGATTTGTTTTATAGTATAAATAGTTCCTTTTTAGGGAATAATTGTTATATGATTTTTTTGAAAGGATGACTATAATGGATCTTAAAGGCTCAAAAACAGAACAGAATCTTCGCGATGCATTCTCAGGCGAAAGCGAAGCAAGAAACAAATACACTTATTTTGCATCAGTTGCTAAAAAAGAAGGCTATCAGCAGATAGCAGCAATTTTTGAAGAAACTGCAAATAACGAAAAAGAACACGCAAAAATGTGGTTTAAAGAACTTCAGGGTATCGGCACAACTGCTGATAATCTTCTCGCTGCCGCTAACGGCGAAAACTACGAGTGGACTGATATGTACGCTACCTTTGCCGAGGAAGCAGAGGAAGAAGGCTTCACAGAAATTGCAAAGCGTTTCCGTATGGTTGCAGAAATCGAAAAATCTCACGAAGAGCGTTACAGAGCACTTCTTAATAACGTTGAAATGCAGGCTGTTTTTGCAAAATCAGAGGAAACAATGTGGGAATGCCGTAACTGCGGTCATCTTGTAATGGGTAAAAAGGCACCCGAAGTTTGCCCCGTATGTAAGCATCCTCAGGCATTTTTCGAAGTAAGAAAAGAAAATTATTGATTTACGGATTTTGGGGCGGTTTAACCGTCCCTTTTCTCTTTTTTCAACAATTTCTTAACAATGTATTTGGTTAGTTGTTTAATTGACTTTAACGTATATTGCTGGTAAAATATAGTATTATAAATATACTTTAAAACCCTAAGGAGATTTTATATATGGGCGTTAATGAATTTGCTGCAAAAGCCGTTCGTAAAATCGGCAGAATCAGTTCAAAAAGACTTATCAAAAAAGGTGTTAAAGCCGAGCCTCTTCCCAGACCCAACCCCACAGTAATTAAAGGTGAAAATTATGTGTGCGGTTATGCCGTAAGGGAAGTTATGCCTGCTGACATTAAAGCAAAAAAATATTGGATTGCAGGTCACGGTATGGGCCATGTTATCGAAAGTGTTCACGACCCCATAACAGTCAGCGCAATGTGGATAGGTGCTGATAATAACGGCGGTTATATACATATGAGCGCGGATATTATCGGTCTTACAAACTTTGAACTTAACCTTGTCCGTGCAGAACTTAAAGATTTTATTGAAGAGAGTAAATGTGCAGGTGTGTTTGTTTCCTGTACTCATTCCCACGCAGGTTTTGATACCGTTGGTTATTGGGGTCAACTTTTGAAACTCCAAAGCGGTAAAGACCCCGAATATATGGAACTTCTCCTTAAGTCTCTTAAAGAAGTTGCAGTTGAGGCTTACAAAAACCGCAAGGAAGGTAAACTTTATATCGGTACTGTTCACGTTCCCGAGGCACAGTTCTGCAAACGCGAGCCTAATGCAATGCACGATGTTCTTACAAGAACCCGTTTTGTACCCAATGACGGCTCAACTGAAACCTGGTTCCTAAATTATGAGGCTCACCCCAATACTTTAGGTGGTGACAACCGTGAATGCGGCGCAGATTATCCCTATTGGTTAAGAAAAACAATTAACGATGAAAAGGCAGTAAACGTCCTTTACGGTGTAGGTGCTATCGGTGCGGTTGACCCCGGTGATTTCTGCGATGATAAAAAAGAAAGAACACGCATAGAAGGTGAAACTCTCGGTAAAGCGGCTCTCGGTATTGATAATGATAAAGAAATGCCCGTTGAAATCACAGTCCTTCAGCAGAAATATTATTCACCTGTGGATAACGGACTTCTTGCACTTATGGCAACAATTAACGCTTGCTCTTCACAGCGTTACCCTTGCGACAAGGGCGATTTGGGTCTTGCTCTTCTTACAGAAATGGTCTATATAAAACTCGGTACTCAGCAGATGCTTCTTCTTCCCGGTGAGCCTTTCCCCGAAGTTGTTTACGGCGGTGCCGCCCCTGCGGAAGAATCTGCAACAGGCAAAGGTACAGAGATTAACCCCACACCTTTGATTGATATTGTAGGGGATAAAGACCTTCTCGTATACTGCGTAACTAACGATATGACAGGTTATTGCGTAACCCCCAATGACTATGTTCTCCACGAAACTCAGCCTTATATCGAACAGGGTAAAGACGTGTTTGACAGACGCCACTACCACGAAACAAATTCACTCGGTTACCTTACAAATGAAACAATTGCAGAGAATGTAGCCGATATTATGAAAAGAGTAAAATGATTTTTTGAAAGGGAGTAGTCATACTCCCTTTATAAATTGATGGGAGGTACTTATGGATTACTACTTAGGCATAGACGGTGGCGGAACAAGAACCACCGCGGCAGTTTCCGATGATAACGGCAGAATTATTTATAAATCCGTAGGGAAAACCGTCAATTTTTATTCCGTCGGTATGGAAAAGGCGAGGGAAAATCTTGCCGATATTATGAACGATATATATGAAAATATCGGAGATGTGATTTTCAAAAGTGCCTTTGTAGGTTGTTCTGCCCTTGATAATGAAGGGGATGCTGACCTTATCGAAACCCTTTGTGGTGGTATAATAAAAAGTGAAAAAATCAAAATGAACAGCGATGTTTACGTTGCCTTGTTTTCGGGTGACTGCACAGTGCCGCGGTGCGTTGTTATTTGCGGTACAGGGTCAATGGCCGCAGGAATTGATGCTGATAACAAAATAACAGTAAAAGGCGGTTGGGGTCATATAATAGGTGACGGAGGCTCTGCCTATTCAATAGCGGTAAACGCTTTGGCGGAAGCCGTTAATCTGTACGATGAAAACAGAAAAGACGAGCCTTTAGTGAAAATTGCAAAGGATTTCTTTAAAACCGACGATTTAAGAAAAATTATAGATGCAGTTTATTCGGAAGAAACCACGAAAGATAAACTTGCGGATTTTGCAAAACTCGTTTCTGATGGGTGTGAAAAAGGCGAAAAGATTTCTTCTGAAATATTATCCGATGAATGTAATAAACTTTTAAGAACTGTTTATTCTTTGTCGGAAGAAATGAAAGAATATGAAATTCTTTATCTTTACGGAGGGGTTTTTCAGAATAACCCGATTTTTAAAAGCATTTTTACAGAGAGGTTTAACAGTAAATACCCCGATATTAAGGTGGAAATGCTGACGGTTGCACCCGAGGAAGGTGCTTTGAAAATAGCGAGGGAAACCTTATGAGTAAATATCTTGAGTATATTGAAAATGTGCAGAACATTATTGAAAAAATTAAAAATAACGGTGCAGAGCCTATAAAAAAGACTGCCGAAGTTTTTAAAGATGCTCTCGTAAACAATAAAAGCATATATCTTTTCGGTACAGGTCATTCCCATATGCTTGCGGAAGAACTTTTTTACAGGGCAGGGGGACTTGTTAAAATTAAACCTGTTCTCAGTGAGCCCTTAATGCTTCACGAATCTGCTTTCAAAAGCACAAAAATTGAGCGTAAACAAGGTCTGGCAGATACTCTTTTTTCGGAATATGAAATGAAAAAAGGCGATGTAATCGTTATAATCTCAAACTCCGGCAGAAACGGTGTAGTTGTTGATATGGCTCTTTTATGTAAAGAAATGGGTCTTACGGTTATTGCACTCACTAATATAAATCACACTTTTTCCGCTGACTCCCGACACGAAAGCGGAAAAAGACTATGCGAAATTGCAGATATTACCCTTGATAATTTCGGTTGCGTGGGGGATGCCTGCCTAGATATTGACGGTGTTGAGGGTAAAATATGCCCCACATCTACTGTTACAGGCGCTCTTATTCTTAATTGTGTGGTGGCTGAGGCAGTGGAAATGTGCGTGAAAGAGAATTTCGTTCCCGAACACTTCGCAAGCGCAAATGTTGACGGTGGCGACGAGATAAACGAAAAATTAGTAGAAAAATATAAAAAGGAGATAAAGCACCTATGATTTATCCCAAAGTTCAAAAAAATAATCTTAACGGTGAACTCATTTCAGTGAATGCCGCTAAATTTTCGGGCGACTGTAAAACTGTTGCGGAAAGAGTCTTTACGGAAAATAATATTGATATAAACGGCGAATTTAACGTGCAGATTAAATTGACGGATACAAGAAAAACTACATATATCGAAGAACTTTCAAAACTCTGTGATGAAAAATATTTTATTACCGTGACTAAAGAAAGTGCGTTAATTGAATCTTCAACGGAAAAAGGCGTTTTCAGAGCCGTCAATACTCTCGTAAAACTAATAAAAAATAACGAACTCAGAACAGGTGATTTGGAAGATTATCCGCTTTTTGAAACTCGCGGATATATTGAGGGCTTCTACGGTCCTACCTGGGAGAATGAAAAAAGACTTTCTGTTATGAGCCTTATGGCAAAAAACGGTATGAATACATATTACTACGCCCCTAAGGATGATATTTACCACCGTGAAAAATGGCGTGAACTTTATCCCGAAAAAGAACTTGAAGACCTTAAAGCCTTGTATAACAAAGCAAGTGAAAATTATCTTGATTTCAACTGGTGTGTAGGGCCGGGTCTTACTTATAAATATACATCCGATGAAGATTTTACGCTTCTCATTGAAAAAATAAAAAGCATTTATAATATAGGTGTAAGAAACTTCGGACTTCTTCTTGACGATATTCCGTGGGAGTTTCAGTACTCCGAAGATGCCAAAAAATACGACGGCATAGTAGATGCCCATATTGACCTCATAAACAGAACGTATAACGAGTTAAAGAGTTTTGACAGCAGTATAAAATTAACCGTTTGCCCCACACAGTACAGCGGTGACGAAAACGGTTACTATGTTTCAAAATTCGGTAAATTTATACCCTCAGATGTTAAAATGTTCTGGACAGGCGAGGAGATTTGTTCAAGAGTCTTAACAGTAAGGGAATCACAGGAACTTTTCCGCGCTACTGACCATAAGCCGTTATTCTGGGATAATTACCCTGTGAATGACTGCGAAATGTTCCAGGAAATGCACCTTGGAGCCGTTATCGGCAGAGATAAAGAACTCTATAAACATTGCGAAGGTCTTATTTCCAACGTTATGGAGTATGCGGAGTGCTCCAAAATCCCCCTTATGACAATTGCAGATTATCTTTGGAATCCTGTTCAGTATAATCCCGATGATTCCCTTGAAAACGCCCATAAGGAAATATTGGGCGATAAAGCCCGACTCTTCCGTTATTTTGCCGACCATTTAGGCGTTTCCTGTCTTTCTAAATACAGTTCGGCACTTATGAGCGAAACTTTAGCGCATATTAACTTCCTGTTATCACGCAGTGAGTGTGAAAAAGCCTTTGAAGAATTTTCGGATTATAACGAAAATATGAGGAACTGCCTTGATATGCTGAAAGACGAAAGTGTTCCGCTTTTTAAAGAACTGAAAAAATGGGTTAAGAAATTCGGAATGTGTTGCGATTTACTCGATGCAATTTATTTTGCTAAGAAAGAACCTACACAGGAAAATATAAATAATCTTCGCGAGTTGACCGAAAAATATAATTCCGACGGAACAATATTAACAGGTTTCTGCCTTCGCGAAGCAGCGGAAAAAACTCTTAAAATGTATTGAAATTACGGAGAATACTTATGTACATAAACGAAAAAACTTTTAACACTCATCCCGAAACAACTGCTACTGAAAAGGAAATGCAAAGTTACCTTTTTCTTGAAAACAACGGTGTTGAATATATCCGTGCAGAACACGATGAAGCGGCTACAATTGAACTTTGCGAGGGTGTAGAGAAGATTATAAATGCAAAAATCTGCAAAAATTTACTTCTTTGTAACCGTCAGCAGACTAAGTTCTATATGCTTCTTATACCGGGTGATATGCCTTTTAAAACAAAATATCTTTCAGCGCAGATAAATTCATCGCGCCTCTCTTTTGCAAGCGGTGAACAGATGGAAAAACTTCTTAATGTTTCGCCGGGTTCACTTACAGTGCTTTCTTTAATGTTTGATAAAGAAAAAACTGTTGAACTTCTTATAGAAAAGAATGTTTTCAATGATGAATACTTCGCTTGCCATCCTTGTGTGAATACGGCAACAGTTCGTTTCCTCACAAGCGATTTGAAAGAGAAAGTTCTTCCCGCACTTAACAGGGAATATACTTTAGTTGATTTGGAGTGTCACGAAGATGAAGTTTGATACAGCAATATTCGACCTTGACGGCACTATACTTGATACACTTTGCGACTTGCGTGACAGCGTAAATTTTGCTCTTTCAAAAAACGGCTTACCCACCCGCAGTACAGAGGAAGTAAGGGCGTTTTTAGGTAACGGAATAAGGCTTCTTATTGAACGGGCCGTACCGAAAAATACGGAAGAGGAAATTATAAATAAGTGTTTTGAAGATTTTAAAACACATTATAAAGATAACTCGGCAAATTCCACAAAGCCCTATGATAAAATAATTGATGTGTTGAATGAACTTAAATCCCGCGGTGTGAAAATCGCGGTTGTTTCCAATAAAGCGGATTTTGCCGTTCAAGGACTTATGTTAAAATATTTCCCCGAAGTTTTTCATTTCGCAGTAGGTGAAAAAGAGGGTGTAAGGCGAAAACCCTGTCCCGACTCGGTTTTTGCGGCAATGGAATTTTTAAAGACGGATAAAGAAAAAACAATATATATCGGTGACTCGGATGTTGATATTGAAACTGCGCGCAATTCGGGTATCCCCTGTATTGCGGTAACTTGGGGTTTTCGCGACAAAGAAGTTTTAGAAAGCCTTAATCCCGAATATATTATAGATAAACCGTCACAAATAACGGAAATAATATTATAAAGAGGTAATAAAATGAAAGTTTTACTTGTAAACGGCGGACCTCACGAAAAGGGATGCACATATACCGCCCTTTGTGAAATTGAAAAAGAACTTAATTCCGAAGGGGTGGAAACAGAAATTTTCTGGCTTGGCAATAAACAGGTCAGAGGTTGTATCGGTTGCGGAGGTTGTAGTAAAAACAACGGTAAATGTGTATTCGGCGATGATGTTGCCAATACTCTTATAGAAAAGGCGGAAAGCGCAGACGGATTTATTTTCGGCTCACCCGTACATTATGCCGCACCGTCGGGAACTATCTGTGCAGTACTTGACAGAGCCTTTTATGCAGGGGGAAAAAACTTCAGATATAAACCCGGTGCTGCAATACTCAGTTGTCGCAGAGCAGGTTCAACGGCTGCTTTCGATGTTCTTAATAAGTACTTTACCATAAGCAATATGCCCATCGTTTCTTCGGGTTACTGGAATATGGTACACGGCTCAAAAGCCGAAGATGTGCTCAAAGACGAAGAGGGACTTCAGGTAATGCGCACTTTAGGTAAAAATATGGCTTGGATTCTTAAGTGTATTGAATCGGGTAAAAATAACGGTATAGAAAGACCTGCAGACGAACCTAAAATAAGAACTAATTTCATAAGATAATTGATTTTATAATTTTTTATGTTATAATCAGTTCGTAAGATAAAAGAAAGGATGAGTGTAATGAACGATATTCATGCTCTTTACAAACTCTGGAGAGAAAAAGCAGTTCTCGACAACGACTTACAGGAAGAATTAAATTCTATTGACGGTAATGAGGAAGAAATACTCGACCGTTTTTATAAAAATCTCGAATTCGGCACAGGCGGCTTAAGAGGCGTTATCGGTGCAGGTACAAACCGTATGAATGTGTATACAGTTGCACAGGCAACACAGGGCCTTGCAGATTACCTTAACGAAACATTCGAGGAACCCACAGTTGCCATTGCATACGACTCACGCATTAAATCAGACGTTTTCGCTGAATGTGCCGCAGGTGTTCTTGCTGCAAACGGTGTTAAGGTATATATTTACCCCGAACTTATGCCCACACCTATGCTTTCCTTCGCAGTCAGAAGATTACATTGTTCTTCGGGTATTGTGCTTACCGCAAGCCACAACCCCTCAAAGTATAACGGTTTTAAATGCTATGACCCCACAGGTTATCAGATTACTGATGAGGCAGCGGCAAAAATTTACGGTTATATGAAAAATGTTGACATCTTTGACGGTGTTAAACGTATGTCTTTTGAGGATGCCCTCGCCGAAGATATGGTTGACTATATCGAAGATTGGCTTAAGGAAGAGTTCCTTGACTGTGTTCTTGACTGCTCAATTAACAAAGACGTTGTTAAAAAATCGGGCATCAAGATTCTTTATACACCTCTTAACGGTACGGGCAATAAACCTGTTCGCCGTGTTCTTAAAAAATTGGGTGTTAAAGAATTACGGGTGGTTAAATCACAGGAAAAGCCCGACGGTAATTTCCCCACTTGTCCTTATCCCAACCCCGAAATCCGTCAGGTATTTGAAGAGGGTCTTGCAATGACCGACGAATTCCCCGCAGACCTTATGATAGCAACTGACCCCGATTGCGACCGTGTTGGTATTGCAGTGCGTGATAACGGCGAATATAAACTTATGACAGGTAATGAAGTGGGTGCAATGCTTTGCGAATACCTTCTTTCCGAACTTAAGGCAAAGGGTAAACTTCCCGAAAATCCCGTTATTGTTAAAACTATAGTTACAACACCCCTTATTTCTGAAATTTGTAAAGAGTACAACGCAGATATGCGCGACCTTCTTACAGGTTTCAAATATATCGGTGAGTGCATTACAGAACTTGAAGCAGCAGGGGAAGAGGACAGATATATTCTCGGTCTTGAAGAGAGTTACGGTTACCTTACAGGTATCCACGCACGCGATAAAGACGGTGTCAACGGTGCTATGATAATCTGCGAAATGGCAGCATTCTATAAAACAAAAGGTATCACACTCTGGCAGTTTATGAACAGTATTTATGAAAAATACGGTTTCTATTTCAATCGCCTCGATAACTATGCCTTTGAGGGTGCGGCAGGTATGCAGAAAATGGCGGATATGATGGATTCATTAAGAAATAATCCTCCCGAAGAAATCTGCGGAAGTAAAGTTGTTTGGGTAGGCGACTACAAAACAGGCAAAACAACTGACGGCGAAACAGGTCTTCCCAAATCAAACGTACTTTCTTACAGAATGGAAAGCGGCGATACAGTTATCGTAAGGCCTTCAGGCACAGAACCCAAAATTAAAATTTATATCACCGCAAAGGCATCTTCAAGAGAGGAAGCAGAAAATAAACTTCAAGTTGTTTCAGACAGCGTAAAAACTCTTTTGGGTATTGAATGATGTTTAATGATAAAATGAAAAGAATAGTCTGTTTAGTTCTTGCAGGCTTAATGGTTCTGAGTGTTGTTACAGTTGTTTTTTACGTAATATTTTGATGAAAGTAACACTGCCACCTCTGTTGAGGTGACAGTGTTGTTTTTTAACTACAATTAGCAGCAGCCACAGCCACAGTCGTTACGACCGCAGTCGTTGGTCATGCAAGTGTTACCGCAACCGTTACCGTTGCCGCAAACTAAGAAGATGATGATAAGGATAATAATCCAAGAGCAGTTATTACCGTTGTTGAAGAAGCAACCCATTCTTAAACCCCCTTTCAATGCATAATATGTAATTGACTAATTTTTGTTACTGTTGAATATAAAGAAAATTTAGGAACAGAATAAGTGTGTCAAAAAAACTTCCGAAGAACAATTGAAAGGTGTGATTTTATGGGTTTTACATTTGATTTTGATAAGTTTAAAAAACACGATCCTCGCGACTATTCAGACTATATGGATGATGAGTTTGATTACGAATACGCCGAGGAGTTTATATTTGAGGACGAATACGGCGATGTGGACAGATACGATATGTAATATGTTTTTAAAGCCTTCGTCTTTAGCATTGTGTTCTAAAGGACACAATGCATCGATATAAATCCCTAATGGGATTTTCGATATACGCCTTGTGCGTTCGATATGTGCTACGCACTCGATATGCCCTGCGGGGCGTGAAGGGATTTATACCATATCGAATTTGCCGTTAGGTAAATATATCGATTTTTCCGTTAGGAAAAAATATCGAATTGCGCAGCAATATATCGACAAAAAATAACTACCAGAAGAAGAAAAAAGAATGTTCTTTTTCGGGTGGTTTTATCTTGTTTCGTTACAAACAGGGGATTTGTGTACCTAATCCTGTTTTCTTTATTGAAAACTGTCCTTAGAAAACCTGCTCCTTTGGCGAAAGGCTTTTTTTGTGTACTTCTTGAATTATCTTGAAAATTATCGTATAATATCATTTATATAGTAGTATGATTTTTTAAAGTTTTGAGGTGATTGTTTTGATTTGTCAGAATTGTAATAAAAACGAAGCAAATATGCATATGAAACGAATCATAAACGGCAGAGCCGCAGAAGTTCATCTTTGCTCGGATTGTGCCCGTTCTCTCGGTTACGGTGAGGCTTTTTCGGGCTTCGGTTTAGGTCTGGGTGAGTTGTTCGGTGAACTTCTCAGTAAAGGCGAGGGCAGTGCCAATACAGGCCTTCACTGTCACGGTTGCGGTAAAACTTTTGATGAAATAGTATCCGACGGCAAAATGGGTTGCGCGGAGTGTTACGGCGTTTTTTACGATAAACTTCTGCCGTCACTTCGCCGAATACACGGCAAAGCAACACACGTGGGAACTAAACCTGTGAAAAATGAGTCGATTTCTTATGATTCACAAATTGCAGAACTTAAACAGAAACTAGCCGTCGCAGTAGAAGAGCAGAATTTTGAACTCGCGGCGCAGATTCGTGATGAAATAAACGAAATTTCACAGAAAGGGGGCAATGCGTAATGTGTGCAAAATGGTATCTCGGTACAGGCGCGCAGAATGATGTTGTTATAAACACAAGCATCCACCTTGCCCGTAACGTGCGAAATTATCCTTTTCCTGCAAGGCTTTCACTTCCCGAAAAGTTAAAGGTGAATTCTGTTATAAAGACTGCGGCTGATTCAATAGGTGAATATAATTTTAACTATTATGAAATGAAAACCCTTTCTCAGTCCGAGGTTGTTTCGCTTGCCGAGCGTCATCTTGTTAGTCCCGAGTTTGCCTCCTCCCGCGACGGCAGAGCATTACTTCTTACAGAAGACGAAGCGGTAAGCATAATGCTTAATGAAGAGGACCATATAAGACTTCAGGTTATGTACGCAGGTTTTGCCCTTGATGAAGCATACAGAACTGCAAATAATATTGATAAAGAACTTTCGCAAAAACTTGATTTCGCTTTTGATGATAAATTAGGTTATCTTACCCAGGACCCCACCGCATTGGGAACAGGTATGAAAGCCTCGGTTGTTTTGCATCTTCCTGCACTCGTTTCCACATCGCAGATTACAAAACTCATAACAACCGTTTCAAAACTCGGTCTTTCACTTCGTGGCTCTTACGGTGAGGGGGCGGCTGCAAAAGGGGATATGTTCCGCCTTAGCAATACCATAACTCTCGGCATTTCCGAGAGGGCGGCTATTGAAAACCTTAAATCCATTGCACTTCAGATTGCCGCACAGGAAAGAACAGCCCGTGAAGAAATATTCAAAGCACCTGTGACGGAGGACAGAATTTACAGAGCCTACGGCGTATTGAAATACGCTAGGCTTATAGACACAAATGAGTTTATGGAACTTATTTCTCTTGTGAGATTAGGTGCGGTTAAAGGTATAATCAATATGGACTGTGCGCAGATAGAGGCGCTGATGATTCATATGCAACCTGCGACTATATCCCTTTCCGTTGACAGACCTTTGGACAGAATAGAACGGGACAAACTCCGTGCATTACTTGTAAGACGAGCATTAAACTAAGAAACCGGGAATAAAATGACAGAAAAAGTAAAAAAATCCAAAACGCTGTTTTCATCATTTTTATTGATGCTGGCGGCTTTTATATGGGGTACGGCTTTTGTAGCGCAAAGTAAAGGTCTTGAACAAATCGGAAATTTTACATTCCTTGCTTTAAGGTCTTGTCTTGCGGTAGTGTTTCTGACACCTGTATCACTGTTTATTTATAAAAATAATAAAAAGAAAATCGGTGACGGTCCTCACGGTGAGAACAAAACATTTTTCTCAAAAAGGCTTATTTTAGGCGGTGTCTTGTGCGGCGGTTCGGTTTGCCTCGCTTCCCTTGTGCAACAGTACGGAATTATACTTTCTGGCGTTGGTAAATCAGGCTTTCTCACAACTCTTTATATATTGATAGTTCCGCTTCTGGGTCTTTTATTTAAAAGAAAAGTTAAACCTATTTTGTGGTTTTCTATTGTGCTTGCCACTTGCGGTATGTATTTTTTGTGTGTTACACAAGCGGGCGGAATAAATATCGGTGATGTTCTTCTCATTATGTGTGCATTTCTTTTTGCAGTGCAGATAATGATAGTTGACCATTTCGTAGAAACCGTTGACGGTGTAAGGCTTTCTCTCGTTCAGTTTGCGGTTTCTGCCGTTATTTCGACGGTGGGTATGTTCCTTTTTGAAGAGGTTGACCCTGTGGCTATCGGGGATGCCTGGTTCTCTATTTTCTATGCAGGCGTTCTCTCTTCGGGTATTGCATTTACCTTGCAGATAGTAGCCCAGAAGAATCTTAACCCCACAGTTGCAAGCCTTCTTATGAGCCTTGAATCCGTTTTCGCAGCGTTAGCAGGCGCATTCTTCGGCGAAAGACTCTCTGTAAACGAAATTTTCGGATGCGTTCTCGTCTTCCTCGCAATAATCCTTGCACAGTTACCTGTGGAGAGTCTGTTTAAAAGAAAGAGTAAATAAAATAACACCCTATGCATTTTCTCGAAAAATGCATAGGGTGTTAACTTTTAATTAAGAATTAAAGAGCCTCAACGATGTTCTTTGTATCTCTTGCAATAGCAAGTTCTTCGTTTGTGGGAACGCAGAATGCTCTTACGGGGCAACCGGGCTGTGTAAGTTCGATTTCTTCACCGCGTACTGCGTTTGCTTTCTCGTCAATTTTAATGCCGAGGTAGGAAAGGTTGTTGAGGACATCTTCACGAAGGTCTGTACAGTTTTCACCAATACCGCCTGTGAATGCGATTACGTCAACACCGTCCATAGCAGCAACGTATGAACCGATGCATTTACGAATCTGGTACCACTGCATATCACGTGCAAGTTTTGCTCTCTTGTTGCCTTCTTCGGCAGCAGCGCGGACTGCACGGTCGTCAGAGTGAACACCTGAAATACCGAGAACGCCACTCTGCTTGTTCATTATTGTGTCCATTTCCTTGGGTGAAAGGTTGTGTTTATCCATAATATAGGTAACAACTGAGGGGTCAATAGCACCGCAACGTGTACCCATTATGAAACCGTCAAGGGGAGTAAGACCCATACTTGTGTCGAGAACTTTACCGTCTTTAATAGCAGTGATGGAGCAACCGTTACCAAGGTGGCAAGTGATAAGTTTGATGTCTTTAAGGTCTTTACCTACGATTTCAGCAGTTCTGTATGCAACAAAACGGTGAGAAGTACCGTGAGCACCGTAACGGCGGATGTGGTCTTCTTCATAATATTTGTAGGGGATACCGAACATATAAGATGTTTCGGGCATTGTGCTGTGGAATGCGTTATCAAAAACTGCAACCTGGGGAACACTTGCGCCGAAAACTTCGTTACAGCATTCAATACCTATAACGTGTGCAGGATTGTGGAGGGGTGCAAGAACGCTGAGTTCGTCAATTGCTTTGAGAACACCGTCATCAATAAGAACGCTTTCTGTGAAGCGGTCGCCGCCCTGAACAACTCTGTGACCGATAGCACTGATTTCAGAAAGGTCATCAATAACTTTGCAGTCGCCTGTTACAAGAGCATCTTTAACAATGTTGAAAGCAACTTTGTGGTCGGGAATATCAACGTATTTGTCAAAACTTCTGCCGTCGAAAGTAGAGCCTTTTGTGTGGCTCATATCAGTTGCAATAGATTCGCAAATACCTTTTGCAAGAACCTTTTCACCCTCCATATCAAAAAGTTGATACTTAAGAGAGGAACTTCCGCAGTTAATTACGAGAATTTTCATCAATAAACCTCCAATAAAAAGCGTATTATTCCTTTTTGGAAAATTAAATGCGCTGTAATTGTGTAAAATACTTACCAAATAACAATTATATCACTATTTATTTGTTTTTCAAGAGTAAAAACAAATTTATAATAAATTCGGAAAGGGGCGTTTACTGTGAATTACGGTATCGTGGCAGAGTTTAATCCGTTCCATAACGGCCACAAGTATATAGTTGATGCATTGCGTGAAAACGGCAAAAATACCGTTACCGCAGTAATGTCCGAAAGTTTTGTGCAACGTGGCGAGTGTGCTTGCGTTTCGCCTTGCGAAAGAACGAAGATGGCTCTCGCTTGCGGAGTGGATTTGGTTCTTTCACTTCCTGTTGCTTATTCAACTGCTTCTGCCGAGCGTTTTGCCGAGGGCGGAGTTACTGTTTTAGGGTCTCTCGGTTGTATAGAGGCTCTCGGTTTCGGTTCCGAAAGCGGTGATGTTGAAACGCTGAAAAAATGTGCCGAAGCAATAACGAGCGAGGAGTTTTCACCCCTTCTTGAAAACCGTTTAAGTGAGGGGCTTTCGTATCCTACCGCGCGGCAAAAAGCCTTGCGCGATATGTACGGCGACAGTTTCGCAGATGCCCTTGCTTCTTCCAATGATATTTTAGGTGTTGAGTATATTAAAGCGATAAATAAACTCGGTTTCGGTATAACACCCAAGGCAATTAAACGGATAGGTGTTTCCCACGATTCCGACATAGTTTCGGGCAATATCTGTTCAGCGTCTGCTATAAGGGAGTTTTTGAAAAAAGAAAATGATTTTTGCGGATTTATGCCAGAAGAATCTGCGGATATTTTAAAAAACGCCCTAGAGGAACAAAAAGCACCGGCTGATTTTACGAGACTTGAAAACGCGGTTTTATATAAACTTCGCACAATGAGTGCAGAGGATTTTAAAGCAATACCCGATGTCAGCGAAGGTCTTGAATACAGATTCGTTGAAGCGGTAAAAAATTCCGTTTCGGTTTCAGAGATACTTGAAAAAGTTAAGACAAAGCGTTATACTCATTCAAGATTGCGAAGAATTATTATTTGTGCCTTACTCGGTATAACTAAGTCTTGTTTTTCTGCACCGATACCCTATATAAGAGTTCTCGGGTTTAATAAAAGGGGAGCAGAAGTTCTAAAACAGGCTAAAGAATCCGCAACACTTCCCATTATTTCAAAACCATCTGATTTAAAATATATGGATGATAATGCTAAAAAGGTGTTTGAACTTGAATGCAGGGCGAGGGATATTTTTTCACTTTGCCTACCGTCACCCGATGTTTGCGGTAAAGAAATGACAGATAAACTTATTGTTTTATAAAGGATAAAATTTATGGATTTAATAGTAATCGGCGGCGGTGCTGCCGGACTTATGGCGGCGGGTACTGCCGCACAAAGAGGGTTGAGCGTTACCCTTATCGAAAGAAACGATAAACTGGCAAGAAAGGTTGCCATTACAGGCAAGGGCAGATGTAACGTTACAAATTCCTGTCCTCTCCTTAATGACCTTATTTCAAACGTTCCCGTAAACGGCAGATTTCTTTACGGCGCATTTTCAAGATTTACGACTGACGATACTATCGACTTTTTTGAGGGGTTAGGTGTTCCCCTTAAAATCGAACGCGGTAACAGAGTTTTTCCTGTTTCCGACAGAGCCCTTGATATAGTCGATGCACTTAATAGATTTATAACCGTTAACGGAGTTAAAAGAAAACAGGGCAGAGTAACCGAACTTATTATTGAAAACGGTACGGTGAAAGGCTGTGTAACCGATGACGGCAGAAAGTTTTTTGCAGAAAATGTTCTTATTGCAACAGGTGGCATTTCTTACCCTGCAACAGGTTCAACAGGTGACGGTTACACCCTTGCAAAACAGGCAGGGCATACAATAACCGACCTTAAACCCTCACTTGTTCCCCTTGAATGTCACGAGGGTTGGTGTACCGATGCACAGGGTCTTTCGCTTCGCAATGTGGAAATTCGAGTAGAGGACACTAAGACTTATAAAGAAGTGTATAAAGATTTCGGCGAAATGCTCTTTACACATTTCGGGGTTTCAGGTCCTATGATACTTTCCGCATCCTCTCATATGCGCAATATGGAGAGGGGCAGGTATGTTATTCATATTGACTTTAAACCCGCCCTCACTTACGAGCAACTTGATAAACGCTTGCAAAGGGATTTACTGGAATGTTCCAACAAAAATCTTTATAATACCCTTGCCCTTATGTTACCGCGCAAAATGATACCCGTTATAGTAAAACTTTCGGGTCTTAACGGCAATATAAAGTCAAATCAGGTTACTAAAGATATGCGGGCAACTTTGGCGGAACTTTTAAAGGATATAAGACTTACCGTTACGGATTTTCGCCCAATTGATGAGGCAATAGTAACGTCGGGCGGTGTCAGCGTTTCGGAAATAGACCCCAAAACAATGAAAAGTAAAATAATCGACGGACTTTATTTCGCAGGCGAAGTAATAGACGTTGATGCATATACAGGCGGATTTAATCTGCAAATCGCGTTCTCAACAGGACGTCTTGCCGGAAACTCCGTTTCCTAACTTTTTTATAAGGAGAAAAAATTATGGCAATTAACATCGCAATTGACGGCCCTGCGGGTGCAGGCAAAAGCACAATCGCAAAAACAGTATCAAAGGAACTCGGTTACATTTATGTTGACACAGGTGCATTGTACAGAACTGTGGGTCTTAATGTTTTAAGACAGGGAAAAGACACAAAAAATGAGGCTGATGTTGTTCCTACACTTGAGGGACTTAATGTTTCTTTGCGCTTTGTTAACGGTGAACAGCGCGTATTTTTAGGTGATGAAGATGTTTCCGAGGCTATAAGGCAGAATGAAGTTTCTATGGCTGCATCAAATGTTTCGGCTATCCCGAAAGTTCGTGAATTTCTTTTCGGATTGCAGAGAGATATTGCCGAGAAAAATAACTGCATTATGGATGGCAGAGATATAGGTACTGTTGTTCTTCCTAATGCGCAGATTAAAATTTATCTTACCGCTTCTGCACAGGCAAGGGCAGACAGACGTTATAAAGAACTCACAGAAAAGGGTCAGGAAGTAAATTACGACAATATTCTTAAAGAAATTGAACTCCGTGATTATCAGGATACACACAGAGAAATTGCACCGCTTAAAAAGGCAGATGATGCAGTTCTTGTGGATACAACCGAACTCGACCTTAACGGTTCAATTGAATATATGCTTAAAGTTATAAAGGAGCGTCTTTAATGGCAGAGATAACTTTAGCGAAAAAAGCGGGCTTTTGCTTCGGTGTTGACAGGGCAATAAAACTTATTGAAAAACTTGCCGCTGAAGGTCGCAAGGTGGCAACTTTAGGTCCGATTATTCATAACAGTCAGGTTATAGAGGATTTAGAAAGCCGTGGCGTCAGGGTGGTAAATTCACCCTCCGAGGTTGAAGATGGTGCAATACTTGTTCTTCGTACCCACGGTGTTACGCAGGATGTGTTGCGCGAAGTGGAGGAAAGCGGCTGCGAGTATATAGATGCCGTTTGTCCCTTTGTAAAAAAGATACACAAAATCGTTCTCGATAACTCCTCGGAAGATGTGGTTACACTTATAGCAGGTGACGAAAATCACCCGGAAGTAAAGGGTATTAAAAGTTGCGCAAAAGGCGAATCTTACGTTATAGGAAACGCCGATGAAATCGATGAACTTCTTGAAAAACATACTTCTTTATCGGAAAAATCACTAATTTTTGTGGCTCAAACGACTTTTAGTATAAAAGAATGGCAAAAAAGTATAAAAAAAATAAAATTACTATGTACAAATGCGAAAATATTTGATACAATATGCAGTGCGACCGAAGAAAGACAGAACGAAGCGGCTCTGCTTTCACGCTCTAGCGATGCTATGGTAATAGTCGGGGGTAGGCACAGTTCCAACACCCGTAAATTACTCAGCGTGTGCGAAAGCAACTGCCCTGCATTTCTTGTCGAGACCGCATCAGAGCTTTATGGTATTCCTCTGGGCGGTTACGGCTCAATCGGTCTTACTGCGGGTGCATCTACTCCCGCCGGTATTATAAAGGAGGTACTTGAAACCATGTCCGAAATTGTCAATGACAACAAAATGATTGAGGAGGAGAGAGTGCTGGACTCTGCATCTGCTGAAGAATTTGATTTTGCAGCAGCGTTAGAGGAATCACTCAACAGTATGAACAGCGACCAGAAGGTTGTTGGTACAGTATTGAGTGTTTCTCCCACAGAGATACAGGTTGATATCGGCAGGAAGCAGACAGGCTATATTCCCTACGGCGAATACAGCAATGACCCCAACGCAGATCCCAAAGCTGAACTCAAAATCGGCGATACACTCAATCTCATCATCATGAAAACAAACGACCAGGAAGGCGTTACAATGCTTTCCAAAAAGCGCTATGATGCTATTGCTGCATGGGACGAAATCGTAAATGCTGAGGGAACTGATACAATTCTCGAAGGCGTTGTTACAGAAATCGTTCGCGGCGGTGTTATCGTAGTTGCTAACAACGCTCGTCTTTTCATCCCTGCTTCACTTGCAACTGCAAGCCGTAACGACAAACTTGAAGATCTTCTTAAGAAGACAGTTAAGTTCAAAGTTATCGAAGTTAACAAGCAGAGAAGACGTGCTGTTGGCTCTATCCGTGCCGTTCTCAAAGAAGAAAGAAAAGCAAACGAAGAAAAATTCTGGGCAGAGGCTCAGGAGGGTGAAGTTCGTAAGGGTGTTGTTAAATCTCTTATGAAGTTCGGTGCTTTCGTTGACATTGGTGGCGTAGACGGTATGATCCACGTTTCCGAACTTTCTTGGAACAGAATTAAAGATCCTTCAGAAGTTGTCAGCGTAGGTGACGAGGTTGAAGTTACAATCAAGTCACTTAACCCCGAAAAGAAACAGATCGCTCTCGGTTACAAGAAACTTGAGGACAATCCTTGGGAAATCTTCAAGAGAGATTACGCAGTAGGTTCTGAAGCAGAAGTTGAAATTGCTAACTTCACAGACTTCGGTGCATTTGCACACATCATTCCCGGTATTGACGGTCTTATCCACATTTCACAGATTGCTAACAAGCACGTTGCAAAACCTGCTGATGTACTTAAAATCGGTGAAAAGGTTAACGTTAAGATTACCGACATTGATGAAGAAAGAAAGAGAGTAAGCCTTTCAATTCGCGCTCTTCTTCCCGAGGAAGAAGTTGTTGCTGAGGAAACTCCCGCTGAAGAAACAGCAGAAGAAGTTACTGAAGAATAATTTAGTTCTTTAATTTACGGTTAAATCCGTTCACACAAATACAACCGTAGGAAGATTCGTCTTTCTACGGTTTTTATTTGGAAAGCGAGGTGGTTAGTATGTACTGTGATAAGTGTCACAAACAAAGTCCCGATAATTTTGTAACCTGCGCTTATTGTGGCGCAAAACTTAATTCACCTAAAAAGAAAGAACCTTCAAAATTTATAAAAAAGCGTGAAATTAAATTTAATCTTTCTTTTAAAAACAGAATTATCGTATTAGTTATTTTTGCCGCGGTGCTTGTAGTGGTTGCGGTGGTAACGGTATCCTTTACAGGCTCAAAGCCCGAAAAGGTGGTCAAGAATTTCGTAAAAGCAACACAAACGGCGGATAAAGATTTATATTATTCTCTATATGACGATAATATAAAAAAGTATAAGAAAGATAACAGGTATTTCGGTGATGACGAAACTTACGCTCAGATAGTTCAGCCTATGGAGAAAAGTGACGTTTTTTATACCGAAAAATGCGGAGAAGATTATAAACTTACATATAAAGTTACTTCTTCACAGACTCTTTCTGACGAAGATTTAAGTGATTTCAACGATGTGCTTGAAAACGGTTTCGGATACGTTGAGTTTCCCTCAAGGGTGGATATTCTCTGTATAGAGGTTGTTGCCAAGGGTGTGAACGGCGAGTACAAAAGCGTTTACAATGATTTTTGGTGTATGAAAATCAAAGGCCGTTGGTACAAAATTGATAAAACAGTTTACACAGAATATATAAATTCAAACCAAAAGACTTCCTGAATTACCTTTTATGGTGAAAAAAGGGAGTCTTTTTTTGTCGAAATTGGAAATATTCTGTGTTTTACACAAAAATTTTGCTTTTAAATAAAAAATATTTGACAAAATAACAAAAGTATGCTATCATTATCTGCAAGAATGCACGCTATTCTGCTATGAGGTGATAAATTGGGTGCTAAAAAATATTCCGACTATGTTAACCTTAACAATGAGGAACTTGTACTTTTAGCCCAGAACGGTGATGAGTATGCTTTTAATACACTTGCCCGCCGTTTTTTAAACACCCGTTTCAGTAATACTAATGCATCTTATCTTGATTCGGATGACTTCGTCCAAGAGGGTATGTTCGGTTTTTTAAATGCCGTCAGAACTTTTGATATTAATAAAGGCGTACCTTTTGAAGCATATGCTTCGGTGTGTATGCGTAACAGTATAAATACTGCAGCGGGTAACATTTCTGCCGATATACCTGTTGACAGCAATTCCGAAACTTTCACAGGCCTTGAAAGTGCCGAGGACCCGCTGAAACACGTCATTACCGCCGAGCAGTTAAATGAAGTTCTCAACGCTTGCGAAGTTACACTTTCCGAAGTTGAGAAAACCGTTGTCTTTTTCAGAGCAAGCGGTATGTCCTATTTTGAAATAGGTGAAAAGTTGGGTATGACACCCAAATCAGTCGATAATGCCGTTCAGCGTGCAAGGCGCAAATTAAAAGATGTATTTGCCGAGTAGTCGGCTTTACATATATGTCCTCTTAGCTTAAAAGCAGAGCGTTGTTAGGTTGCGGAATTTATCCGAAACCTTCACCAAAGGTGGCGGTGCAATTCCGTTAGAGGGCAACATCATATACAAGCGAGGTAGCAAAAATGTACGAAGACAAGACACTCATCTGTAAAGAGTGCGGCAACGAATTTATTTTCACAGCCGGCGAACAGGAATTTTATGCAGAAAAAGGCTTAGTTAACGAGCCCAAGAGCTGCAAGGCTTGCCGTGATGCACGCAAGCAGGCTGCAAGAGGTGAGCGCGAAAAATTCACAGCAGTTTGTGCAGAGTGCGGCGGTGTTGCTGAAGTTCCCTTCAAACCCCGTGAAGATCGCCCTGTTTACTGCAGCGATTGCTTCAAAAAGAAAAAAGAAGCAGAGGCTTAATTACATAAATTGAATATGTATAAAGTTTCACCCTGTCTTTATGGCAGGGTTTTGCTTTTTTGGGGGAAATAAACTTCTTTTGCAAGGCAGTTAAGGGCGAAAAGGTTGGGTACAGCCATAAGACCGTTACAAATGTCGGCAAATGACCAGATGATTTTAGGAGAGTTTAAACTTCCGAATAATGCCAGGGCAATGTAACCCAATTTGTAAAATCTTGTGTACTTTTTCCCGAAAAGGTATTCGAAACTTTTTTCACCGTAGAAAGAGCAACTTGAAAGTGAACTGAAAGCAAATATTGCAGTAAGAACACCAACGCCTTTTTTACCGATTTCACCGATAGTTGAGTAAGCAAGTACGGAAAGTTCTGCACCGTAAAGGTTATTTTCGTTGTAATTGGTGCTCACAAGCAGTACAAGGGCAGTTATACTGCACATCAGTATTGTATCTATAAATACCTCTAACATCGCCCAGATGCCTTGATTTTCGCCGTTTTGGTTTTCTGCCTGTGAATGTAAAATGGTAGAGGAGCCAAGTCCTGCCTCGTTTGAAAATACACCTCTTGAAATGCCGTACCGCGCAGCCTTATATATTCCGAAACCGCTTAAGGCTTTAAAGGAAAACGCCTCTTTAAAAATCAGCGAAATACAGGGGATAATGTTACTTTTGAATTTAAAAAGCACCATACCCGAAATTATGAAATAAAATAAACTCATCAGTGGAACCGTAAATGTCTGTACTTTTGCAATGCGGTTTACACCGCCTGTTATTATTATAAAACACAGTACTGAAACAACCGTGCCCGTAATAACAGGGGAAAGGTCAAAACTGCTTTCAAGTGAACTTGAAATAGAATTGCTTTGGGTCATATTACCCATACCTATTGCAGACATAAGGCAGAAAAATGCGTAAACTTTCGCTAGACCTTTCATTTTTAGCCCGTTTTCTATGTAAGAGAAAGAACCGCCGCTTATAACACCGTAGCGGTCTTTTTTTCTGTAACTTACACCCAGGTAGTTTTCTGCGTATGCAGTCATCATAGAAAAAGCCGCCGAAAGCACCATCCAGAAAACAGTTCCCGGACCGCCCGAATAAATAGCCGTAGCAACACCTACAATGTTACCCGTACCAATGCACGCACCAAGAACTGAACAAAATGCAGAAAACTGCGATATTCCGCCGTTGCTTTTTTCTTTGAATATTGAGCCGAGGGTAGTTTTAAAAATTTTACCTATTCCCGTAAACTGAAAAAATCTGCCTTTAAAAGTGAAACGTAAAGATGTAAAGAGAAAGAAAATCAGCATAGGTATTCCCCAGACAACCGAGCCTGCCGCATTTAAAAAATTCTGCAATTTTTTCCATCTCCGTTCTTTACATTTTTTTAAAATCCACTATAATTATATTGAAATTTTTTGAAAGATAGAATTACATATGGCAAACGATTTAACAAAAGGAAAAACAAGTAAAGTTTTGCTGAAATTTACAATGCCGCTTTTCATAAGCGTTATATTTCAGCAAATGTACAGTATAGCCGACAGTCTTATAGCAGGGCGCTTTGCAGGTGAAGATGCCCTGGCGGCTGTGGGTGCATCATACCCTATAACAAATATTTTTAACGCAGTGGCAATCGGTTGTAATATCGGTTGCAGTGTTGTTATTTCGCAATTTTTCGGGGCAGGGCAGTATAAAAAAGTAAAAACCGCCGCCTCAACCTCAATTATCGCAAGTGTGGTTTTAGGTGCAGTTTTAACATTTCTTGGCATTGCCCTTACGCCTGCTCTTATGACGGCAATAAGCACCCCTGAAAATATATTTCTCGATTCTGCGTTGTATCTCAAAATATATGTAGGCGGTTTTATTTTCCTGTTTGTTTATAATATTGCAAACGGTATATTCACTTCTTTGGGCGATTCCAAAACATCTTTGTACTTTTTAATTTTCTCGTCTGTATTCAATGTGGTTCTTGATTATATATTTGTCGTGTATTTCAATATGGGCGTGTCAGGTGTCGCCTGGGCGACTTTTGTTGCTCAGGGTATAGCAGGTGTGCTGTCGCTGTTAACTCTTCTGAAATACCTTAAAAAATTGGAAACTCAAGGTAAAGTAGAGTTGTTTTCATTCCCGATTCTCAAAAAAATAGCGCGGATTTCAATTCCCAGCGTACTTCAGCAAAGTTTTGTTTCAGTCGGTAACGTTTTTATTCAAAAACTTATAAATGGCTTCGGCTCGTCCGTTATTGCAGGGTACTCTGCCGCTATTAAACTTAATACGTTCACAATAAATGCACTCTGTACATTCGGTAACGGTGTTTCGAGTTTTACTGCTCAGAATTTAGGTGCAGGAAAATATAAGAGAATAAAAGAGGGTATGAAATACGGCTCCCTTATGGTAGTAATAACAGGTTGTGTGTTTGCTGCAGCCTATTTGCTGTTTAATGCTCCGTTAATAAAAGTCTTTATGGAGGGTGACGGAAGTGTAGCCGCAGTTAACGCAGGTACTGCCTTCCTTAAAGTAGTTGCACCTTTTTACTGCTTTATAGGAATAAAACTTGTAGGCGACGGCATTTTAAGAGGAACGGGCACAATGAAACTTTTTATGGTGGCAACGTTCACCGACCTTGTTTTGCGTGTAGTCCTCGCGTTCATGTTTGCGCCCATATGGGGCTATATGGGTATATGGTACTCCTGGCCTATCGGTTGGACAACCGCAACGGTACTATCCCTGATTTTCTATTTCGTCACAATGAAAAAGTTTAGTGAAAAATAAAATTTGTATAATAATAAAATGCGGGCGGTTTGTGATGGTTTTAGTCACAAACTGCCCTTTTTCTGTTATATATTTTTTCTGAAAACAACACACAACCGTAGGGTAAGGGCTTGGCATACCACGAAACGACAAAGTTATTGTTTGCTCTACCTCTCTGCGCAAGGAGAGAGGGGGACCGCCATTTACTATGTTGTTTAAAAGATTTATTATAAAGCGAGTAGTCTTTTACCTAAATGATTAACTCTATCGGGCGGTGGAGAGTCCTTCTAAGTTAATTTATTTAATAAGGTAGGTGTTAGGGATTCTCCACCACCCGCCGAACTTAATATTACAAATAAATTTAAGCCACGCTTGAAATTATTTTTTGCAAAAAAATCAACGGAAAGGTGGTCCCCCTCCTTCCTTACGCAAGGAGGTATCAAACGAGGTTTTGCGTTTCGTTTAATGCGATAGAGAATATAATATTGACGAAAATCAAAAAATATTATATGATAAAAATACGAAATTTGGCGACAAATGTAGTTTGGGGATAAGACACAGAACCGTCCCCTGTCTTATCGGTTGACAGGAACCCCAAAAGGTGTTGTTGAACGGGCGGTTAAAAGTTTTTATTAGGTAAAACCAGGCAAGACATAGAACCGTCCCCTGTCTTATCCCCTGTCTTACCTTTACCTTCTTGTATAAATAACTGTTTATGGATATAGTCGTTATAACAGTTATTGTGAAAGGATGGGTTAATATGACATATGAAATTTCAAGAGAAAGAATTCAAAGCGAAATGGAAACAATGAACGGCTTTGGACTTCGCCTTACCGGTTCTGAGGGTCAACAGAAATTTGTGGATTATCTGAAAGACGAAATTCACAAAATGGGTTTTACCACATACAGTGACCTTTATTCATTTGACCGTTGGGAGGAAAAACACTCTTCAATCAAAATCATAGGTTCTAAAGGTGATGAAGAAATTGAAGTAACATCTGCATGGCCTTATTCAGGTGAAACCGATGAAAACGGCATTACCGAGGAAATAGTTGAGATTTTCGGTAAGCATATTAACTATCTGCCTGCAATGGGCAAGATTGCACTTGTAAAGGTTAAAGACCTTGAAAAAGTGCCCACTGAGTTTGCTTTTAATCAGAGAAATTCATATCCTAAAGGCTTGTCTTTGCCAAAAAACTACAAAGGTCCTGTTGCTGACTCCTTTGTTAAAATACCCCTCATCTCCGTTGCAAAAGCAATGGGTGTTAAGGCTGTTATCTGCATATGGGAAGGTATGAGCGATGAAATGGTAAAGGGACAGTATCTTCCCTTTATTATGGATTATCAGGGTATTCCTGCCCTTTGGGTTGGTGAGGAATCAGGTGAAAAGCTAAAAAAGGCTGCAAAGGAAAAGAAGAAAGTTAACCTTGTACTTACCGCTGAAAAAGAGAGAAACGCAAAGACAGAATCATTTTATACCGTCATTGAAGGCAAAAATAAAAGAGAGGCCATTATCATCAATACCCATACCGACGGTATAAACTGCGTTGAGGAAAATGGACCTATTGCAATGCTTGAAATGATGAGACACTTAAAGGATGCAGAACTTGACAGAACACTTATTTTTGTTTTTGTAACGGGTCATTTCAGGCTGCCGAATTTTAAGCAGCACGATATTCAGGCATCGTCAAAATGGCTTAAAAACCACCGGGATATGTGGGACGGCAAAAAGGGACATATAAAGGCCGTTGCAAGCCTTGGTGTTGAGCATTTAGGTTGCACAGAATGGAAGGACAATGACGGAAATTATCAGTGCACAAATCCCATTGATGTTGAGCTTGTCTATACCGCAAACAAAGCTATGGACAAGGTTTATTATGATGCTCTTGAAGGCAGAACAATGGTCAAAACAGTAACAGTAAAGGGACATAATTTCCTTCATTTCGGCGAAGGTCAGCCACCGAGAAATGTTGGCATTCCCGATATTTCACTTGTAACTGCACCCGATTATCTGACGGCAATAAACGAAAATCATCAGATGGAAAAGTTTAGCCTTGACCTTATGTGTGAGCAGATTGAAACATTCCTTAAAATGACACTTACACTCGATAAAATGAGTACGAATGAAATCGGTAAGCCTGAGCCTTATTCGCTTATTTTAGGTAAGATTAAGTAAAAAGAAACCCTACTGCTGTTGTCTTTTTACGGCAGTAGGGTTAAGTTGATTTTGGTGTTATGTTATTGTATAATACTTTTATAACATATGTAGGACAGGGGATGGTTCTGTGTCTTGCTCTGAAAATGCTTGAACTCCCTTTAAAATCAACGGTTTAAGAGTTTTTTCAACAAATGAATTAAGGGCGGTTTGTGATGGATTTAGTCACAAACTGCCCTTTTTCTGTTATATAATTTTTCTGAAAACAACACACAACCGTAGGGTAAGGGCTTGGCATACCGCGAAACGACAAAGTTGTTGTTTGCTCTACCTCTCTGCGCAAGGAGAGAGGGGGGACCGCCATTTACTATGTTGTTTAAAAGATTTATTATAAAGCGTGTTGTTATTTACTTATATGATTAACTTTATCGGGCGGTGGAGAGTCCTTCTAAGTTAATTTATTGAATAAGGTAGGTGATAGGGATTCTCCAC
>JAGAJB010000035.1 GCA_017626295.1 Clostridia bacterium | reverse complement strand
CAACTTAACACAATATATCTATAATAGCAGATAATGGTTTTCATTGTCTGCTATTATTTTTTATCGTTATTATTTCAACTGCAATTGTTATCTTAAACAGAGACACCGAAATCGTAAATCACGATATAATTTACAACTAACAGAAGCACGGCGGCAGGGAGATTAACACCTCTCTGCCGCTATTTTTCAATTTCTTCAATGATTTTTCAATCTTTTATGGTATAATGAATACAAGTGGAGGTGTCCCTATGCGGATTTTACTCGTTGAAGATGAAAAAAGAATGGCAGAGGCTCTATGTGAAATACTGCGTCTTGAAAAATATGAGGTAGATCATTATGCAAATGGTCTTGACGGTTTAGCAGCCATCGAGAGCGATATATACGATATTATTATCCTTGATGTTATGCTCCCCGGAATGAATGGATACGAGGTTGCAAAGAAGGCACGACAGAAAGGTATACGCACACCGATCCTAATGCTGACAGCAAAAGCGGAGCTTGATGACAAAGTAACCGGCCTTGACAGTGGCGCTGACGATTACCTCACAAAACCTTTTATGACTAAGGAATTGCTGGCTCGCCTTCGTGCCCTTGGCAGACGAAATATAAACACAGCAGACGGCACACTCCGTTACGGAGATATTTGCCTTGATGCCAATACATCCACGCTATCCTGTACGACAAATGGGCAGGATGTGCGCCTGAGTGAAAAGGAATACCGTATCCTTGAATATCTCATTGCCAATCAAGGACAGATACTTACCCGTGAGCAGCTTGCTGTTAAGATTTGGGGCTTTGAGAGTGAAGCGGAATACAACAACGTAGAAGTATATATGTCCTTTACCCGCAAAAAGATGACCTTCGTAGGCGCAAAGGTGGAGATCAAAGCGGTGCGTGGTATCGGTTATGAATTGAGGTGTGACGATGTTTAAGAAATCAAGAAAAAAGATCGTTGCCGCCATTATGAGTATTTTAACGCTTCTGTGGGTAGGAACACTTTGCGTTATTTATATTTCCAGTTACTTTGAGGTTACCACAACAAATCGGGAAATGCTAAAGGAACACGCAGAACAGTATATGCTGGAAAAACCTATGGGTGGCGCTTTTGACCCTATGAAGCCTTTCCCCGACAGAGCCCCCCATTTCGACACAAATCAATTCAAGTTATCCACCTTTTACTCGGTCGCAATCTCCTATGATAACAAGGTAATAGAGATAAGAAATGACGATGCCGCCGTTTATACCGATGCCGAACTTGAAAGCGCAGCAAGACAGGTACTTGAAAAATCCGACACAAACGGTGTGATCGATAACTTGGTGTATTATAGGATGGACAAGGGTGACTACACGCTTGTTTCATTTATGGACAATACCATTATCCGTGAAAGTATGAATACACTGTTCCGATATACACTCATCTTTGGCGGCGTAGCCATCGTTGCGCTATATTTTCTTGCGGTATATTTGGCCAAAAAGATCGTAACACCCCTTGAAGAAAGTTATCAAAAGCAAAAGCAGTTTATCTCGGATGCAGGTCACGAACTTAAAACGCCTGTATCGGTGGTCAGTGCCAATGCTGAACTTCTGTCACGTGAGATTGGCGATAACCAATGGCTTGCGAATATTCAGTACGAAAATGAAAGAATGGGAAAGTTGGTTGGACAACTCTTGGAGCTTGCTCGTACTGAGAATGTAACGCCGCAAATGGAGTATCTTGATTTAAGCCGTTTGGTCGCCGGTGGTGTGTTGCCATTTGAAAGCGTCGCTTTTGAGAACGGACTAACGCTCAATTCGCAGATAGCGGACGGCATTATCGCCTTGGGAAATAGCACACAGCTCAGTCAGCTCGTATCCATTCTCGTTGACAACGCTATAAGGCACTCTCAGAACGGAAAAGAGGTATTTATTAACCTTACTCATACCCGAAGCAACGTTGTTTTCTCGGTTATCAATGACAGTGAGCCGATACCGCAGGAACAAATCGCACAGTTGTTTGAACGCTTCTACCGTGCAGACGAAGCTCGCAACGGCGAGGACAAGCACTATGGTCTTGGACTTGCAATTGCCAAAGCTATCGTAGAAGCACATCACGGCAAAATAGAAGTATCTTGCTATGATGGAAAAGTGTGCTTTACTGTTCAAGTCCCTAAAATGTAAAAATAAAAGTGTTTTCAATCAAACTTCAATCTTCCTCCTGTACAATGATGCTATCAAGGTACAGGAGGATTTGTTTTTATGGCATTTCAAACGGTGTTCAAACGCTATGAAATTAAATATATGATAACGCTTGAACAAAAAGCAAAAGTGCTTGATGCAATGAAGCCGTATATGAAACTGGATAAGTATGGCCGTACCACGATCCGCAATATTTATTACGATACAAATACCTATCTTTTGATTCGCAGGTCGATCGAGAAACCGACATACAAAGAAAAACTCCGTATCCGCAGTTACGGCAGGGCTGAGCCGGACAGTACGGTGTTTGTAGAACTGAAGAAAAAATATAAGCACGTGGTATATAAGCGCCGCATTTCTCTTCCCGAAAAGGAAGCTATGGCGTGGATTGCTCGTGAGCAGCATTGTCATAAGCACACACAGATATCTGAGGAAGTTGATTATTTCGTCGACTACTATAAAACTTTGCATCCTTTGGTTTTTCTTTCCTATGAGCGAGAAGCATTTTATGCAAATGACGGCAGTGACTTCCGTGTGACCTTTGATGATAATATACTTTGCAGACAAGAGGACTTATCTTTGGAATCCGAAGTATACGGAACGCCGATCCTTCCCGAAGGAATGGTCTTAATGGAAATTAAGTGTTCGGGCGGTATTCCACTTTGGATGACGCAGGTGCTTTCAAAAGAGCATATCTATAAAACCTCGTTTTCAAAATACGGAACGGCGTACAGAACGCTGATTTTTCCTCAAAACCATATAGTTAACGAACATAATATGTTGGAGGTAGCTATAAATGCTTGAAAATTTATTTAAAGGACTATTTGATACGGATTTAACTACGGTCATCAGCGTGACCGATTTTCTTCTCTGCTTAGGGTGTTCTCTTGTATTAGGGCTTGTAATGGCGTTTGCCTATATGTACCGCACCCGTTATACAAAGAGTTTTGTTGTAACACTTGCTCTGCTCCCGGCTGTCGTTTGTATCGTTATTATGATGGTCAACGGTAATGTAGGTGCAGGTGTTGCGGTAGCCGGCGCATTCAGTCTTGTTCGCTTTCGCAGTGTTCCCGGTACTGCAAAGGAGATCTGCACACTATTTCTTGCAATGGGCGCAGGTCTTATCGCAGGTATGGGCTATCTCGGCTTTGCGACATTGTTCACCCTTGTTATGTGCATCATGTTTTTGCTATACAACCATTTGGATTTTGGCGCAAAAAAGAATGCCGCCACCTACAAAACATTCACCATCGTTATTCCCGAAGATTTGGATTACACAGGTGTGTTTGATGACATTTTCAAAGCATATACCAAATCTTTCGACCTCGCCCGCGTAAAAAGCACCAATATGGGCAGTATGTTTAAGCTCACATACAATGTGGTTTTGCGTGATATAACTAAGGAAAAAGAAATGATCGATAAGCTCCGTTGTCGCAACGGTAATCTTGAAATCACCGTATCCAAGCAAGAAACTACGGTGACAGAACTTTAATTAAGGGGTGCTTTATGAAGAAATATATATCCATATTATTGGTTTTCTCCTTGGTATGCTGTCTGCTTTCTGGCTGCGGAAAACCAAGTGATAACGATGAAACAATCGGTAATAATAACGAATCAAGCGTTACTGAACCATCAGGCACATCCTCCGATCCTGTAGATGTAGACTTTTCACAGGCAGATGAGGATATGTTTACCGATCGTGATGGTAAAATCGAGTATGATGAAAGCAAGGCTGTGTCTGTTCAACTGAACGGAACCTCAGCAACATCAAGTTCCAACAGCGTTAAAATATCCGGTAGTACAGTGACAATAACTGAAGAAGCAACCTATGTTATTTCGGGAACGCTTACAGACGGTATGATTATTGTCAATGCGGAGGACACCGCTAAATTGCAGATCGTACTGAACGGCGTGGATATTACCAGTAAGACCTCTGCTGCGCTGTATATTCTTGAGGCGGATAAAGTGTTTGTAACACTTGCAGACGGGAAAACAAATACTCTTGCCAACGGCGGTACTTTCACCGCAATTGATGAGAATAACATTGATGCCGCAGTATTCTCCAAACAAGACTTGACCTTTAATGGTTCGGGCAGTTTGACGGTGACATCTCCTGCAGCTCACGGTATCGTCTGCAAAGATGACCTTGTGTTTACAGGCGGAACTTATACTATAAATTCCGCATCTCACGGTTTGGATGCTAACGACAGCGTGAGAATATCAAACTCCACTAAACTTACCATTGATGCGGGCAAGGATGGTGTCCACTGCGAAAATACCGATGATGCTTCACTCGGCTTTATATATATCTCTAACGGCATGTTCAATATTGAAGCAGAGGGCGATGGTATAGCCGCAAGTGCTTATGTGCAGATTGAAAACGGTATTTTTGATCTTCTTATCGGCGGTGGCAGCGAAAACGGAAGTAAGGAACACTCAGATAACTTTGGCGGCTTTATGGGTGAAGGACACGGCGGTGGCAGACCCGGTGAAATGCGACCGGGTGGCTCACAAAGTTCAACCACCACAACCGATGAAAGCAGCACAAGTATGAAGGGCATTAAAGCAACTAACAGTCTTCTGATCAGTGGCGGCACTTTTAAGATCGACTCTGCCGATGACTCTGTTCATTCGGATGTATCAGTTTCAATAAACGGCGGCACGTTTGAAATAGCTTCCGGTGATGATGCTATTCACGCAGAAGAAAATCTCACCATTACAGCAGGTACTTTCAATATTACTGAAAGTTATGAGGGCTTGGAAGCTCTCAACATTGATGTTAAGGATGGAGAGTTTAAGATAGTTGCCAACGATGATGGTCTTAACGCCGCAGGCGGAACGGATTCCAGTGGTACTACCGGTGGCAGGGATGGAATGTTCGGCGGCGGTCACGGAGGTGGCGCCGGTGGTATGGGCGGCGGAATGTCTTCCGGCAACGGCAGTATTGTCATCTCCGGCGGAAACCTTTATGTAAAAGCATCGGGGGACGGAATTGATGCCAACGGAACGCTTACCATATCGGGTGGATATACCGTTGTTACAGGTCCTACACAAGGCGATACCGCAACCCTTGATTATGATAAGAGTGCAACTATTACGGGTGGCACATTTATCGGCACGGGTGCTCAAGGTATGGCACAAACATTTAGTGATTCTAAGCAAGGCACTGTAGCGGTCAGCGTAGGCAATCAAAGCGCAGGCACAAACATTACACTGAAGGATAAAAGCGGTAAAACTCTCATAACTTATGCGCCTGATCTTTCATTTGCTGTAGTGATCCTCAGCAGTCCCGACATTGTATCCGGTGATACCTACACTATTACGGTAGGCTCTGAGTCAGGAGAATTTGAAGCAAGTTGATAAGGGTATATTAACGGCAAGGTTTAAAATCTTTGCCGTTAATTTTTATAAATAGTTTGAATTTTCGCATTGTATTGCTTATAATATTCTCGTCAGCGTAGCAACACTATGGCAACCAAAAATCTGATAGTCCATATTTTATGGATAATACAGATGTATGAAATACCAAGAGTTAAACCACCTATACGAAATTGTTTAAGTCACAGTTTTCGGGAGCGAGTGGGAATAATTTAAATTTTAAACTCTCGTAGAACAACCGTTCTTACGAGAGTTTTTTATTGTAAAATAGTTGCTATATTTAGTATACTATGTTAAAATGTTGTCAAATGATTTAACGATTTTTACGAAACGAGGTAATATTATGGGTAGATATGCGATTTACGGTGCGGGTTCTTTGGGTACTGTTCTTGGTGCTTTTATTACTAAAAACGGCGGCAAAGTTGACCTTATTAACCGAAACAAAGCGCACGTTGCCTTATTAAATGAAAAAGGCGCACATATAACAGGCACTGTTGATATGACAGTTCCCGTTAAGGCGATTACACCCGACGAAATGGAAGGAAAATATGATGTTATAATACTTCTCACAAAACAGTTACATAACAAAGAAGTTGTAACAATGCTTAAAGATTTTCTTTCTGATGATGGTGTTATCGTGACACTTCAGAACGGTATACCTGAGCCGGGTATTGCTGAAATTATAGGTGATAATCACACTATGGGTTGCGCGGTTGAGTGGGGTGCAGCCTTGGTAGAGCCGGGTGTTTGTGAACTTACAAGTGACAAAGACAGTCTTTCATTCCATATGGGTAAAATGAAAGGTATAACAGATGCTCAGTTTAAGATGGTTAAAGACCTTTTAGAACTTATGTGCCCCGTTCACGAGGAAGAAAACCTTATGGGTGCGCGTTGGTCAAAACTTCTTATTAACGCAACATTCTCGGGTCTCGGAACTGTTGTCGGAGGTGTTTTCGGTGATGTTTCCGAAGATAAAGCGGGTCAGAAAGTTGCTATTCGTTGTATGAAAGAATGTATTGACGTAGGTCACGCTTCAGGCGTTGAATTTGCACCTGTGCAGGGTAAAAACATTGTAAGTCTTTTCTATTACAAAAACGCTATAAAACGCGCCATAGGTTGTATGTTATTGCCTATTGCTATGAAAAAGCACAGGGATATTGAACCCTCAATGCTCCAAGACCTTAAGAAAGGTAAACCTTGCGAAGTTGATGCAATTAACGGTGTTGTTTGTGATTTCGGCAAAAAACACGGCGTTGCTACACCTGTAAATGACAGAATTGTTGAAATCATCAAAAAGATTCAAGCAGGGGAACTTAAAGCAGAAAAATCAAATATCCGCCTTTTTGATGACATACTTTAATTTATTTGTGGGTGTTTAAGTGAAAATTATAGCAAGCGATTATGACGGAACTTTAAATCATAACGGAATAGATGAAAAAAAGAAAAATGCTATTTCGGAGTGGCGAAAAAAGGGAAACCTTTTCGGAATTATCAGCGGAAGAGGGTATCCCTCACTCAAAAGCGTAATTGACAGAGTTCCTTTTGAATATGATTTTCTTGTATGCAATAACGGAGCACTGATTTGCGACCCGGACGGTAACGTTATAACGGAAACTAAGTGTGACGGTTCTTTAGCAAAACCTTTTATCGAAGATTTATTCAAATGGGGATGCGATTTTGCAGATATTGATAAAGATTTTCCTATTGCCGTCAGAAGTGAACAAGAATTATGTGAAGACGACGAGTGCGTTATTGACGACATGCCGTTTATTGAGTATTTTAATCAAATCAGCACGCACCTTAAAACAACGGAAGAAGCAACTGCTGTTGTTAAAAAGATTGAGAAGAAATATTCTCATATTTTAACACCGCTTCAGAACGGTACTTGTATTGATACAGTTCCCTTGGGTGTTAATAAAGCCACGGGGATATATTCACTTTTAAAAATCGTTGGCGGAACTTATCAAGATGTCATTGCAGTAGGCGATAATATCAACGATACCCATATGATAGCAGAATTTCGTTCCTACGCTATGGAAAATGCCGTTGATTCTATTAAATCTTTGGCTGATGAAATAACTCCGGGCATTACTGAACTGATCGAAAGAGAAATATAATAAAAAAGATTACCCTGAAAATCGGGTAATCTTTTTTTGTTTAAAGTATTTTATTATTTCTATCAACAATATTTTTAACCATTTTGGTTTTAATACGGTACTCTGTATCAAAAGTATTATCAGTTATATCAACGTCTTTAACATATTCCAATAAGAACAGATGTGTATTACCGCAAGGCTTTTGGAACGAGTTACCTGTTACGGTTAATTTTCCGTGCACATAGGAAGTTGAGTTTTCATCCATAACTTTCGGTGTGTATCTTATAACAGGGGAGCCTTCGTAAGTTTCGTGGTAATCACAACCGATTACCGTGTTATTTCTGAAAATAATTTCCCGTGTAAAACCTGACTCGAACCAAAAGTTACAGTCGTCTTCTATAAGCAGTGCAGGACCCCAGAGAGTGTTAAAAACATTGTTTTCGATTATAACTTCACCGCGGGTTGTACATAAAATACCTCGTCCCGAAGTTTGCCCGAACTCACAGCCGTTTACGTATAAATTCGGTGTCCAGGTGGCATTTTCAACAACGTCTTTATTTAACTCAATATCGGGGATTTTTTTATCAAGGTAAAGTAAAATATCTGTGTCATTGATTTTTTTGTAACCTGTAACGGTTGCACTGTAAAAAGGCTGTAATGTGTCCCATTTAATAAAATCGATTACGTCTTCGACTTCAAATGCCTGAAATCCCCAACTTTCTTCGTGCATAAAACGAACAAGTATTGAATTATTTATTTCGTCTTTCTCAACGATACGCAAATGCGTGCCGTGAACGTTAATATAATCATCGTGGGCGCCGTTTGCTTTGCAGTTTTGTATTTTTATGTCACCGCGACAACCCGAAAACTGAAAGAAATCAGCAGTACTTACGATAGTTCTGTCATCAGACGGAGTTAAATCGCAATTTATAAAAGATACGTTTTCGCAAAATTGCGATACCATACCTAAACCGTGCATAAACTTGATTCTTAAATTTTCAAAACTTAAATTTTTACAACGCTGAAATAAACTGCCTGTCTGGTCGCGAATGATATTTCGTGTTTGTATAACAGAACCTGCAGGGAAGCGCACTGATTTATTTTTTAACTCTACTTTTAGTGTGCTATTGTCTATCTGCTCAATATTTTCAAACTCCAGGTCATCACGTCTGAAATCATACGAACGCTTTGTTTCGGGGTCAAATAATTTAATGTGACGGCGATTTCCTATATAACTGTCCTCCCAATAGGGAACACCGTTTTTATCGTTTTCACCTTGCCATATTAAGTGATTGTTCTCGATACGGTAGAGGCATTCGGAGTTGATTTTTATTACACATACACCGTCATTATTGGAAATAATTTTAAACTCCGACATTGTAGGACAAGCGTAATCAACAGTCAGATTCCTGATAACTATATTTTCGCATTTATCTAGAACTATCGGAGTCATTTTGCCGTGAACTAATATGGTTGCACCGTTACCGTCTATAACTATATTTTTCTTATTTTTCAAGAAAATAGCCATTCTTCGTAATCCGTTAGGATTTTCGTGTTTTTTAGCGGTATTAGAACAATAATAACCCTCTGACTCAAAGGAATCATCCTGATAAACGTGATACACTTTGTTTTTTTCGAGTAAAACCGTTTGATTATCACTTATATTTAAGAAAATTTCACTTAATTCATTCATAATTTTATCCTGTTGTACAGTTTAAAGCAATATTATTAAAGTAAGTGCTATACAGATAATAAAATATCCGTGAACTTTCAGGAACGACTTACTGTTTCGCACAATATTGTACCAATTAACAATTTTATTCTTGAAAATCACTTCTTTATCGCCGTTTTCGGAGGAGTTAAGTATTAACTGCGGAACTAACCACCCTAAAGTTAAAACCTCGTAAATAACAGTATAAAGAATAAGTGTAACATTTTCATTGAAAATTGATTCAAAAGTTAGTTGTAATATTAAAAGCGTTGCACAAGCAATGCCGAGAATTATCTTTAAAACAAGCGAACTTTTCGGAGTTATAACTTTTTCCAAGGCAATTTCCTGACAAAGCACAAAGAAAAGCAAAAAGAACGATACCGTAACCGATGCTTTTTCGCAACCGAGGCATATTAAAATAAATGGTAAGGCTGCATACAACACAGGTTCAATAATTTCGGTTATTTTATAATATATATCATAACATTTCGGAACAGAATCAACCGCTTTAAGAAGTTGTGCAGAATACTGTTCCTGTGTAATTTCTTTTGTTTTAAGTTTAGTTTTTAATTGAGTTTTTGTTTGAGGTTTCTTAATAAAATAGTGAATTAAATCCAAGACAATTAAAACAAGCCACACGATAAATGCAATTTTTGAAAACGTTTCATTAAAGGGGAGTAAACCGCCGTTTTTTTCAAGTGTAAAAACAGTTTTCTTGAAAATATCATAAGTCGAAATAAAACCTATTGCCGCGCCTAACCCGCCGAATGCACCTAAGACACATTCCATTATTTTCCAGGAATCTACGTTATTTGATTTTCCCAAAAGCCGTCCGAAATAAGATTTTGAACTATCGGCATAATGAATGGAATAGATTTGAAGCAACTGACCTAAAACCCAACCTAAACCGCCGAACAGGGCGCAAGACAGTGAAAAAACAATTGTGAAAAAGTTTGATTTTATAATTGCAAATATAAACAGGGTTAAAAACGCACCCAGCAGTGCGCCCCAACTTTCCTGACGTTTTTTTGAAAAATATATTTTCGGAAACTTATCTTCAGCAGGTTTTAAGGGTTTATTGAAAATAAAATATAAACCGACGGCAGAAAGGGGCGTTACGCCTAAAATTATAAGTAACTCCTTCAAAGAATAAACATAGCAAACAGCGTTTATTCCCGTTGTGAAAATCACGCCGAAACAGCCGAACCATAAAAAGCCTTTTATAAATAATGCAATAAGACCTTTTTTCATATTCTCGGCAGGTCTGGAATTCATAGATATACCCAGTGTTTCGCCGTAAGTCATAGAGCCACCGAAGTACATTGACACAGCCCCTAACGCCGCAAATATGTAAAAATGTTCACGCACAATTAACACTCCGTTGAACATAGCAATAACTAAGCCGATTATGGCGCCCGGTAACATTGCACCTTTTTCACCGCCTATTGTAGTTCCGCGCATACCCCAACCGTAAGAAACTGCCGGGATAATTGTTAATATAAGTAAGAAGGCAGACAGAACATCCATCATTTTTCCTCCGATAATTTCATTGCGTAGGCACAACCGCTTTTCTTTTTTGCCAATAATTGAAATCCGTTTCTTTCATAAAACTTTTGAGCGCGTTCGTTATCAACGCCGACTATAAGCATAACGCCCGGTACACCTTTTGTGCGAAGATTATCGCAAAAGGCTTTAATCATTTCAGAGCCGTAACCTTTACTGCGGTACTCACCGAATATATCAATATGCAAATGAGCAGGGTATTTGTCTTTATAAATATGATGGTTGTACATCTCCACGTATGCATCGGGTAAAAATATGCCGTTTTCAAGTTCAGCAATACCCTGAAGATGTTCAGACATATTTTTATGATATTCGTCGTAATCTTCTGCACCGTAAACATAACCGACTGCATTATCGTTTTCATCCGTAACAACTACGCAGTTTTCCGGTTCTTTTTCAATATAATACAAACAAAACATAAGTTTTACATACTGATAAACGGGTATTTGTTGTGTAACAGGGTCGCAAGTATCAAGACAGACGTTAATAATATTTTCATAGTCTTTGGATTCGTATCTTCTAATTGCCAAAATAATACACCTCGCATTTATTACATTATATAAAAAATATGTTGAAAAGTCTATTTATTTTTAAATATATATGTGCTAAAATGTAAAAAGAGGTGGTTATATGAAGAAAATCAACACAGGCGTTTATCCAACAATGGTAACACCTTTTACTGACGACAACAAAATTGATTATAACGGTGTAAAAGAACTTTTGAATTGGTACGCCGAAAAGGGGACAGACGGCATTTTTGCAATATGTCAGAGCAGTGAAATATTTTTCCTTTCATTTGAGGAAAGGCTTGAACTTTTAAAATTTATTATGGCGAACAAGCCGGAGGGTATGTCCATAGTCGCTTCCGGTCATACATCGGATGATTTGGACGTTCAGATTGAAGAGGCAAAAGCGTTTATTGAAACAGGTATTGATGCATACGTGTTTATTTCAAACCGTTTTGCTAAAGAAGATGAAAGTGACGATATTCTTCTTAAAAATATGTCTTACGTTGCTGATGCTCTTCCCGATATTCCCTTGGGCGTTTACGAGTGTCCGTATCCTTATAAACGCGAACTTAATCCCTATGTTCTGAAGGAAATGGCAAAAACAGGTAAATATATGTTTATTAAAGATACTTGTTGCAGTCTTCCGAAAATTGCCGAAAAACTCGAGGCTGTCAAGGGTAGCGACATTATGCTTTTTAATGCAAACGGTGCAACACTTGCAGAAAGCATCAGAATGGGTTGTCACGGCTATTCGGGTGTTATGGCAAACTTCCACCCCGAACTTTATTCTCAACTTATTGAGGCTATTAAAAACGGTGACGAGGAAAAAGCAAAATTTCTTGAAAATATGGTTGGTTTCTTCTCTCTTACCGAGTGTCAATGTTACCCTGTAAATGCTAAATATTATTTAGGTCTTGACGGAGTTAATATCGGCATAACAACAAGAACAAGAAATTCTGCGGAACTCATAGAAAGCAGAAAACTTGAAATAAGACAAATGCACGCTTTCACACAGGAAATTAAAAGTAAATATAATTTGAAATAATACATAAAAACAGCCTGTTCTTTTTTGAGAGAACAGGCTGTTAGTAATTAAGTATCAGAAAGTTTCAATATCGTCTTGGTTAAGGGTTGTAATTCCCTGTGCCATAAGTGCGGCAGTTGCTGAAGCATCATCTTGCACGCGGAAAATCATATATGCGTGATTTTTCTCTTTCTTTCCGAGGAATGCATACATATACTCTACGTTAACATCGGCTTCTGTGAGAATATTCAAGACTTTATTAACACCGCCGGGTACGTTAGGTATTCTTACACCTAAAACTGATGTAACAGAATGAATATAACCCGCATCTTTCAAAACAGTTGTAGCGGTGTAAACGTTATCAACAATGATACGAACAATACCGAAATCTGCAGTTTCAGCAAGGGATAACGCGCGCATATCAATATTGTTTTCAGCAAGTACTGCTGTCATAGCACACATTGCACCGGGTTTATTTTCAACAAAAACTGAAATCTGTTTAATACTCATACTTATTCCTCCGTTAAATTTTTCGTTTATCAATTACTCTTACGGCTTTACCTTCACTACGTACGATTGATTTAGGTGCAACCAACGTAACCTTAGCAGAGATACCGAGCATAGAGCGTAAACCTTCAACTAACTCTTTCTGACGGCGGTTGATTTCACCCACGTTATCTGTAAACATTTCGGGAGTCATTTCAACCTGAACGTCAAGTGTATCTGTGTTTTTAACACGGTCAACTATAATCTGATAGTTAGCAGAGTAGCCTTGGTTAAGGAGAACTGTTTCTATCTGTGAGGGGAATACATTAACACCGCGTATAATAAGCATATCGTCACTTCTGCCCATAGGTTTGCACATTTTAATAAATGTTCTGCCACAGGAACAAGGTTCACTGGAAAGCATACAAATATCACGTGTACGGTAACGAAGAAGGGGGAAGGCTTCTTTAGTTATAGAGGTGAAAACTAATTCGCCTTTTTCACCTTCGGGGAGAACTTCGCCTGTTTCGGGGTCTATAATCTCAGCAATAAAGTGGTCTTCGTTAATGTGCATACCGCTTTGAGCAGAGCATTCAAAAGAAACACCGGGACCTGAAAGTTCGGTAAGACCGTAAATATCGTAGGCTTTAATACCAAGGGTATTCTGAATATCCTGACGCATTTCTTCACTCCAAGCCTCAGCGCCGAATATACCTGCTTTTAACGGAATCTGGTCGGGTGTAAGACCCATTTCTTTCATTGTTTCGCCAATGTATGCGGCATACGAGGGGGTACAGCAGAGGATTGTTGACTGTAAATCCTTTATAAACATAATCTGACGTTCTGTATTACCTGAGGAAAGCGGAAGAGTAAGACAGCCAACCTTATGGCTACCACCGTGAAGACCTGAACCGCCTGTAAACAGACCGTAACCGTATGCAACATGGCATACATCTTCATCAGTTGCACCTGCAGCAACAAGGGCTCTTGCACAACAATCTTCCCATAAATCAATATCATTCTGTGTATAAAAAGCAACAACTCTTTTACCTGTTGTACCTGATGTTGAGTGAATCCTTACACAGTCTTTGAGAGGTTTAGCCAAAAGTCCGTAAGGATATGCCTCTCTTAAGTCTGCCTTAGTAACAAAGGGTAATTTATGTAAATCTTCTGTACCTTTAATATCATCGGGAGTAACGCCTTTTTCTTCCATTTTCTTACGGTAATAAGGTACATTATCCCAAATGTGTTTAACTTGCTTAACGAGACGTTCATCCTGCAAAGCCTTGATTTTTTCTCTGCTTGCAGTTTCAATCTCGGGTTGATAATAGCGTTCCATTGAAATTTCCTCCGAAGTTTAATTTATAAGTTGACCTTTACAGTAAATTTTGACACCGTCTGTATTACCGTCAAGGTTATATTTTTTGATTTCACCGTTTTCCCACTCAATGTCAACTGTAATATTACCCATTGCTTTAAGTCCTGTAACTTTTCCGTTTTTCCAAGTTGACGGAAGGGCAGGTAAAAGGAAAATTTTGCCTTCTCTTGACTGTAAAAGCATTTCACAGATACCGCTTGTGCAACCGTAGTTACCGTCTATCTGGAAAGGCGGATGAGCATCGAAAAGGTTGGGATATGTACCGCCGCCACGGTAACCTACTTTGATTGACGGAACGGGGGATAACTGCATATCAAGAAGTTTCAATGCGTGGTCGCCGTCCCAGAGTCTTGCCCACATATTTATCTTCCAACCAAGGCTCCAACCTGTTCCGTTATCACCGCGAAGTTCAAGTGAACGTATGCAAGCCTGTGCAAGTTCGGGAGTTTCATCGGGGGTAATAAGGTTACCCGGGTGTAAACCGTAAAGATGTGATTTGTGGCGGTGTGTGGGCTCGTGTTCTTTTAACTCTTTATACCATTCAAGAAGTTCGCCGCGGCTACCGATTTTAAAGGGTAAAAGGCGGGGTATAGCGTTTTTAGCGCGCTCAATATCCTCATCGTTTTCACCGAGAATTTCTGCCGCTTTAACTGTGTTACCGAGAACTTCTTTAACTAATGACATAGTCATTGTGGTAGTTTCGCTGACGCTCATAGCAACGCCGTCAATAAGGAATTCGTTTTCGGGGGAAGTAGACGGGGACATAATAAGGTAACCGTCTTTATCTTCAACAAGCATATCGAGTATAAACTGAGTGCATTTCTTTAAAATGGGATATGCAGTTTCTTTTAAATAAACTTTATCGTTTGTATACAAATAATGATTATATACGTGCTGACAGAACCAAGCACCCGACATTGGCCAGAAGCCCCATTGAGCATCGCCTCTGGCAGGGTCTGTATATCGCCACAAGTCAACGTTGTGGTGGGCACAGAAACCGCGTGCATTATAAATGTGTTTAGCGGTTTTTTCGCCTGCAACGGATAAATCTTTAATAAGGTGAATAAGGGGCTCGTTGAATTCTGTAAGGTTACAGGGGAGAACAGGCCAGTAGTTCATTTCGGTGTTGATGTTAACTGTGTAGTTTGAACTCCAAGGGGGGCTGACTTTATCGTTCCAGATACCTTGAAGGTTTGTAGCCTGGCTTCCCGGTGCGGAGCCTGAAATAACAAGGTATCTGCCGAAGTTAAACATAAGCGCATAAAGACCGATGTCGGAAGCACCGTTATGATGCTTTGTAAGACGTTTATCGGTGGGAACGTCGCCTTTGTTATCAGTACCTAAGTCAAGTGTAACTCTGTTAAAATACGAAGAGAACACTTCTTTGTGTTCGCTTTCAAGTTTGCTGAAATCGATTTTAACCACTTCATTAAGATGGTTAAGGCAAGCGTTTTTATATTCTTTACCTTCAAGGACGGGGTGTTTATCAAAACCGTTGAAAGAGTTTTCGGTGCAGAATACAATTGTTGCTTCCGAAGCGTCACAAACAGTTAATTCGTTATTATTCTCTTTAACTTTACCGTCTGTGATTATTTTTACTGCGCAACGGAAAAACATACCCTGTTCTTCCGGTTTGTCTGAGTATTCGGGTTCTTCGGAAAAAGGTAAAACTTCGCGGTTAGCAGGGGAGTTTGATGGGCATCTGCCGTCAAGGATTAAAACTCCGTCTTCAATATACGATGAACCTTTAAGTTTTGTTTTAAGGGAAACTGTAAAGTTAATTGCACCTTTTTTATCTGCAACGAGCCTGTCTATGTATGCATTTTCGTTGAAAGAAACAAAAGACGTTCTTTTATAATTCACGCCACATCTTGTGTATTCAACAGTATTTACGCCTGTTTCTAAATCGAGGTATCTTTTATAGTTCTTCCTCGGTAAAATTGCTTTATAACAAATTTTAATGTCACAAAGAGGCATATAAGCCTGTGAACAGGTTGCAAGGATATTCTCCTCAATAATATCCTGACCTTTACGGTACTCGCCTTTAAGAACCAAATCTCTTGCTTCAACAAACTTCTCATAAGCGTCGTCTTTCAAAACAGTTTTCCTGGGAAAACCTGTCCAAAGACTGTCGGAGTTCATTGAAACGGTTTCTTTATCTGTTCTGCCGTAAACCATTGCACCTAAGAAGCCGTTACCCAAAGGTAATGCCTCAAGCCAGTTCTTGGCAGCAGATTTATAAAATAAGTTTTTGGAGTCGTTTAACATAAACACACCGCCTGATAATAAATTTTAGTACATTCTAACTCATATTTTAAACAAAATCAATATATTTTACAATTATAACTGTTGTAAATTTTGAATATATGTGTTATATTTAGAGCATTGGAAATTAGGATGTGATAACTATGAAAACTGCATTAAAAAAACTTGACTCATCTAAAATCAATCTTGATTCAACGGTTGATTATATGGTCAAAAAAATCACCGATATTTGCGAAAAAATCGGTCCGCGTGCCCCCGGTAGCGAGCAAGAGTTACAGGCACAGAAATCAATGGCAAAAGATTTAGAGCAATGGGCTGACACTGTTGAAATCGAAGGTTTCACGGTTCACCGCCAAGCATTTATGGGCTTTATACCTTTTACGGTTGCTATGGCGATAATTGCAACTGTCTTATTCTTCTTTAAACCTATTGTCGGTTTTATTCTTACGATTCTCGGCTTTATTCCGCTTGTTCTCGAATTTCTTATGTATAAACGTTTCCTTGACCCGCTTTTTATAGGTCATCCGTCACACAACGTTATTGCCACAAGAAAAGCAAGTGCCGAAACAAAGAAACGAATTATTTTTGTGGGTCATTCAGATTCTCAGTACGAATGGATACTTAACTATAAACTCGGCGGAACAGGTATGAAACTCTTTTTAATTCCTGCTGTTGTCGGTCTTGTTATTTGCTGTATAGCAAACCTCGTTAAATTCATTGTTGTTGATATTAACGGCGCTGCATCTGAGGGCGTTGAAACATTTTTCCTTATTGTCGGCATAATTCTTTGTGTATTTATTGTGCCTTATGTAGGTTTCCTTTTCTTCCAGAGTTATACAAAGAGCGTTCCCGGTGCTAACGACAATCTTTCGGGTTGCCTTTCATCTATGTCTGTTTTAAAACACATGGCTGAATCTGACGTTCGTTTTGAAAACACAGATGTTTGTGTACTTCTTACAGGTTCGGAAGAGGCAGGCTTACGCGGTGCTAAGGCTTACGCCGAAAAACACGAAAAAGAACTTAAAGAAATCGAAACAGTTGTTGTTGCTTGCGACACAATGCGCGATTTAGAATATATGGCTGTTTACGACCGTGATTTAAGCGGTACTTTAAAGCACGATAAACAAGTAAAAGAACTTGTTAAAAATGCGGCTGCAAACTGCGGTCTTGATGTTCCTTATGCTTCAATTTACCTTGGTGCTTGTGATGCTGCGGCATTTACACAAAAGGGTATTAAGTCAACAGGCTTTGCCGCAATGGATCCCACACCGCCCAGATATTACCACACAAGACTTGACTCTCCCGAACTTCTTGTTCCCGAAGCACTTAAAGTCGGTGCAGAAGTTCTTCTCGAAACTGCTTGTCTTTATGATGAGGTAGGTTTACAATAAAACAAATTTTAAATATGACCATCTGCAAACGCAGGTGGTCATATACAGGAGTTCGCGAATGAATTACATTATATTAGACCTTGAATGGAACAATGCCTATTGTAAAAAGAAAAAAGGTTTTATAAACGAAATTATTGAGGTTGGCGCAGTTAAACTTGACGAAAACCTTAATATTGTTGACACCTTTTCTATGTTTATCAAGGCTCAGTTAGGCAAAAAACTTCATTCAAGGGTAAAAGAACTTACTAATATAACTAACGATGATATAAGCAGCGGAACTCCTTTTTCGCAAACCATGGCGTTATTCCGCAAATGGTCTGCGGGTAATGATACGGTTATTCTCACCTGGGGTGATACAGATATAAGAGTCCTTATTGAGAATTTCCGATATTTTAACGGTATTTCTTTTATTCCCTTCTTAAAGAACTATGTGAACCTTCAAAAATATGCCCAGGCATTTATGAATATTTCTAAAGCAGATCAGATAGGTCTTTCTGCGGCTGCGGAAAAATTGGGTATTGATGTTGAAAATTACTCTTTACACCGCGCACTTGACGACAGTCTTTTAACTGCCGATTTATTTAAGAAAATTTACAACGAGCATATGTTATCATCATATATGCTGGTTTGTGACACTGCATTTTATTCAAAAATCACGTTCAAACCCAAGGTTATTACCGATATAAACAGTCCGCTTATAGATAAATCCAAAATGCGTTGTCTTTGTGACGTTTGCGGTAACCAATGTGAAAGAATATCGGAATGGCGAGTTATAAATCAGTCATTCAGAGCAGTTTTTATTTGCAGAAAATGTAAAAGAAAAATTCGTTTTACAATAAGATTTAAAGAGTATTATGACAGAATTGATATTAAATCATCATCTGTACCTTTTATAGAAAAGAAAGAAATCAGCGTTGTTGCTGTTGAAAGTTCAACCGAACGCACAAATACCACGGAGGAAACAAAATGAATTCACCTATAAAATTAAAACCTGTTTTTAAAGAAATTGTTTGGGGCGGTAACCGTTTAAAGACAGATTACGGTTTCGAGTCCGAACTTAATAATATTGCTGAAGCGTGGATGCTTTGCGCAAGGGAAGACGGCGACAACATCATTGAAAACGGCGAATACAAAGGCACGTCTTTTAAAGTATTTATAAAAAACAATACCGCACTTTTAGGCACAAAGGGTGCAAGTTACGAAGAATTTCCGCTTCTTATAAAATTTATTGACGCTAAAGCCGATTTGTCCGTACAGGTTCACCCCGATGATGAATATGCAAAAATCCACGAAAACAGTTACGGCAAAACTGAGGCTTGGTACATACTCGACTGTGACGAAGGCGCAGAGTTAATTTACGGTTTTAATAAGGAAATCTCTGCGGATGAATTCAAAAAATCTATTGAAGATAACACATTTTTACAGTATGTAAATAAGGTTAAAGTTAAAAAAGGCGATGTATTTTTTATCAGTGCAGGTACGCTTCACGCTATCGGTAGCGGTATACTTCTTGCGGAAGTTCAACAAAACTGCAACACAACATACAGAGTTTACGACTACAACAGAAAGGTAAACGGCAAACCCCGTGAACTTCACGTTGAAAAAGCACTTGACGTTACAAACACCGTTCCGCCCACTCGTAACGGTGATGCAGATTCCGAGCCTGTTATAAAAGGTGATGCAACTTTACAGGACCTTTGTTCCTGCGAGTTCTTTAAAATGAAAACTATTGACGTAAACGGTAATTATTCCTTTGAAGTTAATAAAGAAAGTTTTGTTTCTTTGCTCGTTCTGAACGGTTCAGGTGTAGTTACTGCAGGCGGTACTTCACTTGACGTAAAAGCAGGTGACAGTATTTTCATACCCGCTGACTGCGGTGAAACAGTTCTTAACGGAGAATTCAAAGTTTTAGTCAGTACGTTATAAGGTGATACTATGTCAGTTTTGACTGCTCAAAACTTAACATTCGGTTTTCTCGACGGCGTCTTGTTTAAAGGCGCCGCTTTTAAAGTGGAGGAAACCGACAGGGTAGGGCTTATAGGCGCAAACGGTTGCGGCAAAACCTCGTTATTCAGACTCATAACAGGCAAGTATTCACCCTCCGAGGGCGGTATAGTTCGCGGTAAAGATGTCAGGGTGGGTTATATGGAACAGTACCTTGAATGCGATGATAATCAGACACTTTATTCGGAAGCACTTACCGTATTTAATGATGTTATGGAAATGGAAGCGGAACTTGAGAAAGTTACCCTTGCCTTAATGAATGACAGCAGTATTGACCTTATTAACAGACAGTTGCGCTTAACCGAAGAAATCGAACGCCGTGACGGTCTTGTTTATAAAGCAAAAACAAAGTCAGCACTTCTGGGTCTCGGGTTTTCGGAAGAAGATTTAGATTTAAAAGTTTCCTCTTTAAGCGGCGGTCAACGCTCAAAACTTTCTTTATGCAAACTTTTGCTTTCTGACGCAAATCTTCTGTTACTTGACGAGCCTACAAACAACTTGGATATTGATGCAGTTAATTGGCTTGAAGATTTTCTTTTAAAATATAAGGGCGCTTTTATCGTTGTCTCCCACGACCGATATTTTCTCGATAAAGTTACAACTTCCACAATGGAAATTGCACACGGAAAATTAACCTTAACAAAAGGAAATTACACTGTATTTCAGAAGTTAAAAGCAGAACGTGAACTTGCAATCGAGCGTGAATACGAAAAAACCATTACGGAAATCAAGCGTATTGAAGGTATTATAGAACAGCAGAAACGCTTTAACCAGGAACGAAATTATATTACAATAGCAAGTAAGGAAAAACAAATCGAACGGCTGAAAGAAACACTTGTAGTTCCCGAAAAAGCATTAAAAAGCGTTAATTTCAGTTTTAAAACCGATGTAAGAACAGGTGACGAAGTGTTATCTGTTCAAAATCTTGAAAAGGCTTTCCCCGGAAAAGAACTTTTTAAAAATTTTAATCTTACCGTTTACCGTGAAGATAAAACATTTTTATTAGGTCCCAACGGATGCGGAAAATCAACTTTTCTTAAAATAATCAACAAAGAAGTTATGCCCGATAACGGCGTTTTCAAACTCGGCACAAATGTCAAAATAGGCTATTTCGACCAAAACATTGATAAACTTCATTCGGAAAAAACCGTACTTGACGAAGTGTGGGATATGTACAGATTTATGACCGAAACGGAAATCCGCAGTGCTTTGGCTATGTTTTTATTCAGAGGTGAAGATGTTTTCAAAAAAGTTTCACTTCTCAGCGGTGGCGAAAGGGCAAAAATTTCACTTTTAAAAATTATGCTTTCTAAACCGAATTTTTTAATTCTGGACGAGCCTACAAACCACTTGGATATTATTTCACGGGAAGTTTTAGAAAGTGCTTTGACGGATTTCAACGGAACTCTTCTTGTGGTTTCCCACGACCGCTATTTTATAAATAAACTTGCAACAAAAGTCGTGCATCTTACTCACGACGGCGCAGTTAATATAGACGGTAATTACGACACTTATCTTGAGTTTCGTGATAACAATAAAATGACGGAAAAATTAACCGTTGAAAAGAAACCCACCGTTAATGAGTACAAATTAAAGAAAGAAAAAGCAAGTCTTGAAAGGAAAAGAAAAACAAGAATAACAAAACTGGAGAGCGAAATAACTGAAAAGGAAAAAGAAATCCAAGAAACAGAAGCAATTCTCATTTTACCCGAAACCACTGCAAATTACGAAGAACTTTTGAAGGTTACCGAGCAATTAAATAACCTTAAAACAGAACTCGATAATATGTACGAAGAGTGGGAAACTTTGCAAACAGAAGAATAAAACGAAAATCACCTGCATAAATATTTGTGGGTGATTTTTTATGAATAAAAATAAAAAGGATTATCTTATTATATCTTTAGGATTTCAATTTTTGATTTGTGCAATCATATTCGGTGTTTGTTTTGGTTTGAAATCAACCAATTCAGATATTATTTCCACCTTGAAAGATGAATACTTTGATAAGTTAAATGAAAATTTAATCGCAGACGAAATAGAAGAAGCAAGTAAAAATCAGAAATCTGCAAACAATAAAGCGGAAGAAACGACTGCCGTTACCGAAACTCAAAAACCAACCAAAGAAACTACGGTTGACAGTACATTATCAGCCGAAATCAAAGCAGAAGGCGGGGCAGACGTAAGCATAGATTCCGTAAATGAAATTCCGTCAAATGTTTCTGTAAACGGCTACACTTTAAATCAAAAAATGATTTTACCGGTGCAAGGAGAAACAACCTCTGAATTCGGAGTAAGAATTCACCCTATTGACGGTGATTTAAGATTTCACGCAGGAACTGATATTGCCGCCCCGACGGGAACACCTATTTATGCCGCTTTTGACGGTACTGTTATCGAATCCGAGTACGATAAATGGAACGGTTACCACATAAAACTGCAACACGATAATGATATAATGACCGTTTACTGTCACTGTGAAAAATTAAACGTAAAGAAAGGCGAAGTAGTCCGTGCAGGTGAAATTATAGGAACAGTCGGCTCAACAGGTTCCTCAACAGGCGCACATTTGCATTTTGAACTTCGTATAAACAATGTGTCTTATGACCCGCAAAGTGTCTTAGATGAGGCTGTAAGTGCGGTTTAAAATTAAAAATACGGATGTTAGAATCAGTTTTTCTTTTTTTGCCGTATTTTTGCTTTCTTTGGTTTCCGATACATTCGATATATATCTTTTTTCATTTATCGCTTCTTTGGTACACGAATTAGTACACATTGTGTTTATACTCCTTTTCGGTGCGCAGATTTCAAAGTTTTCTCTAACGCTGTTCGGCGGTAATATAAAAAGAAATACAACGAAGATAATCGCTAATCCGAAAGAAGCGGTAATTAGTTTTTCAGCACCCGTTACAAATATTGTAATAGGTGTTGTATCTTTATTTATTAACTGCAAAGAAAGTGTATTTGCCATTGTTAATTTATTTATCGGAATTTTTAACATTCTGCCATTTCACAGTTTTGACGGCGGCAGGGGATTATATTACTTAATCACAATGAAATTTTCCGATAATGTTGCAAATACATTTTTGAATATAACTTCAATAACAGTTACCGTTGCATTTTCGTTCATAAGTGTTTTTGTTTTTATCAACTATAATAAAAATTACTTGCTGTTAATTATCAGTGTGTATATGATTCTTTCAATAATTGTAAGCCTGAAAGACCACTATTATTAAAAAGACAAATTGTAACAGTTATTAAGTTTTTGTAACAAATGTTGAATAATTTGTTATTTTGTATATAATTGAAGATAACTATGATGAATTATTGTGTGGTAATTGTGCATGGAATATATTTTAAAATCTGAAAATGCTTTAAAAAAATTAGAAAGCATACGGAAATTTTTATTAAGCGATAAGTGGGTAGCCATTCTGTTCACAGTAGCGGGTGTTTTTGCTTGCTTACATTCCTTTTTCCCTAAAGAGCAATTTCAAATTTGGGGAACGGTTGTTTTAGCATATTTTACAGGTGTAACTTTTGTCCTCAGCGGTGACATTATGACAATGCTAACCCCGGCAATGTTTACATATCTTATCGCCATACGCTGTTACAACTCGCTTTCCACCTTTATGGGCATAGCGTGGGTGTTTATACCGCTTATCTTTATGTTGCTTTTTAATATCATTGCCTACCGTAAAAAACTAACCACGAAAGGCTCGCAATTCAAACCTATGCTGTTTGTATCGGTTGCGGTAACGCTTGGCGGTATAGGTTTTATTTCGGCAAAAGATTATTTTGCAGGCTCTTCGATTTACCATATGCTCGGTATGGGCTTCGGTATGGTGTTGATTTATTGTTTCTTCTATGCAAAAATTGATACCAATAACGATTATTCTCTTATAGACAAACTTACAAAAATAATGGTTTTTGTAGGACTGTTTGCATCTTTTATGGTGCTTGCTCATTATATTATCAACATAAACACTGTAATCGATAAAGGCGGTATATTCTATATCCGCTGGCGAAATAATGCTTCCACTATTTTAATGATTACAATGCCTTTTGCGTTTTTGAGAGGTAATAAGAAGTCATACGCCACAATTTTCGGTTTTATTTTCTACCTTGCAATGTTGTTGACAGGCTCACGCGGCGGTATGATTTTCGGCTCAATTGAAATAGTAATGTGCATTGTAATGTTTGTTCTTTACGACCGTCGCAGAAGGCTCGCTTATGCTATTATTTGTATGTGCCTACTGTTCGGCGTGCTTATATTCTTACCGCAGATTACACAGTTCCTTAATTACACCTTTGTAAGATTATTCAACGTTCTTAATGACTTCCTCTTAGGCGGTGCTGATACCGAAACGCGAGTAAGACATTATGCAAGAGGTGTTGAAGATTTCTTAAATCAGCCTATTTTCGGTACAGGTTTAGGCTATATGGGGAATCGTGACATATTCAAGAATAAAGCCGGTGCGCTTTGTTGGTATCATTGTGAGCCTATCCAGATTGCCGCAAGTTTCGGTGTTGTGGGAATAGTAGCATTTGTGTATCAGTTTATTAAGAGAAATATGTTAATCTGGAAAAAGGCGACTTTATTTAATATGACAATTTTCCTTTCGTACATCAGTCTTGAAATGATGTCACTTGTGAATCCCGGTATTCTCTGTCCCATGCCTTATCTTCTGCTTATAACATTGTTCCTTGTTGTTGTGGAAAAATGTGACGACGGCGAACCCCAGGAAAAAATTCCGATTTTCAAAAAATTCAAAGATAAGACTAAAAAGAAAGTAAAAGTCAACTGATATTATTAAAAAACTTATTGACCGTGTTTCTCTTTATGGGGAAACACGGTGTTATTTTTACTTGATTATTTAACCGATATATTGTAAAATATATCTATATTTTTCAATGGAGTTGTAATGATGTTAAAAGATAAAATCGAATCAATTCTTCCGCTTGTACAAAAACCTGCAAGGTACACAGGCGGCGAACTTAATTCAGTTGTAAAAAATAAAGAAAACGTCGATTTAAGGTTTGCTTTTTGTTTCCCCGACACATACGAAATCGGTATGTCGCATCTGGGAATGAAAATATTATACAGTCTTATAAATTCAAGGGATAATTATTGGTGCGAAAGGGTATTTGCTCCCGATACCGATATGGAAGAAATTATGCGCGAAAGGGGTATTCCTCTTTTTGCACTTGAAAGTCGCGATGCACTTGCGGATTTTGATGCAATCGGCTTTACATTGCAATATGAGTTATGCTACACCAATGTTTTAAATATGCTTGACCTGGCAGGTATTCCCTTGCGCTCTGCAAACAGGGGTGATTCCCTTGATACACCTATTATTGTTGCAGGCGGTCCTTGTGTTTGTAACCCCGAACCCTTAGCAGATTTTATTGATGTTTTTGAAATCGGCGAAGGGGAGGAAGTAATGCTCGAGTTCCTTGACCTTCTCAATGAATATAAAAACTCAGGAAAAACAAGAAGCGAATTTTTAATTGCTGCCTCAAAAATCGAGGGTATTTATGTTCCTTCACTTTATGATATTGAGTATAATGAGGACGGAACGATTAAAAGTATTACTGCTAAAAACGGCGCTCCCGATAAGATAAACAAAAGGGTAGTAGCAGACCTTGATGCCGTATTTTATCCCGATAAATTCGTTGTGCCTTTTGTTGAGGTTGTGCACGACAGAGTTGTTCACGAAATTTTCCGCGGTTGTATTCGCGGTTGCCGTTTTTGTCAGGCAGGCTTCTGGTACAGACCCATTCGTGAAAAATCTGTTGATACCATCAGCAAACAAAGTCAAAAACTTGCCTGTACAAGCGGTTATGATGAACTTTCCCTTTGCTCGCTTTCAAGCAGCGACTACACTAAAATCACAGAACTTTTAGAAGAATTATTAGGTTGGGCAGTTCCGCAAAAAATCAATGTTGCTTTGCCTTCCTTAAGAATTGATAATTTCTCTGACGAATTAAAAGAAAAACTTTCACTTGTTCGCCGTTCGGGACTCACTTTTGCTGCTGAAGCAGGCACACAAAGACTTCGCGACGTTATAAATAAAAATATATCGGAAGAAGAGATTCTCGAAACTTGCAGAAAAGCCTTTGTGGGCGGTTGGACTGCAGTTAAACTTTATTTTATGATAGGTTTACCTACAGAAACCGACGACGACGTAATCGGTATCAACCAACTTTCGCAGAAAGTCGTTAATGAGTTTTACAATAATCCCGATAAGCCAAAAGGTAAAAGCGTCAACGTAAGTGCAGGTGTTTCATCATTTGTTCCGAAGCCTTGCACACCTTTCCAATGGGAGCCCCAGGATACACGAGAGGAACTTAAAAGGAAACAACAACTCTTACTTGAAACCTGTACTTCTAAAAAAATTACATTCCGTTTCCATAATACAGACCTTACATTCCTTGAGGGTGTGTTTGCACGCGGTGACAGAAAACTCTGCGACGTTATAGAAACCGCTTACAGAAACGGTTGCACATTCGACAGTTGGGATGATAAATTTAAATTTGATACTTGGATGAATGCGTTTGAAACTTGCGGTGTTTCAACTGAATTTTACGCAAACCGCAGACGTTCCTATGATGAAATTTTACCTTGGGACCATATAAACTCGGGTGTAAAAAAGAGTTTCTTGATTTCAGAAAACGAAAAGGCAAAGAAAGCCGAAACCACAGGCCATTGCAGACAGCAATGTGCGGGTTGTGGCTCTAATATACTCAACGGAGGTAAGTGTGATGCGCTCTGTAAGAATATGGTTTAATAAAACTGACTCCGCTAAATATATTTCACATCTTGATTTAACAAGATGTATGATAAGAGCTTTCAGAAGAACTGATATACCCCTTTGGTACACAGAAGGCTTCAACCCTCATCCGCACCTTGTATTCGGTTTGTCTTTACCTTTGGGTGTTGAAGGTCTTCGCGAACCTCTTGACATTCGGCTCAATGACGATACATATCCGACGGAGCGTGTTATTGAGCAATTAAACAGTGTTACCGTTCCGGGAATTGAATTTCTTGAAATTGCTGAACCCATAAACAAACCGCTTGAAATACATTCGGGTAAATACTCTGTAAAAATTCCCTGTGAAACTTCAGCGGAAGAACTTTGTAAAACTATTTTAAATACAGTAAAAAACGAAACTATCACCTATGAAAAAAAGGTGAAAAAAGGCGGATTTAAAACAATAAACGTTTCCGAGCATATAAAATATTTTACCGCTTCCTACAATAAGAATGAAGTTATCCTCACTTTCAATTTACCTGCAGGCAACGATTTTACAATTAACCCCGTTAGTTTCTGCAATGCCTTATTTGAAAAAATAGGCAAGAAAGATATGTTACACCGTATTACCCGTCACAAATTACTTATGAAAGACGGAACTGAATTTAAATAATCGAAGAATAACAACCTATATCATATTTTCATTGCATATATTTTATGGGTGGTTATTTTGAAAAAACTGTACTTGATTTCAATTCCTGTTGTTATTTGTGCCTTAATATTATATTCAACTTGCAGATTCACAAGTGAAAGAAGTGCATCTGCTGATATAAATACCGCAGAAATGTTACCGACTATAATCATTGATGCAGGTCACGGCGGTTTTGACGGCGGAACGTCATCCGCTGACGGAATTATTGAAAAAGACATCAACTTAAATATTTCTCTGTATCTGTGTGAATACTTGAATTTTTTCGGGTTTAATACAGTTTTAACCCGCGATAAAGATGAATCACTTGAACGTGACGGACTTAACACAATAAGAGAAAAGAAAACTTCGGATATTCACAACAGGATGGATTTGATGGAAAAAACCGATAACGCGCTGTTCGTAAGTATTCACCAAAACCATTATTCCGTGGAAAAATACCGCGGTCTGCAGGTCTTTTATTCGCCGAATTTTTCGGAAGAAAGTTCAAAGTTAGCACAAAGTATTCAAGATACTGTTACCGAACTTCTTCAACCCGACAATGAAAGGCAAATAAAAAAATGCGGTACATCGGTTTATCTTATGTATAACGCAGTTAAACCTGCGGTGCTTGTTGAGTGCGGTTTTTTATCAAATTATAATGAATCACAACTTTTAAAATCAGAAGAATACCAAAAAAAGATAGCCTTTTGCGTTGCTTTAGGTATCAGAGATTATGTCTACGAGAAGGAATGAAATATATGGCAAAAAGCAAAGTAGTTTTTGTTTGCAGTGAATGTGGGTACGAATCTGCCAAATGGTACGGAAAATGCCCTTCCTGTGGCGAATGGGACACTTTAAACGAAGAACAGATAATCGATACACCTGTTTCCAAAAGCGCTAAAAACAGGCTTTCTCATAACTCAGGCATTGCTTTGCCATTATCAAAAATTGACTCTTCTTCAGAAATGCGTTACGACACGGGAGTAGGTGAGTTAAACCGCGTACTCGGCGGCGGTTTGGTAAAAGGTTCTTTAGTTCTTTTATGCGGTGACCCCGGTATTGGTAAATCCACAATTCTTCTTCAGATTTGCGAAAGTCTTTCAAAAGGATTTTCTGTTTTATACGTTTCAGGTGAGGAATCCGCTTATCAAATCAAAATGCGAGCCAAAAGACTTGGTGTTACCAACGAGAAGTTGGCTATTATGTGCGAAACAGATGCGGAGATTATATGTGAATACATAAAAACCGAAAAACCCGATATTGTTATGATAGATTCCGTTCAGACAATGAATATTTCTTCGGTTTCATCAACAGCAGGAAGTGTTACACAAGTCAGAGAATGCACGAATCTCTTTATGAGAACTGCCAAAAACAACGATGTTTCTATTATTTTAGTAGGTCACGTTAATAAAGACGGCAATATAGCAGGTCCTAAGGTTTTGGAGCATATTGTTGATACAGTTTTATATTTTGAGGGCGAAAGAAATCTTACGTACAGAATTTTAAGAGCCGCCAAAAACCGTTTCGGCTCTACCAATGAAATCGGCGTCTTTGAAATGACTAATAAGGGTCTTGTTGAAATCGAAAGTCCTTCGCTTGCAATGATTTCGGGACGTCCCTTGAATGTGTCGGGTACTTGCGTAACCTGTTTAATCGAAGGCTCACGACCGATTCTTGCAGAAGTGCAAGGTCTTGTAACTGCATCGGGCTTCGGTAACCCGAGAAGAATGGCTGCAGGCTTTGATTACAACAGAATGGCTATGCTTATAGCAATACTTGAAAAACGCGCAGGGTATTTCCTCGGAAATATGGACTGCTACGTAAATATTGTGGGCGGTTTGCGTGCCGACGAGCCTGCTTGCGACCTTGCAGTTGCACTCTCGATAGTATCAAGTTTAAAGGACTGTGTTATAGACAGTAAAACAATTGTTTTCGGTGAAATAGGACTTGCAGGGGAAATACGCACAGTTAACAATTGCGAACAACGTATCAGAGAATGTGAACGCCTCGGCTTCAAAAAATGTATTATTCCGCGCCAGAATATTAAAAATTTACCCAAAGGCGAGTTTAAAGAGATTGAAGTTATCGGTGTCAGAAACGTGCGGGAAGCCTTTGAATGTGCAGTTGATTAAGTTATGAGAACCTGTCCGATTTTACCCAAAAAGAAAATTAGCAGTTGCCTTATAGGCGCCAAGTATATTGATGAAATTAACGATTTAACTGAATTTGGTATAGAATGTATAACTATTCCGTCGTCCGATTCTTTATTTGAAGAAATAAATTCCCATGCTGATATTCAATGCTTTAACTGCGGAAACAGAGTGATTATTATAAACAGGCAAATAGCAGGGGAGTTACAGGGAAAATTAAATGATTACACACTCGTGCCTTGCGCTGATATTAAATCACCTTATCCCGATGACGTTAAGTTGAATGCAACACTGATAGGCGATAAACTTATTTGCAACAAAGATTTTGTAGCAGATGAAATAAAAGTCTTTTGTGCTAAAAATAATATTACAATTATTCATACCAAACAAGGATACGCCAAATGTTCATTATGTGTTGTAACCGAAAATGCCGTAATAACGGAAGATGACGGACTCTCCTCTTTGTTAAAAAATTGTCAATTTGACGTTTTAAAGATAAAACCCGGTTTCGTCCATCTTTCAGACAAGCATTATGGCTTTATAGGCGGTGCATCCGGAAAGATTTCGGAAAACCAAATGTACTTCAGCGGGGATTTAAGCAGACACCCGAATTATAAGGAAATCCTCGGTTTTCTTAATAAATATAATATTGAACCTATATTTAATAAAAATCGTCAATTAAACGATTTCGGCGGTTTTATACCGCTATAAATTTAAATTTTTTAGTTTTTTCTTCGAAACTTAAAATATTTCATCCACTCAGTTTTTTCTGAATGAACAAAGTATTATTTCAAAAAATTCTATTCGATGTGAAAGGAAATTTATTTATGAAAAATCCCGAAAAAAACGCAGTTGCAAAACTCGGCTACGCAGTAACAATGATTGTTGTAACATCAGCAATTTTTATTTGTATGAAAAAATATAAGGATAAATAATCAAAGACTAATAATAAATTTATTTTTTAAATTTGCTAATATTCTTATATTATCTGCCGAAACACACATTCAATAACATATGGGCGGTTTTAGTTTTTTAAAAATAAATATAAAAATAACTAAAAAGCCTCAAACGAAACTATTTTTCCCAAAACTACGCATTTTCACCCAAAATCCACCACCCCGACTTATACAAAATTTTTATTTTGTATAAGTCAAAATATCAAAAAGGAGATGTATTGATTTGAAAAAAGAACAATTTAATTTTATCTTCCCTTCCTTTGCGGTGGATTTTTTGAATTATTATAACGTTATAAAAAACCGTTCGGATTTAACTGTTATTGAATATGCCAACGACCTTGCAACTTTTTTCAGATTTCTTAAGGTAATACGCGGTACTGCTCCCAAGGATGTTCCTTTTGAGGAAATTGTTATAAATGATATTTCCTTAGAAACTGTTGCTTCCGTTTCCTTGAGCGATGCATATATGTTTCTGGTTTACTGTAAAGACAACCGCGGCAATAATGAGCGCACACGAGCCAGAAAAGCGACTACCCTTCGTAATTTCTATAAATTCTTAACGGTTCAGAAGAAACTTATTGATGAAAACCCTTTGCAAGAACTTGACTCGCCTAAAATAAAAAAATCTTTGCCTAAATATCTGACATTGGATGAAAGCGTTGCCCTTTTAAACGCTGTTGACGGAAAATTCAAAGAACGGGACTATTGTATCATTACTTTATTTTTAAACTGCGGTATGCGTCTTTCCGAACTTGTTTCTTTGAATCTTAGTGACATACGCAGTAACAATACATTAGTTGTAACAGGTAAAGGTAATAAAGAACGCACCGTTTATCTCAACGATGCGTGCATTGATGCAATTAACGCCTACCTACCCTACCGACCTGTTGACGGCGTAAAAGATAAGGACGCTTTATTTATCAGCCGTCAAAAAACGAGAATCAGTCCAAAAACTGTTCAATATATCGTTAAATCCACTCTTGAGAAAGCGGGACTTTCCGGCAGAGAACTTTCCACCCACAAATTAAGGCACACTGCTGCCACGCTTATGTATCAATACGGTGATGTGGATGTATTGGCTATAAAAGAAATTCTCGGTCACGAAAGTCTGAGCACAACACAGATTTACACTCATATTATGGACGAACAGTTAAAGAAAGCGGCGGCATCAAACCCGTTAAGCAACATCAAAGCACCAAAACGCCCCGATATTGACGTTTTGCCGCCCGATAATTCAGACGAAACTGAATAATCCCGAAAACAGTTTAAAACTACCTGTACTTATTAAAGCGGCAATAATTATAGGAATACAAAAAAATATATACTTTACCGTATATTCTTTTAATATCGGTGTTTTCGATGTGTCGCCTTTACTTCCGCTTAGAATATAGAAGAAGATTTCATTTGAAACCTTGGTACTTTCGCAGCAGCACTTTACTAAAGTCGCTGCTGTTATTGCGTATGAAGGTATGTTCATAAGTGCGCAATAGCCGAGCCCTGTCATTCCGTAATTTATGAAAAAAAGCGCCAAAACCATTCCCGCAAAACAACCGAAACATATGGGAATGAGCCAGATAAACGGCAAACCTACGCCACACAATCCGCAAATAAAATCAACAAAAACCAAAATAAATAACCAAACAAACTCACCGCAAAAGCACTTAAACCAACTGCTGTCCTTTTTTGCAGATATATTGTTATGTATTATTTTTGAGAAAAAATCGGTAAAATCTGTTCCGCTTTGGCTTATTACGGTTACACCTATTATCAAACCGCATACAAAAAGTGTAAAAAATATTACTGTTTTATAATCGGGTGACACTCCCGTAATCGGTTTAAGTTTATTTGCTTTTAAAACAACACTTTTTTTAAACATATTTCTACTCTCCTTTATGTATTAGCGCCAACAGTTCCGCCTAAAAATCCCGAAATCATACAGACAGGTGCAATTATCAGAATGTTTGCGGAAATATTAAACCTCATTAAAGCGATTGTAAAAATAAATATAATTCCCATATATATTGCAGAGGCTATTATACCGTTCAGAAATCCTCTGCCACGCAATTTTCTGTATGCGCTGAAACCGCTGAAAAAACCGCCCAAAGCCATTATTACGAAAGAAAAAACATAAAACACAACGGAATCCGTTGAATTTTTTAACAAAAGTAAACTCAACAACCCGAGACCGTTGAGAAATATCATTAAACCTTTAAGTGCCGAAATACAATAAACTGTAATTTTACTTTGTTTTTTATCATTTTTCTTATGTGTTTTTAGAATTTTAGGCATAAAAAAACCTCCGCACATCTTTTATATAAAAAAGATATGCGGGGATAATTTTTAATATTCTTATTCTTCTGTTTTTGTTTCTTCTTCAGAAGCAATGTTTTTAACTTTCTTTGTCTTTCTGGGTTTTTTACCGTTTACAGCGGCTTCAATAGCATCCTGCTCGCTTTTTGCCTTTTTTGCATCTGCAGCTGCTTTTCTTTCTGCTTCCATACGTGCATTAGCAGTTTCGTTAGTCTGGATAGCCCAACGCTGAAAACGCATTTTTACTCTGTCAGCGCCTGTTTCGATAACGATGCTGTCTTCCTTAACGGTAACAACTCTACCCATAATACCGCCGATTGTTGTGATTTCATCGCCAATCTGAATAGAATCACGCATCTGCTGTTCTTCTTTTTGTTTTTTCTTCTGAGGGCGAATTGTAAGAAAATACATAAGAACAATCATTGCTACCAACATAATAATGGGGCCGAAACCGCCACTCTGAGCTGAACCTTCAGCAGCACCTGCGCCTGCACCGCCGCCGAAAAGACCGAATAACGTAATAAAATTAGACATAGTTTAATCCTCCAAAAAATTCATACCACTGTATTATAACTTTATAAATTTAAATATACAAGTCTTTTTTTGAAAATTCTTAATTTATTTAAATTCGTGTATCAAGTAAATCGACATATTTATTTTTGAATCCCGTGAAAGTACCGTTATCAAGTTCATCACGGATTCTTTTCATAAGATTATTGTAGAAATACAAATTATGTGTAACCGCTAATCTCATTGCAAGCATTTCCTTTGCTTTAAAAAGATGGTGAAGATATGCACGCGAATGTTTCTGACAGGTCGGGCAATTACATTGAGAGTCTATGGGAGTATCGTCCTTTGCGTACTTTGCGTTATTTAAGTTAATTATGCCGTTCCAGGTAAATAAATGTCCGTGGCGTGCATTACGGCTTGGCATAACGCAGTCGAAAAGGTCAACTCCCCTACTTACACCCTCAATAATATTTCCCGGAGTGCCGACACCCATAAGATAACGAATTTTATCCTTTGGTGCAAAGGGCTCAACGGCAGAAATAATACGGTACATATCCTCTTTCGGTTCCCCTACTGCAAGACCGCCTATTGCGTATCCGTCAAGGTCGAGGTCAGCAATAATTTTCATATGTTCAACTCTTAAATCGTCAAAGGTTGCACCTTGGTTTATGCCGAAAAGAAGTTGATTTTTATTTAACGTATCGGGAAGATTATTAAGCCTTTCCATTTCGTTTTTGCAACGGATAAGCCAGCGTGTAGTTCTTGCAATAGATTCTTTTGCATAATTATACTCTGCAGGATTTTTCATACATTCATCGAAAGCCATCGCTATTGTAGAGCCAAGGTTTGACTGAATCTGCATACTTTCTTCGGGACCCATAAAAATCTTTTTACCGTCAACGTGGGAGTTGAAAGTAACACCCTCTTCTTTGATTTTACGAAGTCCTGCTAAAGAGAAAACCTGAAATCCGCCGCTATCGGTAAGAATAGGTCCGTCCCAACCCGTGAATTTATGCAGACCGCCAAGTTCTCTTATAAGTTTATCACCGGGTCTTACGTGAAGGTGGTAAGTATTGCAAAGTTGAACCTGACAATCAATATTTTTAAGGTCATAGGCGGAAAGTCCACCCTTAATTGCACCACAGGTAGCAACATTTTGAAATGCGGGAGTCTGCACAGTACCGTGAACTGTCTGAAATTCACCGCGTCGGGCATTCCCCTCGGTTTTTATAAGTTTATACATATCAATGTACCTCATTAAATGTTGATGAATGAAAAATGAATATTGAATATTGAAGAATGAATAATGTCGGGGCGAAGCCGATTATAATGCTGACGCAGTCCCAAAATTTTTCATTATTCATCATTCATTATTCATCATTAAATGTTGATGAATGAAATGTTGATGAATGAAAAATGAATATTGAATATTGAAGAATGAATAATGTCGGGGCGAAGCCGATTATAATGCTGACGCAGTCCCAAAATTTTTCATTATTCATCATTCATTATTCATCATTAAATGT
>JAGAJB010000034.1 GCA_017626295.1 Clostridia bacterium | reverse complement strand
TGTTGTTAAAAAATCAATAACTGCCGTTGCACAGGAAGTTCTTGATGGCAAGTGGGGAAACGGTGAGGTTCGCAAAAAGAAACTCAAAGCAGCAGGTTATGATTATAACAAGGTTCAGGCAAAGGTTAATGAACTTATTGCCTTAACTGAAAGTAAACTGAAAACCTATAAAAAAGGTGACAAGGTTGTTCTCACAAGAGAAAAACTTTACAATTCGTTTACTGCTAAAACAACTAAATATACAGTAAGTGGCACATATTACATTTACGATGGTGTTAAATCAAATGGTAGATACAGAATCACAAACAAGGCAAAGAATTGTGGCAAGAGGCCTATGGGGTTATATGTCACAGGCTTTGTAGAAATTTAAGAAAGAGGTTTAATTATGGAGTTTCTCGAAGTATACAAAGATTATATGGTTCTGCTTGTAGTCGGTATCTGTTTGTGTGTCGGATATATTTTAAAAAATATCGTCACAACAGATAAAGTAAACAAGTTTATTCCGTTGATAATGGCGGTGCTTGGTGTGGTCCTTAATTTGTGGATTAACGATTTCGAGTTTACACCGACAGTATTACTCGGTGGTCTTGTATCAGGTCTCGCATCCACAGGTACATACGAAGGCACTAAGGCAGTAAAAAATGTTTTCAATAATATAATGAGTATAGTAAACAAGATAAAAGGTAATGATGAAGTATCAGAACCACCCGATTTAGAATGATTGTTTCTTCCTCTTGTTCCATATATACAAGAAAGAGCATCCCTCGTAAGAAGGATGATGTTCTCTACACCGTACAGTGTGGTACATTTTCAAAATACTCAAACGCACAAAAGCGAAAAGCAGAACTTGAAGCCAAAGGAATCAATGATGCATTTATAACAACTAAAAAGAAATAAAAACATATCCCCTTGTTGAGAATTATGCTCAACAGGGGGATATGTTCTGACTTGCATTTTGACTTGCATTTTTTATAAAAACAAGCAAAAAACAACATAATTTGCTTTCAAAATAAATTAAAAGAAAAACGCTGAAACCCTTGATATATAAAGGATTTCAACGCTTTTTGCCGTTCTTTCACGGCCACTATTTTTGGCAGGGATGGCGAGGTTCGAACTCACGGATGACGGAGTCAAAGTCCGTTGCCTTACCGCTTGGCTACATCCCTATATTAAAATAGCCAAACTGCAAACTGTGTAGTCTGAAGTTTGACATGCTAAAAAATGGGGTGGATGATCGGAATCGAACCGACGACCTCCAGGGCCACAACCTGGCACTCTAACCAACTGAGCTACATCCACCATATTTTTGGCACGGATGGAGGGGCTCGAACCCCCGACCTACTGCTTAGAAGGCAGTTGCTCTATCCAACTGAGCTACATCCGCGCATTGTGGAGCGGGTGATGGGAATCGAACCCACACGACCAGCTTGGAAGGCTGGGATTCTACCATTGAACTACACCCGCGCGTATCACAACAACAGACATTTTATCACAACAGTATAATGTTGTCAAGGTTTAATTTTTAAATTATAGAAAAATTTTCTTTTATTTTTCCACACCTATGCAATAATCGTTATTGGCATCCGTAATTGTAATTTCTTTAATTTTTCCGCGATAATCATTGTCATTATAGATACGGACAGGCGTATAGTTTTTGGTGTAACCTTCCGTGTAACCGTCGCGGTGCGTTTCAAAAAGCACCTCAACCGTTTTTCCGATTTGCTTTTTCATAAATTCGCTGCGCAACTCTTCTGTAACTGACGAAAGGGTAGCGGCGCGTTGTTCCTTTACCGCGTTTGTGTGTTGCTCCATTTTTGCCGCAACCGTGCCTTCGCGAACAGAGTAGGGGAAAACGTGTACTTTTTCAAAACCTATTCGTTTAACAAAGTCTACGGTAGCATTGAAATCATCATCTGTTTCTGAGGGAAAACCTACAAGAACGTCTGTTGTAATTGTAGCATCCTCAAATGTTTCGCGCAGTTTATTCGCAAGGTTTTCGTAATCTTCTGCGGTGTAGTGTCTGTTCATTTTCTTTAAAACGTTGTTACAACCGCTTTGAACAGAAATGTGGAATTGAGGGCATAATTTCTTAATGTTACCGAGTTTTTCTATCATTTCATCGGTAATGTGGTCGGGTTCTAAAGAGCCTAAGCGTATTCTTTCAATGCTGTCATATTTTTCTGCCAAAACTAAGGCATCAGGGAGTGAATAAGGCGTTTTTTTACCGTAATCGGATAAGTTGATACCTACAAAAACAATCTCTTTGTAGCCGTTCTCGGCAAGTATTTTTAGTTCTTTATCTATATCCTCAAGGCTTTTTGAACGGGATCTGCCACGGGCGGTAGGGATAAGACAGTATGAACAGAATCTGTCGCAACCGTCCTGTATTTTCAAAAAGGCTCTTGTGTGACCGTCAAACCGAGTTATACCGCAACCTAAGAAACTGTCGCCTGTTTCGTGTTCAAGGCGCATATCAACAAACTGACGGCTTTCAAGATGTTTTGTCACAGCATCAACTATAAGTGTATTACTTCTGTTACCAAGGAAGACGTCAACTTCGGGTAAATCGTTTATTATGTGTTTTTCGGCCTGTGAAGCGCAACCTGTAAGTACAATAATACAGTCGGGATTTTGCTTTTTTAGTCTGCGGACAGTCTGACGTGTTTTTCTTACACTTTCTGCGGTAACTGTACAGGAATTTACAACAGCAATATCTGCAGACGCAATATTATCTATAATAGTATATCCCGAACGTTCAAAAAGTTCGCCCATCTCTTGCGTTTCGTATTGATTAACTTTGCAACCTAATGTGTAAAAATATACGTTCATACTGTTCCTCATAAATTAAAAATCACTCCCGAATTTCTTCGGGAGTGAAATTATATCATATATATTTGATAAGTTCAAGTTTAATTAACCGGGGAAAACGCCTGTATCAAAAATATCGGAGAAACCGTTGCCGGAACCTGTAATTGCAGTAACAATACCGTCAAGGAACTGACAGATTGCTTCGAGAAGTGCATCAGTTGAATTATCTTCTTCGGGTAATTCACCGTTGTGACCTACTCTGTAAATAGCATCTTCAATTCTTTCTGTTGTTGCTTCTGCTGCTGTGGGTTCGCAAATAGTATCCTGGAGAAGAACAAGGCATTCTTTGTATGCTGCGATAAGTTCATCCATATCAGCCTGTGCACATACATATTCGTTACCTTCTACGTCAACAGTCTTACCGTCGCTGTAGTTAGTAATCAATGCTGATGCTTCTTCAAGTCTCCAACGGAAGATGTTTCTTGTGTTACGGTTGCCGTTGAATTGGGGGAAACCTGCGTCGTCGTGAACTGATTTAATCTGACCTGTAACAAGACGGCCGATAAGTGCGATAACAACGTCGTTTCTGCCAACTTCGTGGTGCTGATTTTGGAAGAACCATGTGTTGTCAACGAAAGCACAAGTTGAAATATCAAGGCTGCCGTCGGGGGAGATGATAGCATCATCTGAGAAGAGAATGTCATCACTGAGAACTTCGCCTGCAGGTGCGTATGTTGCACCGAGTGATGTTGAATCAATATCAATGATAGCGTCACTGTTAGTAACATCTGATGATCTCATAGCGCCGAAGAAGTTGTAATCCTTAACGCTGTAATCAAGACCGTAACCGCATACGTTGTGAACAAGTCTGTTGTCCTTATCGGAGAATGCATTAAGGTTATCAACAAGGTTAAGTCTTGCTGTCTGGAATGCATCAAGTTTGGGAGCAAGTTCTGAGTAAGATGCATCTGTCCAGATTTCGTTATATTTAACTTTAACGTCTTCATAACGGTCTGTGGGAATCATAGCCCAGAACTGAGGACAGTTGTGCATAAGTGTATCAACAATACCGTCAACAGCGCCTGTTAAGATAGCGTAAACAACTTCTTTAGGCATAATTTTAAGAGCGATGTTGATTATGTAACCGAGTGTACCGTAACCTTCGGACTCCTTCATAATCATGGGAAGGAATTCGTTGAAGAAGAAGTGCTCGTATTCGGGATGTTCGGGGTCGTTAACCTTGAACTCTCTGAGATAGAAGTCACCCATAACGTCTGTACCCTGGAGACATGAAACAACGTTGATGATTCTGTTAAGGTCGTGGTAACCGGAATCTTTCATAAGTTCCAAGTAAGCAGTAAGTATAGTACCGCCGAGTGAGATGGTAACAATGTTAACTTTATCTACACCTTTTTCAGATTTAACAAACTGAATGTACTCATCAAGACCTTTTGCAGATTCCATGGGGTCACCGATAAGGGGGAATGCATAGAGATAAAGATCATTTTCATCAAGAATTGCTTCCTGAACAACTTCACCTGTGGTTACGTCAACTGTATCCTGTGTGAGAGATTTCATGGGAATCATTCTGTAGAAGTAATCTTTATCATCCTGATTCATACCGCCAACAGAAGTTTCATAACTGACAGTCTGAAGGTTGTTAACGGGGTTACCGCTTTTATCGGATGCCTGGATAGCGAAAAGTTCCTGAACAGTCTTGTAAACGCCTTCACCGAGTTTGCCGTCATCATCATTCTGTCTGATGAGTGCTCTTGTGAGAGGTGCAAGAAGGTTGTTAGTAATTGTGGGAAGAATTTTTGAGGAGTCGAGAATAAGAAGACCGCCTGAAAGTTCTTCGCCGTTTTGGTTGTATACAGGGTATCCGTCTTCATCAGCAAGGTAAGAGATGGACTGGCTGATACCGGGGATGATAATTGTGGGGTATACAACATCGTCTTTGGTGCTGTATTCAGCAATTTCATCTTCGTTGCCGCTGTCGGAAGCATCTGCAAAGAAATCGGGAGTTGATTCCATAAGTTCAATTGCTTCTTCAATGCTGTTTGCATTTATAACGGTTGAACCGTCAGCAACCTCGGTAACGGAATTAAGATTTTTGGTTAATAAGCTTGTAAGGGCAATCGCGCCTACACTGAAAACTGAAACAGTCATAATCAATGCAAGAACGACAGCAATTACGCGTTTTCCTGTCTTTTTCATAGAAAAAGCTCCTCCTTAGGTTTTTATACGTATAACAATATACCATATTTTTCTGGAAAATACAATAGTATATATATTATTATTTTTTCACAAAAACAAGCACTGTTATTTGTTGACTTTAACACTGTTAAAATATATAATTAAACAGTAGTTACCCGAATCATTAAACGGACGGATTGTGCATATACTTTTTTGAAAAAAATTAAAATTCAAAGGAGTGTATAATTTTGTTTGTTGTTTCGCTTTCTTCTAAAAAATTCAAAAAGGTTTTACTTCCGCTTTTATGCTTTGTATTTGTAATTTCTGCGGTGGTTTTGTTCAGGTGTTTTTCAGCAACCGAAAATGAACCTTCACAAGTGAAATCCGTGGGTAAAAATATTACGGATTCCTCTAAGATACTGACGTTTATTTCTGCTTTCGGGTGGGAAGTGGAGGAAGAACCGGATGAAGTCAGAGAAGTTATTATTCCCGCTGAGTTTGACGATGTTTACAACAACTACAACGCAATTCAGTTAAAGCAAGGTTATGACTTGCAAAAATATGCAGGGGAACGTGTTAAAAGATGGACTTATACAATAAAAAATTATCCGGAGTATGTTGACCAGGAATGTATTAAAATCAACGTTTTAGTCTATAAAGGTGAAGTTATAGGCGGTGATGTTTGTTCGGTGCGTTTAGACGGTTTTATGCACGGGTTTTCAAAAGTTTAAGAAAGAATAAGTGATAATATGACGGCAAAAAAAGAACGTATTGATAAGGTTATTTCATCTCAGGGGTTAATTTCCCGAAGCGAAGTAAAAGCACTTATAAAAAAGGGTGAAGTTACTCTTAACGGCGAGGTAGTTACCGACAGTGCCGTAAAAGTAACTTACAGTGACGATATATTTGTGAACGGTGAAAAACTTTTTCAGACTGAGCACGTATATATAATGCTGAATAAACCACATGGGGTAGTGAGCGCTTCCAACGATAAAAATGACAAAACCGTTGTGGATATTCTTCCCGACGAACTAAAAAGAAAAAATCTTTTTCCCGCAGGGCGTCTGGACAAAGACACAACAGGTTTTTGTCTTGTTACGGATGACGGTGATTTTGCACACAATATTTTGTCACCCTCCCGTCATGTAACGAAAACGTACATTGCAAAAATCTCTAATCCTATTGATTACGAGAAAGCAAAGAAAGGTTTTTCGGAGGGCGTAGTTCTTGCAGACGGGACAGTGCTTTTATCGGCTGTGCTTTCACTTATTGAAGATTCGGACAACCCTGTGTTTAAGGTTATAATTAAAGAGGGGAAATATCACCAGATAAAAAGAATGTTTGCGTCCTTCGGTGCAACTGTTACGGAACTTAAACGAATTGCAATAGGCGGGTTGCCTCTTGATGACAGCCTTCCGGTCGGTTCGGCACGCCTTTTAACAGGCGAAGAACTTAAATTCATTGTTGAAAATGACGAAAAATTTTAAGACAAAATAATGGGTGTTTTTTGCATTTAAAACAAGTTTTTTTGTCGTAAAATTAACAATTTGCATAAAAAAATTTGGAAAATATAAAAAAAGCACTTGCAAAAATGGTTAAAGTTGTGTATTATGTATAACTGTTAAGTGGTGAATTTGTTAAAAACTATCGGAGGTCATTGTAATGTCCAATAGATTATTCCAGGGTATCATTCATCAAATGCGCGATGTTGTTGACAGAACTATCGGCGTTATCGACGAAACAGGCGCTGTTATTTCTTGCAGCGATCTCGGCAGAATAGGTGAAATTCGTACAAATAACCTTGTTACGATTTTCTCTTCTTTTACTCCTGTTGCAAGCGATGGATATCTTTATCAGGTTTTCGGTACACATATGCATCCCGAGTATGCAGTTTTTGTTGAAGGGGAAGATGCTGCAGCACATAGTTATATAGGTGTTCTTGGCGTTTCGCTTTCAAGTATCAAACAGTTTTATGATGAAAAATATGACAGAAGTAATTTTGTTAAGAATATTATTCTTGACAACATACTTCCCGGTGATATTTACCTTAAAGCCCGTGAACTTCATTTTAACAACGAGGCTTCAAGAGTAGTGTTACTTATAAGACTTGTTGATAAAAACGACGTATCTGTTTTCGATGTTGTTCAGAATCTTTTCCCCGACAAAACTAAGGATTTTGTTATAAACATCAGCGAGTGCGATATTGCTCTTGTTAAAGAAGTTAAGAGTGACATAGACAGTAAGGATCTTGAAAAACTTGCTCGTTCTATTTCCGATTCACTTTCATCAGAGTTCTATACACACGCTCTTGTTGGTATAGGTACACCTGTTGTGGGTGTTAAGGACCTTGCTCGTTCCTTTAAGGAAGCACAGGTTGCTCTTGAAGTAGGTAAAGTTTTTGATACAGAGCGTAACATAGTTAGTTACGAACATCTCGGTATTGCAAGACTTATTTATCAGCTTCCCACAACTCTTTGTGAAATGTTCCTTAAAGAGATATTTAAAGTAGGTTCTATTGAAACTCTTGACCAGGAAACCCTTTTCACTATTCAGCGTTTCTTTGAGAATAACCTTAACGTTTCCGAAACATCAAGAAAACTTTTCGTACATAGAAATACACTTGTATACCGTCTTGAGAAAATCAAGAAACTCACAGGTCTTGATTTGAGAGAGTTTGACGATGCAATTGTTTTCAAGGTTGCACTTATGGTTAAAAAATACCTTGATGCTAACCCTGTTAAATATTGATTTCGGAAATATATTATTAAAAAAGTGTGAATTATTAAATTTTTAGCACATTTTTATTGCAAAAGGGTTACATTTTGTAATAAAATGTGCTATAATCTTTTGTGGATAAATTTAAAAAGTTAGGTGTGTTACTTTTGATTAAGTTTGAAAACGTGTCTAAAGTATATGAAGACACTAACACAAAAGCCCTCAGCGATTTTAATTTAGAAATCGAAACAGGTGAGTTCGTTTTTATAGTAGGTTCTTCCGGTGCAGGTAAGAGTACGTTGTTGAAACTTATGATGCGTGAAGAAGTTCCTACAACAGGTACTATCAACATCAACGGTTTTGACCTTAATAAAATTAAAAAGAGCAAAATTCCTTATTTCAGAAGATCTTTGGGTATTGTTTTCCAGGATTTCCGTCTTATACAGACTATGAATGTTTACGATAACGTTGCTTATGCTATGCGTGTTATCGGCTCCAGAGAGAACGCTATCAGAAAACGCGTGCCTTATCTTCTCGGTCTTGTAGGTCTTAATTCAAAGGCTCGTTCAAAGCCGAATCAACTTTCCGGTGGCGAGCAGCAGCGTGTTGCTCTTGCGAGGGCCCTTGCAAACAATGCAAACACCATTATTGCAGACGAGCCCACAGGTAACGTTGACCCCAAAATGTCTTATGAAATTGTTGACTTACTCAACCACATCAATGCTGACGGTACAACGGTTATAATGGTTACTCACGACCTTCACCTTGTAAAAACTTTTAATCACAGGGTTATTACAATTAAAAACGGTGTTATTGAATCCGACTGTCCCGACGCATCCCATATTGATGTTGAGCCTTATAGATTTGAAAATCCCGAAGATACCGTCGGCTCATACTTCGTTGAAGAAAGCGGCGAAGATCTTGATTACCTTTTCCAGAATTATGCGGTTGATGTTTCTGCTGAGGATTATAACGACCCTGCGGAGACTTTAACAGTAGAAGAAACTAACGGAGAGGAGAGTGATGCTGAATGAAGGGTGCAAGTTTAGGCTACCTTACCCGTGAAGGTTTCAGAAATATATGGGTAAACAGATTACTTTCCTTAGCAACTGTTGTTGTTCTCGTTTCCTGTCTTGTTATCGTAGGCAGCGGAACACTCATTTTTCTCAATATAAATTCGGTTCTTGACCTTATTGAAGATCAGAACGTTATTATGGTTTACATAAAGGATGAAGCAAATCAGGAACAGATGGATACACTGAAAAATCAGTTGTTATCTATGGAAAATATTGATAAAGTTGAGTTTGTTTCCCGCGAAGAAGCTTTTGAAAGACAAAAAGCAGAGTACGGTGATAAAGCAGCACTTCTCGACGGTCTTTCAGCGGATATTCTTCCCCATGCATACAAGGTTACCGTTAAGGATATTTCTCAGTTTGATTTGACAGTTTCGGGTGTTAAAACACTTGAAAATGTTTTGCAGATTCACGAAAACAGTGAACTTGCCGGAAAACTCGCAAGCATCAGAGATGCAGTTACATATGTTTGTATCGGTATAGTTGCGGTTCTTTTCTTCGTTTCATTGTTTATTGTTGCCAATACCATCCGTATTACAATTTACAACAGACGTCTTGAAATCAGCATTATGAAGGCAGTTGGTGCAACAAATACATTTATTCGTTGGCCTTTCGTTGTTGAAGGTATTCTTCTCGGAATATTCTCAGCAGTTTTCGCTTTGGGAATACAGTATGCTATTTATGCAGTCGCTTCCATCTGGCTTTCCAATATTATGTCAATGCTCGGCGGAAGTGCGGTGAACTTTGCAGATTATATCTGGCACATATTCGGTATTTTCATTTTCATCGGTATTTTCATCGGCTCATTTGGTAGCGTTATTTCTCTTAATAAATATTTGAAGGAGCACAGTAATGTTGTTGACAACGATTGATAAAACAAAAAAGATATTATGTTTGATTCTTGCTGTTATCTTTGTTTCAAGCGCTATGAATCTTACAACATACGCTCTTACAGATGCCGAAAAGCAGGAATATCAGAATAAAATTGATGAAATCAAACAGCAAATAGAAGAAAATAAAAAGAAAATCGAAGCCCTTGACCAAGAGGCTTCACAGTATGACGGTGAAATTTCAACCTTGCAGGATAAAATTGCCGTTCTTCAGAGTCAGATTGACCTTTATAACCAGGAAATTGCCCTTATTGATGAAGATATTGATAAAATAGATTTACAAATTAACGGCATTCAGAATGAAATCGATGCTTTGAATAAGCAAATCAAAGACCTGGATGAACAGGTTAAGGAACTTGAAGTGCAAAAGGCGGAAACATATAAACTTCTCGGCGAAAGAATCCGCGCTTCATATATGTCGGGTGCAAGCACACCTTTAGAATATCTTTTCACATCCGATGAGTTTGAGTTTCAGTCATATCTTGAAAGAGTTGAACTTCTTCAGCGTATTGCAGAACACGATGATGCAATTGTAAAAGATCTTGAAAAGAATATAGAAGATATTGCTGTTAAAGTTACCGAAATTGAAGATATGAAAACAAGACTCGGTACAAAAATCACAGAACTTGACGAGGCTAAAAAAGAGTACGAAGCAAAGAAACAGGAACAGGTTGACGCCCGTAAAATTGTGGAAGACTCAGAGGCTGAGATTCAAGCGGATTTAAATAAAGTTATGTCTATTGTTAACGGTCTTGACGCACAGAGCCAAGAGTATAAGGATGCAATAGAGAAGCGAGAAGAAGCAATTCTTGAACTTGAAAATAAACTTTCCGAAAAGAATGTTTACTACGGCTCAGGTAATGCAGGGGATATGGTTTGGCCCTTGCCCTATGATGACGTTTACGTTTCTTCAAGGTTTAAATTCCGTTGGGGTAAACAGCATAACGGTATTGATACTTGCCGTTGGTCAGGCACAGAAGGTGCAGACGTTGTTTCCGTTAAAAAAGGTACTATTGAAGTCGCCAACTGGGGTTGGGGCGGTGGCTACGGCAACTATGTTGTTGTTAACCACGGTGACGGTGTTCTCACATATTATGCCCACCTTTCCAATATTACAGTTAGTGTCGGTCAGTCTGTTCAGCAAGGGCAGGTTATAGGCCAGGCGGGTAATACGGGTTATTCATTCGGTGCGCATCTTCACTTCGGACTTATGATTAACGGTAGTTGGGTTGACCCGTTAAAGTATCTTGACGGCGGTTCATCAATTCAGTGTACTGATTATTGATAATTAAATCATAAAATCGTCCCTTTTTCATACATTGAAAGAGGGGCGTTTTTTTGTTAATAATTAAAATAAAGAGAGAAGAGCAGATAAAAGAGAAAAAACGGATATTAAAACGAAAAAAACTCAGCGAAAATAACTTGATAGAAAGAGTAAATTTTAAAGTCGGGAATGATATTCATACTTTAGTAAATTTACCTGTTTCCTGTTGGGAAAATGAAGAGATTTTGCGTTTATTAAAAATATATAAAGGCAGAATTATTGTTCCTGATAATATTGCCTTGGAAGAAAAAATAAAAGATTATCTTTTCGATATAAAACCCTACTGCAAACGAGCAATTTTATCTGCGTTTATAAAATATATGGGTAATGATTTCAACATTTATAAAACTGTTTGCATAGCCGACAGCAGTTTTCAAATAACACAGGAATATGCTGATGTGGCAAAGTTTGCAAGAAATCTTGTTATATTAACTGAAAATAATATAAAAACACAAAGTTTCTCTGATTATTGCTATTTGAAATTAGGTACAGTTGTGAGTATTAAAGATAAAGTCAAGTCTTCAGAATGGGATATTTATTTGAATTTAGACGATATTTTCGATGACGGCAGGGCGACAGTAAAGTTCAGAGAAAAAGAGGCGATTCTTCTCCCTGATCCCGATTATTTTATATGTAACAAAGAAATATCAGAAATAATATCTTACGGAATACCTGTTAAAACTGCTTGTGCCGCATTCGAGGCAAAAAAGCAGGAAGAAATAAATTGGGCATTTAAAAGCAATAAGGTTAAAAGCATCAATTTTAATTTTACTTGACATTTTCGGTTAATATAAGTATAATGTTATAGTATATTTTAAGTGGAATATTTCACTATATATTTGAGAGGATGTAATTTTAATGGCACAGGATATTGTTTTAACCCAGGAAGGTTATGACGAACTTAAAGAAAAACTTCGCGTGCTTAAATCCGAAGGACGTTCAGACATTGCTGAAAAACTCAAAGTTGCGCGTTCTTTCGGCGATCTTTCCGAAAACAGCGAATATGATGAAGCAAAGTCCGAACAGGCAAAACTTGAGGCTGAAATCAATGATATTGAGGCTATGCTTTCAAGAGCAACTATCATTGATGAAGAAACAGTAAACTCAGAAGTTGTACACCTTGGTTCAATCGTAACTATCAAAGGTACTGCTAAAGGCTCTGCTGAAAAGACATACACAATCACAGGTTTTGCACAGGCAAACCCTGCAGAAGGCAAAATTTCCGACGAATCTCCTGTCGGTAAAGCCCTTTTAGGTCATAAAGTAGGCGATAAGGTTGATGTTGAAGCACCTCGCGGCATTATGACTTACAAAATCACAAAACTTCATAACGAGAAGTTCTGAGTACAATTAAAAAAGGTCTGCAATACTTTACGTATTGCAGGCCTTTTCCATTTATTCGATTCTTTCATCAGCAGTTGTAACTGTTCTTTCTACCATTTCATTTTCTCTGAAAAGAAGTGAAATGCACCAAATACCTGCAAGAGCAATTATAACGTATATAATTCTTGACATAATTGCCGCCTGACCGCCGAATAACCAGGCTACGAGGTCAAATTTAAAAAGACCGACGCTGCCCCAGTTAAGAGCGCCAATTGTTACAAGTATCAAAGCGATTCTGTCTAACATAAACATTCTCCTTTCACTAAATTTCTAATAGTAGTATTAACAAAAAGTTTTTTTCTTATTCAAAAGATTTTTATCATTTGTTGTACCAATTAAGGTGCATTAAATCTGCAATAATATATTTAAATTTTAAACATATTGTGGTATCATATTATTACTTTATAAATTCGGAGGTAAATATGCTTTATTTAATTAAAGGTCGTGCAGGAAGCGGTAAAACTGCCTTATTGCGTAAAAAAATTACCGAAACTTTAAAAAAATCACAAAGCAAACCTCTTTTGATAATTCCCGAGCAATTTTCTTTTGAAACCGAAAGAGCGATGCTCAGAATTTTAGGCGCTAAAGATTTAAAAGGAATTGATATTTTAAGTTTTTCGCGTTTGGCTTATTCTGCCTTGAAAAACACGGCATATTTATCTGCAAATTTTCCCGATAACGGTGTCAGAGCCGCACTTATGAGTGAGGCATTAAATCAGTTAGAGGGTCGGTTAAATGTGTTTAGTTCTTGCAAAAGCAATGCTCCTGCATTGGCGCCGTTGGTGGATTTTTGTAAAGAACTTAAATACTGCTGTATTGACAGTGATGAATTAACCCAAAAAACAGAACTTCTCGGTGAGTGCTATTTAAAGGATAAATTAACAGAACTTGACCTTATAAATGAGGCGTACAATGCCCTTGTTACCCAAAGTTATTTTGATGATACGGATGCAGTTCATCTTCTAAGTACGGTTTCTGCAGAAAAGGGTTTATTTAAAAATAAAACAGTTTTTATTGACGGTTTCAGAGCCTTTTCAAAACAGGAATTAGAATGTATTGACGTTATATTATCACAAGCGGACGATGTTTATATTACACTTTGTACCGATAAAAATGTTGGTAAATTTTCACCCTTTTATTTTATAAAAGAACTTGAACATCAAATGCGAACAATTGCCTCACAGCATAATATAGCGGTTACGGAAGAATTTTGTATTCAAGGTGAAAAAGTTTTTTCATCCGATATTTTCCAACTTGAAAAAGCCTTATTTTCAAACGAAAATGTTGAAGCAAAAGAAAGCGACGGCAGTATAACCGTTGCTGAATGCACAGACAGTGATGATGAATGTAAATTTGTTGCTGCCACAATTAAAAAACTTCTTCGTTCGGGGCAGTACAGATGCCGTGATATTGCTGTAATCGAGCGAACAAGTGACACATATAAAAGTAAACTCGTTGAAATGCTCAAAAGGTTGGATGTTCCTGTTTTTGATGACAGCAGGCGTTCATTGTCTTTTGAAACGCTGTTCGTTTATATAACTTCCGTTCTTTCTTGTATCAGTTCGGGATTTACTACCGAAAATATTTTTAATTATCTGAAAACCGGTTTCGGTGAACTTACTCTTTCAGAAGTTTCAAAACTTGAAAAATATGCATTGATATGGGGGGTGAACGGCAAAACCTGGCTTAATGATTTTACAATGCACCCTGATGGCTTCGGTAATGAAATTGATGAACGGGCAACAGAAAGACTCAAAATACTTAATGAATCAAGAAAAAAGGCAGTTTTGCCGCTTGTTAAACTGAAAAAAGAGTGCGAAGATAAAGACGGTAAAGGGATTTCCGAAGCGATTTATAATTTTCTTATCTCTCAAAATATTCCCGATAAACTTTTTAACCTTTACGATGCACTTAATAAGGACGGTTTTCCCGTTGAGGCACAAAGACATAAAGTTTCCTGGGATGTGCTTGTAAATTTACTTGATACAATGGCAACATTGGGTGACGGAAAATATTACGGCGTTTCCCGTTGGTTTGAATTGTTCCGTATTCTTGTTGAATCCCGCGATATTGGTGAAATTCCGCAGGGACTTGATGAAGTTAAAGTGGGCAGTGCCGACAGAATACGTGTTGAGCAAATGAAGGTTGTTTTCCTTGTAGGTGTTAACAAGGATGAATTTCCTCTTGTTTGTGTTAAAGGCGGAATACTTACGGATGCTGACAGAGTTTCATTGACTTCTTTAGGCCTTGAAATAAGACCGCCTTTTGAAGATACTGTTGATGAGGAACGCTTTATTGCTTACTGTGCAGTAACTGCCGCATCCGAGAAATTGTATTTATCTTATAAAACAACAGGTGATGACGGTGGCAAGGCTTTTAAATCTGAAATCATTGATACTGTTTTAAGTACGGTAGATAATGTAGATTTCATCAAAACTTCCGAGTGTGAGCCTACATACTTTGTTGAAAGCGAAGAGAATGCTTTTACGTTACTGAGCAGAAATTACAGTCATAATTCACTGTTAAAATCAACACTTTTAAAGTATTTTTCCGATAAAGATAATTATTCGGGCAAACTCAGTTCTCTTCAACGCGTTTGTTCCGCCACTCCCATAAAATTCCAAAACGAAAAGGTTTCCGAAAAACTTTTCGGCGAAAATATATATCTTTCCGCAAGCCGTGTTGAAAGTTTTTATAATTGTCCGTTTTCTTATTTTATGCGTTACGGTTTGAAAGCCGAGCCTTTGCTCGCTGCGGAACTTGACCCTGCGCAAAGCGGTACAATAGTGCATCTTGTTATGGAAACTGTTTTAAAAGAATATCCCAAAGCCTCATTTGTTACCGCTTCCGAAGAAGATTTGAAAGCGACGGTTTCAAGTGTCCTTGCATCATACCTTAATGAAAAAATGGGCGGATTTGAAGAGAAATCGAAACGCTTTATGTTTTTGTACCAACGCCTTGTTGATATTTCAATGGCTATTATTAACAGGCTGAAAACTGAGTTTGAAGTAGGGGCGTTTGAACCTTGTGATTTTGAACTGAAAATCGGCGGTGACGAGATACCGCCTTATAAACTTTCCCTTGAAAAAGGCGAGGTTACTGTTACAGGCTCCGTTGACAGAGTTGATTTAATGGAAAAAGACGGTATCAAATATATTCGTGTGGTTGACTATAAAACGGGTAAAAAAGAATTTAAACTTTCCGAACTTTTTGACGGACTTAATATACAAATGGTGCTGTATCTTATGGCACTCGAAAAGAACGGTAAAGAGTATTACGGTGAAACTGTTCCTGCAGGTGTTTTATATCTGCCGTCGCGAATAGGTGTTTCAAACTATCTTGACCGCCGTTCACCGTCAGAAGAAAATATTGCCGCACAAAAAAGAATAAGCGGAAAACTTTCGGGTATGGTTCTTGACAGTCCTGTTGTTTTTAACGGTATGGGTGTTGATAAATTCCCTGATTATTTCCCCGTCGGTTACAAAAAGGACGGCTCAGCAAAAGGTGATTTTTACAGTTTAAGTAATTTCCGTAATCTTTCAAAAATTATTGATTATAAAATTACGGAAATGGGAAATGCCCTTCATAAAGGCGAAATTTCCGCTGTTCCTTGCGGTAGTGACGGCGAGGGTAAAATGTGCAAATACTGTTCGTACAAGCCGGTTTGCTCTCACGAATACGGCGACGAAGTGTATGAGTTAACCTCTTTAACTCACGCAAAAGCACTCAGCAGATTGGAGGTTGAGGATAATGAGTAAAAAGTGGACAGATAATCAACTTAAAGCGGTAGAAGCAAGAGGAATGCAAGTCCTTGTTTCCGCTGCTGCAGGTTCGGGAAAAACCACTGTTTTAACAGAACGTGTAAAAAATATTTTATCCGATACCGATAACCCTTGCGGTGTATCCGAGATTCTTGTTGTTACGTTTACAAGAGCCGCCGCAACCGAAATGCGCGACAGAATTTATGATGCTTTAAAAGAAGCCTCTTCAGTAAACGGTGAAAATTCCGATTATCTGCGCCGTCAGATGATATTACTTCCCACGGCTGATATTTGCACAATTGACTCTTTTTGCTCTAAAATTGTAAGGGAAAATTTTTCCCTTGCAGGTGTGGGGGTTGATTTCAAACTTCTTGATGAAAAAGATATATCCGAAATGACTAACGAGGCGCTTACAGAAGTTATTGACAGTCTTTACGAAGAAAATGATGATGCTTTCAGAACGCTTACAACTATGTTTTTGAGTGAGCGTGACGATAAACTTCTGGGCGAAGTTATAGAAACTCTTTATAATTATTCCCGTTCTTACCCTTCACCGAAAAATTGGCTTCAAAAATTAGTTGAGTCTTTTGACAGCGAAAAATCACCTGATGAAACTGTTTGGGCAGACGTAATTTATAAATACGTGGGATTGTTTTCTGATTTTCATTATTCACGCCTTATGCGTTGTGTTGCCCTTATGGAAGAATCGGGCGGTTTCAGTCCCGATTATTTAAGGCGGTTTACTGCAACCGCAGAAAATGTTTTAACTTTAAAAAACACTGTCCGCGACAGGAATTGGGACGGTATGGTGCAAACAATAAGAAACGGTCTTGCAGTAAAAGTTCCTGCCAGGAATTCAAAGGTTGATGAAAACTTAAAGAAACTTACACAGGATGTTTTTGCAGAGCTTGAAGATGATGCGGAAAGCCTCGAAAAGAGAACCTTGCCTACTGCATCGGAACACGTAACCGATGCAGAAAAACTTCAGCCTGTTGTCAGAAAACTTTGTGAAGCGGTGGAGCGTTTAACCCTTACTTTAGACAGTATGAAGAAAGAAAGGAACGCGTATTCTTTTGACGATATTCTTCATAAATGTATTGACTTGCTTGTTGTTTTCGAAGGTGATAATTGGACTTTAACGCCTATTGCAGAGAATTTACGCTCTAAGTATAAAGAAATACTAATAGACGAATATCAGGACACTAACGAGGCTCAGAACATTATTTTTGAGGCACTTTCAAAGAATTGCGAGAATTTATACTGCGTTGGTGACGTTAAACAGAGTATTTACAGATTCCGTCTTGCAAGCCCCGATTTATTTATGAAATTAAGGCGTAATTTACCCGATTATGACGGCAAAAAACACCCCTCACAAATAACACTCGATAAAAACTTCCGTAGCCGAAACGGTATTGACGAGGCGGTGAACTTTGTCTTTTCAACTCTTATGAGCAGGAGTGTGGGTGAAATAGAATATGACGAAAGAGAGAAACTCTCTTTCGGTGCAGATTATTACCCCGAAAAAAACACACCCGATACAGAGATTATCTGCGTTAATGCAGAGTCTATGAAGTCTGCCGAAGCAACTGTTCTTGAAGCGCAAACCGTTGCAGATTACATAGAACGTATTCTTAATTCAAAAGTTTTAGTTACCACCAGAAACGGTCAGCGACCCATTCGCAGTTCGGATATTTGCGTTCTTTTAAGGAGTATGAAAAATAAGGTTAACGTCTATACAGAGGCTCTCAAGAAGAAAAATATCCCGTCATCTGCAGTGCTTGACGGTGACACAAGTGAATCAAAAGAAATAAGACTTTTAACCTCACTTGTAAAGGTTATAAATAACCCTCTTATTGACATTCCTTTAATTGCAGTATTGCTTTCTCCCGTTTTCGGCTTTACTACTGATGAACTTGCGGAAATCCGTATGATAGACAGAAAGGCAGAAATGTTTATATGCCTTGAAAAATACGCTGAAACTTCGGAAAAGGCAAAGTATTTTATTGAAAAACTTGCCCTTTACAGAAATATTGCATCATCATTCCCGATTGATGAATTTGTAAGATTTCTTGTTGACGATACTGCTGTAAGCGATATATATCTTGCGGCGGGTGACGGTGAACAGCGACTTTTAAATATCAGAGGATTTATTAAATTTTCTGAGGATTTTACCTCAAACGGCAGAAACGGATTAGGTGCATTTGTAAGATACATTGATAACGCTATTGCAAACGGCTCTTTAAAAAGTTACGGTGCATCCGCAGGCGAAGGCGTGCAGTTTATGTCTATTCATAAAAGCAAAGGTCTCGAATTTCCCTATGTAATAGTTGCCGACTGTTCAAAAGGGTTTAATAAACAGGACAGTTACAAGTCACTGACACTTGCCCGCGAAACAGGTATAGGTTTAAAAATTCGTGATGATGAATTGTTTACAAGGTATCACACAGTATCTTCAGCCGCTACGGAGAAAGCCATACTTTTCGGCAGTGCATCGGAAGAATTGAGAGTTCTTTATGTTGCAATGACCAGAGCAAAGGAACACCTTACCTTTGTGTGTACGGTAAGCGGTAAATCAACAGCAAAACGAGTTCGTATGAATAACGCTCTTTCTCTTAACCGCGAGGGAAAACTTCATCCTTACGCAGTTTACAGGGCAGGGAGTATGTGCGAATGGTTACTTACTTGTTTTGCGTCACACAAAGATTGCGCAATTGTCCGTGATGTTTGCGGTTATGAGTGTGTAAACTTCAAAGGTGACAGTTTTTCGGTTGATACTTCTTACGTTGACCCTCTTGAAGAAGAAATGTTTTCCGAAACTGAAGTTACTGAAGAAGTAATGGCACCCGTTGACGAAGAACTGCTTAAAACTATTGAAGAAAGAGCAAGTTACAAATATGATTTTGACTGTTCGGGTATTCTTGCCAAAATTACTGCATCTGCTACCGAACACAACAAAACACAAAGAGAGTATTTTGCTAAAAATAAACCCCGTTTTATGAACAGTTCTTTCACAGGCGCAGACAGAGGAACTGCTATCCATAAATTTCTTGAACTTTGTGATTTTAAATCCGCCGAAAGTGATTTAGAAAAGGAAAAACGCCGACTTCTTGAAAACGGCAGTATGTCCGAGAAGGAACTTGAAGTTCTTGATAACGATGCGGTGAATAAATTTTTCTCTGCGGATGTTGGTCAGCGTTTACTTAATTCTTCTGAAGTATATAAGGAGTATGAATTCACTTTCTTTAAAAAAGCAGGGGAACTCTACCCCGATATATCGGATAACACAAAAGATGAAGATATTGTTATTCAAGGTAAATTAGACTGCGCTTTTGTTGAAAATGATAATGCAGTTTTAATCGACTACAAGAGCGATAATATTACCGATGAAGAAAAGTTTTCAGAACTTTATTCACCTCAGATTGAAATTTACGCCGAGGCTCTTAAACAATGCACAGGTCTTGAAGTGAAAGAAAAATATTTATATTCTTTTAAACTTAAGAAATTTATAGCATTATAAAATACAACGGCACTATCGGTTTATACCGACAGTGCCGTTAACTTTTTGTTTATTCAATTGTTGTTACGAACGCTGTGTCAACAGGGTATTTGCCGTTACCGTTTCTGTATTTGGCAGCACCGGATTCAAAAACAATATAGATACCGTCGGGGTGTTCTGCCAAACCCTCTGCCATAGGCGGTGCAACCATATCAGTTTCTAACAATTCGTTACTGCAAGCGTACAAATCAACGTTTTTGCCGTCAATATTTTTAGTTCCCGATTTTTCGGTTATTAAAACGTCTTCGTAAATATAAAGTTTTGAATTGTTTTTTCTGCCGTAACTTGTACTGAAAATGATTTTATCTGTTTTTGTGAAAGCCATACCCTGAACCTGTTCGGGAATAGCAAGCATATAATCGGGTATATAACCGCTTGAGTCACTGTTTACTTTGTCAATAGCAGGGAGTCCGTCCTCAAGTACGTAACCCTCGCAGAAGGCATAGAAAGTTTCGCCGTTTGAAAGGGTTGTAACGTATCTGACTTTTTCCCGTTCGGAGTCATCGCTTTCTATAAAGTCGCCTGTCCACAAAATATCGTTATGTATGCAGGCAAAGGAGCCTAAAGTGTTAAGTTTAAATCTGCTTTTAAATTCAATTGCCTCGCTGTTTTTTACGGACTGTAAATCAGTTGTGGGGAAAGTATAACATTCACCTGAACTTGTAATATAAACAGTGTTTCGTGATGAAGCGATACCGCCTGCGTGACCGTAATAAAAATCGCCATCAACAGTTTTAAGAGGGTGAGCGCTTATAAATTCACCGCTTTTTGCATCAACACACATAACCATTGAGGGCAGCGTGCTGTCCTCATAATACCCTGTAATAAGGAAATAGCCTGTTGATTCATCGTAACACATACCTTGGGGGATTATACCCTCAAAAAGTCCGGGAACGGTAAAAGAACTTTTAAAATTATTAAAGAAAATTGCAAATTCTTCCTGCTGGAGAATATCACTTTCGGTAACAATCGCTGTTTGTGTTATTTTATCGGTTAAATCTTTGGTTTTTAACACCTTACTTGATGTGCAGGAACAAAGTAATATCAAAGCCAGCAAGCAGGCTGTTATTTTAAAAATAATCTTTCTCATAAAATCACTCCGTAGAGATTATAACATAGTTATTATATATTTAAAAGGTTTAATTTTTGAAACTGTGTTTTATTATTTCTGTAAATGTGTTAATATGTACTTATAAATTTCTTCGGAGGCCTGGTTTTGAAAGTTGTAATTGCCTGTCTTAATTCAAAATATATTCACGCATCATTAGCCCCTTGGTGTCTTTATTCGGGTGTGAAAAGTTTTTCCAAAGCACCTTGTGAGGTGAAAGTGATGGAAAGCACCATAAATAAAGATATTGAGAGTTTCGCTGAGAGTATTATAAAAGAAAATCCGCAGGTTGTTTCTTTTTCCTGTTATATATGGAATATTACTAAAACTCTCGAAATATCTAAAATTATCAAAGAAAAATCCAATGCAACAATAATCTTAGGCGGTCCCGAAGTGTCATACAGGGCAAAGGATGTTTTGGGAAAATATTCGTTTATAGATTACGTTCTTTCGGGCGAGGGCGAAGAAACTTATCCCGAACTTTTAGATGCTTTATATTTTCAAAGTGACCTTTCTGTTGTGTCGGGTCTTACATACCGTTCAAATTATGAAATCCTTTCAAATCCCGAAAAAGCATACACAGGCACACCGCCGACACCGTACACAGAAGAATTTTACGATAATCTTTTGGGTAGAATTTCGTATATTGAAACAAGCCGCGGATGTCCTTACAGATGTGCATTCTGTCTTTCGGGCAGATGTTCAACCTTAAGATTTTTTGATTTGGAAAGAGTTAAGTCTGATATTTTAAATCTTTCTGTCAGCGGTACAAAAACCGTTAAATTCGTTGACCGCACTTTTAACGCAAACCCGAAAAGAGCCAATGAAATTATCAAGTTCATTCTTGATAATTACGGCAAATCAATTCCCGAGAGCGTTTGCTTTCATTTTGAAATAGCGGGGGATATATTAACGGAAGAAACTTTTAATTTACTTGAAAATGCACCTAAAGGCTTGTTTCAGTTAGAAATCGGTATGCAGACTTTTAACGAAGAAACGCTTAAAATTATTAACCGCAAAACCAATACCGAGAAACTGATAAAAAATATAAACCGCCTTGTAAGTTTCGGTAATATGCATATTCATATTGATTTAATTGCAGGCTTAACAGGGGAGGATATTAAAAGTTTTGAACGAAGTTTTGATATAGGTTATTCCTTGAATGCACATATGCTTCAAATGGGGTTTTTAAAACTTCTTTACGGCGCAGATATGCGGGAAAATCCCGATAAATACCCTTGTGAATTTTCAAGTGAGCCTCCTTATGAAGTTACCGAAACACCTTTCTTAAGTAAATCGGAAATAACGAGCCTTAAAAGATGTGAAGATGCTCTCGAAAGACTTTATAACAGCGGCAGATTTTTATTTACTCTCGATTATTTATTGTCCGAGTGCGGTTTTACGCCTTTTCGTCTGTTTTCTGAATTCGGCAATTTTATTGACGGAAATAAAATGAATTTATCTGATTATGCGGTGCATCTTTTTGAATATTTCCGTTTTTTCTCTGATGAAGAGATTTTAAAAGAAAAAATACTTTGTGATTTACTTTCCTGTTCTTTCGCGTTGCAAATACCCGAGATTTTTAAAACAAAACATCCGCTTTATAAAAAAGCCAAAAAGCATTTTGCCGAAAATCAAAAAGATAAAATAAAAATTGCACTGCTTTATAAAAGTCGAAAAATCTATGTTGTTAAACAAAGCAGTGAAAAAGATTTGCGTGGAAGATACAAAGGAGAATTTTATGATTTAAGTGCTATAGATTGATTCAGAAACGGTCGAAAATCAATGCTGTTTTAAGATATATATTGACATTTCAGTAAGGTTTGCTAGAATGAATGAAGAGTCTGCGAAAAGAGGTATAATATGAAATCAGGAATAAAAAAATTTATGTCTTTCATTTTTTCTTTATGTATTTGCACATCATTACTCAGTTCTGTTCGTGTGAATTCTTTTGCAGTTGCAGAAAATGTCGGTGACGTAGTTCTCTATGTTTCACCCGATGCCGCAGATAATGGCGAGGGTACAACAGAGTCACCTATAAGCCTTACAGGTGCAAAAGAGATGCTTAAAGGCTTGAAAAACGAAAAGGCAACTGCAACGGTATATCTTCTCGGAGGGACGTATTGTTTCGATGATGTATTGTGCTTCAATTCTGAAGATATGGCGAATGTTACATATAAAGCCTATGATAAAGAAAAGGTCGTTTTCTCCGGTGCTTATGAGATAAACGGTTTTAAGGAAAGCGAAGTTAACGGAGTAAAGGTTTTTACAAAAAAACTTGATACTTCTCAAGATAATTGGTATTTTAAATCTCTTTTCAGCGATAACGGTGAAGTTAATATAACCCGTTTCCCCGAAGAAGGTTATTTTACTGTTAAGGCAACTGCGCCTGAAGATGACCTTTGGAATGAAGAAAACAGGCCTTGGGAATTCACTTACGGTCAGCGTTCATTCTATGCAAATACAGAGGATATTCCTTCAAAATTTCATAACGAAGAAGATGTTAATATTCGTATACTCCACTATTGGCACGATGAGTTAATGAATATAAAATCCTACAATGCCGAAACAGGAAAAATCGGTTTATCAAGACCTTCCACCATGGAAATCAGAGATATTGACAGATATTATTTTGAAAATGTTTTTGAAGCACTTAACGAACCGGGTGAATGGTATCTCGATAAGGTTTCCGGCATTCTTTACTATGTTCCCAAAGAGGGCGAAAAAGCAGACACGCTCACTCTTTACGGTTCGAATATTGACAGACTTATTGATATAAACGGCGTTGACGGAATTACCTTTGAAGGCGTTCATTTTACCCGTAACGACTGGGTAGAGCCTAAAGCGGACGGTTTTTATACAGGAACTTGGTGGGAAGAAAATGATTTGGATTTTCCCCAAGCGGCAATGTTTGTTGACGGAGTTGTTTCCGTTGAGTACGCAGAGAACGTTCATTTTAAAAACTGTGAGTTCACCAATCTCGGCGGAACTGCCGTAAAAATTAAATTCGGTGTAAAGAATTCTTCTGTTGAAAATTGTTATTTTGAGAATATCGCTGCAACCGCTATTTATGCAGGCGGTGAAAATTGCTTGCCGGAACAAGATAACTACACACAGAATATTACAATTAAGAATAATGAAATATATAAATACGGCAGAAAATTCTTCAGCGCAATAGGTATTCACATAACTTTCTGTGATACTGCCGAAGTAGTAAACAATGAAATTCACGACGGTTATTATACCGGTATTTCGGTCGGTTGGATTTGGAGTTATGATTATAATGCAACAAAGAACGTAAAAGTCAGCAGAAACCTTATTTATAATATCGGTCAGGGCTGGCTTTCCGATATGGGCGGTATTTATATGCTCGGCAAACAACCCGGAACCGTTCTGAGCGAAAATGTTATTCATAATGTTGCCGCTGACCCCGGCGAAGGTGGTTACGGCGGTTGGGGTATTTACCTTGACGAGGGTTCTTCTTATATGACGGTTGAGAAAAACCTTGTGTATGCCTGCGGAAATCAGAGTTTCAATGTTCACTACGGTGAAGGAAACGTTATCAGAAATAATATCGCTGCCCTCAGCGGAGAAGGTCTGGTAAGTCCGGGTGTAGATAGGGGCGAAACTCATGCAACGGCGGTATATTATAACAATGTTTTCCTTACATATAATAAAGCGCCGATTTATATTGAAATGTTAAATCCCTCACATTTTTATGATAACGGCAACCTTATGTGGAGTTTGACCGAGGGAGATGAACTGTACTTCGACACAAGTGAAAATATTTACACACTTAAAATGGCACAGGACAAGGGATTCATTCATTTCCCGACAGTTGCAGACCCCGGTTTTAAAGACGCTCTTAACTTTGACTTTACGTTAGCAGAAGACAGTCCTGCATTTGCTTTGAATTTTGAAGCATGGGATTATTCTTTGGCGGGTACAATTAAAGATACCGTTATCGGTCTTGACAGGGAAGGCGGAAAAACACCGTATAACGCAGAGTCAGAGTTGCAGCCCGATAAGGAATTTAAACATAATTTATTTGCAAGTTATATTCCCTACATTCTTTTTGCTTTTCCCGTGCTTTTGGCGTTGGTATGGCTTATTATAGGTGCAATTAAGGGCAAAAAGACAGTTACATTACCCATATTGGTAGCGGTTATCTCCATACCTTTATTTGTTGCAGTTTACTTCTTATATCTTGAATGGATAGAAATTCTCTATTTCTTATCTGTTTTTGCTTTGGCAGCACTGGCTTCTGTTCTTCCCACATGTGTTGCGATTGAAAAAGGAAAGACTAAGAAAGGCATTATTTTAGCGTTTGTTGTCAATTTCATTCTTTCTGCAGGTGTTTTCTTGGGTCTTGCAGGTATACTTAATATGCTTTTACGTTCGGGAAGCCCTGAGGTAATTTCAATTACCTGCGGTGCAATGTTTATCTATATGGTTGTTGAAACAATCCGTCTTTTGAAAGTTTACAAGAAAAAGGATAAATAAAATATATGTATGATAAAAAGCCCGGCTTTCATTTCACCGGGCTTTTTCATTTTTTATAATTCGGGTGTTTCAGCCTTGATTTTCAGCCTTTTCCACCGTCTGTCAATTTCTTGCTGGATATTATCGGTTATATCTTCATATTTTTCTGAACAAAGGTGTTTCGTTCGTCCCATCATTTTAAGCCACTCGGTAACGTGGATTTTTTTGTAGCTTTTTTCGGGGTCATAGGTTATATTTGTGCAACCTCTTTCTACTTCGTATAAGGGGAAGTAACAACTGTTAACCGCCGCAGAAATAACTTGGCGTTCAGTACTCGGTTTATCGCCCCAGTTAAGCGGACAGGCAGATAAACATTTTATATACGCTGTGCCGTAATTTTTGGCGTAATATTGGGCTTTTGCCGCTTTTTTTATAAAATCGTTGGGGTCGGATTCGGCAGCCGTTGCCACATAGGGCATTCCTGTTGCCGCCATAATTTGTGGCATATCTTTATTAAAAAACTCTTTGCCGTAACTTTTACTGCCAAGGTGCGAGGTGGAACTTTTTGCACCCATAGGTGTTGAGTATGATAATTGATAACCTGTGTTCATATATCCGCCGTTGTCGTATTCAAATATAATTAAGGGGTCACCTCTCAGAGCCGTTGCAAGTGCTGACCCCATACCTATATCAAGACCCCCGTCACCGCTTACCATAATAAAAGTAATATCACCTTCAGGCAGTTCACCGCGTTCCTGTTTTTTGTGGTACATCTTTGAAAGTCCCGCTAAAGTTGCTGCACCGTTTTGAAAAAGATTATGAATATATGGCACTTTGAAAGCTGTTTTCGGGTAACCTGTTGTTACTACCATTCCGCAACCCGTCTGAAAAAGAAGTACAACATTACCCTCAATTCCGCGGAGAAGTAAATTAACGTTAACAGGTATACCGCAACCGGGACAAGCGCTGTGACCGGGGGCAAGGCGTTTAGGCATTACTGCGGTTTCCCGAACTCTGCCGCCTTTAACGGTTAATTTTCCGTTTTCTTCCTGTATAGTTGTAAGGTTTAATACGGAATCTTCTTTAGTAACAGGTTTAAAATAGGGCTTTAAACTTAAATTTTCTTCACCGGGATAAATGCCTATATAATCAAAATCGGGGATATTATCACTGTCACAGGTTTCAAATAACTCTATTGCATCTTTTTCATAAAAATCTTTACCGCCCAAGCCGTAGACTCTTGTTATAACTTTAGCGGTGATTTTATGCTTTTGCAGTGCTGCGCGAATTTCTAAAGACATATTTCCGCCGCCTGCACCGTAACTGTCCTGTCTGTCAAGGGCGATTATGGTTTTCGCATTACTGCAAATTTCCGCGATTTCCTCAGACGGAAACGGACGCAGAACACCTAAGGTGAATACACCGACTTTTTTTCCGCTTTCTCTTAGTTTATCTACTGCGGATTTTACCGTAAGGTAAGATGAGCCGAGTATAAACATTAAAATGTCCGCATCATCTGCACGGTAAGATTTTACAGTACTTAATTTTCTTCCGCACAAACTCTCGTATTCATTAAAAACTTCGGGAATTAAGTGTTTTGCTTCTTCCATAGCGTTATGCAGTTGATATTTATTGTTTAAAATATCCGGCTCGTTCATATATGACCCGATTGTAACAGGGTTGTTAAGGTCAAAAAATCCCGCGTAGTCTACCGTTGACCCTATAAATTTTCTGACATCTTCATCATCAGAGAAAACAACACAATTACGCTTTTGATGGCTTGTAAAAAATCCGTCAAAGGCAACAATAGCGGGTAATCGCACTTTTTCGGCAATTTTTAGTGCGCATATATTACAGTCATAAACCTCTTGCGGCGATTCAGCAAAAAGAATTATCCACCCTGTATTCAAAGTATACATTATATCGCTGTGGTCGCCCTTTATTGAAAGGGGACCCGAAACAGTACGGCACGCAATATTTAAAACCATAGGTAGCCTTGTTCCCGACTGAACAGGTAATTGTTCCAATGCATAAAGAAGACCGTTTGCAGACGTTGCATTAAACACTCTTCCGCCACCTGCGGATGCACCGTAGCAAATACCTGCGGCGCTGTGTTCACCCTCAGCGGGAATCATAGCAATATCGTGTTCACCGTCAGCACCCATTTGGTCAAGAAATTCTGCAATCTGGGTTGAGGGTGTAATAGGGTAGTAACCCATCACATGATAATTTATTTGTTTTGCGGCGTATGCGGCAAGTTCGTTACCGCTTTCAAATATTTTTTTCTGTTCCGCTTTTTCCATATTACATCAAACCTCCGTCAACATGTTTTTCAGTTAAATATGACTCGCTCGTTATCCAAGGATCTGCACCCGAAACATTAAAATCAATGTTATCAGCGATAAGGTCTTTGTTTCTGACAAACCACTTTTTGTGGGGGTGTTCAGATTCTTTACCAACCACTAAAGCCTCCGTAGGACAAATTTCCACACAACGCAGACAACCTTTGCAATGATGATAGTCTAAACCGCGGTTTAAAACTGTTTTTTTGCCTTTTACTTCACTTTGTATAAACTGAAAAACCATATCGGGACAAGTTGAGTCACAAAGACCGCAGTGAATACATTTTTCTTCAATGAAAAGCGGAATATACCCCTCGCGTGAAGCGGAAAGGTCATTTGAAACCGAACTTCCGAAATGCGTGTTTATACCCCCTGAAGGCGCGTTTTTGTAACCCCATTTGCTTTTTATTTCTTTGTAAGGAACTCTCTCGTGTTTTCCGTCGGGTTTAAAGGCTTTTATAACTAATTTGTTGTATCCTATCTCAATACCATCTAAATTGTTTTGAAGTAAAGCAGGGTACTTTTTCCCTAAAGTATCCGTAACTAATTGTTTTACGGCGTCTAAGGGTATAAAACCCGATGCTTTCGCAATTGCACCTAACATAACCATATTTACACGGCTTTTTGTTTCTGAGGCTAACTCTGTTGCGTCAATGCAACAAACTGTTCCGGCGTAGAGTTTTAAATAATCGCGGGTTTCGTCGGGAGATTCGTTTGTGTTCACTATAACAGTACAGTTTTCCTCTACGCCTGCCGTAACGGGCAAATTTTCAGAAAGCAAGCGATGAAATAAAACGAGTAGATGAGGTTTTTCAATTGGACTGTTAAGAAGTATCTCCTGTTGGGGTTCGCTCCAGCGAATGTATGATTTTACAGGTGAGCCGCGTTTTTCTGAGCCGTAACTTGAAAAAGAAGAAGCATTAAGCCCTAAGTGAACAGCGCCTAATTCACCTAATAATTTACCGCATAAATTAGCACCCAGACCGCCAATGCTTTCAAGACGCATTTCGTAATATCCGCTTTCATTCGTTTCGGGTAATTTAACCGAGTAGTTGTTTTGTGTCTTGGGAAATGTATCAGTTTGTGCCATAAAGATTCCTCCTTTTGTTTTTAGCGTTTACAAAACAAAAGGCAATATGCAAAATTCTTCCAAAATACAATCAGTTGTTTCTTGAATAGTATGGGGTGTTGTGTTATATTAAAATCAATGATTTTTGAAGGTGGTTTTTATGAAACCTAATATAATTTTTTATTTCTCCGACCAACAGCGGTGGGATACTCTTAACGGCGCACTTATGCCTAATGTTTGGGAGTTAGGTGAGGAAGGTACGCTGTTTGAAAACTCTTTTACTTGCCAGCCTGTTTGCGGTCCTGCCCGTGCCTGTTTGCAGACAGGGCAATATGCTACCGAAAACCGCTGCTATTGGAACGGGATTCCTTTACCCGACAATACAAAAACAATGGCGGATTATTTCAACGAAAACGGCTATGATACCGCATATATAGGTAAGTGGCACCTTGCCTCTGACCGTTATCCCGGTATAGGGCTTCATTGCGAAAAAACAGCCGTCCCTGTAAATAAACAGGGCGGCTACAAATACTGGCGTGCAGCGGATGTGCTTGAATTCACATCCCACGGCTATGACGGTTATGTTTTTGATGAAAAGGGTAACAAAATTGATTTTACAGGTTACAGAGCAGACTGTATAAACGATTTTGCAGTTGAATATGTTAATAATCATAGCGGAGAAAGGCCGTTCTTTATGTTTGTTTCGCAGTTAGAACCCCACCACCAAAATGATAGGGGACATTTTGAGGGCCCAAAGGATACAGTAGATAATTACCGTAATTACCCCATTCCCGAAGATTTATCTTTTCTTTCCGGTGATTATAAAGAAGAATACCCCGATTACATTGCCGCTATAAACAGACTTGATGAAAATGTAGGGAAACTTGTAGATGCCCTTAAAGAAAAGGGAATTTACGATAACACCGTTATAATTTACACAAGTGACCACGGATGCCATTTTAAAACACGCAATATTGAATACAAACGCAGTTGCCACGATTCCTGTGTTCATACTCCGCTTGTTTTCGGCGGTGGCGCAATTATGAAAACAGAAAGTAAGGATTGCTTGGCAAGTCTTATTGACTTACCTCCCACGATTTTAGACCTTGCAGGAATACCCGTTCCCGAAAGTTATTCGGGTAATATTCTTCCTGTTAACGAAAAGACTGTACCTGAAAGAGATTGTGTTTTCATTCAAATCAGCGAGTCGCAGGTGGGCAGAGCCGTCAGAACAAAGGCGTGGAAATATTCTGCCCGTGCAATAGGTTCGGGGTGGCATAAACATAGTGCAAAGCATTATTTCGATGACTTTTTGTATGATTTAGTAAATGACCCTTACGAGAAAAATAACTTGGTCAATAACGAGAATTACAGAAAAATATTAACACAGATGCGAAATTTACTTTCGCACGAAATGGTGAAGGCAGGGGAGAAAAAGCCTGTTTTTCATAAGCCTTTAAAAGCACCGCGAAGTTAATAATTTTGACTTGCATTTTGACTTGCACTTTTTATAAAGATAATCGAAGAGACAACATAATTTGCTTTCAAAATAAATTAAAGAAAAACGCTGAAACCCTTGAAAATCAAGAATTTCAGCGTTTTTTAGTGGCAGGGGCAGTAAGAATCGAACTCACGACACGCGGTTTTGGAGACCGCTGCTCTACCAGCTGAGCTATACCCCTATATTTAATTAGTTTTACTCTCGCAAAACACTACTATATTATACATTGTTTTTTTGTTTTGTCAACAGTTTTATTGTTATTATTTAATTTATTTTTCTTGTATAGTAATATTGAGTGCTTTCCGATTTTGTCATTAAGATTTTTAAGAGCAAATAATAAAGAATGCATAGAAAGCGGTGACACTTCTATAATAATTATACATTATTCATCAGCGAAAGCGACTTCAATATTCATTATTCATTAAAAAGTCGAAAGTCCTGAAATGAAAAACGAATGATGAATATTGAATAATGAATAATACAAAACTAAAAGTCGCAAACTCACGCTTGCGACTTTTAGTTTTGGTGGACCATCAGGGACTCGAACCCCGGACCAACCGGTTATGAGCCGGTTGCTCTAACCAACTGAGCTAATGGTCCTCAATTGACAACGAAAGAATTATATTAAATATAGTATGATTTGTCAAGTGGTTTATAAATAAAAAATTAAAAACATTGCAAACTTTTGCTTTCTTTCTATTGACAAATATTGTCTGTTGGTGTATATTATTTGAGCATTCAAAAGCATTTGCCTCTGTAGCTCAGTTGGTAGAGCAGAGGACTGAAAATCCTCGTGTCGTTGGTTCGATTCCGACC